>NZ_JAIMDU010000045.1:0-15589 GCF_019794615.1 Streptococcus suis
GCAGAATCCATGATTCAAGTGCAAGCAGACCAAATTTCTCAGCGAGTAAAGACTAGCGATTTTAACCAAGCAAAACAGAGAATCGAAACTGCAGAGTCAACGATTACGCAATTGGGGAATCGGATAACAACTGAGATTCGAGAGACCGTAGCTAAGATTCCAGTTGATTTTGGTGGTCGAAATTACATACTAAAAAGTGATACTTATATTACATCCGGGAGTAAGTTTCTAGATAGTGCTTCGGACTTTATCGACTATGCTCAGGCAGGAAAGTTTGTGACGATCAGCGTTGATATCAAGGGGGAAAATCTGTCGCCTGATGAAAGAGGACAGTCTAGGATAGGATGCGAGCTACGCTTGACTTTATCCAATGGCAATCCTCTCTATCTAAACTGCTATAAAGTTGTTTCAGCAACCCAACCTCGCGAGCGAATATACCGAACGGTTCGTATTCCTGATGGTGTATCGGTTGTTAGTGTAGCAAAGCTCAATCTTTTTGTGCAAGTCAGAGGAAATGCCTTAGCTGGAAGACCAAAGTTTGAACTTTCTTCTATGCCTACTGACTGGTCACCTGCTCCTGAAGACTTAATCACAGATCTCAGTCAAACCAGAACACTAATTACTCAGACAGCTGAGGGCCAAACTCAGCTGTCTACAAAGCTTACTCATACTGAGAATAAAATGATGAATGCTGAAACCCAAATCAGGCAATTGTTGGGTGATGTGGCTAGTAAAGTATCTAAAATGGACTATGACAATCTCAAGAGTACAGTTGAGAATCATACGACAAGTATTAATCAAACGACCCAGTCCATTTTACTTAAAGCTGACAAGACCTTTGTGGACGGTGTGAAATCTACGGCAGAAGCAGCCCTTTCAAAAGCAACTAGCAATGCGACAATGATTAGTCAGACCAAGTCTGAGCTAACTATTGCCAATGATGCCATCTCACAGAAAGTCGCAAAGACGGATTTTAATAATTTGAGCGGTCGAGTAGCAAGTGCGGAAACCACTATCCGAACACAGGCTGGGCAAATCGAACAACGACTGACGAGTACGCAAGTTGAATCTGCAATTAACTCAAAAGGCTACCAAACCAAGTCACAGGTCGATTCAAATATTATGGGTCGTGGCTATCTTACGAGCAGTTCGTTACAACCCTATGCGACGACAACTAGTGTGCAGAATTTGGTTAGAACAACCTCTGATAGTTTTACTCAACGAATCAGTCAAACGGAAAGCAGAATCCCTACCTCAGTTTCACATCGTAATTTGATAGCTGGTACTTCGGATAGATGGGGTACTTATCAGACGATAAATGTCAATAGCAACTGGGTAGCCTCTTTAGGAAGGGTGCAATTTGGAGATGGAAGTGGTATATATGTTGGATCAAAAGTGCATTTATATGTTCATATCTCAGCGGATGAGATTACCTTTGACCCGGCGGTAACGACTCGTACTATGAAACTCCAAGGTCCAATATTGGATAGTCAAAATGTTTGGACATGGACCAACTGGAATTTGTATCACCCTTTCTACAATAAATGGAGCAGTAATCTGACGACGGGTAACAACTATCGGTTAATTAAACTGACCGCCACAGTCAGTCAAGAGATGTACCAACACTCTAAAGGCTTTGAACTTCAAGTCAGAATCGATGGAGTTAAAACTGGTAAGTTCCATGTGAGAGCTTTAATGGTATCAACTGGTGATATCTTTCCAGACTATTGGACACCGTCATTAGACGACTTTACGACAGTGACCGCCTTTCATGAAGTGCGGGATACTGTAAGTAGTCACACTCGGACCATTGGAGATCACACCAATCAAATCAGTCAGGTTGTTCAAACGGCTACTGGGATTGTGGCACGAGTTGGCAATCTAGAAACAAGTCGAGCAACAACTGCCACAGTAAATGCCATTCAAACGCAGGTTTCAACACTTGCAGGGGCGTGGTCGGTTCGAAATCTGACCAGTGCAGGGACAGTTCTGAGTCAGCTCAATCTTAATAAGGATGGCACAGTCAAGATTGATGGAAAACTCGTTCAAATTACAGGCACTACCTATATCCAAGAGGGTGTGATTGCGAGCGGTAAGATTGCCAGTCTTGATGCAGGCAAGATTACGTCAGGCATCATCTCAGCAGCTCGAATTGGAGCAGAAGCTATCACTGCGGATAAGTTAAAGGTTGACCAAGCTTTCTTTACCAAGTTTATGGCTACAGAAGCTTACCTCAAGCAGTTATTTGCCAAATCTGCCTTTATAACCCAAGTGCAGTCAGTAACCCTATCTGCCAACAAAATTTCAGGCGGTATTTTGTCAGCAATCAACGGAGCCATGAAAATCAATCTGTCACTTGGAAACATCAAGTTCTTTACAAACTCTCCATCCATTTCTCGTGAGGTTAGTGGTTATCCTCACCAGTGGGTTTCATTTGAAACAGGTACCTCAAACGGCAAGCCATGTGGTGTAACCATTATCGGTTCCAATCGATGGAACAACTGGAATGCCAATGACGGTGGCTTTGTAGGGATTAGAGCATGGAACGGTACTGATACTGACCAAATTGATGTGGTAGGTGATAAAGTACGTTTAGCTAGTGCTCCATATACCAATCCAGATGGGTGGGAGATTGTAACGTTGCCTAACCGACTGAGTATTGATGCTTTTAAAGCATCTGACCGACCAAGTTCTATTTTGAATATCGGAGATATCCGCATCTATCGAAATGGGACAACCTATGTCAGCTTGAAAGACGTACTTCATCAATTCAATCACAATTTTAAACACTTAGTAAACATCACAGGTCGAGGTGACGTCATCTTGACATGGGATACGATTAAATAAAGGAGTTCACAGATGAATCTAGAACAAATCAACCAATCATTAAAATTAACCATCCAGGAGCTTGTCTCCAAGCTATCTGATGAGATTACCGCTAAGAACCTCATAGCCATCCAATTGGTGGAAAGGGATAAGGAACTTAGCCTATTGCGTAAAGAAAAACAGGAATTGACTGAGCTATTAGAAGTTCAGACAAAACCTGAAGAAGGGAAAGGAGAATAGTTATCATGGCATTACTCAATATTGACAAAGTAACAGAACCATTTGATTTGGAAACAGCTCTAGCTTACATGCGTAAGAATGGAGAGTTCATTCGTTGTAAGACAGCAGAGCAGGATTTTTACATGTATCTTGAAGAAGTAAGGCGACCTGCCATTAAAAATGGAAAGCGCCAGTTGGTTACAACAGAAACAGTTTGGGCTTTTAATCAGTGGGGTAGTACCACATTAACTCTGAACCTTTCTGATTTATTCCATGAATGTTTTTATCTGATGCGGTTTGATGAGAACGGTCAACCGGATTGGTCAGACCCTACCATTCTGCAGGAAGGTTCAGTAGAAAGTGAGGTGACTGATGAAGGAACTGTTAACTCTTAATAAGATTTTATTTTCCATGATTGGAGGCTTGATTGGTAGTTTATTTGGAGAGTTGGATGGTATTCTATATGCCCTACTTGTCTTCATTATTATTGACTATCTAACAGGAATTTTTGCAGCAATTGTAGAAAAACAGTTGTCGAGTAGTATCGGTTTTCGTGGCATCTTTAAAAAGATAGCCATTTTATTTTTAGTTTCACTAGGTCATCTGATTGATACAGCCATTATCAAGCAAGGTGGAACCATTCGCACCATGGTCATTTTCTTTTATCTCAGTAATGAGGGGTTAAGTATTCTAGAAAATACCGTTCGAATTGGTCTACCAATACCTGAGAAACTACAAGCAATCTTAAAACAAATCAACGAGAGGTGAGAAGATATGGGAAAACATCTAGTCATTTGTGGTCATGGGCAAGGGCGAACAGACTATGATCCTGGAGCAGTGAATGCCAAACTAGGTATAACAGAAGCAGGAAAGGTTCGAGAATTAGCCAAGTTAATGTCTAAGTACAGTGGACAACAGATTGATTTTATTACCGAACAAAATGTTTATGATTATCGGAGTATTACTAGTATTGGTAAGGGATACGACTCAATTACTGAATTGCACTTCAATGCCTTTAATGGTAGTGCCAAAGGAACAGAAGTCTTGATTCAATCTTACTTAGAAGCAGATAAGGAAGATATGGCCATTCTATCTCTTCTTTCACGTTATTTCCAAAATCGTGGTATTAAGAAGGTAGATTGGCTCTATAATGCCAACCAAGCAGCAAGTCGTGGATACACTTATCGTTTGGTGGAGATTGCCTTCATTGATAATGAACAAGATATGGCGATTTTTGAGAACAAGAAAGAGGACATTGCGAGAGGTCTTGTGTCAGCAATAACAGGAGTTGAAGTCAAGACCATAGTTCCCTCGACCCCCAGTTCAACCGCTGGGAGTTCAGGAACTCCTTCAAAACCAATCTATCTTGTTGGTGATAGTCTTAGGGTGTTGCCTCATGCGACTCATTATCAGACTGGTCAGAAAATCGCCAACTGGGTCAAGGGGCGCACCTACAAAATCCTTCAAGTGAAGAATATTCACCAGTCCAACAGTAAGAGAGCTTATCTACTTGATGGAATCAAGTCATGGGTGCTTGAGCAGGATGTAGAAGGAACAACTAAAGGCCATAGTGAGCAGACCTATCAAGCACAGAAAGGCGATACGTATTATGGAATCGCTCGGAAGTTTGGTTTAACAGTAGATGCCCTACTTGCGGTGAATGGTTTGAAGAAGTCGGATATCCTGAAAGTTGGGCAAACACTCAAGGTTAACACAGCTTCAAGGACAACAACCGCTATTCCAACCAGTGTTGCCAGTCGTGTGGTTGCGTCAGCATTATCCAAGGTCGGTCAAAAGGTGACCGTTCCATCTAACCCTTATGGTGGACAGTGTGTTGCCTTGGTGGATAAGATTGTTCAAGAGCTTACGGACAAGAATATGTCCTATACAAATGCCATTGATTGTTTGAAGAAAGCAAAATCAAATGGTTTCCAAGTAATCTACGATGCTTGGGGTGTGAATCCTAAAGCAGGTGATTTTTATGTCATTGAGACAGATGGTTTGGTCTATGGGCATATTGGTGTCTGTGTGACAGATTCTGACGGAAAAAGTATTGATGGTGTGGAACAGAATATTGATGGATATTCTGACTATAATAAGAACGGTATCAATGACCAATTAGAAATTGGTGGCGGTGGAATTACTCGTCGTGTGAAACGGCAATGGATGGCGGATGGCTCACTCTACGATTCTACTGGAACAGTTAAACTCGGTAAAGTTGTAGGTTGGTTTAGAATATCATAATTAAGTCTTAAGCCTGGTGGGAACATCAGGCTTTATTTTTTTGCTTTTTTTTTCAATAAGTGCGGAAAAATTACTCCCAAACCTACCTAGTAAGGTAGGAGGAATATTTGTATTCCATGAACTTTGGCATAAATTTATCAGGTCGAATTAGTTTGTCTGATAACTTGACTTATTTTCCCTTTAGAGTGATATATAGTGTGCCATTACATAGGAAGGAGAGTAAATGTCCGTAAAAAAGATTAGAGTCAATAAACAAAAACACAAGCAGAGGATCTGTGCCTACATTCGAGTTTCGACGACTAATGGAAGTCAGTTAGAATCGTTAGAAAATCAGAAACATTATTTTGAAAACCTGTATTCCAATAGAGACGATATTGATTTTGTAGGTGTTTATCATGACAGAGGTATATCTGGTTCTAAGGATAATCGTCCAAATTTTCAAGCCATGATTGAAAATTGTCGTAAAGGTATGATTGATATTATTCATACCAAGTCAATTGCTCGATTTGCTAGAAACACGGTTACAGTTCTTGAAATTAGTCGTGAACTGAAGGCAATAGGAGTAGACATTTTCTTTGAGGAACAAAACATTCATACCCTTTCTAGTGAAGGGGAAGTGATGCTTTCAGTATTAGCTAGTATTGCTGAGGACGAGTTGAGGAGTATGAGTGGCAATCAACGTTGGGCATTTCAAAAGAAGTTTCAACGAGGAGAGCTAGTCATTAACACCAAGCGATTCTTAGGATATGATATAGACGAGAATGGTGAGTTGATTATCAATCCAGAAGAAGCTTTGATAGTCAGAAAAATATTTGCACTTTACCTTGAAGGGTATGGTACTCATCGTATTGCCAAACTGTTAAATGAAAAGGGA
This sequence comes from Streptococcus suis, assembly GCF_019794615.1. GTDB lineage: Bacteria > Bacillota > Bacilli > Lactobacillales > Streptococcaceae > Streptococcus > Streptococcus suis_AI. The sequence continues at coordinate 6,164 of NZ_JAIMDU010000045.1, forward strand.
GTTGCGACGGTTACAGGTGCTAAATGGCATGACACCACAATCCGTCAAATGTTAAGCAATGAAAAATACAACGGTTCGGTCTTATTGCAGAAGTATTTTCACGATGGTGTGAATGGTCCTAAAAAATTGAATCAGGGGGAACTCGAACAATACCTGATAGAGGATAATCATGAAGCTATTATTTCAATGGAAGATTGGCAAGCAGTCCAGGTAAAACTAAACAGTAGAAGATGGCAACAAGGTAGAAACAAAACCTATAAATTTACGGGGTTATTAAAGTGTCAGCATTGTGGTTCGACTCTAAAGAGACAAGTTTCTTACAAGAAAAAAATTGTTTGGTGCTGTTCCAAATACATTAAGGAAGGAAAAGCAGCTTGTCAAGGGATGCGTGTGCCAGAAGTAGATATCTCAAATTGGACAGTAACCTCGCCAGTAAAAGTGATAGAAAGGGATAGAGATGGGGAAAAGTATTACAGTTATTCCGGCCAAGAAAGTGCAGACCAGCGTTCAACATCAGGTCAGAAAGAAAGTCAATGTAGCCGCATATTGCCGAGTGTCCACCGACCAAGACGAACAGCTATCAAGTTATGAAAACCAAGTTAATTATTACCGAGATTATATCTCCAAACACGAGGACTATGAGTTAGTTGACATCTATGCGGATGAGGGCATCTCAGCAACTAATACCAAAAAACGTGATGCTTTTAACCGCTTGATACAAGATTGTAGGGCTGGTAAGGTGGATAGGATTTTGGTAAAGTCGATCAGTCGCTTTGCAAGAAACACCCTTGATTGTATAAAATACGTCCGAGAGTTGAAAGAACTTGGTGTTGGTGTGACTTTTGAGAAGGAGAATATTGACAGCCTAGATTCCAAAGGTGAAGTTCTCCTTACAATCCTTTCTTCCTTAGCACAGGATGAGTCACGCTCGATCTCAGAGAATGCGACGTGGGGAATTCGTAAAAAGTTTGAACGTGGTGAGGTGCGCGTGAATACCACAAAGTTCATGGGTTATGACAAGGATGAGAATGGTAGGCTTATCATTAACCCTCAGCAAGCTGAAACTGTTAAATTCATATACGAGAAATTCTTAGAGGGGTACAGTCCTGAATCCATTGCTAAGTATTTGAATGACAATGAAATACCTGGTTGGACAGGAAAGGCAAATTGGTATCCAAGTGCTATACAGAAAATGCTTCAAAATGAAAAGTACAAGGGTGATGCCTTATTGCAAAAGACTTTTACCGTTGATTTTCTGACTAAGAAACGAGTTCAAAATGACGGTCAGGTTAACCAATACTATGTAGAAAATAGCCATGAGGCCATTATTGATGAGGAGACTTGGGAGACTGTTCAACTGGAAATGGCTAGACGCAAAACCTACCGAGATGAGCATCAGCTCAAATCTTATATCATGCAGAGTGAGGCCAACCCATTTACCACCAAGGTGTTCTGCGGAGCCTGCGGGTCAGCCTTTGGACGGAAGAATTGGGCAACCAGCCGAGGGAAACGTAAAGTTTGGCAATGTAACAACCGCTATCGCATAAAGGGTGTTGAAGGGTGTTACAGTAGCCATTTGGATGAGGCGACACTCGAGCAGATTTTTCTAAAGGCATTAGAGCTACTAAGCGAGAACATTGATTTGCTTGATGGCAAGTGGGAGAAAATCTTAGCAGAGAATCGCCTACTGGATAAGCACTACAGCATGGCATTGAGTGACCTGCTTAGGCAGGAGCAGATAGACTTCAACCCCTCAGATATGTGCCGAGTGCTAGACCATATCAGGATAGGACTTGATGGTGAAATAACCGTTTGTTTACTGGAAGGAACTGAGGTAGATTTATAAAGCAAACGTAAGCATTATGTGCAATCCTACCATGAGGACGAGGAAATAACCCCGGAGCAGGCTCACAAGAACGCTGTCGAGCTGGCAGAGCATACAAAGGCATGGAAAGGGCATGAAGTTCTGATAGCCACGCATATAGACAAGGGGCATATACACACGCACTTTATTGTCAATTCCGTAAATTATGAGAACGGTCATAAGCTCCAATGGATGTAGGACGGATTTTGCGGACATTCAAAATAAAAAAGAATGTGGAGGTAACAGACAATGGCAAAATCATTATTTGAGGAACTGGGCGACAAATACGAAAGGCAAGGGGATTATTTGATACCGTGCTTAACTGTACCCGCCGAAGAAGAACAGGCAATAGGCATCTGGGGGCAACGGCATTTAGATTATCTAAAACAGTACCGTAAAGTTACATACACCAATCTTCTTACAAGCGGCAGGCTAAACGCCTACCTTGCCGACATCAACAGACAGGCACAGGAACGCTTTGAAAGGCTCATAGAGGGTATGAAACAGGCACAGGGCATAACGGAACAGCTAAAGGCAGAAAACGCCTTAGAATGGACAGGATGCCTCAATAACATAAGGGCTTGTGCGAGGGAGATTGTGGAAAAGGAAATTATTTTTGCATAAACAGATGATTAGTGGCAGGGGGAAATCCTGCCGCTTTTTCTGCTTTAGTTTGTCAGCTTGACAAATAAAGGGTTAAGGAATATAATTAGATTCAGTATTATACAAGGAGTTAATAAATATGCGGCAAGGTATTCTTAAATAAACTGTCAATTTGATAGTGGGAACAAAAAGTAGCAGTCCCGTTTCACTTTTAATATGGGGCTTAGTTTTTTGTACCCAGTTTAAGAATACTTTTATCATGTAATTTTATATGCCCGAAAACATATAAGTGTTTTGGGGCTATTGGAGTTATTTACCCAGTGATAGGAGTATTTATCACTGGGTATTTTTATGCCCTTTTTTGGGTGTTGATAGGAGGAAAATCACATGAAAATAATTAACTTAGGCATTCTGGCTCACGTTGACGCAGGAAAGACAACATTAACGGAGAGTTTATTGTATACCAGTGGTGCAATTGCAGAACCAGGGAGCGTAGATAAAGGCACAACAAGGACAGATACAATGAATTTGGAGCGTCAAAGGGGAATCACTATCCAGACAGCAGTGACATCTTTTCAGTGGGAGGATGTAAAAGTCAACATTATAGATACGCCAGGCCATATGGATTTTTTGGCGGAGGTGTACCGCTCTTTGGCTGTTTTAGATGGGGCCATCTTGGTGATCTCCGCTAAAGATGGCGTGCAGGCCCAGACCCGTATTCTGTTCCATGCCCTGCGGAAAATGAACATTCCCACCGTTATCTTTATCAACAAGATCGACCAGGCTGGCGTTGATTTGCAGAGCGTGGTTCAGTCTGTTCGGGATAAGCTCTCCGCCGATATTATCATCAAGCAGACGGTGTCGCTGTCCCCGGAAATAGTCCTGGAGGAAAATACCGACATAGAAGCATGGGATGCGGTCATCGAAAATAACGATAAATTATTGGAAAAGTATATCGCAGGAGAACCAATCAGCCGGGAAAAACTTGTGCGGGAGGAACAGCGGCGGGTTCAAGACGCCTCCCTGTTCCCGGTCTATTATGGCAGCGCCAAAAAGGGCCTTGGCATTCAACCGTTGATGGATGCGGTGACAGGGCTGTTCCAACCGATTGGGGAACAGGGGAGCGCCGCCCTATGCGGCAACGTTTTCAAGGTGGAGTATACAGATTGCGGCCAGCGGCGTGTCTATCTACGGCTATACAGCGGAACGCTGCGCCTGCGGGATACGGTGGCCCTGGCCGGGAGAGAAAAGCTGAAAATCACAGAGATGCGTATTCCATCCAAAGGGGAAATTGTTCGGACAGACACCTCTTATCCGGGAGAAATTGTTATTTTAGCTGATGATACTTTGAAACTGAACGACATTCTAGGAAATGAAAAACTCCTGCCTCATAAAACACGGATTGATAATCCCATGCCATTACTTCGGACAACGGTAGAGCCGCAAAAGCCGGAGCAAAGGGAAGCCCTGTTAAATGCCCTCGCAGAGATTGCTGATACAGACCCTCTTTTGCATTTTGACATTGATACTGTTACACATGAGATTATGTTATCTTTTTTGGGAAAAGTACAGTTAGAAGTTATTTGTTCGCTATTAGAAGAAAAATATCATGTGGGCGTGGCTATGAAAGAGCCTTCGGTTATTTATCTGGAAAGACCGCTTAGAAAAGCAGAATATACCATCCACATAGAAGTCCCGCCAAATCCTTTCTGGGCTTCTGTCGGGTTGTCCATAGAGCCGCTCCCTATTGGAAGCGGAGTGCAGTATGAAAGCAGAGTTTCACTTGGATATTTAAATCAATCGTTCCAAAATGCGGTTATGGAGGGGGTTCTTTATGGCTGCGAGCAGGGGCTGTATGGATGGAAAGTGACAGACTGTAAAATCTGTTTTGAATATGGATTGTATTATAGTCCTGTAAGTACCCCCGCAGACTTTCGGCTGCTTTCCCCTATCGTATTGGAGCAGGCTTTAAAAAAAGCAGGGACAGAACTATTAGAGCCATATCTCCACTTTGAAATTTATGCACCGCAGGAATATCTCTCACGGGCGTATCATGATGCTCCAAGGTATTGTGCAGATATTGTAAGTACTCAGATAAAGAATGACGAGGTCATTCTGAAAGGAGAAATCCCTGCTAGATGTATTCAAGAATACAGGAACGATTTAACTAATTTCACAAATGGGCAGGGAGTCTGCTTGACAGAGTTAAAAGGATACCAGCCAGCTATTGGTAAATTTATTTGCCAACCCCGCCGCCCGAATAGCCGTATAGATAAGGTTCGGCATATGTTCCACAAGTTAGCTTAACAGCTTGCAAAAGTCATATAAAATGAGATTTGAAAGGAGAATGTAACTTCATGTTTGCTAAAAATTCAAAGGCATATTCTGTCTACCTGCTGTTCCGATTTGTCTGTTCCCTGGCGGTTTCTATGTCCACAGTGCTTTCCATCGTGTACCACCTGGAGGTGGTGCAGCTGGATGCTTTCCAGCTTGTCCTGGTAGGGACGGTTCTGGAGACCTCCTGCTTTCTGTTCGAGATACCCACCGGTGTGGTGGCGGATTTGTATAGCCGTCGGCGCTCGGTGCTGATTGGAATGTTCCTCTACGGCCTGGGCTTTCTGATGGAGGGTGCGCTACCGTGGTTCGCGCCGGTTCTGCTGGCCCAGGTTGTCTGGGGTTGCGGTGATACCTTCATCACCGGCGCTCTGGAGGCGTGGATTGCCTCGGAGGAAGAGGACAAACCCATAGACAAGGTGTTCCTGCGGGGCAGTCAAATGGGGCAAATCGGCGGCGTTCTGGGCGTGGTGCTGGGCACACTGCTGGGAAACATAAACCTGCAAATGCCTGTCATCTTGGGGGGCAGTTTGTGCTTGTTGTTGGGGCTGGTGATGGTTCGCATCATGCCAGAAACCAACTTCTCCCCTGCTATTGAGGAACGGCAGGGCTTGCTTAAAGACTTTGTCTGCCTGTTCAAGCTCAACCTGGGCTTTGTGAAAGGCGCACCTGTGTTGCTGGCGCTCTTAGCAATCACACTATGCGGGGGACTTGCCAGTGAAGGCTTTGACCGGCTCTCCACCGCTCATTTTCTGGATGACACGGTAATACCCGTTATCGGGCCGCTGAACAGCGTCACTTGGTTCGGTGTTATCAGTCTTATCGGCAACGGCTTAGGTATTCTGGCTTCTCAGTTGCTCATCGCCCGCATGGAGAAAAAAGGGACTGTCAGCCGAACCAGTGTGGTCATGTCCACCAGCGCCGGGTATATCCTGTGCCTGGTTCTCTTCGCGGTGGGGCGGAGCTTTTGGTTCATGTTGTTGGTGTTCCTGCTGGCGGGGCTTATGCGCACCATCAAGGAGCCTGTGCTGGCCGCCTGGATGAACGACCATGTGGATGAGAAAATGCGCGCCACAGTCTTTTCCACCAGCGGACAGCTGGACTCTTTCGGGCAGATCATCGGCGGGCCTATTGTGGGGCTGGTCTGTACCGCTTTCCTGCTGTTGCCCGCGCTGTTCTTAGTGCCGGTGGCGGGAAAGAAGCGGGATTGATATGGCATAGTTAAGTTTACTGACGAGCGGGAGATTACTTCCGCTCGTCTTCATTTAGTAGCGCAAAATTTGAGGACTCTTTATTTCCTTATTCGGTATAGCGGAGGCGGCTGTCAATTCGACATAATTTTCTTGTGATACTTTACCGTACATGAGCATTTGTTTCGTATTTGAAAGAACAAACTCACCAAATAAAAAAAACGATATTCGGGTGGGTTATTTTGTTATACCCTAAATTCCCCTCTGAGTAAGCACGACCTTAAAGACTTAAAGGAACGGTGCAACGAGCAGAGCTGGGAACAGGGCTTGCATGTGCCGGAGAAAGGAAAGACATTTGCTGGAGAAGTCCGGGAAGAAACGGTGGCATGGAGCAAAGACACCTACCAGCTTTTGAAACAGGCAGAGCAGGGAAAGGTCAAAAGCTATGTGCAGGATATTGCCCTTGCGGTGCTGGATTGTAAGGAAACAGCGACCAGCCGGGAAACCTTTATCCGGCTGATGAATGAAAGAGGGTACGGGGTGGACTGGCAGGACAGCCACAAGTACATCACATATACCGACTTAGCCAGGGAACAGGCAGGAGAAAAGGCTTGTAAAATCAGGGATAACAAGCTGGAAAAATACTACAATATGGATTTTGGAAAGGAGAGTATGGAGCATGAGTTTGAGAGAAATGCACGAACAGCAGAAGCAGAGCAGTCCAAGAGAGCAGCTTCAAGAGTTAAACCGACAGAGCCGGACAGAGCTGGAAAACAGTCTGCTCAAAGAAGCGTTGGCGATGTCGAGCGAGAACTGCGAGGAATTGATGAAGCAGTCAAATCAAGAACAAGTGAGGGCAGAGCAGAACAGGCAGAGAGACGCAGAGCAGAACAGGAAGCTCATCAGCGAGCTGAAGCAGAGCGTAGAGCTGCTGAAGAACAGCAACGAATTGCTTCAAGACGCTATATCGGGCGAGATTGGGAGCCTGAAAGATGAGGTTAAGGAAAACACCGTCCAAGAGGTTAGAAAGGCGTTACAGGCGAATATAGAGGCTATACAGAGGGCTACAAAGCTTCTTGAGAAGCAGTCTGATACACTTACGAGCGTGATGAAGCAGAAGATCCGGGAGCTTGAGGAAAGTAAGAACAGTTTTTTTAGATATGAGGGCTTGAAGTTGTACCTGTTTTGGGGCGGTATGGTCTGCAAAGGCTGTAACTACAGGGGGAAACCATTGTGGTTACAGCCTTTTTTGCGTTTTTGTGGTAAAATGATGAATGAACAGTATCAAATCGTTATCGGCAAAATTTTACCCAAACGATATAGAAAGCTATATTGCTTATAAAGCACCATTCATAGAGAAAATTTACGCTGAAATAGGACTATGAAAAATCTAAGTTTATCGAACTTAGCAAACTATAAGTTTCTAAGAGATAAAACCTATAAAACTTGTACGGATATTGTAGGGTAGGAAAAGAAATCTTCCTCTATACTAAAATAAACCGAATGAAAAGGGGGATCGAAGTGAATATTATCAAGTCGTTTAACAATACGATTGATTATCTTGAAACAGTTCTTGATGATGAAATTGACGAAAAGAAAGTAGCACAGCTATCCGGATATTCGTACTCGATGTTTAGTCGCTTGTTTTCTATTCTGACCGAAACAACGCTCTCAGAATATTTAAGAAGCAGAAGATTGACGGAAGCAGCCGTTATTTTAAGAGATACGGACGAAAAGATTATTGATGTTGCCTTCAAATTCGGATATGAGTCATCGGATTCGTTTGGAACAGCTTTTAAGAATTTTCATGGATTTACTCCTTCAGAGGTAAGAAACGGGAAACCATTCAAATTAGTATCACGAGTGCAATTATCACTCAGTGTAAGAGGAGGAAGAAGTATGAATATTACAATTCAAAAGAAAAAAGCATTTACAGTTGCAGGGATCAATGAAAATAGCATCAATTCATCATTATGTTCAGGTATATGGGGGAAATTGTTTTCTAAGGTTAGCCATGAAGAAATCTCAAAATTTGGGACAGGAGAATCTGTTGGGGTTTGCCACGATGTATTAAACCTTGATAATCATGATGTTTTAGAATCCAATACAATTAGCTATATGGCAGGCTATATTGTTAATGATGTGGATAAAGCAAGAAGCATAGGCTTAGATGTTTTGGAAGTGGAAGAAGCGGAGTATGCTGTTGTAGAATTAATAGGATCTGTTCCGGATTGTATTCATAACGGATGGAAATATGCGTTGGAAGTTTTCTTCCCTGAGCATGGTTATGTTCATTCAGGAAAACCTGACTTTGAATATTATTATGAAGGTGATATGGATAGTAAAGATTATAAAATGGAGCTTTGGATTCCGATAACTAAAGCTAAAAAAATACCAGTTAATCTATCTGATACCTTTTAACGATATCTCGATAGGACTTAAAGGCGAAATCGCGGTTCGCTTCCTGCAAGGAACTGAGGTAGATTTATAGAGTAAAGAAAGGCTGTGACGACAGTGGGAACCCACTGTGGTTACAGCCTTTTTTGCGTTTTTGTGGTAGAATCAAATTGTAGAACAATTTGGAGGTCATAAGATATTAGTCGACTTTATGATTCGATTGAAGAATCCTTCCGATTCAGTGAGTATTTGAATTTCAGCGATTATACTGAACTAAAGAATTTTAATTCAAATAGTGTTGTATTCGAAATTGAAAACAAAATAGATGGTCAGTTAATTAGTTTTGAGGCTGATACAGATATTAACGCCTATGAAGGATCCGAAAGTTTCCTATATTTAAAGTATAAAAAAGATGGAAGTTCAAGTTCAGAATCAATTGGAAGAGTGTCCTATACTAATGGAGAGGTTGAATTCGATGAGTTTCAAGGTACTTATATGCCGGTCCAGATGGATGGTGTTTCAGAGCACGAACTGTCTAGATTAGGTAGTAAAATGGTTGATATAATAAATAGTGATTTTATAGACTATAAGGATTTGGTGGGAAGTTCCGAATATTCCATTATTAAAGACGGTGGTTCTTATCCAATTTTAGATTTACCATGTCAAGAGTGTGGAGAGTATTGGATATGTATTGACGAAGCTTTTACTGACAGAGGAAAGTGTTTGAACTGTGGAGAAATAAATGAGGTGACAGGCTGTGAGCGTTGTGGCGGCTATGATTTTGGTACACCTAGTGATTATGACTATCCATTTTTATGTGATAGCTGCTGTAATTACTATAAAGAAGAGTAAATAAATTCCGTTCCACAGTATCATTCTAAAATAACTTTCAATCCCTTTCGTCTATTAGTATAGAAGAAAGCTCTCAGCACACGTCGAGTGTGTCGCACTGCTCGTAAAAGCCTAGAAACCTTGGAACGAAAGGGATAATGAAAAGCCTTTGTTGCAAGGCTTTTTGCTTTATGGTGGGTAAGTATC
>NZ_JAIMDU010000046.1:0-14817 GCF_019794615.1 Streptococcus suis
TCCTTTTTGTGCGCCCTAAATACAAAAACTATTCCCGTCTTGTCATCAACTGCTCAGACGGGAATAGTTTCTTTAGCTGCTTAAATGCTTAACTTAATGACATTGGGTAGAGCACTAAATATTATTTTATACGTAATCTCAGTAGTTGTTTACAGTTTTATATTGGCCGCTTTTGCACCTAACATTAGTTCAAGTGATGCACTTGGCATCATTTTATTTCTATCTCTGATTGATTTGATTGTGCTATTACCGACTTTTATAAGCCACACTGGTTGGAAATATATCATCTTCATAGCAAATCTTCTTTTTGCTCCGACAATAATTGGATGGTTTTTATTACTTATTATTGCAAATGTAACCAATAAGTCAGCCTTGAGAGAACAGGAGATGAATTATCTCCTGAGAAAAGTAAGTGATAAAGTAGGGGAGTAAGTATGATAAAAAAAGATTGGATTGCTTATTTTGAAACAGTTCATGGTAGGAAACCGAGTCCACAAGAATTGAAACAGGCGATAGCTGATGGCGAGGTCAGTCAGGAGTTGACAATGAGTAAACCTCCTGTAAAGAGATTTAAATGGTGGTTTATTCCAGCCGCTCTTTTTATAGGAATTGGGTTAAGTTTTGCTATTCATAATCATTTACAATCAAATATCTCGTCCGATACTGCTACAAATTTGCAAAGTGTAGAAAGTAGCTCATCGGCTACTGAAACCGAACAATCAAGTACTATCCAAACAATGGGAACGGTCCAAGAAACCAGTACTTCAACTGAGGAAACACAGTCTGCTACTTCTATGAAAGTTGAAGCAATGGATATCGAAGAGCTGATGACTGGAGATTTTTCTTCTGTTGAAGGTGAATGGTCAGACAACTTTGAAGGACATTTTTCAATTGATAGTCAGGGAATGATTATTCAAGGGGCATTGGGGAGTTCTTCTAATGCAATACCTATTATTCAGCCAGAAAAAAATAATTCAGCAATTTGGGCAGTATTGGATAAAGGGAAATCTGGAACTAGTGCAAACCAAAGTGATTATATAATTTTTGTGCCTGCAGGGGTAACTTTAGTTGGTCAGACTACTTCAGATAGCTCACAAGATAGAATTATTCTTGGAGACTATATTTCACAATATAATGATCCATATGTTTACTACAGAGTACAGGAAAAAGTGGAATAGAAACTTAAAGGTAGAATGCCAAAATCTAGCTACCAAAATCCGTCACAATTTAATACGAACCAAGAAATAATATCTAACCATACCTGGTTTGAACTAAATGATCTTAAATGGCTTACTACTTCAGACTTAGCACAATTCAAAATTGTGAACACAAGTAAACCACTTACGGTTAGTTTATCAGGTCAATCTTGTCGTATTTATGTTCAGTAAGTACGCTGGAATAACTAGGTATTGGAAAATTCATAATATAAATAAACAAAATCCTCGGAAAGCACTCTGAGGATTTTGTTCTGTGTTCATTTTTGCCAATTTTAGGGTATACAAATCTAGTAGAGAAGTGAAGACGGTGGCTCTCGGTTCTGCTCCAACAGTCTGGGGATAGACTGTTGGAGGTTGGAGATGAAACGAACCTAGTTCGTGTCAAAGAGGTGATGCCTATGGGCAATTCATCAAAATCTAACAGAAAGGGGGGAGCATTCTTTTGACAGCTTTTGAAGTTGTACAAACGATTCTAGCTTTAGGTAGCTTTACCATTGCTTTAGTCAGCTTGTGCTATAAAATCTTCAAAGAAAATGACAAAAAATAACCCGTCCCCACTTTTGCGCGAGTAGGACGGATTAAATCTAAACTACGAGTCACCGTCTTTTTAACGGTTCTACGTTGGTAGTTGTTGACGCAACTACCTTTTTCTATCTCTATTATAACACGAAGGCTTGAAAAAGCAAGTTTAAAAGGCAGTGGCATACTGGGAATTTTATGCCTATATAATAAAACGTCGGGGGCTTGTTTCAGCTTTTGAAGTTGTACAAACGATTCTAGCTTTAGGTAGCTTTACCATTGCTTTAGTCAGCTTGTGCTATAAAATCTTCAAAGAAAATGACAAAAAATAACCCGTCCCCACTTTTGACCGAGTTGTTGGACGAGTTATAGTCTAATATAAACGAGTCACCGTCTTTTTAACGGTTCTACGTTGGTAGTTGTTAGAGCAACTACCTTTTTCTATCTCTATAATATCACGAAGGCTTGAAAAAGCAAGTTGTATGATGGTGGCCTGCAAGAAAAGTCTCTCACTTAGTCCAAGAAAAATTCCTCTATTTATGGTAAAATGATTCTAACTAATTACAAAGGAAATGGTCATGTCAGATAAATTTCAGCTTTTGCTTCAACAAATCGGGATGCCTCTTGATGCACGACAATCAGGGGCTTTTTCGACTGCAAAGATTGAGAAAGTGGTCTTGCACAAGGTCAGTAAATTATGGGAGTTTACCTTCCGTTTTGAAAATCCCCTACCACTTTTAGATTATCAACTCTTTAAGGCTCATTTGAAAACAGAGTTTGAAAAACTAGGGAACAAGATTCAATTTTCTTTGGTAACAGATGCAGACAGTTTTGAGGCGGGTTTGGTGGAAGCCTATTATCCAGAGGCTTTTACGGAAGATTTGTGCCAGAGTGCTGGGTTCAAGGCACTGTTTCAGCCACTAGCTGTGACTTATAGAGACGGAGTTCTGTGGATAAAAGGACCAGAAACGATTGATACAGCTCATTTTCGCAAGAATCATTTGCCGAATTTAGTTGAACAGTACAAGCGATTTGGTTTTGGGAATCTTACAGTAGATATTGAAGTCTGCCAAGAAATGACGCAACAACAGGCAGAGGTTTTCCATGCACAAAATGAAGAAATTTACCAGCAGGCAAATGAGGAAAATTTAGCGGCCCTGGAACAACTATCTCAAATGGCTCCACCACCAGAGGCAGCTCAGCCATTTGTCCCGGAATATAAGAAAAACCGTCCTGCTAAGGTCAATATTGAGAAAGCGGATATTACTCCGATGATTGAGGTGGACAGTGAAGAAAATCGTATTGTCTTTGAAGGGTTAGTTTTTGATGTTGAGCAGAAAACCACGAAGACGGGACGAGTCATTATCAATTTCAAGATGACCGACTATACATCTTCTTTTACCATGCAGAAATGGGCTAAAAATGAAGAAGAGGCTCAAAAATTTGATATGGTAAAAAAAGGTAACTGGTTAAGGGTTCGTGGAAATGTGGAGACCAATAATTTCACGCGTGATTTAACCATGAATGTACAGGAAGTTCAAGAGGTCAAAAAAGAAATTCGTAAGGATCTGATGCCTGACGATGAGAAACGTATTGAATTTCACGCCCATACCAATATGTCTACGATGGATGCCCTGCCAGCAGTTGAGGATTTAATCGCGCGTGCAGCAGCGTGGGGTCATAAGGCTGTGGCGATTACGGATCACGGCAACGTTCAATCTTTCCCACATGGTTATCATGCTGCGCGAAAGGCCGGTATTAAAGCTCTCTTTGGAATGGAGGCTAATATCGTTGAGGATTCTGTTCCGATTGCCTACAATGTAGCAGATGTGGTGCTATCAGATGCTACTTATGTGGTTTTTGACGTGGAAACAACAGGCCTATCTGCAGTCAATAATTCCCTGATTCAGATTGCGGCTTCTAAAATGCATAAAGGAAATATCGTTGCTGAATTTGATGAATTTATCGATCCAGGTCATCCGCTGAGTCAGTTTACGACTGAGTTGACAGGGATTACGGATGAACATGTGAGAGGCTCAAAACCACTTGAGCAAGTCTTACGTGAGTTTCAAGACTTCTGTCAGGGTTCGATTTTGGTTGCGCATAATGCTACTTTTGACGTCGGTTTTATGGATGTCAACTACGAGCGGGCTGGTCTTCCAACGATTAGTCAACCTGTGATTGATACCTTGGAGTTTGCTCGAAATCTATATCCAGATTATAAGCGACATGGTCTGGGGCCGTTGACAAAGCGATTTGGGGTTGCCTTGGAACATCACCATATGGCGAACTACGATGCGGAGGCGACGGGGCGCTTGCTCTTCATCTTCTTAAAAGATGCCTTTGAAAAACATCAAATAGCGAATCTTAACCAACTCAATACCGAACTAATTGTAGAAGATTCTTATAAGAAGGCTCGTGTCAAACACGCCACTTTATATGTCACCAATCAAGTTGGTTTAAAAAACATCTTCAAGCTCGTATCTCTGTCAAATACTAAATATTTTGAAGGTGTTCCTCGCATACCAAGAACGGTTCTGGATGCCCATCGCGAAGGTCTAATTCTAGGGACAGCTTGTCAAGAAGGTGAAGTGTTTGATGAGCTTCTGTCCAAGGGAATGGATGATGCGGTAAAAAAGGCTACCTACTATGATTTTATCGAAGTTATGCCTCCAGCTCTGTATGCACCAATGATTGCCAAGGAACAGTTTAAGAATATTGCAGAGATTGAGGAAACTATCAAGCAGTTAATTGAGGTAGGACGTAGGGCAGGACTGCCAGTTTTGGCGACGGGGAATGTTCACTATATAGATCCCGAGGAAGAAATCTATCGAGAAATTATTGTACGGGCTCTAGGGCAAGGGGCACCGATTAACTGGACCATTGGAAATGGGGAAAATGCCCAACCAGCTCCACTGCCTAAGGCTCACTTTAGAACGACTAGCGAGATGTTAGACGAGTTTGCTTTCTTGGGAGAAAGTTTAGCTCGTGAGATTGTCATTACCAATCCTAATGCGATGCTGAATCGGTTTGAAGATGTAGAAGTCGTGAAGACGGATCTGTATACTCCTTATATTGAAAAGGCAGAGGAAACAGTCGCTGAATTAACCTATCAAAAAGCCTTTGAGATTTATGGTAATCCTTTGCCAGATATTATTGACTTGCGGATAGAAAAAGAGCTGTCTTCTATTCTTGGTAATGGGTTTGCAGTGATTTACCTGGCATCGCAGATGTTGGTACAACGATCGAATGAACGGGGCTACTTAGTTGGTTCTCGGGGATCGGTTGGTTCTAGTTTCGTAGCAACCATGATTGGGATTACAGAAGTAAATCCAATGCCTCCTCACTACGTCTGTCCAAATTGCCAGCACAGTGAATTTATTACAGACGGTTCCTACGGTTCAGGCTTTGATTTACCAGATAAGGTATGTATCAATTGTGGAACCAAGTATAAAAAAGATGGCCAGGATATTCCTTTCGAAACCTTCCTAGGTTTTGATGGAGATAAGGTTCCCGATATTGACTTGAACTTTTCTGGAGATGATCAACCATCTGCTCACTTAGATGTGCGTAAGATTTTTGGTGAGGAATATGCCTTCCGTGCGGGAACAGTTGGTACAGTAGCTGCTAAGACGGCCTATGGTTTTGTACGTGGGTATGAACGTGATTATGGAAAATTCTACCGGGATGTGGAAGTGGAGCGTTTAGCAGCAGGAGCAGCTGGTGTGAAACGGACAACGGGTCAGCACCCGGGGGGGATTGTTGTTATTCCTAATTATATGGATGTTTATGACTTTACCCCAGTACAATACCCGGCTGATGATATTACCGCAAGTTGGCAGACTACTCACTTTAACTTCCATGATATTGACGAAAACGTTCTTAAGCTCGATGTTCTCGGACACGATGATCCGACGATGATTCGGAAGTTGCAGGATTTGTCAGGCATTGATCCACAGACGATTCCCGCAGATGATAAAGGGGTAATGGCCCTTTTCTCAGGAACGGAAATTTTAGGTGTTACCCCTGAACAGATTGGGACACCGACTGGTATGTTAGGAATTCCGGAATTTGGGACCAACTTTGTTCGAGGGATGGTTGAA
Source organism: Streptococcus suis (assembly GCF_019794615.1). GTDB lineage: Bacteria > Bacillota > Bacilli > Lactobacillales > Streptococcaceae > Streptococcus > Streptococcus suis_AI. The sequence goes on from NZ_JAIMDU010000046.1 coordinate 5,840, forward strand.
GAAACCCACCCAACAACTTTTTCGGAATTACTTCAGTTATCTGGTCTATCACATGGTACAGATGTGTGGTTGGGCAATGCGCAAGACTTAATCAAATCTGGGATTGCTGACCTGTCTACGGTTATCGGTTGTCGGGATGACATCATGGTGTACCTCATGCATGCTGGTTTGCCCCCGAAAATGGCCTTTAACATCATGGAACGGGTGCGGAAAGGGATGTGGCTCAAGATTTCAGAGGAAGAGCGAAATGGTTACATCCAAGCCATGAAGGACAACAAGGTACCTGATTGGTACATTGAATCATGTGGTAAAATCAAGTACATGTTCCCTAAAGCCCATGCGGCTGCTTACGTTATGATGGCCTTACGAGTTGCCTACTTCAAGGTTCATCATCCGCTATATTATTATTGTGCATATTTCTCCATTCGTGCGAAAGCCTTTGATTTGGCGACCATGTCAGGTGGACTGGATAAAGTCAAGTCCAAGATGGAAGAGATTGCCCTCAAAAAGAAGAACAACGAAGCTTCAAACGTTGAACAGGATCTTTATACCACGCTTGAATTGGTCAATGAAATGCTGGAACGTGGTTTCAAGTTTGGTAAATTAGATTTATACAAATCTCATGCTACAGAGTTCTTGATTGAGGGGGATACCCTTATCCCACCTTTTGTTGCCATGGATGGTCTGGGTGAAAACGTTGCTAAGCAGGTCGTTGCAGCGCGTGCTGAAGGAGAATTTCTCTCCAAGACTGAACTCCGAAAACGTGGAGGATTGTCAGGTACGCTTGTTGAAAAAATGGATGAAATGGGAATCCTGGGTAAAATGCCAGAGGACAACCAGTTGAGTTTGTTTGATGATTTGTTTTAATAAGGAAGGTCACTGTTTCTCGTTATTTTGAGAGACAGTGATTTTTTACAAAAAATGAAGTCAAAACTCTTGATTATTTTTTTGAATAGGTTTATAATCTCTACATAGTGATAAAAATTACTAAATAGTAATAAATAGAAAAGAGGAAATCCTATGTCAAATTTTGTAAAACTTCAAGAAACTCGTCGTACTATTTATGCACTCGGTAAAGAATTGCCAGTATCAAATGAAGAAGTAGTAGCTCTCGTTGAGAAAGCTATGAAAGAATCACCATCAGCTTTCAACTCACAATCAAGTCGTGCAGTAGTACTTTTTGGTGCTGAATCAGAAGCTTTCTGGAACGAAATTGCTTACAGTGAATTGGAAAAAGTAACACCAGCTGAAGCATTTGAAGGCACTAAAGGCCGCTTGGCTAGCTTTGCTGCTGGAGCAGGTACTATCTTGTTCTTCGAAGACCAAGACGTAGTTAAAGGCTTGCAAGAAAACTTCCCACTCTATGCAGAAAACTTCCCAATCTGGTCTGAACAAGCTCACGGTATCAACTTGTACGCAGTGTGGTTGGCATTTGCTGAGAAAAATATCGGTATGAACGTTCAACACTACAATCCATTGGTAGATGCACAAGTTGCTGAAAAATACGGTATCCCAGCTAACTGGAAACTTCGTGCACAAGCTCCATTCGGTAGCATCGCAGCTCCAGCAGGGGAAAAAGATTACATGGCGGATTCTGACCGTGTAAAGGTTTTTGGTAACTAATACTCTGCGAAAATTGAAGTCAGACGTTGTTGACTTGATGTGATGAACTTAAGTTCTATCTACATCTGCGTCGCCTAGTCTGACTTCAATTTTCATTGAGTATACATATTTACAGTTTGTTTTATTACGTCGGCAGATGAGGGCTGGGCAAAAAGCCCGGCGCCACTTCTCAGAGTTCGTGCCAACATCTCAGCGCAGTGGTTGCTTGGCAGATTTGTTCGTGTCTTACAATCCAAATCTGACCTCTACGACTGTTGCGAACAGAGTTCGCTTCATTTCCAACCTCACAAGGTTCACTGAACCTTGTGAGCTGTGCGGGGGTGGGAGTAAAATAGTCCAGTGGACTATTTTAGCCCGAACCTAAATGTTTGGAAGTGAGGGGAACTCTTTTAGACCAGTCGAGTTCTTTCTCACTCCCTATTTCCAACTTCAAACAATCCACTGGATTGTTTGAACTCGCTTCGGCGTACTTCAGCCTATCGCAGCTGTTGACACGCACTTCGTTCGTTTTATCTCCAACCTTCAACTATCTCCCAGATAGTTGAAGCTAGTCTGATTCCAATTTTCATTGAATACCTTAAACTTTCAGTTTATTTTATTATGTTGACAGGTGAGGGCTGGGCTTTATGCCAGTCTCAAGTCAATGCCTAGTAATAAGAGAGCATTGAGTTATGTCTGTGGCTTGATGACACGAACTCCGTTCGCTTTATCTCCAACCTCTAACTGTCACCCAGACAGTTAGAGGTAGTACTAAATGCAAACTGAAACCTTTATGCTTTGAAAGTTGGAAACATCCCTTGTCAGCTTACCTAGTTGAGTGTAAAGTTTCAGTGAATATGACACAACCTTCCCACTAACTTCCTGTTTTGCAGGAAGTTTTTTTATCTGCCCTTTACCAAAATATGATACAATAATCTAGAATAATAACCTAAGGAGATGAACATGGTATTACCTAATTTTAAAGAAAATCTTGCAAAATACGCGAAACTTTTGGTATCAACTGGTATCAATGTCCAACCAGGTCATACAGTCCAATTGACAATTGCTGTTGATCAGGCAGAGTTGGCCCGTTTGATTGTTAAAGAAGCTTATGCACTCGGTGCAGCAGAGGTCTTAGTGAACTGGTCGGATGATGTCATTGCTCGCGAACGATTGGTCAATGTAGATGTAGAACGCTTGGAACAAGTTCACCCACAACGTGTTAGTGAAATGAATTATTTATTAGAGCACAAATCTAGTCGTTTGGTTGTCTTGTCTGATGATCCTGGTGCATACGATGGCGTTGATCCTGAGAAATTGTCTCGCAGTGCACGCGCAATCAGCCAGGCCTTGAACCCAATGCGTCAAGCCACTCAAGCTAACAAAATCAGCTGGACACTTGGTGCAGCATCTGGTTTGGAATGGGCCAAAAAAGTTTTCCCAAATGCAACGTCTGACGAAGAAGCAGTAGATCTACTTTGGGACCAAATTTTCAAGACGTGCCGTATCTACGAAGAAGATCCAATCAAAGCCTGGGAAGAGCATGAAGCCCGTTTGGTAGCAAAAGCTAAGGTTCTTAACGACGAGCAGTTTGTCAAATTGCACTACACAGCACCAGGAACCGACCTCGTTCTCGGTATGCCGAAAAACCACTTATGGGAAGCGGCTGGTTCGATCAATGCCCAAGGTGAGAAGTTTATTGCCAACATGCCAACAGAAGAAGTCTTCACAGCACCTGACTACCGTGTGGCCGATGGTTATGTAACTTCTACAAAACCGCTTAGCTATAACGGCAATATTATCGAAGGTATCAAGGTAACCTTTAAAGATGGTGAGATTGTGGACGTGACTGCTGAAAAAGGCGACGAAGTCATGAAGAAATTGGTCTTTGACAATGCTGGTGCACGCGGTCTAGGTGAAGTTGCCCTTGTACCAGATAAGAGCCCAATCTCTCAATCAGGTGTAACTTTCTTCAATACTCTCTTTGATGAAAATGCCTCAAACCACTTGGCCATCGGGCAAGCCTATGCCTTCTCAATTGAAGGTGGTACAGAAATGAGCCAAGAAGAGTTGAAAGAAGCAGGTCTCAACCGTTCTGATGTCCACGTTGACTTCATGATTGGTTCAAACAAAATGAACATTGATGGCATTCGTGAAGACGGAACTCGCGTCCCTATCTTCCGCGACGGTGAGTGGGCAATCTAAAAATGATGCTATAAGACTGGGCAACCAGTCTTATTTTGTAAATGTTGGAGGAAAATAAGATGTTAACAAGTATTATCGCAGGTGCCATAATTGGTATGATTGCAGGAGCACTTACTTCGTCAGACGACCGTCGTGGTTGTTTGGGAAATATTATCCTTGGGCTTGCTGGTTCGTGGATTGGGCAGTTGCTCTTTGGTGATTGGGGTCCACAGTTTGCTGGGATGGCCCTGGTACCGTCAGTCTTTGGAGCAGTATTGCTAGTGGCCATTTTTTCAAGTTCCAGACGGAATTAAAATGAACTCTAAAACCAAACTTCTGATGAGGTTTGGTTTTATTTGTGGAGTAATTTGCTAAAATTGCCAAATAGTTTGGTTTTAAAAAAATGACCTAACTTAGACTGGTCGAGATCTTTCCCCCTCCCTTTTTCTGACCATATTATTTGTTACCCTATAGGGAAGTATCACTCTCATTCGTGCACTATACACTCCTTCCACAAACGAAAGCAATCATCATTTACAACTGATGAAAATTAGCTACGAAAAAAATCTAAAAATATACAAATAATCAAGCAAAACCGCTTGACAAAAGGCTTCGGGGGGGGGGTACAATAATAGTGATACCAACTATAAGGAGTATATATGAATAAGAAAGACTTGTTAAAAACAGTGACCCTTGCCTCAGCCATCCTTGCGGCGGGTGCAATTAGTTTCTCTGGTGTGGAAGTAAGTGCCGATACGCTGGACACGACACCAACAACAGCTAACGAAACTGAAACAACTACGACCAATCAAGTGACGGAAGAACAAGTAGTAGCTGCTAAGGCAGAAGCTAGCGCCATTGGAGATGCGGTCAAACATCAAGAAACAGTGGTTGCAGATACACTAACGACCAAGCAGTCAGCACAAGCTGTTGAAGCTACAGCACAAACAGAACTTGTAGCCGCTCAAGAAACAGCAGAAGCCGCAACACCTGAAGCTATTCAAGCAGTAGAAGCTGAAATTGTTGAAGCTGAAACTACAGTATCAGAAACTGAAGCCTTGCTTGAAACAGCAAATCAAGAAGCATCAACCGCTCAAGAACAAGCGGACCAAGCACAAGCAGTAGCTGACGCAGCAAACACAGCGTATACAGAAGCTCAAACAAAAGCAAACGCTGCTCAAGAAACTGTTAAACAATTGGAAAACCAAACAGTGAATGTTGACCAAGCACAAGCTACTGTAGATACCGCAAAACAAGAAGTTGTTACAGCAGAAGCAAATGTGGCAGAAGCAAAACAAGCATTGGTTACAGCACAAGAAAGTGACCAAAGCTTAGCACAAGAAATTGCAGAAGCAAAAACTGCAGTAGATGAAGCTAAAATTGCAGAAACAAATGCACAAACAACAGTAGTTAGCTTGGAAGCACAAGTTGCAGACACAGCAAGCAAAGTGACAGAAGCTCAAGCAGTTGTAGATTCATTACAAAATGAAGTATCTTACACAATTGATATCAATCTACCACAAGTTGTAAAAGACGCTGTTAAGAAATTCATGACAACACCAAAGACCTTGGAAACTGTTGCAGAATTGAGTAAGGTATTCGACGATAATAAAGTATATGATAATTTAAACAGTTATTGGAATGTTGTAATTTCTGGTGATGAGCAAGTTAATTTGAATTCATTAACCGATACACAAGTTGAAAAAATGAATCAATTTGTGGTGGATGTATATAACAAATTAGCGGAAAATATTGGAATATCAAAAGTTACAGCAAACACGAAACTAATTGAAGTAGCAAAACTACGTAGTGAAAAGTATGATGAAATAAACGCACCACACGGGCATAACACAACAATTATCCGAGAAAGTCAAGACAAAATATTTGAAAGCAATGTTTATGTTGGGGAAAATCTTGCGTACCCAACGGTGACAAAGACAATTATGACAATGCAAGAGTTCTTAAACACAGCGAATAAAGCATTACAATCCTTCACATTTTATGATAGATATAGTGCATACGGGCATTGGTCTGGGATTGATAATGCACAGAGCATTGGGGTGTATTCACACATCGAAGAAAACGAAAATCGCAAAGTATTGGATATCACAATTGACACCAATTGGTTAGTTATGGCATTATATCGAGACCAATATACAATCAGTGGTCTTGATAAAAACGCTATTGCAGCAAACGAAGAAGTACACGCCGCTGATGTAACATTTGAATCAAACTCAATTGCTTTAGCTAATGCTAATACTCAACTAGAAAAAGCTCTGCTGGATGAAAGTCAAGCCAAGGAAGATTTAGCCCAAGCTGTAACAGTATTGAATCAAGCAAAATCCAAAGTTGTATCAGTAACAAACACATATAACACTTTGTTGTCTACAGAAAGTGAAACAACAAAAGCACAAGCTAACTTAGATGCAGCAACTACAAAATTGTCTGAAGCACAAGCTAAATATGACAAAGCTGTGGATGCCCTAGATGCCCTAACAGTCCAAAAAGCTGAACAAGCTCAAAAACTGGCTACTGCTAAAGCGGTTCTTGACCAAGCTCAAACTAAGGCTACTAGCTTGTATTCAGATTACCTAGCCAAACAAGGCCAAGCTAATGTATTGAAAACACAAGTAAACCAACTCAACCAAAATGTTCAAAACTTGGAAACGGTCTTAGCAAACGCCAAACAAGCAGTGCTAGATGCCAAGGCAAAACTCTCAGGTCTACAAGAAGCTGAAGCAAACTTGGTCAAAGCTCAAGAAGCCTATGAAAAGGCTGTGAAAGCTAAAGATGAAGCGCATGCAGTCTACCAAACGGAGCTAGCTAAATTAACAGATTTGCAACATTCCTTTACCCTTGCGGCGAATCACTACCTCACACTCTTGAACCTCTACAAACTTCAAGAACAAGTGAAAACTCCTACTGAAGTGACAGGTGATAACCAAGGAGCAGGTAGCACCACTGGTTCTTCTGCATCAGGTCAAAACCAAAATGGCACGACTGTAGTAACGAAAGGGAACAGCCAAGCATCAGTTGTTCAGCTTGGCAAGCCAAGTGCTGTAAACGCAACAGCTGTGGCATCTGCTTCTAAAGGACAGGAGAAACACTTGGATGTGGCAAATGCGCCAGTTCAGGCAGCTAGCCTACCACAAACAGGAAGTAACGAAAGTATCTTGTCTAGTTTAGCTGGATTCACGGTACTAGGATTGGGGCTATCCCTCGCAATCAAGCGCCGGAAGTATACCGAAGAATAAGGGTAAATAACACTCTTCGCTATCAATTTGGGAATAAAAGATGATGAAGAGTGTTCTACCTTTTTTACAAAGAAATTCAGTTTTAGAAAAATATGAAACAGCGAAACGTATTTTTATGGAAATACTAGTCCAAAGATTATTTGAAATCTTAAAGGAGAAATAATGTCTAAGTACAATAAGTTGAATGAGTTTATGATTGAAGAGTTTCTGAAACGAACTCCTTACAAACTCTTGGCAAAAGAAGGTTCGAGTGGGAATTTGAAAGCCCGTTTTAAGCTTGAAAACGGCAACATTAACTTTTATTCCAATGGTTCGATCACCACGGATGGGAAGGAAGCCTTAAAATTGAGCCAGCTTTTAGACCACTGGAATGATAAAATTACAAATCTTCAGAAAACCATCTTTATCGTCTATGCAATTCAGAACGGTAAAAAAAAGGATGAAGTGCAGGGGTTGCTGGAGAAATGGGGCTTTAATGTTGAAGTGATGGAAGAGCAAGCTGGAAATGGAGTTTCTCTCTTGAATAAATTAGAGAAATCCGTTGCCAAGGTAGATTACGGGATCGTGCTTTTATCACCAGATATTGAGATTGAACCAGGGAAGTTCCTACCTCGTCCAAATGTTATGATGGAACTAGGTATGCTTTTGGGATATTTAAAAGACTCAGAGCATCGTATCTCGGTTATTAACTATAAAACGAATAAAGTAGATGTAGAAATAGCATCGGATATTTTAGGTGTTGCCTATGAAGAGTATAATCCAGCAACAATCGCTACAAAATTGATGAATGAGGTTTATCATTTGTATGAATTTGATGGAGTAATTGATTATTGATGAAAAAGGAAGCATGGAAACTTAATGATAGCATTCGATAGTTTCTGTATTGTGAGTGAAGCAAATGAAAAAGTTTATATCACTAGGACTTGCACTGGCCAGTTTATTCTTACTCAGTGGCTGTCAGTCAGCAATCGTTCAGCAGCTGACTGGAGGCAACAGCACCAGTTCATCAACTACTACTTCAAGTAGGGCAGAAACGAGCTCATCTACCGCTTCTTCGACTACCTCTGAAAACAGTTCCTCAACCAGTTCAGAAACAAGCGTTAGTTCATCTACCAGCTTATCTAGTTCCACAACTACTTCTGACAGTAGCCAGCAAGAGACAGTGACGGGATCGGCTGAAACAGACTATGAGAGTCTGTATGCAGAAACGCTCACAAAAGTTGCTGAAGATCCAGAACGGACAGTTACGCACTATGCATTTTATGACATTGACGGCAATGGCACCAAGGAATTGTTTACAGGCGCGCAGGATAGCGTGGGGAATATCTATGGACTGGCTGTCTACTATTTGAACAACTCCATTTCCACCTATCTGGTCCATTCTGAAGTGGCTCCTGTGGGTGGCTACCGGGCTAGTTTTACCATCAATTCAGATAGAACTGTGACCCAGTATGAATGGACTTCCTTTAGGGGAGAAGGGACTAAAAAGACCTATCAATTAGCATCTGATAATAGCGAAGCTATTTTATTGGAAGAAAAAGAAATCATCATGGGGAGCGCAGAACAACAGGCTGAGGCAGACCCTAATCCTCTGGATTTGGCTATATTAAATTGGCAGGTTTTAGAGGATTGGTGATCATTTCGCTGGTATTGACATGGTTTAAACCGATAGATTTTTCTAGAATGTATGGTATTAAAAAATGAATGAGAAAGCATCATGCTTATTCTTTCGACTTTGAGCTGAGAAAACTTGAAACAGGAAGGCTATTTTTCTAGGAATTTGATTCCATAAATAAACATGCAAGGATAGGTATGAGACGGACTCGCTATTTAATCCCATCTTTGACAGTTTGAAATGACAAAAACCTCCCTAACCCTATGTATATCAAGGGTTTAGAGAGGTTTTCTTTTTATATCAAAAATGCGTACTTTTTCTCG
>NZ_JAIMDU010000047.1:0-14757 GCF_019794615.1 Streptococcus suis
TTGAGGCTCACAAAAGGGAAAAATCGCTACTTAACGTGGCGATTTTTCTTTTTATAGGGTGCTAATCCGGTGATAGGACGGGAATAACTAACTATGGGAATGATTCGATTAGGATTGATCCACTTTGGATTTAGTAGCCAGCTTATCAGCTTTTTGCTTCTCCCTACGTTGTCTGAAAAAATCTTGCATCATTTGGGCACACTCCTCTTCCAATATTCCCTTTTCCACCTCTACTCGATGATTCAGACGGACGTCCGCTAAAATATCATAAAGACTCCCAGCAGCACCAAACTTTTGATTGGTGGCTCCATAAATCACCCTTGGAATGCGTGCGAGACCAATAGCCCCGCTACACATGACACAGGGTTCAATTGTCACAAAAAGTGTGGTCTCAAGCAACCTCCAATTCCCCTCAACACGATTAGCCTCTTGAATCGCCATAACTTCAGCATGCATAATCGCCTGATTGAGCTCTTCACGCGCATTGTGGCCTCTACCAATAATCTGCCCTTCCTTCACAATTACGCAACCGATTGGGATTTCATCTTTTTCAAGAGATTTTCGTGCCTCTTCTAAGGCTTGTCTCATAAAATATTCTTTTTCTTCGTCTGTATAGTGCATAGGTCTATTATATCAGAAAATCCGAAACGAACTCTTTCGCTAATGGAAATTTCGAAAAAGAAATAAAGATACTTGAGAATAAGTAACCATTCTTTAGCGTGATACCCTCTCCAACTTTGAAGAATCGAATTGATGGCTAAGCCAGTAACCTCATATACTCAGATGATGATTTAAATTCTTAGAAGTGACGCAAATTATCTTCCGACTTTAAACAATGAAATCGAATCGAACTCCTTCCCTTTTTTCCCATCCAATGCAAGAAATCAACTACTCTAGGTACAATGATTTCTATTTTATTGCAAATTGGATTCGTTAGCATCTGACATTTTAGGTGTGCCAAATAAATAATTTAAACATTGTTAACAAATTGATTTTTTTCTGTTATAATATCTTTCATCAGAAAGAAGTGACACTATGAAAAAAACAAAAATATCGCTTAGTGAAGTAAATCAAAGTATTGCTGTTCCAAAAAATGGTGGTTTTTTCAAGACTCTAAAGGCATTTTTAGGACCTGGAGCACTAGTAGCTGTTGGTTATATGGATCCAGGGAACTGGATTACTAGTGTTATAGGTGGTGCCAGTTATAAATACCTTTTATTATCTGTTATCTTGATATCTTCTCTTATTGCCATGCAACTGCAACAAATGGCCGGAAAGTTAGGTATTGTTACTCGCCAAGATTTAGCCCAAATGACAGCAGCACATTTACCTAGTTGGCTACGCTATCTGCTGTTTATCGTCATAGAATTAGCCTTAATGGCGACTGATTTGGCTGAGGTTATTGGTTCTGGTATTGCTCTTCATTTACTCTTTGGCTGGCCATTACTGTTCTCCATTCTCATTACCATACTGGATGTATTCTTACTCTTGTCACTGATGAAATTGGGTTTTCGAAAAATAGAAGCCGTGGTAACAACGTTAATTTTAACTATTCTAGGCATTTTCATTTATCTAGTAGCATTGTCCAAACCTAGTTTTTCAGGGATTCTACACGGATATCTTCCTCATCTCTCTATATTCAACCTTCATCAAACTACTACTAATAGCCAACTAACTCTAGCTCTTGGTATCATTGGCGCTACAGTCATGCCACACAATCTCTATCTGCACTCGTCCATTTCACAGACACGGAAAGTAAATTATGAAGATAATAAGTCAATCTCTGAAGCGGTACGCTTTATGAGTTGGGATTCAAACTTACAACTAAGCCTAGCATTTTTTGTCAATTCTTTACTTCTCATTCTTGGAGCCACACTATTTTACGGACACTCTAGTGATATCAGTGCATTTTCACAAATGTATAATGCACTCAATGACTCCTCAGTTGCAGGGAGTATTGCTAGCGGCTTCTTATCAACTTTATTTGCAGTCGCTTTATTGGCTAGTGGTCAGAATTCAACCATCACAGGAACACTGACTGGACAGATTGTCACAGAAGGCTTTCTTAACCTCAAACTCCCACAATGGAGTATCCGATTAACAACTCGACTCTTAGCCTTATTACCAGTAGTCATTGTTGCTGTATTTTACGGGGATAATGAAGCCGTTCTAGATCAACTAATTGTCTATTCACAAGTATTCCTCTCACTTGCTCTGCCATTTTCTATCTTTCCACTTGTTTACTTTACGTCTAACCCCAAAATAATGGGAAATATGGTTAATGCCCGTTGGAACACTCTTTTCGGCTACCTTGTGGCTTTCATATTAACCTTACTCAACTTCAAACTTATCTATGATATTTTATTTCCCTATTGATTTTTTAAACCAATAGGCAACTACAATTAAAAGCGCTCAACACAAACGCAGGATGATATCTCTCCATTAGAATAATCATTGTGCGTTTTTTTTGATTGTCATACTCAAGGAAAATCAAAAGTAGCCTAGTTTCAACTATCTGGGAGATAGTCGGAGGCTAGAAAAATTGAGGCTGGGCAGAAAGTCCAGCCTCGCTTCTCAGAGTTCGTGTCAACATCTCAGCGCAGTGGTTGATTGGCTTTAACAGTCTGGGAGACTGTTAAAGGTAGGAGATAAGATTTGCACAGCAAATCTCAGCAGTTCGTGTTTCACACTCCAAATCTGACCATAACGACTGTTGCGAACAAAGTTCGCTTTATCTCCAACCTCCAAAGGTTCCCCGAACCTTTGGAGCTGTGCGGTGGTGGGAGTGAAACAGTCTGGGGATAGACTGTTTCAGCTCAACAACTTAAAACGAAAAATTGTTGACAAACTCTTTTTTTGTCTGGTCGAGTTCTTTCCCACTCCCGTCATTACGCCGAAGATAGAACTCTGTTACTTTCTCATTTCAAGGTTACAGGCTGGGAGCTTTTCACTCATAAAGGCTCTTGACAACGGATTATGTTGATTTTCGAAGAGTATCAATGTTCAAAATCACATAGTATTGTCCATAACAATTGAAACGAACTTGAAAAACAGCCCCGAAAGGCTGTTTCTGACATTTTATTACAATTCACCAACTAATTTCACAACATTTTCTACTGTAAAGCCATAGTTGTCAATAACTGTTTGGGCTGGAGCTGAGGCACCGAACGTGTCGATACCAAGAACTTTACCGTCAAGACCGACATACTTGTACCAACTTTGAGTTGCACCCATTTCAATGGCCAATCGACGACGGATGGTATTTGGAAGAATTTCTTCCTTATAAGCTGCATCTTGTGCATCAAAGAGCTCAGTAGACGGTACAGAAACCACACGAACCTTAGTGCCTGATGCTTCTAGCTCTTTGGCAGCTTTTACAGCTAAGTTCACTTCTGAACCAGATGCAAGAAGGATGGTATCAAAGCCTGATGCTTCATAGACAACGTAAGCACCTTTTGAAACCTTGTCAAAGGCTGTTCCTTCTTCAACTGTCAAGTTTTGACGAGTGAGAACAAGGGCTGATGGTGTTGATTTGCTGGTCAATGACAAGTACCAAGCTGCCTGTGTTTCACGCGCATCTGCTGGACGGAAGACATTGAGGTTTGGCATGGCACGAAGTCCTGCCAAGTGCTCGATTGGCTCGTGAGTTGGGCCATCTTCACCGACTGCAATTGAATCATGCGTAAAGATATAAGTCACAGGAAGACCTTGAAGGGCTGACAAACGAACTGCTGCCTTCACATAGTCTGAGAAGACGAAGAAGGTACCACCGAAAACGCGAAGTCCACCGTGTGCTGCCATACCATTCAAGATAGTACCCATAGCAAATTCACGCACACCGAATTGGATATTGCGATTCAGAGGATTAGCAGAGTCTTGAAGTCCTTCCCCCTTAATGACAGTCATATTTGAGTGTGCCAAGTCAGCTGAACCACCAAAGAAATTTGGTAATACTGCCGCTGCTGCATTTATCGCGTCTTGTGATGAGTTACGAGTTGCTTGTGAGAAACCATTTTCATAGACAGGGAAATCAGCTTCTGTCAACTCAGCCAATTCACGACCTTCCAAGATAGCTGTTACTTCTGCAGCCAATTCTGGATGTGCTACTTTGTAGTCTTCCACCAATTTCACCCAAGCATCATACGCAGCTGCTCCACGGTCAGCTACATTAGCTTTGAAGTCCGCATAGACTTCAGCTGGAATTTCAAACGGAGCATAGTTCCAATCAAGTGCCTTACGAGTTGCTTCTGCCTCTTCTGGACCAAGAGGAGCACCGTGAGCCGCATTGCTTCCAGCTTTATTTGGCGAACCATAACCAATAACTGTTTTGATTTCGATAAGTGATGGTTTACCAGCAGCTTTTGCTTTTTCAATAGCCGCAAAGATGGCATCTACATCTGTACCATCTGTTACGAGGTCTGTATGCCAACCATATGCATCGTAACGTGCACGTACACTTTCTGTAAAGGCATCTTTCGTTTCACCATCCAAGTTGATGTCATTTGAATCATAGAGAACGATGAGTTTTTCTAATTTTTGAAGACCTGCATAGGAAGCAGCCTCTGAAGAAACACCCTCCATCAAGTCGCCGTCACCACAGATTACGTAGGTATAGTGATCAAAGATTGGGAAGCCATTGCGGTTGTACTTAGCAGCAAGGTAACGCTCTGCTTGCGCAAATCCTGTCGCAGTTGAAATCCCTTGTCCAAGAGGACCTGTAGTCGCATCTACACCTGTTGTATGACCAAATTCTGGGTGACCTGGTGTTTTTGAACCCCATTGACGGAAATTCTTGATTTCATCCATTGTGACATCTTCAAATCCTGACAAATGAAGGAGGCCATAAAGAAGCATGGAGCCATGGCCGGCTGATAAGATGAAACGATCACGGTTAATCCAATTCGGTTGGGATGGATTTACACGAAGCTCTTTAGTAAAGAGGCTATAAGCCATTGGGGCTGCACCCATAACGATGCCAGGGTGACCTGATTTCGATTTCTCAATGGCATCAATACCAAGGAATCGAATCGCATTGACTGAAAGATTTGACATGATTTTCTCCTTTTATAAAGTCATGTTTTCATTATACCATAAAGCGTTTTCTATGTCTGTCAGAATATTCTTGTTTCTATATAACGAAATTTTTTTGAGAGAAGGGGAATCAATAAATGTATGAAACAAATTACAATTTTTGAAATCTAAGTAAATTCTTCATTAAAAAAACGCATAGAATCATTGTGTTACTAAACCTTTGATTCTATGCGTTTTATAATGTGGTCTATCTCAATAATTTTACTACATTTTGAGCTTTTCCCAAAAACTGTAAAAACTATTGTTACGACCGAAGAATTCTATTCTTCTGATTTTTTGTTTCTTCCTTGTGCAGCAACTGTCAAACCAAGTCCAGCAAGTCCGAGACCTAGAAGTGCCAAATCACTTTGGCGGTCACCTGTAGCTGGTAGGCTTTCTTTGTTTGATGCACTTGTGGTTTGTTCAGACACTTGAGCTGTTGGAGTAGAAAGACTTGGTTTTAATTCCTCTTGCTTAACAATTGGATCTGACTTAGCTACCTCTTGTGTTATTTCCTTACTACCTTGAACAACAATCCGTGCCTCGCCATCTACAACTGTTTCTGATAACAAGTTAGTAGCGATCACCTTGCCGTCAACCAAGACATCTTGATAAACCAAGACTCTCTTACCTGCCTTACCTTCTTGAAGCACATAAGATTGACCTTTTGCAAGAGTCGCATCATAGCGAACTTCCTCTGCAATTGGAAGGACAGATTCTTCTGTACGTTCTTTCGTAGTAAAGTCTAAGGTTGGTTTTTCTTCAGCAGTAGGTGCTGTATCTGGAACTTCTGTAACTAAACTACCTTGAACAACAATCCGTGCCTCGCCATCTACAACTGTTTCTGATAACAAGTTAGTAGCGATCACCTTGCCGTCAACCAAGACATCTTGATAAACCAAGACTCTCTTACCTGCTTTACCTTCTTGAAGCACATAAGATTGACCTTTTGCAAGAGTTTCATCATAGCGAACTTCCTCTGCAATTGGAAGGACAGATTCTTCTGTACGTTCTTTCGTAGTAAAGTCTAAGGCTGGTTTTTCTTCAGCAGTAGGTGCTATATCTGGAACTTCTGTAACTAAACCACCTTGAACAACAATCCGTGCCTCGCCATCTACAACTGTTTCTGATAACAAGTTAGTAGCGATCACCTTGCCGTCAACCAAGACATCTTGATAAACCAAGACTCTCTTACCTGCTTTACCTTCTTGAAGCACATAAGATTGACCTTTTGCAAGAGTTTCATCATAGCGAACTTCCTCTGCAATTGGGAGGACAGATTCTTCTGTACGTTCTTTCGTAGTAAAGTCTAAGGTTGGTTTTTCTTCAGCAGTAGGTGCTGTATCTGGAACTTCTGTGATGATATAAGGCAAACGAATCACTGTTGCAGTCAAAGGTGCAAGAACAACTGCACTATCAGTCAATTCGACACCCACTAAATCAGACAATGCTTCTACACCTGCACGTTCACCATCAACTAATACTTGACCCTGCAGTAAGTCTTTGTAAATATCTGAAAGAACAAAACTACGTTCCTTACTGTCAGCATTGACAAAGACAGCATAGCGATCACCGTTGCTTGCAATGGTTTGATAGGCAATAACCACATCATTTGTAGCAATACCATTCTGACCTGGAATTGAAATCAAGCTAACCATTTGATCGACTTGGTCTTTTGTTCCCAAACGGAAGGCATCTGTAGATTTGCGCAAGGCAATCAATCCTTTTGTAAAGGCCTGAGTACGGGTATTCTCTGGATAGAGCGCCTCATCTGTCGCTTTGGTCCAGTCAAACTTGTTGACGGCATCAGATGAATCGTAAGAGTCATGAATGTAGTATGGGTAATCAAATGGTGTACCATCAGCATTTGTCAACAAATGAGCTTTGTTCGGCACTTGATCTTCTGCTACAGGGTACTGATAATCAGGGTGAAGGAACTGTTTGGTCCGTCCATACTCCTGACCAGAATGGATGAACGGTGTCCCTTGAGCAGTCAAAACTAGCAAGTTACCCAAACGTTGCCGTTGGTGAATTTCCGTGTAATTTTCAGCGATTGATGGATCCTTCTTGATGGACTGAGCAATGATATCAAAGAGCGTCAAGTTATCATGCGCAGCAATATATTGGATCACATCACCTGGATCATCTGCCAAGAAGTTGCCTGGTTGTGCCTTGATGTTATTAAAGACAGATTCTACACTCTTAGCACCGCCTGTGATAAAGGCTGGCTGACCTTCGTTTGGATAACCAGATTTAAGTGTATTGCGAATTTCATCTGAGAATACCGCAACCGTATCAGTTGAACTCATCCAGTCTTGGTCCGCTGGCTGAACAGGCTGATTGGCATCACCTGTAAAGGTTCTCCATCCTTCACCAAGCATAATAATGTTTGGATTGAGTTTTTTAGCTTCAGTAAAGGCCAGCTCAATCGCTTCGGCATCATGGTCCCCCATCATATCGAAACGGAAACCATCTACCTTAAACTCGTCCACAAGATACTTGATGGAATCAACTAAGACACGACGGCTCATGTAGTGAGTGGTTCCCAGACGACCACCACCAAAGCTTGATTTAGCCGTACCATCTGCCTCCATGAAGTGATAATAGTTTGGCTCTAAATCTTCAAATAAGAAAGTCTTAGAAGTGTGGTTATACACCACATCCAAAATCACACCCATGCCTTGTTTGTGAATTTCATTTACCAGGTTTTTGAACTCTTCAATGCGTTTCATTGGATCTGTCGGATCTGTAGAATACATACCTGTAAAGGCAAAGTAGCTTTGTGGATCATAACCCCAGTTATAGTTACTGTTGCTTGATGCATACTCACTCATCCGCTCTGCATTTTTCAATTCATTGACAAAATAGTAGCTCATAACTGGGAGCAGTTGAATATGGGTCACACCCAGTTCTTTTAGGTAGCTGAGACGTTCTGCAAAGGCCGCAAAGGTGCCAAATTGAGCTGTCAATTCATCGGAAATAGCAGGATCTGATGTGAAGTCACGAACATGTGCTTCATAGATAATCGCATCTTCACGCTGATTGAAGTTAGGAATTGTGGCATAGTTCAAATCACTTGGACCAACTTCTGATGGATCCACAATCGCAGCTTTTGCAATACGATAAGATGGATCTGTATCTGCCAAATCACTATTCCACTCAGCTAAAGACTTAGCATATGGATCTAAAACAAGAACAGATTGATCCCCACGAGTGATTTCATAATGGTAGTAGTAACCACGATAGTCCGCGATACCAAGACCTGATTGACCATTCAATTCAAGATCCCATTGTCCTTTATCACCCTTGGTCATGGCTAATTTACCGACCACCTTAGATTGGTCATCCTTATCATAAAGAACAACTGCTACACTGTCTGCACTTGGAGACCAGAGAGTCATATCAACGACACTACCAGCCTGACTCACACGCGCACCAAGTTCTCCATCATAAGCATAGAGCTCATCCTTCAATTGCCAGCTCATAGTTGTTGTGAAGCTATCATTGCCATATTTGAGGGTATAGCCCGCATTTTCTTGGTTGAAATCCCCGAGGACTCGCACCTTGTTGCTCGTAGCATCCAAGACAAGGTCCGTCACAGCAACTGTCTGACCATTTTTATCTGTTACAGACAATTTCTCCAAGATGCTATCCTTATCCGCACCTTCAAGCGTTGTAAAGGCTGCTTCTAAAGCTGTTAGGCTAACATGAGAAACGCCTGTTACACGGACATTATTGACAAAATACGGATTAGTGTAGATGGTTGGATCATCATCTTTGAGGAAGATTTGTGTCTGATTTTTCAAATCTGTAAAGCTATAATCTTTCTGCTGAATCTTCACATCATCTCCTGACTTGCTTTCATCCAATAGCAGGAAGCCAATGGAACTTGGTAAATCTGTCAATTTGACATCGATATAGGCACCATACTTGCCTTGGTTTTCAAAATCAATACCATTTGGCCAGTCACCCAAGGCAACATCTGTCACATCTCCCCAGATCCAGAGACCTTTTTGGTCATATTCGCCATCTGTACGGAAGTAATTGATACGGATATAGCCTTCTTTGAGTGGTTGATAGAGGCTGAGTTGATAGTTTTCATCAAACCAAGCTTCATTCATCTTGGTGCTAATCCGTTCAATGACCTTATCACCTGTGATGTTCTCACCAGAAGTGTTATTAATCAAAAGACTAATCTTGCTAGCTGTTTCGTCTTTCATCTTGATGTCCAGATAATAGCCATAGTCATCCTGTTTAGCGGTACTGAAATTGGTTGCACCTGTAGGCCAAGCACCAACATCTGACGATGGTTTTTCGACATCATCCCATGTCCATAAACCTAAGCTAGATAGATTATCAGATGGTAGAGTTTTAAAGTGAACACGGAAGTAGCCTGCTTCAATTGGTTCTTCAGTTGCTCCTTGTACACTTGCATTGACGATGTCACCTGCTTGAGTCTGAAGGAGCATGGTGCCACCTTGACCGATCGTTGGAAGTTCGACTTGAACAACCCATTTACCGTCTTTCTCGATAGCTTGATAAGATTTTCCTGTGTAGGCATCTGTTACAACCACATCTTTACCAGATACTTCAAGCGCTATTTCCTTGCTCTCGGTATTGGTTGAGAAGACAAGATAGGCAGCTTGATCTTGGTAACTGCGTTTGCTGATAAGCCAACCTTGGCTATCATTTCCAGCAAGGGTGCTTGTATCACCACGTGAGAGCAATGTTGAATTGACATTACGGAAAGCCAACAATTTTTGGTAATGGTCCTCTATGTCACTTGTCTCTACCTTACTCCAATCGAAATCGTACCGGTTGTCATAAACTGGCCAGTTGTTTTGTCCAGATTGACCTAATTCTTCACCGTAGTAGATGACTGGCTGACCTTTAGCAGTAATCAAGAGACTAGCAGCCAATTTCAGTTTATCCAGATTTCCTTCTTTTTCTGCGCCACCGAGACTGTAAAGGAAACCATCTTCGTCATGACTACCCAAGAATTGACCCAGAGAAGCTGCGCTAGTAAGAACCTTGCTACGCTCTTCTAGCTCTTTTCCAGCTGCTTTCAGTTGACCATTGACTAAATACTTGGCGATATCCTTGAAGCCAAAGTCCAACAAGCTGTCCATAGTACCGATTCCCAAGTCACCCTTGGTATCTTTATAGTTAGCTCCCCAAGATTCTCCAATCAAGTGGAAGTCAGGGTCTCTATCCACCAATTCATTTTTGAAATGTTGCCATGTGGTATCATCAACGTGTTTGACTGTATCAACACGGAAACCATAGATTGAATTACCTTTAGCAGTTGTTGAGCGTTCCAACCAAGATGCCTGCCAAGCAACCAATTGATCGCGAACTGTAGCTTCTTCTGTCTTGAAGTCTGGTAATCCAGATAATGAACCTAATTGGTCATCTCCCTGCTTATCTTCTTCCTTAGTCCGTACCATACCTGCAAAGGTTTCTTCTGTACCATAGCCTGCATGGTTAAGCACCACATCAACAATAATATTGATGCCTTTTTCGGCTGCGGCATCAATCAATTCATGGAAATCAGCTAAACTTCCCAAATGCGGATTAAGTTTCTCAAAATTGGATGCCCAATAACCATGGTAAGCATAGTAATCTCCGTCTGTAGCGCTACCAACATTCTGTGGAATATTTTCAACAATTGGTGTCAACCAGATAGAATCCACACCCAATTCTTTCAAGTAATCCAGCTTGGCTGTCACTCCTTTGAAGTCACCACCTTGGTAAAGACCGCGAGGATTGGTCACATCTCCGTCAACCACCTGATCATTGCTAACGTCACCATTGTAGAAACGGTCGGTCATCATGAAGTAGATGACTTGCTCGTCCCAGTCTTTTTCACCTTCTGCCTTAATGCGCTCCGTAATGGTCACATCCAATTTTGTTTCGTAGTAACCATTGTCTTTATCATAGACTTTTACAGGAAGACTATATGTACCTGGCGCTGTGCTAGACGTCGCTTTAATGGTCACACGATTGAGCTCTGTAGAGATTGGCACAAGACCTCCGCCGATGGCACTTGTATCGACTTCCATTTTAACTATTTCAGCATTTTCAGGGTTAGTGACAGTTACAGATACCAAGCCGCTTTCATTGTAGTTGAATGGTGCTTTGCTACTAGCCTCAACAGTCACATTTTTTGTACCCGGAGTAGCTTTACTTGTATCTAATTCTACTTTCTCTTCGATAAAATATGGATTTGTGTAAACTTTGTCGTCATCGTTTCGAAGGAATATTTGGCTATGACGTTTACGATCTGCAAAAGCTAAATCAATCGATTTATTGCCAGCAAGATCTGGATTATTCTGATTGATTAGTAGAAATCCAAGCTTAGAATCTAAACCATTCGATAGAGGAATGTCAACATAAGCACCATATTTCCCAATTTGAAAATCAACAGCGCCAGTTGGCCAACCATCACTCGCTTCAGTCGTATCTCCCCAAGTCCATACGCCCCAACCATCATAATTGTTGTCTTCACGTGTGTAATTGATGCGGAGAACATTGTCATCCTTGAGTGGCTCATAGCTAGAAACAGTATAATCGCTAGCAATCCACGCCTCATTTTGTTCCGGAACAAGAAGCTCCACTTTTTGGTCCGATTCTGTTATTTTTTCCCCATCTTTAAGGACCAAATAACCGATTGTGCCTGGTGTCTCAGATTTTTTAATATCAACATAATGGCCGTAGTCATCCACTTGGCTACTTGAGAAATTCACCGTATCAGTTGGCCATTTATTCCCATCAGATGGTGTTTCAACTCCTCCCCAAGTCCACAAACCTTGACTTTCTGGTGCTGTTTCGTCTACATTTTCAAAGTGCAGACGAATACTACCTTCTTCAATTGGTGCTTCTGCTGGGGTGGATAATGTAGCTGTTTCTGCTGCAGCTCTTTCTGCCACAGGTGTTTCAGTAGTTGCCAGCGGTTCTGCCGATGCATTATCTACTGTTTCAACAACCTCAGTTACTGCTGGAGTCTCAACTGTTTCTGATACTCCAGTTGAATTTGATGTAGACTCAGTCACAGTTTCTTCTGAACTTGGTGCTATATCCAAGGCTGTAGGCGTAGCCTCTGCAACTGGGGCTGGCTCGACTGTTTCGACAGGCTGCTCAGAAACATTGGTTATAATAGCTTCCGCAGGAGTAGCCACTTCCTCAGCATGAACTGTTTGACCAGGTCCAGACATTAAAAAGGCTGTCGCAATACCGACGGATGCAACTCCTATCGTAAACTTACGAATTCCAAAAATTTCCTTTTTTTCGAACATAGGAGCTTTCCTATGTAAACGGAAACGACTTTTATTCATACCATTCTCCTTTGGTGTGTATAATATAATAATAGTATATACAAAAGAATTTCTTTTGCAAACGTTTTCTTAAATGTTACCGGTAACAGCTTTCCTGATCAAAAAAGGGATTGTCCTCGTTTTTTATCCAGTCATCCTACCTATCTACACTGGATTTTACAACCCCTCTATTTGTCATGTAGCATCATTCATTTTATGCTCTAGTACTTTCTCTCACTACCAAGCTAGCTTGGCAATATCGCTTTTGTTCCTTTAATTCACAGCCCTCCACCAAAGTCATTAACTGCTTAACAGTGATTCTCCCCATTTTTCGGAACGGTTGCCGCATAGTGGTTAATTGAGGACGAGAAACACGGTCAATAAATATTCCATCAAATCCAATAATCCCATAATCTTCTGGGACTCTCTTTGATGAAAACAATAACCCTCGCTCAATACCAAGCGCTATGCGATCAGAAGCACATATAAAACAAGTATTGGGTGATAACAAGTCCAATTGTCTTATAAAGTCTTCTGCTACCCTAGACCTATTTTCTAGACGATAAATTTTGGGGGGATGTCCCGATTCCTCCATTGCCTCAACATATCCAGCTTCCCTAGATTGTGCAAAGGCATCGGGCAAATCTATACCAACAAATACGACCTGTTCATAGCCTTTCTCAAAGGCAAAGCGACTTGCTTGGTAGGTTGCTTCCTTATTATGTGTATCTACAAACGGGAGTCCCACCATATTTTCACCAAATAAGACTACAGGTTTCATCAACCTCCGCAGCCACCCATAATCTTCTATACGCGCACCTGTGACAATGTAGCCGTCACATTGTTCTGTCACTTGATTCCGATCCGTCACAATTTGCATTGTATAGTTTTTTTCGCTCAGTCCGAGTGAAATTCCTGCTACCAACTCAGCATAATAAGGCTCGACAGTTTCCATTTCTTCTAGGATAATGACTTGAACTGTCAGAGTTCGTTGTTGTGCAAGGGCTTTTGCCACAACATTCGGTTGGTAATCTAACTCTTTCATTGCTAACAAGACCAATTGTTTTAACTCTTCCGTTACTAGTTCTGGATGATTCAGAACCCTGGAAACTGTCATCTTTGAAACATTGGCCCTTTTCGCCACATCTGCCAACGTCGTCATATATCTCCTCTCCTATTTTCTAGCCAAAATATGCAAACGTTTTCTTGATGTTATTATATATTATTTACTACTAAAAAGTAAAGCCCTTTCATCACATTATTTTACAAGAATTTTCTGAATGACCCTCGAATCTGTTTTTTAAATTATAAAAGGCCTATTTATTAGACCTTTTTACTTTTTAAAAAAATGATGTCGACATACCTCTTGAGAACTGACATTGAGCTTAATCCCAGTCATGTCTTCTTGTTATAGATAGAACTCTTTCACTTTCTAATTTTATGGTAACATGCTGAAAAACTACACTTAAATTTTCACTCATCTGGAATTTTGTTGATTTTCGAAAAATTTAATCATCATACAATCCTATCAATAACAACTATACTCCAGCAGGGGGATAAATATAACTTACCGTTCCCTCACTGGTTGTTGTTGGATCAAAATATCCACGAACGTTACTTGGATAATAGGAGCCAGCATAGTTTGATTCCATGACTTGAATTTGACCATCGGTAGCCACATCTGTCACATAGGCAACATGCCCATAGCCACCATTTTCATCTGTCCAGACTGCAATTGCGCCAACTTTTGGTATTGTTCCAACTTCATAGCCTAATGAAGCTGCACTGGCTGCCCAATCTCCGGCATTTCCCCAATAGTTCCCAACCCATGGAGCCATTTCTTTTGCTCCCCATGTACATTGACCTGCTGGGTAAGTATTGGATGTATATTCAACCGTCACATCTGAAACCATATTTGTAGCTAATGCTGCTTGTGCTGCAGCTTCGGCAGCTGCTTTCTCCACCGCAGCCTGCTCTGCCTCCCTTTTCTCAGCTGTTTCTTTTTGAGTTAAAGCTGAGACTGTCGGAGTATCACTTACGGCTGTATCCTCTGCATGAACTGTTATTACTCCAAGCCATAATAAGCCTCCCGTAAACATTGCAAGCATGGCTACTTTACTTAATTGAGAATGTATTTGAAATTTCAAATCAATTTTTCCTTTCTTTTTTCTATTCCATCTATCCTATTAGAAATTTCTTTCATAGAACTTAAAATAATATGACAAATATGATAGATAGGTTGCAATTTGTTCACAATTCGATTTCTCATGCTATAATCCCATCTTTGACAGTTTGAAATGACAAAAACCTCCCTAACCCTATGTATATCAAGGGTTTAGAGAGGTTTTCTTTTTATATCAAAAATGCGTACTTT
>NZ_JAIMDU010000048.1:0-13869 GCF_019794615.1 Streptococcus suis
AATCGTTCTGACCAGAAGGGGAGAATTGAGAAGAATCACACACTTATCAGAGATATTCTCCCTAAAGGAACTAGCTTTGATAACTTGACACAGGATGACATCAACCTGGTTTGTTCGCATGTCAACAGCGTCAAACGGGCGTCTTTCAACGGAAAATCGGCTTATGAACTCTTTACATTTACCTACGGTGAGGAATTGGCAACACTTTTGGGGATCTCTAAAATTGACCCTGAGAACATCATCCAATCACCTCGATTACTAGATAAGTAATCGCTAGTTTTTATTAAAAAATAATTTCAAAATACAAAGGAACTTGTCCCATCCCAAATTCCAGATAACTAGAACTTACTTTGAGACGTCTCAGAGCCAGTAACTTTAGTGTACCCTTTTTTTCAACATTTTCAAGCCTAAATCCCCCTTGAATCAGCAGTTTAGTCAAAAAACAGAACTTAGTCTGAGACTAAATTCTGTTGATTTTATGCAGTTTTCTCAGAGTAACTTCTGGAAGGACGGGAACTAGAATTTACTTTGAGAATTTACCTCTTTTGAGCTCTTTTAGAGCCATTTTATACTTGCAAAGTATTCAGCCCTCTAAGCAAAATATCATACAAAAGGTATCTAAAATCACAAAGAGGGCTAACCACTTTAACCGTTTGGAAAAAGAGAATCGCTACCAAGAAAAACAATAGGCTGTTTGTGAGAAGAAACAATCTCCTTGTTCCAACAAAATAGAGCCAAAACCATCAACATTACATGCATTCGGAAGCCCCTGGCATTCTAGACTAAAGGCGCCATGGAAAGCCGCTAACTCTTCAACCGGGAAATTGTAAGTATAAATAACAACGGATGGTTGATTGGTTACAACACTTAGTTTAATTTTCCCATCAGGGCTTAATACTTCTACGGGAGTTGCTACATCTTCCAATATCCATGGGTGATCATAACCTTTCACGAGGAGATTCTGAGTGTGTTGGCTATTAAAGCCCTGAGAAAACGAAGCAAAATCTCTAAAATCAAAAGGCGTATCAATTACTTCTTCCACAATTCCAATTGGAAGATTATCCTCACCAAGTGGGACATAGCGATTTGCTGCAATTCTGATTTGATGTTCCCCTACAGACTGTTGGAAATCACCTGTCAAGTTAAAATAGACATGGTTGGTTGGATTAAAAATTGTAGCCTTATCGGACTCCGCCCGATACTCTACAATTAGCTCGTTTTCATCCGACAATCGATAAGTTGCTAAAACACGAACATCACCAGGAAATCCATTGAAACCATCCTTTAAGGTAATACCAAAGGTAACTTGGTTATTCTCCTGATCTACACTTGTCTCCCAGTATTGTTCATTTGCAGTATCAATCCCACCATGGAGGGTTCGACCCGGCTCATTTTCTGTAAGACAGTACTTCACTCCATTTATTTCTGTTTGTGCCCCCGAAATACGACCTGCAACTGGAACAATTGTAGAACCAGGATACAAATCTGTTCGTCTATACTCCTCATCTGTTGAAGCAGAAAGGCTAACATTCCGAACCCCTCCATCTTCCTCAACAGGAAGAAGAACTTCAACGATACGAGCTCCAAAATTTGTCAAACCAACCTTCATACCATTAGCATTCGAAAGGAAGAAATGAAGGGCTTCCCCCTTTCCAAACTGACTTTGTTCAATCATACGAACTCCTATTTTTATTGATTTAATATATGAATAGTATATCATTAATAGACCATAATGAAAAGGAATCTACAAGAATTCCTTTTTCATTTTATACTATTATTCTAGCGCTCTGCTTGGCGTTCCGCAAACTCCTCATCGGTCATCATCGAACCACCAAAGTTGGCCGAAGAAGCAAAACGTGTATAACGACGCAACCAACCACTTGCTATTTTAGGCTTGAATGTTTTTAAGTAACGACGACGTTCAGCAAGTACTTCATCATCCACAAGAACATCTATCGTACGATTGATCAAATCAATCGCAATCTCATCTCCATCCTCTATCAAAGCAATATTTCCACCAGCAGCTGCCTCTGGAGAGACGTGACCAATCGCAATCCCTCTAGTTGCACCAGAGAAACGACCATCCGTTATAAGTGCAACATCTTTCCCCAAACCTCGACCGACAATTTTTGAAGTAGGAGCTAACATTTCTGGCATCCCAGGTCCGCCTTGTGGCCCCTCGTAACGAATCACAACAACATGACCTTTCTGAACTGTACCATTATCAATTGCCTCAAGCGCTTCATCTTGAGAGTCAAAGCAAAGAGCCTCACCTTTAAATGTTTTTACAGAAGGGTCTACCCCACCTACTTTAATAACGGAACCATCTTGGGCAATATTCCCATAAAGAATGGATAAGCCACCAACTGGTGAGTATGGATCATCTAACGGATGAATAACCTCTTCATTCTTAATCTCACAACCTGAAACATTCTCTTTCAAAGTCCTACCTGTTACAGTTATGCGATCTCCTTTAATAGAACCATTCTTAATCAATTGATTGATAATCGCTGAAACCCCTCCCGCCTCATGTACATCATGCATAGTGTAAGCTGATGACGGAGATAATTTAGAGAGATAAGGTGTTTTTTCAGCGATTTCATTAATATCTTTCAAATCATAGGGAATCCCAGCTTCTCTGGCAATGGCTAGCGTGTGTAATACTGTATTCGTTGACCCTCCCATTGCCATGTCCAAAGCAAACGCATCATCTATTGCTTCTTTCGTTACAATGTCTCTAGGCTTAATATTCTTTTTAACATTTTCCATTAAGTATTTGGCTGCTTGACGAACAAGTTCTCGTCGTTCATCTGACACTGCAAGAATGGTACCATTCCCTGGCAATGCAAGTCCCAATACCTCCATCAAACAATTCATTGAATTGGCTGTAAACATTCCCGAACAAGAACCGCAAGTCGGACAAGCATTTTTTTCTAGAAATTCAAACTCCTGTTCTGACATTTCCCCAGCTTGGTAGCTACCAACTGCCTCAAATAGACTAGAAAGGCTGGCATGATGCCCTGTCATATCGACACCACCCTTCATAGGTCCTCCAGAACAAAATACTGCTGGAACATTGGTTCGCATGGCTGCTAAAATCATTCCAGGAGTAATCTTATCGCAGTTTGGAATATAAAAAACTCCATCAAACCAATGTGCATTGATGACTGTTTCAGCCGCATCAGCTATCAATTCCCTTGAAGGCAAACTGTATCTCATTCCAATGTGGCCCATGGCAATACCGTCATCAACCCCAATGGTGTTAAACTCAAACGGAATCCCACCAGCTTCTCTTATCGCTTCTTTTGCCACATCCGCCAACTCTCTCAAATGTACATGTCCAGGTACAATATCGATGTAGGAATTGCAAATCGCAATAAAGGGTTTTTGAAAATCCTTTGCAGACTTCACTTGTCCTGTCGCGTATAATAAGCCACGCGCAGGAGCCTTGTCAATCCCGATTTTTATCATATCACTTCTCATTGGATTCTCCTTGTATTTAAAATGATTCCTCACATTACATGTTACCACTTTAAAAGTGAATGTCAATAAATTTTCAGAAAATTTGGTCATTTTTGTTTTGATCTTTCTGGGAGTGGATTCATTCACTGGCACATTATTCCTCTCCATAGACTAAGAATGGTAGGAAGGAGTTTCACAATATGATAGGATACAGCAATGTAACAAGAAATATGACAAATGATACTCCATACAAAAAGAGACCAGGTTTCCCCAGTCTCAGGATACTTAAAGCCAATTTGACTACAGTATTATTTTTACTTGACGAAGATAATCTTCAACCGAAACAGTCACTGACTGTCCTTGCTTTCCAGTTTCTAGGCTCAGGCTGAAACAGTCACTTGAACTTCCCTCACTCTACTATTTCTGGGCTCGGGCTTTCTGTGGTCACTTTCTTATTTCAAGGTGACCATCTGAAACAGTTCCCCGAACTGTCCTCGCTTTCCAATTTCTAGGCTCGGGCTGTCTTTGGTCACTCTTTCATTTCAAGGTGACCAGTTGAAACAGTTCCCCAAACTGTTTCAACTTCCCTGACTGTTTCACTCCTCATCATCTTCGCTACTTGTTAATAAGGAATTGACATGAACTAAATTGCTTGTACCAAACTCCACATAGTCTACAGCTTCACCTAATAGAACGCCGTTCAAGAAACCAATGACCATGGGCATGTTCATACCTGCATATAGATCAAACTGACCACCATCGAGTAATTTCCGAGAAACTACATTAGCTGGTGTTCCTCCCAACAAATCTGCAAAAACAACGAAGTCATCAAGCTTAGCAATTGTCTCTTCAAATTTTCTTTGGAAGTCTTCTGGACCTTCTTCTGGCAACAAAGCCACTGTATAAATGTCCTCTTGTGGACCCATAATCATTTCAGTGGATTTTTTTAACTCTTCACAGAAGATACCATGACTTACTAATACTAAACTTCTAACCATTATGCCATACCAAATAAGAAGTGGCCAATAGCTGATAAGCTAATCGCAAGAACGATAATAATCAAGATAGCTTTTGTTGAAGTCATACCTTTACGTCCTAGCAACCAGAAGACAAAGCCTGTGAAGATAGCTGGAACAAGACGAGGGAAGATAGTATTGAGCAAATCTTGAATATCAATTACTTTTTCACCAACTGTTGGAGCCCAAGTCACTTCAAAGTTGATCATAGTTGCAATCAATGCGCCCATCATGAAGACACCCATTACAGATGCAGCATCAACAAGTGCTGTCAAACGATCACGCATTGTTGTGATGAGTTTAGTACCTTCTTTATAGGCAACTTCCAATTGTTTCCAACGGAAAATATCATACGCAACCGCTACTGCTACCCAAAGGAAGATACCTGCTGGGTTACCAGTTGCGGCCATTGTTGCAGCCACTGTACCCATGATTGCTGGAACTAAGGAACCAAAGATAGAGTCACCGATCGGAGCAAATGGACCCATCAAACCAGTCTTGATACCATTTACCGCATCTTTAGATGCTACACCATCGCTTTCTTCAAGCGCCAAATCAATACCTGTAATAATAGTATGGAAGAATGGTGAAGTGTTGAAGAATTGAGTATGCAATTTCATCATTTCCTTCAACTCAGGAGTACCATCACCGTACATTTTACGCAATTGAGGTAAAATCATGTAGAGGTAGCCTGATGCTTGCATACGCTCATAGT
This sequence comes from Streptococcus suis, assembly GCF_019794615.1. Classification (GTDB taxonomy): domain Bacteria; phylum Bacillota; class Bacilli; order Lactobacillales; family Streptococcaceae; genus Streptococcus; species Streptococcus suis_AI. The sequence goes on from NZ_JAIMDU010000048.1 coordinate 5,194, forward strand.
TCCAACCAAGTTGGAAAGTGAACAAGCTACGTTTGTTGATTTGATTAAAATCTTCTTTTGTTAATTTGTAATTAGATTTCGTCATCTTCAATTTCCCCACTTTCTGAATTTGATGGAGCAACTACAGTTACTTTTTGGCTATTTTTGAAGTGAAGTACAGAAAGGAATGCACCCACAATAGCGATACCAATCATTGACAAGCCTTTGAAGTTGTTTACAAATGCTACACCTGAATCTTCAGGAAGGGTACCAACAATACCAGCAACTGCACCACCTAAAGTAGATACGTTACCGTAAAGAACAGTCAACATAGCTGTCAAAGCAAAACCAAATGCCAAATAGTGAAGATTGCGTTTAAGTGGAAGATAGTGAAGCAAGATTGCAAATCCAAGACCAGGAAGCATACGTGCTGCAAGAGTCAAACCATTAGCAATCCATTGGTATTCTTGAATAGCAGAAACCATTGCATCTACAAATTCACCACCAAATGCAAGGGCAAGGAAAACAGGTAGCGCACGAGACAAAGCCCAAGGAATTGCACCAAGTAAGTAGTTCCGTTCGATAGCTGCATAGTCAAATTTTTCAACCGCAGCATCCACACGATGAGCGAAGTAGGTAGTTGAGAAACGACCCAAAATATCAGTATAGACAAGAAGTGCTGCTACTGGAACCGCAATTGTTGCTACAGCAAGCTCAGGGTCAATACCTTGTGAAACTGAGAAAGCTGTCGCCAATACCGCACCAGATGTTGCATCAATACGAGATGCACCACCGAAAGTACCTACACCAAGTACCATCAATTGCAAACTAGCACCAATTGCTAAACCTGTTGCCATATCTCCCATAATCAAACCAGAGATGAACCCTGCAAAGACAGGTGAACCTGCTGACGATACGATAGTCAACTCATCACAAATCTGGTAAGCAGAGTAGAGCGTTAAAAGTAATATTTGCCACCATTGCATAATAGTGATCCTCCTTTAAAATTTTTCAAAAAATCCGAATGTTATCTAACTTTATCCAATAAAGGCATAAAGTCTTTAGGTGAATCGCCTGGAACCATTTGAGCGAAGAGCTTCACACCCTTAGCTGCCAATGCATCAAAATCTGCGATATCTTTATCTACCACATTGATTGAACGTGTGACAGACCGTGTTTCAGGAGTCTGAGACATATTCCCAACGTTAAGTTCAGGAAGGCTTACACCATACTCCACTAGGCGAAGGAAATTTTCAGGACGACGTGCTACAATAAGCAAGCGTTGAGTATCATATTTTCCTTCTTTAATATTATTTGCAGCTTTCTCAATCGGTAAAATAGAAAGTTTTACCCCTGGAGGACAAGCCAACTTCAATCCTTGTTTTTCAATGTCGTTTTGAGCAACTGCGTCATCAATTACCATAATACGACTAATATTTAATTTAGTCGTCCATAAGTTAGCAACTTGACCATGAATCAAACGACCATCGATACGTGTAGCAATAATTGCCATACTCATTTCTCCTTTATGTTAAATCTTTATAGATGGGTTCTTGAGAAAAAGGTAATCTTTCTCTATATTTTCCTTCCGTCTCAAAGACGACTATTTCATTCTCTCCTTTCTTTAAGTATCCTTTTGGAATATAGAGATAGAGAATCGGACCTTTTTCCCAGAAACGTCCAATATTTACATTGTTTACAAATACAACACCTTTACCAAAACCTGTCATGTCTATGTAGGTATCCGCTAATTCTGACAAGTTACAAGTATAGCGATAGAATGCAGGCTGATTTTCTTGCCAAGTCTTACTATAATCAACAGCTGAAACCGACTCAAGTGGTAGTGGATAGATTTTCCAGTTTCCAATAAAGTGCAGGTCTGCCATCGCCCCTCTTCCCAATCCTTTAGATTGAGTTGGAGCTGTTAGTTTGTGGCCGTAGTTGACACGTCCCATATTCTCCACAAGAATAGCTAAATCCAATTGCTTGCTTTTGAAATCTAGCGTAATGTCTTCACCAATCTCCGTTTGATATTGTGTTGTAACCTTACGCCCATCAGCAAAAACTTGAATCCGATCCCGACCATCAATCACACGAAAACGTTCTGCTTCTTCCTTATCTTGTTCCAATTCAGTTTTATAGAGAATATAGCCAGTGGATTGATCAAATTGTTCCATATTCTTAGGATAGAATGAATGATGACACTCGCTGATGGCATCAACGGTTTCAAATAAACTAACTTTATTCACTAATTCAGCTGGCTCAAACGCCTTAGCTTTTTTTACTATTGGTTCTGCATAGTCTAATTCTGGATATCTTTCCATCATCAGCTTTTGAAGAATATAAAACTTCTGCGTTGGATTTCCAGCTTCATCTAGAATTGCATCATAATCATAAGATGTCACCTGAGGCAAATCAATTTGACCTCGCGCAGAGCATCCATTCATGAAACCAAAGTTCGTACCTCCGTGAAACATGTAGAGATTTATCGAACCAAGTTCAATGCACTCCATGACTGACTGAGCTAGTTCTTCTGGCTCACGACGAATCACTTCATCACCCCAGCGATTGAACCATCCATCCCAAAATTCCATGCACATCAGTGGCCAAGTCTTTCCATATTCATCAAAGAAAGCTTGCATCATCTGAAAATTTTCGTTCGCTCTTGAACCAAAATTTCCAGTGACCAATATATCATCAGAAATGAGTGAACCTGCACGCAAACAAGCTCTCCATGGCCCATCTGATGTGAAGAAGGGAGCAGTCAAACCATGTTTACGCATCAAATTCGCAACCGATCTTAAGTAGTCTTTTTCTTCACCATAGGAACCATACTCATTTTCAACTTGAAACATGAGAATGTTTCCTCCTTGTGCGAGCTGGAACTTGGCTAATTTAGGAAGAAGAGAAGCGTAATATTCATCTAAGTGTTTCAAATACGTAGGATCACTCGAACGTACTCTCAGCTCTTCCTTCATCAACCAAGCGGGGAGTCCACCCCATTCCCACTCTGCACAAATATAGGGGGAAGGACGTACAATTGCATAAAGCCCTAGTTCTTGAGCAATTCTTAGAAATCGTTCAACATCTAATATACCTTCAAAATAGAACTGACCTTTTTTAGGTTCATGTAAATTCCAAGGTATATAGGTTTCAACTGTATTAAAACCAAGAGCTTTTAGATTATACAGAGAATGATACCAGTCATCAGGATGTACTCGAAAATAGTGAATTGCACCTGATAGAATTTTGAATGGCTTTTCATCTAAATAAAATTCTTCTCTTATATGAAATTCACTCATTATCCACCTCCATGTAACCGTTTACCATTTCTATTAGTATATTAACACTTTCTTGTGGTTATGTCCAGTACTTTTGCAAAATTTTTTTGTAAATTTTACCACAGATAATGATAAAGTACAGTATTGAATCAACAAATGAAAAAAGCGTTTTATTATTGCTATATCTTTTGATTTTTACTAGATAATTTAGTATACTAATCACAGAAAGGAGGTATAAAATGAAAGTCCCTAAATACCAACTAATCCAAAATAGCCTACGTCAACAAATCATTTCGGGAAAATTTGAAAATGGTGATAAGTTCTATACTGAAGCTGAATTGACAAAACTATATAATGTTAGCTCTATCACTGTTATTCGTGCAGTAAATGAATTAGTGAAAGATGGTTATTTAATTCGCCAACAAGGGAAAGGTACATTTGTTTCCCGTTCGCGTAAGGGCCGCTTGGTTGAATTTTCTGATGTTGAAATCTTTCCTCTTGAAAACGAGCAAGTGATTGTTCTTGCTTGTCAAAAGGGAAATGATACACGAATTCTCGAGAAATTGAACTTAGATAAGAATGACTACTATTATAAAATCGTTCGTATTCGTAAAGCCGACGGAATTCCATTTATTTATCATAATTCCTACATACCTCAACATTATATTCAAACGCCTGATGCTCCCCTTGAACATTTCCAATCAATTTATCAGCGTCTAAAAATTGATTTTAATATCCATATGTTCGAAGAACCCTTTGTCGAAACAAACGAAGTATGTTTCCCCACACCGGTTGAAATCGCAGAAGGGTTAGAAATCGATTCAAATCAGCCAACTATTTTACAGAACAAATTAACTACAAGCAGTGCAAGTGGAGAAATTATTGAATATACTGAAACCTATAAACATTGGAAATACTATAAATTTGAAATTTCAGCAAATAACCGATAATTCCCATTAAAACAAACACTTTTGCTTCCAATAAATAATAAAAAGATTGTATATAATGGTCACAAAACTGACTTTATATACAATCTTTTATTATCATCTTACACAGACTTATACTCATACTCTTCGAAAATCAAAAGTAGCCTCGGAAACGAAACCGAAGATAGAACTCTGTTACTTTCTCATTTCAAGGCTCTTGACAACGGATAAATTTGATTTTCGAGGAGTTTTAATTTTCATTCATCGGTTTATGAACCATACGATAACGAAATTGGTCAGCTCTCGCAATACTAAATGTATACTCAATAATACGATTCTTATCATTGTACGATTTTCGCAACAAATGTAGGACTGGACTATTTCCCTGTAAACCCAATAGCTTCGCTTCATTATCCAAGGCGATACTGGCATAAAACTCTTCAACCGCCATACGAATAATCTGGTTATATTTTTTCGAAAATACTTCATAGAGAGCAGTATTCTCTAAATCTTCAACCGTCATCCCTTCAAACAATGATGCTGGGATATAGGTTCTTTCTAACATCATCGGAATTCCATCTGCCAACCGCAAGCGTTCCAATTCATAAACCTTTTCACCAATGTCAATCATCAACTGTTGCGAAATATACTCAGACGCATCCATTTCTTGAAAAGATAGAATAGTTGTTTTAGGAACTTTCCCCATGACTTTCATTTGTTCAGTAAAACTATATACTTGCGACAAATCTACCGCTGGTTCTGAAATTTCCGAAACATAGGTCCCCTTACCATGTTTTTTATAGACTAAGCCCCGTTTCTCTAACTCTTGCATTGCAAGTCGGACCGTAATACGACTGACTCCATAAAGGTGAGTTAGCTCTCTTTCTGAAAATAGCTTTTCATTCGGTGCCATGCTTTCACGAATTTTTACTTCCAACTCATCTACCAATTGTAAATAGAGTGGCTTTTCTTGGTTATTATTTGACATAACCTATCCTCTCTTACCTATCAAAACATACAGTATATTATTATAATGTTATTATATCATTTCTGATAAAAGAAAACACAGTTGAATAAATTTTTTTATGAAATTTTATTCCAACTCTTAATTCACTAAGCAGCATGATATATGTCTTTATTCATCAAATAAAACTAACTTCATCAGGCAATGTTATTGTTTCTTGTCCTTGCTTATCAACAACTAATACTGTAGAAGGATAAAATGGATCGAAACGACTTGACAAATCAACTGCCAACACATTTTTATACCGCTCTTGTGAGAAAACTAGGGTGATTTTACCACCTCGGTTTTTAATGGAAAATTGAATCACACTTTTCAAAGGGATAACTCCCTTTAAATAGTTATCAATGACATACCAGAAACTATCAATCACTTCACCTGGGAGCGAAGTGACAATACCAAAACTTGCATATCTTCCTACCGTCTTATCAAATGCCATCTTTCTACCTCACAGTAAGAAAAAAGCCTGCTAAACAGGTTTTTCTTGAATAACTTTATCGACTTCTCAGTTCTAAATAGCGCTTATACCAGATATTTACATAGGCAGGAGAGAATGGCCCACGTTGATGATTAATCCAATCAACCAATATTTTTACATTTTCCTTCAAAATATAATCAATATCATCTGAATACTTCATATCCTTGCGATGTCGTTCATATTCATCCACATCAAGTAATCTTTTTTCACCATCCGCAAAGACTTTCACATCCAAATCATAATCAATATATTTGAGTGCTTCGTTGTCTAATACAAACGGACTAGCAAGATTACAATAATAAGAAACACCATTTTCACGAATCATTGCAATGATATTAAACCAATATTTTTTATGAAAATATACGATAGCTGGTTCTCTTGTTACCCAACGTCTGCCATCATTTTCTGTCACTAAAGTATGATTATTGACTCCAATGATTGCATGTTCTGTTGTCTTTAATACCATGGTATCACGCCAAGTGCGATGGATTTTTCCGTCATGCTTATAACTTTGAATTGTAATAAAGTCGCCTTCTCTTGGTAATTTCACACTGTTACCAACTTTCTACAATTTCAATTTATCTTTATCATTATATCATATTTTTGACCCATGTGGGAAAATTTCATCACAGATAATCCCTAAGCACTGCCTGAATCCGATCAAACTCGAAACCTTTCCTTGCTAAAGCCTGAATCAAACGCTGTTTCAACTCATATCCATCATATTTTCGACTATATTTTCGATACTGTTTCTCTAATTCCTTATTAATTAAATCCGCTTCCATACTGTCATCTGCAGAAATATCTAACTGACTAACCGTTTTTCTTGCCAAGTCATACGTAAACCCCTTATTCATCAATCCTTGAACAATCTTATCCTGCAGAGCTCGAATAGGTAATTTATCCTGATATTTTCTAAGCATTTTTTCAGCAACCTTTTCAATCAGATCAGAAAAATCTACCTCAACTAAACAACTATCAATAACAGATTTAGAAATCCCTTTCGTAATTAATTTCTGTCGAATCAGAGCCGGCCCCTTGTCACCATTCAGCCCATTTTGTCGAACGTAGGTTTCCACATAACTCTTATCATCAATCCATTTCTCTTCTTCTAGAGCGGCAATAATCTTTACAGCATTTGCTTCTTTAATTTCATATTTTTTTAAATAGTCCAACACTTCTTTTTTTGTTCGTTGTTTGAAAGATAGAAAGTATAATGCTATATTTTTTCCATAAGAGAATTGAGCAAAATCACGAATTTCTTGAAGTTCATTTTCTGTGATTTCCTTATCCCGACTTAGCATAAATCGAACAATGGTATCCTCAGTAATATACAAAGACTCTTGACCATCAAGCTCTAATAAATATAGTCTTTTTTTCTTTTCAATTTTTGTTATTCTCATTCTTTCATTATACAGGAATTTTCGGTAAAATAATAATATGAATCTACAAGTTAATCAACGAATCCCTTTAAAAATTAAACGAATGGGCATCAATGGAGAAGGAATAGGTTTTTATCAAAAAACACTTGTCTTTGTTCCCGGCGTTCTTAAAGGTGAAGAAATATATTGCCAAATTACCTCAATCAAACGAAATTTTGTTGAGGCAAAGTTATTGAAAATCAACAAGGAATCCAAATTCCGTGTCACACCACCTTGTGCTATTTATGAATCCTGTGGCGGTTGCCAAATCATGCACCTCCGCTATGATAAGCAATTGGATTTTAAAAAAGACTTGCTACAGCAAGCACTAAAAAAATTCAAACCTTCGGGCTACGAACAATACACCATCCATCCAACCATTGGGATGGATCACCCCAGCCACTACCGTGCTAAATTACAATTTCAAACTCGTACTACTAAAGGCAGCGTCAAAGCTGGATTATATGCAGAAAATTCACATCGTCTAATTGGAATTACTGACTGTTATGTCCAGGATCAAGAAACACAGAGAATTATAAACAGTGTTGCGGAACTCCTCACTAAGCACCGTATCCCAATTTACAACGAACGCAAGGAACAAGGTATTCGCACTGTCATGGTACGTAGAGCTCGTCAGACGGGACAAGTCCAACTAATTTTTATCACCTCTTGTCAAGTTAATCTTATCAAACTAATTGATGAACTCATCAGTCAGTTTCCAAGTATCGTTACAATTGCCTTAAACTGGAACAAACAAAAAACAAGTGAAGTCTATGGAGAAAAAACTGAAATACTGTGGGGAAAACAAGCTATTGATGAAGCTGTTTTGGACTATGAATTTTCTCTATCACCTCGGGCATTTTACCAATTAAATCCCCAGCAAACCGAAGTACTTTACAATGAAGCAGTAAAAGCCTTGGATATTTCTGGGAACGAAGACCTAATTGATGCCTACTGCGGAGTAGGTACTATTGGCTTTGCCTTTGCCAGAAAAGTCAAATCATTACGTGGTATGGATATTATTCCCGAAGCAATTGAAGATGCAAAAGCAAATGCTAGACGAATGGGCCTAACGAATGCACATTATGAAACCGGTAAAGCAGAAGATATAATTCCAAAATGGTATCAAGAAGGATATCACGCAGATGCACTCATTGTTGATCCTCCACGGACTGGAATAGACGAAAAACTCCTAAAAACAATCCTTAAGTACAAACCATCAAAAATGGTCTATATTTCTTGTAATGTTTCAACACTCGCAAGAGACCTGGTTGAATTGACTAAAGCCTACCAGGTTGATTATATTCAATCTGTTGACATGTTCCCTCATACCGCTAGAACAGAGGCGGTTGTGAAATTAACAAGAACCGAATAACTCATCATCATGTAGTCCGAATGCCACTATTCGGACTTTTTTCTCTGAAATTTAAAAATAAAAAAGAGAACCTTAAGTTCTCTGGATTAATCGGGAAGACAGGATTCGAACCTGCGACACCTTGGTCCCAAACCAAGTACTCTACCAAGCTGAGCTACTTCCCGATATCATTAAAAATAAAGCTCCCCTAACGTC
>NZ_JAIMDU010000049.1:0-13664 GCF_019794615.1 Streptococcus suis
GGCTCCAAATTGGGCACTGCAATAGAGTATAGCCTCAACTACGAAACCACTTTCCGAACCGTTCTCTCGGACGGTGACTTAGTCTTGTCTAACAATATGGCTGAGAGAGCAATGAAGACCTTGGTTATGGGCCGTAAAAATTGGCTTTTTTCTCAGAGCTTTGAGGGAGCCGAGTCGACAGCTGTCATTCTGAGTCTTTTGGAAACTGCTAAACGACACGGCCTTGATGCAGAAAAATATATGACCTATCTTCTAGAACACTTACCTAACGAGGAGACGCTCGCAAAAAAAGAGGTGCTAGAGGCTTATTTGCCATGGAAGGAAAAAATTAAAAGAGCATGTAAATAGAAAAAGGTTCCAGAGTCGATAGGACTTTGGAGCCTTTTTCAATATACTTTGTTATTGGGCGCTTACGTAGCTTTGAAAAGAAAAGCAGAAACGATATTCTGATGAAGATTTGTCATGGAAAAGTGTTGATCACGTTTTTCCAAAGTCAAGAAGACTACGCATGACCAGAATACCTTTGTATTACCTAATAAATGTTCGACATCCACTTCGAGTCAGCATAAATACGACTCCCACTTTCTAGATTAGATTGGAGAAAATAGATTTCGATGCATCTTTCTGCACCCAATTGGTTGCAAAATTAAAATAAAAATGGTACATTATTAATAAAGAAAGGAGTTGTTCATGCCAAGGAGTCAAAAGATTGCTTCAGTAGTAGAAATAAATCAATTTTTGTTGGAATTCAAAAAATCATTAAGTATGAATGGTATTGAATTTGTTCCAAGAACTTATGATGGTATTACTTCTTTGGGTTTAGATATAGAATTAGCAAAAATGGAACTTTTTGATCTTACTTTTCGTGATTACGATAGAGGTGCAACAAAGGATTATAATGGAGACGGAACGGATATCTGGGAGTTTGGTAAAAATATTGATGAAGAGTTAGTATACATCAAAATTAAATTAGATAGTCTTGGTAAATGTAAAGTACTGTCTTTTAAAAAATCTAATGGTCCATGGACATTACCATATAAGGAGTAGCTGTCAATTGGGAGGAAATGATGGAAACATATGTAAAAAAAGATAAAGAAATTTTTTTGGTGCGGGACGAAAATATTGAGGTGGAATCTGAATTCCGATTTGATTCGTTGACACATGAGAAAGTCTTTGATGAAGAATTGGATGATAGAGCAATAAAAAAAGCATTTGAAATATATCGAAAAAGAAATGACTTGATTACCCCAGAAGAAATTAGAAATATTAGAAAAATGTATGCTCTTTCTCAGAGAGCATTTGCTATTGTAACTGGTCTAGGGAAATCATCAATTATTCGTTATGAAAATGGTGCGGTTCCTACTAAAATGAATAGTAATTTTTTAAAAGATATAAAATCAAACCCTCAGAGAATGGAAAAATTATTTGAGATAAATAAGGATTTATTGGATCAAAAAACTCAAGAAAAATTTTTAGAAAGAATGTCTGAATTAAAAGAAATTGATTCGCTTAGTGAAATGAATAAGTTGGTATCTTTCTTTAATGACGATTCTCCGAACGATTATAATGGTTATAAATTATTTGATTATATGAAAGTTATTCAGGTCATTTCATACTTTTCTAACCGCATTCCGTATTTATCGAAAACAAAGTTAAATAAATTACTGTTCTACACAGATTTTTCATATTTTTATAACCATGTTGTCTCTCTAACTGGACTCACTTATATACATGATCATTTTGGGCCTGTTCCAAAAAAATCAGAAGTTTTATATGCATTATTAGTTGAGAATGGAATGATTGAATGGAATCCATTCCCTAGTGGACAAGGTGAATATGTGACGTCATTTGCTTCGTATGAAGAATTAACTGTTGATGAAATTGAGGTATTGAATAAAGTATTAGAACAATTTAGAGATGATAATGCAATCACTATCAGTGCCAAGTCACATGAGGAAAAAGCTTGGATAGAGACAGAATTAAAAGAAAAAATATCTTATGATTATGCTTCAGAATTAATTCACAAAATCTAGTTTCAGAAAATTTTCATAATCATTGTTCGACTTTTTGAGTGGAGTGTGGAATCGCTGTTGCATCATTATTTACCAACACAATTAGTTTAAGGAATTACGATATGGTGAATAGATCTTAAATCTGACTTATGAAAAATAGTGGAATATATTCATTTATTAAACATTTTTATAGCAAGATAGCGAGTAGATAAATAAATTTTAAAATTAAAAAGCTTTGAAAAACGTACAAATGAATGCTTTTCAAAGCTTTTTTAATACAAATTTGAATCAAAGTGAGAACTTTTATTATTTTTCAATCTCTGAGTCAATTGAATCGGTTACCCATAGGCAACAAATTTTTCATCGGGCATTTCACCGGTATCCCACAACTGCTTGACAATGCCACGGGCTTTATTTGCAAAGTAAGGATAACCATCTTTTTTATCATAAGCAGATAGTTCAACAACCTCAACCTCACCAGTCTGTGTGTTTATTTCAATCATACCTGGACCAGGATAGTTTTCAGGTGTGTAGAAGTAACCAACACTCTTGGAATTAGAAATTTTTTCAAGTAAAATCATCATTATAAATCACCTCGATTTCTTTGCCACACTTTAAGAGCTTCATAATAGTTAAATTTCTTGTTTATTTTAGTGTGAGCTTCTTCATAACTTAGCCCTTGTTTCATTAAGTGAAATTCTCCCAACTCATGGTGTAACATTATTAAATCATGATCTTGGATATGTTGACCATTCATCTCAGAGAGTCGTCGCCAGCTCTCTGCCATGTCATAACTAGGATCGAAACGTTTTAGTCCTCCATGTAACTCATGTTCATTAATAAATATATGGTCAAAGATTATTTCAATATCTGAAACGGGAAATCCACTATTTTGAGCAACACGAGCGACTTGCGTTTTCCTATTACGATTTCTAACTTGTTCGTAATACATTTTTGCGTGTTTTTCGCGTTTTATGCCATACTCATCATTCTTCTCATTCCATGCACCATAGATAGATCTGTTACTCCTCATATATAAATTATACAAAATTATACAGAATTATTCAACATTTGTATGTGACTTTCAACTAAATGAGAAATTTACCAATGAGAAGTTTCATGATTATTTATTATTTTTTGAAAATCCAATACATTCAATTTTGCACAGAACGATTTTCATTTATTTGAAATATAATTATCAAGCAAATGTGCAAAAATATATTTGGGTATTATCTTTATGTTCTATGAATCCTCTTTCTTTTCTCAACCAAAAATTTAATTGTACAACTGGACAACTTTTTGAAAGGTCCAAGTGTCTAGCTGTATGATTTTACTAGCATTTCTTGCTCTGAAATCAAAGGTGTATAACTGCATTGGATTGACAGCGCCATTTACCTTATCCGAAATAATAGGGACAGATAGTCCACGCCTTTCCAAGTACTTTGCGCCATGTGTAATCGGACAGACAGCAACAAATCTTATTGCCTGACTATACTTGTGGCTAGAGACAACAAACGCTGGCCTCCGTTTCTGGATTTCTTTTCCATGTGAGGGGGCAAAGTCGATCAGGACGATGTCTTGTTTTTGTGGTATGTACTTATTCTTCATTGTCAAGCAAGACCATGTTATCGAAGTGACACTCTATGATGTTGGGTTCTATGCTGTCAAATGGAATAGGAATTTTAGGTGCAAGCACGATGACATCATCCACCCCTTTGTAAATGATGAACTCTTTCCCCTCTTCAACATTCAATTCTTTTGGAAAGGTAATTGCTAGAGAATTTCCAACTTTCCGAGTTTTAACAGTGCACATGTGTATCCCTCCTTCGTATATACTGAGTATTCACCAAATGAAATAGGAAGCCAAATTAAAAGAAATGGAGCATATCTAATGATAAATAGCTACAAGGATTGTAACTACAAGATATTTGAAGAATCCTAAAGTCGGGACAATTTGATTTATTAAGGACTTAGGTAATGATCTCTTAAAGACAGCTCTGGCTTTTTGACTACTATCCTCACTATGGTATAATCTTCATATGAAAAAGATTAGTGATTTAGGTTTAACGGGTCGAAAGCTGGTTGGTGAGGGGCTGATTCTAGTCATCATAGGTATTGGCTTTCTGATTGCTGGTTGGCAATTTCCAGGATTGATTCTTCGCTTTGTCCATGCTGGTTTATTCTTTCTAGCCCTATATGAATTAAGTATGATTTTCTTCAGAAAGAAGAAATCAAGCGAAAGTGTAATAGCACTAGTAGGAAAAGCGGTATTATTTGGGATATTGGCCAGTCTTGATTTAGCTGTCCAGATTCCCTTGTATTTTGCGGCGATTTTCATTGGTATATACCAGCTGTTTACAGCGGTGATAAATTTTATCACATTTTACTTGTATAAAAAAGATGGTGTGCAGCCGAGAATTCGTTTTTTAATGGATGGAATTTGGTTGTCCATTCAAGGCGTGGCGTCTTTGTTTGTTTCTGGGACTCAACTAGTTGTTCAGACATTTATCATTGGGAGCTACCTTGTGTTATATGGATTGACCAATCTACGTGACGGATTCATTTTTGAAGAGTCAATTGAACAACAGAGTCTCAAACGTCATGTGAGACTGACTTTGCCGTTATTTATTGCTGCACTTGTTCCTCGAATGACTCTACAAAGAGTCAACGACTTTCTAGCAGACAATAAAGATCAGACAGCACAGGCAGCCTATAATCGTCATAAAGACATTTCTGTTACTCCATCTTTAGAAGTATTTGTACATGTTGGTGAAGAAGGTTTTGGGGCTGTAGGGCACGTTGATTTGAGTTACAAAGGGCGGGTCTATGGCTATGGTTCTTATGATGTCTTGTCGGAATGTCTGGGAGGGGCGATTGGTGATGGTGTTTTATTTAAAGCTGAGCGCCAAGCCTATATTGACTTTTGTACCCAGGAGGGGATGACCATGCTTGGTTACCAGATGGTATTGAGTCCTGAACAAGAAGAAGCTATTGAAGAACGGTTGGATGAGATTGACAAGCTGTTGGTGCCTTGGAATCCAAGTTCTGAAAAAGTATCAAAAACTGCCGATGGACAAGCGATTGAAATGTACGCCTTTCGTATCAAAGAAGAAATCGGTGCTGAGTTATTTAAATTTAGAAAATCGAAGTTCAAAACCTATTTTGTCTTATCCACCAACTGTGTCCTCTTGGCAGACTCAGTCATTGGACAAGCGGGTACGGACATCCTTGGTATTCGAGGATTTATCGCTCCTGGCACCTATCAAACCTATCTGGATCAAGAATATGAAAAACCACATAGTATGGTTGTTGCAAAGAACATTTATTATCGCAAAGAGAAATCCTAGTATTTGCTAGGTTTTTCTATTTGATCAGGTAACTACATACCATAAAATCTCAGATTTCAAGCCAAGTATAAAGCCAGAATCAAGCATACACTACACAATTTTTCAGTCAACAAATCTCTCTAAACGTTGATATGACAGCGTTTATGGAGCTTTTTCTGTTTTTTAACTGATAAACTTTGAAAAAACCTAGCTTTTGCTAGGTTTTTCTAATTGATTAGGCGTCCACCCATCTAAAAATAGCAATATATTTACGCACCAAAATTGGTGCGAAAATATTTTTTGTGTTATAATGAAAATATATACGAGGAGGTCTATATCTATGATTGGAGACAATATAAAATCACTACGCCGAACACATGATTTAACACAACCAGAATTTGCGAAAATGGTTGGTATTTCACGCAATAGCTTAAGTCGTTATGAAAATGGAACCAGCACCATTTCAACAGAACTCATCGACCGCATTTGTCAAAAATTTAACGTCTCTTATGTCGATATTGTAGGGGAGGATAAGATGTTAACACCTGTTGAAGATTACCAACTGACTTTAAAAATTGAAGTGATCAAAGAACGTGGAGCAGCCATATTATCACAGCTTTATAGATATCAGGATAGTCAAGATATTGCTTTTGATGATGAATCCAATCCTTGGATTTTGATGAGTGATGATTTGGCTGAATTGATCCATACGAAAATATACCTTGTCGATACTTTCGATGAAATCGAGCGTTATAATGGCTACTTAGACGGTATCGAGCGGATGTTAGACATGGTGCATCATCGGGTGGTAGCTTAATGAGATTGGAAGAATTTAGTGAGACTGAGTTTCGTAAGGCATTGCAGCGAACAATTCGGGCCTTAACCCGAGGAAAGACGATTCCAGATAAACCGAAAGCTATCTTGCTTGGTGGACAAAGCGGAGCAGGTAAGACGACTATCCATCGAATCAAGCAAAATGAATTTCAAGGTAATATCATTATCATTGATGGTGATAGCTATCGTCCCCAACATCCACATTACCTAGCCCTGCAAGATAAGTATGGCAAGGACAGCGTGGACTATACCAAGGGATTTGCAGGAAAAATGGTAGAGCATCTAGTCGATGAACTCAGCATGCAAGGCTATCATTTGTTAATTGAAGGAACTTTGAGAACGACGGAAGTCCCAAGAAAAACAGCTCAATTATTAAAATCAAAAGGATACCAAATCTCTATAGCTGTGATAGGTACAAAACCAGAGCTTTCTTATCTCAGCACCTTGATTCGTTACGAAGAGCTTTATGCCATCGACCCCAATCAGGCCAGAGCAACACCAAAAGAACACCACGATGGGATTGTAGAGAACATAGTTGATAACCTAAGGGAATTAGAAAGAGAGCAACTCTTTGACTGTATTCAGATTTATCAAAGAGACAGGACTTGTATCTATGATTCTGAAACTGATGAAGGCCCCGCAGCTGAAGTGCTACAAGAGTGTCTCTTTGGAAAATGGAGTAAAGTTGAGGAAGAGATGATGAAGGTGGGGATGGAACAGTTAAGGGAATTGAGGGAGAAGTAAAAGAGGATTAACAATAATTATTCCATTTCTATGCCATACACTACACAATTTTTCAGTCAATAAAGCTCTCTAAACGTTGATATGATAGTGTTTTGGGAGCTTTTTTGAGATAATTATTTTTTATGTTGTTTTCGAAAAGTAAGCAACTAAATTAACTATTTTTAAAAAATCCACAATGAATATGCCGGTCTGTAAAATAAAAGATTGGCTAATATTTTTATTAATATCTAAGTCTATTGGAGTAGATTTTGTATTTAATAAAGTAGAAAAACAGAAAAAAATGAAAATTTAGTAATTTTTATGTTATGTGTAAGTATTTTTATGTGTTGAAGTTAGAAAAAATAAAGGAAATTGAGGCTGGGCAAAAAAACCAAAAAATAGGAAATAGCTTAGAATTTCATCATCAAAAACGTTGATTCTAAGCTATTTTTGATTGTTTAAATTTTAACCGAAAGGCTCAAATTTTAGATTTTGCCAGTCTCTTCTATATCAACTTGTTTATTATTGAAATAATATTAAAGTTCTGATACAATCATTTCAGTAATTTTGAAAGAGGAGATAGAATGAAAAAAATGAAACATGCATGTGAATTACAAGATGTTAAAAATCAATTTACGTTTTTGACTTCGAGTATTCTTGCTAATTTATGCCTTATTTACTTACCATACAAACTTGGTGTTTTGAGTTATTTTATTTTATTGGTTATAATAATTATTTTTTGTAAAATTCTAATCAAAATTTATGAATCATTCAAGAATAATATTATTAAATTACCATTTACTTATTCAATTGGAATCATGTCTTGCATTTTTATAACTATGCCACTATTAATATCAATACTAGGTAGCAAAAGCTCGCTGTCTGAAATAGCTAAGACATTTTATTCTGTTGCGGTTGGAATAGGTGTTAACTATATTTTAGATAGTGTATTTAAAATTATTGAGTCTGATACGAGTAGCGAAGAAAAAAAATATATTACAAAGTATGCTTCAATTTCAAAAATTATTTTTAATTCTTTTTACATTGCAGAATATTCGGTATTACTTTTCATTTCCCCATTTTTAGACTTAGAGAAACAATTAAACTTAAAAGATTTTTTTAAAATAATAGGTTTAACAATTGTATTTTTTTTATTTATTATCATATTAGTTTATATTTTAGGAAAGTTGATAAAGAAAGAATTAGATAGAAACAAAGAATCAAAAAACGAACAAAGTATAGAAAACGCGAGGCTAACAGTCGAAACTGTCTCACAGTATAATGATTCAAATGAAAAGATAGATCAGGAAATCCAGTCGGATTTAGTTGATATGGAGGAAAAATAACACTATTAGTTAGACCATCAAGATTCTACAGAATAATAGTACTTTCTATCCAAACTTTGTTGGATTCTACACCAATATAAAGTCCTCTTCACTATGGGTTTTTAGGACTTTCATGCTATAATAGTTCTATGGATAAAAACAAATTATTATTAATTGATGGCTCTTCTGTAGCCTTTCGTGCTTTCTTTGCACTTTATCATCAAATCGATCGGTTTAAGAGTCCGACTGGCCTTCATACCAACGCTATTTATGGTTTCAACCTGATGTTGGATCACATGATGAAGCGGATTGAGCCGACTCACATTTTGGTGGCATTTGATGCAGGGAAGACAACTTTCCGAACAGAGATGTTCGCGGATTATAAAGCAGGTCGTGCCAAAACTCCAGATGAGTTCCGTGAGCAATTTCCCTTTATTCGCCAAATGCTGGATGCCATGGGGATTAAGCACTATGAGCTGAACCAGTACGAAGCCGACGATATTATCGGTACTTTGGATAAAATGGCAGAGCGGACAGACATTCCTTTCGATGTGACCATTGTCAGCGGTGATAAAGACTTGATTCAGCTGACGGATGAAAACACCGTTGTGGAAATTTCCAAGAAAGGGGTTGCCGAGTTCGAAGAATTTACCCCTGCCTACCTCATGGAAAAAATGGGCATCACGCCAACACAGTTTATTGACCTCAAAGCCCTTATGGGAGATAAGTCTGATAACATTCCTGGTGTGACGAAAATCGGAGAAAAGACAGGTCTGAAGCTTCTAACCGAGTTTGGTTCCTTGGAAGGAATTTATGAACATATCGATAGCATGAAGGCCTCTAAAATGAAAGAAAACCTGATTGCAGATAAGGAACAGGCCTTTCTTTCTCGAACCCTTGCGACCATCGATACGCAAGCACCGATTGAAATTGGTTTGGATGACATTGTTTATCAAGGTCCAAGGATTGAAGAGTTGGGTCAGTTTTATGATGATATGGGCTTCAAACAGTTACGGGCCCAGCTAGGCACGACGAACACGCATGAGGAAGAAGTACTGGATTTTCAAATCGTGTCCGAAGTCAGCTCTGCTATGTTCAAAAAAGACCAATTCTTTTACTTTGAAATCTTGGGGGAAAATTACCACCGAGAAGAGGTAGTTGGTCTGGCTTGGGGGGACAAGGATGGAATCTATGTTGGTGGTCCTGAGCTTTTGGATAGTCCGGTATTGAAGGATTTTCTGGAACACCAGCCTATCAAAACCTATGATTTCAAGCGTGGTAAGGTTTTGCTTGCTCGTAAAGGGATTGATTTGCCACCTGCAACCTTTGATAGCCGACTCGCCAAGTATTTGCTTTCGACAGTTGACGACAATGCGCTGACAACCATCGCCCATCTCTATGGGCAGACCAGCTTGATTCCTGACGAGGCAATATACGGCAAAGGTGCGAAATTGGCTCTGCCTGAGCGTGATGTATTCTTCCCACATTTGGCCCGCAAGGTGCAGGTCTTGATGGAGACAGAAGCACCGATGTTGGCCAAGTTAGAGGAAAACCAGCAGTCCGATCTTCTCTTTGAGATAGAGTTGCCGCTTGCTAATGTCTTAGCCAAGATGGAAATTGCTGGAATCAAGGTAAAAGTTGAGACCTTAAAAGCCATGCAGGCTGAAAATGAAGTCTTGATTGAGCAGTTGACCAAGGAAATCTATGAGTTGGCTGGTCAAGAATTTAATATCAATTCGCCTAAGCAGCTTGGGACTATTCTCTTTGAGGATATGGGCTTGCCCTTGGAATATACAAAGAAAACCAAGACAGGCTATTCTACAGCAGTGGATGTCTTGGAACGGTTGGCACCAATCGCTCCAATTGTTTCAAAAATTTTGGACTACCGTCAGATTACCAAGCTTCAGTCTACTTATGTTATCGGCTTACAGGATGCCATTTTACAAGATGGTAAGATCCATACCCGCTATGTGCAGGATTTGACGCAGACAGGTCGTCTTTCATCGACGGATCCCAACCTGCAAAATATTCCTGTTCGTCTGGAACAAGGTCGTTTGATTCGTAAGGCTTTTGTCCCTTCGCTTGAAAATAGTGTCCTCTTGGCGTCGGACTATTCACAGATTGAATTGCGTGTATTGGCCCATATTTCCCAAGACCAACACTTGATTGAAGCCTTCCAACAGGGTGCTGACATTCATACGTCAACAGCCATGCGTGTTTTTGGGATTGAAAAGGCAGAGGATGTGACACCAAATGACCGTCGGAATGCCAAGGCCGTCAACTTTGGTGTGGTCTATGGAATTTCTGATTTCGGTCTTTCCAATAACTTGGGGATTACACGTAAGGAAGCAAAAGCCTATATCGATACCTATTTTGAACGTTTCCCTGGTATCAAAAACTACATGGAAACCATTGTGCGAGAAGCACGTGATAAGGGCTACGTAGAAACGCTCTACAAGCGTCGTCGGGAATTGCCAGATATCAACTCTCGGAATTTCAATGTCCGAAATTTCGCGGAGCGGACGGCTATCAACTCACCGATTCAGGGTTCGGCCGCTGACATTCTCAAAGTAGCCATGATCAATCTTGATAAGGCACTGACAGAAGCAGGCCTTTCAACCCGTATGCTCTTGCAGGTACACGATGAGATTGTCTTAGAGGTGCCTATGGCAGAGCTGGAAACAGTAAAAGCTATGGTTAAGGAGACCATGGAGTCGGCCATTCAGTTGTCAGTCCCATTGATTGCGGATGAAAATGAAGGTGAGACTTGGTATGAAGCCAAATAAGCACAAGGGAGAAAAATGATGAAGAAATTACTTGTTCTGGCAAGTGTATTTAGTTTATTTTTAGTAGGGTGTGGAAAAAACGAACAGTCAAGTTCAAATCAACAAACCAGTCCATCCGGAGAAGAGTTTTCAACAACCTTACCTATCTTACAGGAAAAGACAGACACAAGCAATGAAACATTGACTGTTTTGGCCAACGCAGAAACTGTTGTCGTGAGTCCGAATCCACCGGCAGATGAAACTCAAAAAGGTCACAAAATTCATGCGGCCAATAATGGAGTTGCTGAAAAGGATGAGAATGGAAATATTAAGGAGTATTATCGTTACTACGATATTCCAAGTAATTGGACGCTTAATACGGAAAATACCGAGGATGAAACTTACGTTGCTGTCTATGATGTAAAAGATGGATCTAGCAACTTTATGGTCCAACTTTATAATATCAATGCCTTTAATAAATCTCCTCTGGAAGAAGGGCGTAATATGACTCCCGAAGAATTGCCTGCTCGAATGAAAGAAACCAATCATGAGTTTTCAGAACAGACAATCGTTCAAATTGCAGGTCAGGAATGGCAGGTCGGACGTCAGATTATGAAGGATCAGAAATTGGCTCGACTAACCTTTTACAGAATGGAATCTACTGGTTCTTATGATGATTCTGTCGTAGTTGGAGCGATTTATTATTCCCTTGACCCTGGACTTGATAAGGATAGGACCTTGTTGAAAAAGGCAATTGGCCAGTTGAAGGATGTCGTTTATCAAATTTCTAAAAAGTAAGTTTCCTATCAACTGGTTTTGATGATTTTAGTAAAAGGAGAAACATATGACCTATGCATTTCAGAATCCTAGTCAAGAGATTATTTTCGGCTATCTCAAAGAAGCTAAAACCATTGCGGTTGTTGGCTTATCCAATCGGGAAGAAACAGCAGCCTATCGGGTTTCAAGTGTTATGCAGGATGCAGGGTATCGGATTATTCCAGTAAACCCACGGTCTACTGGAGAAACGATTCTTGGTGAGACTGTTTATGCAAGTCTCAAAGACATCCCTCTCTCCATCGATATTGTTAATGTCTTTAGACGGAGTGAATTTCTCCCAGACGTTGCTCGTGAATTTATTGAAACGGATGCTAAGATTTTTTGGGCACAACTCGGATTAGAAAATCAAGAAGCCGAGGAAATCCTTCGTCAGGCAGGTCGAGACCAGATTGTCATGAACCGATGCATTAAAATTGAATACCAAAAGATGATTGGAGAGTAAATTCATCATCGAATATCAGTTTAGGTGATAACAAATAAAAGCTATAGAATTTTGGTGTAGTCCTTTTTAAGGGAGGTAGCCAGTTCTATAGCTTTTTGATTGCAAAAAAACCGAGCATGCTTGGCTCGGTTGGAGGTTAACGATCGTCAGATGGTTTTAGTTGATTGCTGCAAGAAGTGCGTCTGCTTGTTTTGTAAGTTGAACTTCATCAGCAGGAGCACCATTTGTTGCAAGTGTTACTTCATCAACAAAATTTGTGCGAATAAATGGTAGCAATGAGCGGTATTGAGCTGCAGCATCTTCTTGGTGTGCAAATGATGTAACTGAAACAGTCGTAACTTTTTCGTTGAGTGCGGAAGCGCCACGTGTATCTGTGAGATCTAGTGAGCGGCTGAGCCAATCAAGAACGTTTTTCACTGTACCTGGGATAGCAGCGTTGTAAACTGGTGAGAAGATCCAAATTGCATCTGCTGCTAATACTGCTTCACGAGCTGCAGTTACAGAAGCAGGAGCATCTGCTTCAAGGTCTTGTGAAAATAGAGGAATATCTTTCCAATCAAGATATGAAACGCTTGATTTTGCCTTCCAACACTTTTTCAGCAGATTTTGCCAACTCAGCAGAGAAAGCTCCTTCGCGAAGAGAACCAACTAAAAATAGAACATTTGCCATACAGTTAATAGCTCCTTAAAATAATTTGATAGGTTTAGTATAACTCTTTTATCACTAGTTAGCAATAGTAAGTTTAGTTAGTTTTTAAATTTTTTCAAAATCTCAGCTAGCTGATCTTGCTCTTCTTGACTGAGGACGGAAAAGAGTTCCCCTACATGTGCATAATGATCAGGTAGGATTTTTTCAATGGTTTCTCGGCCGTAAGGTGTTAGTCCAATACGAAAAGCCCTGCGATCCTTGCAATCAGTTGTTTTAGATATGTAGCCATCGCGAATCATATTTTTGATGACAACCGTCATGTTTCCAGAAGTACTCAATAGCTTATCAATCAGGTCTTGGATTCTCAGTTCACCTTTGTTATAGAGTGCCTCCAATACTCCAAATTGTGCAACTGTTAATCCATATTTTCTGATGGTTTCCATTTCTTTCTTTGAGATGGTGTTTGCTGCTCTTCGAAAAACGACAAGGCTGTGTAAGGCATGTTTGTTTTCGTTTAATGATTTTTCTACGCTATTCATACGAATATTTTAGCAATATTTACATTGATTGGCAAGTGATTTTAAACAAAATTCTAACAGATTAGTAGGTAATTCCTGTAAAAATAGGCTAATTTTTCAATTAGATTTCGGTAAATTCTCAAAGTAAGTTCTAGTTCCCGTTCTTCCAGAAGTTACTCTGAGAAAACTGCATAAAATCAACAGAATTTAGTCTCAGACTAAGTTCTGTTTTT
>NZ_JAIMDU010000005.1:0-76780 GCF_019794615.1 Streptococcus suis
TTTATAGCAAAAAATTTTGCAATCATAGAGAATATGATGAGTCGGAGTAATATTTTGAAATATATTTGATTTAAAGAGGAGACCTAGTATCAATGGTAACTTTTCTAAAGTAGTACAGATACCAAAAGATGAGGCACTTAATTTAGGGAAATGACCTGCTTCAAAAAGGTAGGTTTGATATTGAAGACCGAGCAATAGCAAGTTAGTGGGAGAGAATATGGTAAAATTTGAACTTGTTACATCAGAAAATGGCACCTATACTTATCATTATTATCCTGAAGGTGATTTTATATCAGAGCCAGGTGTCATTGAATTAAATTTAAAAAATGAGAGTATCTATCTAGTTAAGTTAGCTGATAGGGACTTTGAACGGTATGTTACTGCCGAGGAAAGAAATAGCCTGATAAAATCTCTCAATGATATGATTGCTGAGGAAGGCGGTAATGATTTTGAAGAATATGTTTCTGAGGGGTACACCAGAAGATTTTATGCAGATCAGGCTATCTCTGGTATTATAGACGGTTTAGAAAAAGGTAATCCACCAGAGAATGGCATGAGAGCTTGGTATTGAAAGTGGTACAAACTAAAAGGAGCATAAGACTCCTTTTTAGTTTGTAGAGTAGCTTTGTCTTTATTGTGACAAATTACTTGAGGAATGGTGTGAAAGTTGTCTTTTTAATTTTACAGTAGTAGCTCAAGCTTTAAGCCGTTTCTGCTTGACGTGGCAATCAGATAGTAACTCACTCAATTTATAAATTAAAGTTTTTCAGAACGTATAGTTGACAGAGGTGTAACACTTGTGTTAATATGAATGAGAGGTGATAGATGTGGCTACAGATAAAAATCGTATTATGATTAGTTTAGATGATAAGAATCTTGAGAAATTGGAATTGCTCATTGAAGATGCTCGTGATAGGCGAGGTATGAGATTGACAAAATCGCAGATTATTGAACTATTACTGAATACAGTTGATTATTTTGATGATATTATGGGAGCAATCTATTCAAAAAAATAAAATATATTTTATTTTTTTGAATATTGGTGTTGCACTAGTGATAAAAAGGTGTAGAAATGGTTGTTTATATAAAAGATAGCAGTAGATTAAGTGAAGTATCTATTAATAAGTATAATGCTCAAGTAGGCGCTCATTTATTAGGAGAAGAAGTAGTGTTATATAGTGATTTTAGTGAATTAGAAACTTTAACCCGTGAAGATCTCATTATTGACTATATTGCTGAGACGAGATTATTGTTGTCTTGGATGGGAATAGATATACCAGTTATTGACTACCCAGAGGAGCTTTCTGAATTTTATGGTCGCACTATCCGAGAGGGACTTATGGGAGAGATTGTCAATATTCCTGATAATTGGGGCAAATTTATTAAGCCCAAAGCTGGTTCAAAGGTTTTTACAGGAAGAGTAGTTAATGGGACCCGAGATTTGGTTGGTATTGGATTACCATTTGACTATCCTATTTGGATTAGTGATATTGTAGAATTTGTTGCAGAGTGGCGCTGTTTTATACTTAATGGAGAGGTACTGGATGTTCGTCCATATACAGGTGACTATCATGCCCAGTACGATGCCAGTGTTATTGACAAAGCGGTTGCTGCTTGGGGTAGTGCACCTAGGGCTTATGGTTTAGATATTGGTGTTACTAAGGATGGTCGTACATTAGTTGTTGAAGTAAACGATGGTTATGCTCTCGGAAATTATGGTTTATCACCTTTAAAATCCATTAAATTTTCTAGAGCTAGATGGGAAGAAATGGTTGAACCGTATTTTAGCAAAAATCCAGTTTTTGACTTTTCTTTGGTAAATAAATAGATATTTTCGTCAATATGAAAAGGAGTGTATGGCTCCTTTTTAGTTTATTGAGTAAACGGTCTTTAGGTAAACATATTTTCTGATGAGCTTATTGTTCTCGATAGGCTCAATATTGAATTGAATGTAGTGATCTCGGTTGTCTTCGGCATTATCCTCATTGAGCTTGAAGAAATTTATGAAAGCATATAAATAAGAACAGTAAATCGAACTGCTCCTATTTTTCTGCTAAATATGTTGTAGTTTTCTTATATGTATAATGGTAGATTAGCGGATTCTCATCTACGGTACTTACCTCAAATATGAAGAAGTGATCACGGTTATCTCTTGCCTTTTCCTTATTTAGGACAAAGTAATTCTTACGAGAAGTCGCCATTGTTTTGATGATATCATCAGTCAGGAAGGTCAATGGAATATTCATATTGGAGTAGCGGTAGAAGTCACGTTCAAAATCTTGGTAGCTCTCGCTGTAATAGTCCATTTGAAGGTGATTACGCTGAAACTCAAGCTGATTCATAGAGCACCTCCTCTACAAGTTCAATACTAATTATGTCGTTCAATTTCAAATTGATGTGACCTGTTGTAGTTTTTATCAAAATGAAATCTTTGTTCAGACTTGGTATTGTCCCAGTGTAGGAAACTCGCTTGTTTTTTTCAACGACATGAATGCGTGTGTGCAATTGCCCAGTGTACACTTGACTGAGGAGTAATAATTTCTTCTCTAGTGATAAATCAGACATATACGTTACTTTGTTTGCATCATCAGAAAGAGCAGATGTATGCTCAGATAGGAAAAATCCCATCCATTTTTGCATCTTAGTATCCTGGTACTCTCTTGCTGACTGAAATGGCAAGTATGAACGATCAATCATTTTAATCCCTCCAATCCACCAGCGGAATGACCGCCGATAAGTTTACTGCGTTCTATATTTCTGGAACCTTCGGTTAGGACGGTTCCTTTTTGAATAGCTAAAAAGCCAAACTGTTCTCTGACAACATCAATTGCTGTCTGAAGTCTATTTTCTTTTTCAATTTGTTCTACATCATCAAAAAGTGACAGTAGAGTAAAGTTTTCATCTACAAAGCCACCATAAGACACACCGATTTGCCTCACTGCACCAGAGGTGTATTTCTTTCGGAATAATTCAAGTACATGACCAACCATTGTTTTTGGAAGATTTGCTGGGTCAATTTTTTTCTGAGCATTAATTGATTTTTTCATCTCAGTTCTAGAATAGCCAATATGAATAGAAACGACAGTAGCTTTTTTATGTGCCGAGCGAAGACGGTTAGCAACTTGGTCAGCCATTTCAGCTAATACGATTTCAATTTCTCTTTGGGTTCTGTAATCTCTAGGAAGTACTTGAGAATTACCCAATCCTCGTGATTTTGGTTTATAGGGGTCATGGACGTTGCTCTCGTCAACTCCATTTGCGTGAAACCAAAGCTGAACTCCGACTTTACCGAATTCTTTTTTGAGAATATCGGGATTGAAATTGGCCAGTTCTTTGATTGAATGAATACCAAGTTTTTGTAAATGAATCTCTGTTTTATTGCCAATCCCCCAAAAGTCTGATAATTTTGGTATGGACCATACTTTGGTTTCTACATCTTGGTATGACCAGTTAGCCCTCATTGTAGCAGTTTTCTTAGCTTCATTATCTAGAGCTAGTTTAGCTAGCAGGGGGTTGGAATTGCTCATGCCTACAGTTGAGATAATACCTGTTTTACGGTAAATATCTCTCTGAATCATAGCGGAAACATTATCTAACTTATCTTTCCTTGACATTGACTTATCAGAAATAAAGTAAGAAAGTGAGCTAGTAAGGTCGATAAAACCTTCATCAATTGAATAGGGGAGAATGTCATCTGGAGCAGCATAGTCTTGAAAGATATGTTGAATCTCTAGATTCTTCTCAATATATCTGTCCATTCGAGGAGGAACGATGAGTGTACGCTTTGCCCAGTGTTCGATGAAAGATTTATACTTCGGTGTTACCTCAATGTCCTGCTTCCATGCATTCTGATAGCTGAATTTACGAGTGTTTATATCAAATGGCAAGTCGTAGGAACGCCCTACATTTGCTTTTCCAAATACTTTCTTAAACATGGGAGAAGAAGCTAGTATTAATCCTGCTGAGTTATCTGCTCGGCTCATGACACATAATGATGTGTAGAGTGGATGCAAACCTCTATCCACACATTCTACCGAAGCGTAGAAGGACTTCATATCGAGGAAGGCTATGTCACTTTGAGGTTCTATAGAGTAGTCAATATAGCCCATAAGATTATCTCCGTTTGAGTTTCTCTAGCTCTTCGATAAGTTCACCGATGTAATCAGTGATGTCGTATTCGAACTTATCAGGAGTGAAGATAATGCGTTCATCCTTTATGTAAATCATTTCTTTAACATTCATTGGAATTGTCATCCTCCTCAGTCATTGCGATCAAAATAGAATCCTCTATTAAAAAAGCGTAAGGATAGATTTTTGCATCCTCATTTTGAGGAATAAGAATTTCATCGAATCCTTCATTTTCTAGCCGCTCTTCAAAGTTGTCCATATTGAAAATTTCAACTTTACAATCAGGATTGAAACCGTATGTTCCAAGTTCTAAAATATCTTTCAATTTCATGACTATACTCCCTCGACAGGCATAAAGTGACCTACAACTAGACCAACAATTTTCGGCTCATCTTCATAAGGGATGAACTTTTCAGGATAGTCCTTATTCAGGGAAACCATTCTGAACCCATATTCTTCGCGGTAGAGTTTTTTGATATAAACTGAGTCATTCCATGATAATGCATAGACAGCTCCATCATAATCGAATCCGTTCGAGCGAATAAGCGCGACTTCACCACTCTTATAGACAGGCTCCATAGAATCTCCCTCAATCCAAGCTGCAAAGTCGTAACCGTATTGTTCCTCATCTGAGTAGACTGTTTCAGTTTCAAACTCGTCAAAGAATCCTTCTCCGAGACCAGCTGAGAGTTGGATATCTGATAGCACTTGGACTGAGAAGAGTGGAGTTACTTTAGAGGTTTGTTGGGAAAGAAGAAGCTCCTCTACAAAGTCTTCTGCCTTTATCTGATTATCAGGAGATAACTGAAGATAGTTATTGACGATATAGTATTCAGATTCAAAATAAGTGACAGGGACATCAAGGATAGCAGCGAGGGCAATGAGGTTTTTTTTGTTAGGGACGCTCTTTCCATTTTCCCAATTATGAAACGCAGTTCTATTAACTCCAATTTTAGAAGCAATTTCGGATTGTGATAACTTTTTTTCATTTCTTCGATTTTTCAGACGTTCTTTTGAAAACATAAAAACCTTCTTTGTTAAATTATAGATTAACAAAATTATAACAAATTTGGACAAAAAAGCAATAAGTAAAATAATTTGTATTGTATTTTAGATGATTGTGATAAAATACAAGAAATACACTCAATTGAATGGACTAAATAAAGGATAGGAAAGAGTTCTATGAGAAAGAAAAATGAGCTACCTTCTAATTTTTATAACGATATGAATGATATTCTGAAAAAATTTTCACACACGAACAATGTTGAGGATTGTAAAATTGCCATGAGAGATTACATACAACCTCACTGCCTCGATTGCTCAATTGAAAAACTAGATGAGGCTTTTAAACAAATACGTCGTGACTTAATTGAAGAACAACTACCAGAAGATGAATTGACTGCAAATTATTGGCATGAAATAGTGGATATATTAAATAAACCATTTGGAATCTCGAATAAAATTGAAGGAAACGGGATAAGTGAGGAGGATTTTGAAGAGATAGTAAAATATGCTAATATGCAATACAAAAATGCTTTTAAAAAATTGCGAAGTATCGAAAATTAACAAAAGAAAGTGGAAACTTCAATCGTTCGAAGTCTCCACTTTTTTCTATTTTTTTATTGCTCGATTACAATATCTTCTGCCACTAATGTTTCAAAGTTCACTATTTCCTCATTTAATAATTTTTCTGTGGATATTGGTAATGCATAGACATATACTTTGTCACCAACCTTAAATTTTATGTCACTGACTCTCATTTTTTTGCTGTACTGAATTTTGACTTCATTATCATTTTCATCTTTAATTTTAAGTTCAATCCAGATGGAATTGTTATTAACATTCATATTAATAACAGTTCCATAAACAAAAAATTTTGCAAAATGCTTTGGGAATGCAAATCCATTCGACTTTGATAGGTTGAAATAATTTGATATTTCCGTTTGCACTACAGTTAGATTATCAGCAAAATAATGTTGATTCTTAAATTTATTCGAATTAATAACATTGTTCAAATGTCCTTCGATGTAAACATTCGTACCTTTAATTGGATATAAAATATTTGGATCATATCTGAGTGTTAAATATGTATGTTTACGACCTGCACCATTTCGAATGAATAAGATAAATGATGGTGCGCAATCTTTATCGTTAATTTCAATAATTTTTCCTCTTGCGAAAATAGTGTTTCGGTTTATGTTTTGTAGATTATTTTGATTCCTCATATTATGTCCTCCATTACTTCAATATTCTACAAATACATTATGTCAGAAACAATAAATCAAAAAAATTGTTACAAAATGTAATTTGTTACAGTAACAGATAAACGCCAATGTGATAAATTTAAAACAGATACAGCCATTAGCGCTAAACGGTTATATTCGATTGGCATTCCAGAGGAAATAGCTTTTGATTTATTTGACCCACGCAGAACATAAAGTTCGTCGCGTAGGTCATAAATGAAGTTTCTACGCTGTTTTTCGTATTGACTTGGTGATTCATTTTTTAATTTCTGATGTCCTTCTTCCCATTTTTTGATTAGGAAATTTGAAAGTGTGTGTTTCATTTTTGGGTTTTGTTGAATCTTTTTAAGGTAGAAGAAGTAGCTATCTCTTGAATGTTGAGCACGTAGCGCATGTAAATTAATCTGGTTATTCATCTCTTCTTCTTTGAATACTAATTCGTTTTTCCCGATTCCTTGAAAAGTTTTCCTTACTATTTCAGCGTCTTTAGGCAATATATATTGCATCTGTTTCTTTCCCCCTTTTCCCCTTTTAACATAAACATAACAATTGCCATATTCATCTTCTTTAAAATCTGAACCAGTAAGGTGTTTGAGTTCGTTACGACGAATTCCAACGACTTTCTGAAAGTTTAAAAGGCGAGAGAAGCGAGAGTTCAATTCTTGTTTTTTCCCTTGTTCATTAGCCTCATGTTTTCGTCCTCTAACTATTTTATCGCTTGTTCGTTTTTGTTTTTTGATGCGATTGAGGTTGATTCCGGAAGCTTTTGCGATTGGAGCGAGGTATGTATGAATAGTTGCGGGAGTGTACTGTTTTGGATCTTGTTGAAGATCATCATGATATTTTTGAAGAACTTCTTCTGTAATATCAGAAATTTTCTTTATTCCATTAACCTTAGCCCATTTAGAAAAACGAGTAGCAGAACGTTTGTATGAAGTTCGAGATGTATTGTTTGTAACATTTTTAGTTGCTGAGACGAATATATCATGTTTCAAAGAATTCCTTTTTCTTGGCATTCTCTTTCTCCTTTCTTTCTTAAAAATGCTTGTTACTGTTAAATTGCCTCCCACCCTTTTTAATTACGAGCTGGGTATGCTCCGATAATTTTCGTTGAGGCTGTCCTTTTGGACTATCGTTTTCAATATTCTTCAGTAGCACCGTTGAATATCTCAAAAATTATCGTTAAGTCATTGAACTGGTTATTTTTATATCGAACTTTCGTAATTTACTTTGTATTAAACACTTTTTTCTGTACTATATTTTTTGATAAATGGTTATTCTGTACTCATTTCATTCGTAGAATAACCATTTATTTCACTATTTTTTCACATTCTCATTATGGTCAATGACACCCAATAACAAGAGAAGTCTGTGCATTTGAAATTTCATTTTTCACCGAGTCCAGTGTTGATAATCAAATGATACAGTATTCCACCTCCAATCTCTATTACATCAATTTTATTCAATAGTATTATGTCATTTTTTGAAAAAAATAAAAAAACGAGTAGATAATGTTCGCTCGCTTGCAAGTATGTTCTGCACGTTTTTTTATTTTCACGTGAAAGTGGCATAATATAGTCAAAATAGGAAGTGAGGTTCAGTTTATGAGTGGATAAAAATAACTAAATATAGCGAGGATTTAAGAAATTTAAAGAAAGGAAAGTAATGTATGAAAAAATTATTAGAATCTAATGAGGTACTCATTAAGCATATAAAACACGAAATATTTTCTGCAGAAGAAGAAGCTGCAGAAAATGGGAGAAGAACAGATTTTTCTTTGATACCGTACGTAACAGATGATTACTATGAATTACAATTAGAAAATGATGGTTCCAATATCGTGGTAAAGGTATTTGATGAAACAGAAGAATCAGATGCGCTTGTCATTATTGAAATGACTTATCCAGCTTATGACCCATCGATAACTTCTTTCTCGTTTTCAAATATGGAAAAGGATATTCAACATTTCCTAAATGCTCTGAAAGTTATTTTTACACATTATTGTAATGGTAACTGGTATGTTGCGATTTCAGCAATTCAAGCTTTGGGATTTGATAATTTTCTGGAAGGAAATAAAAAATCTATTTTATCATCTTAACTGCTTCTACTTGAAAACAAAATTAGTTAATATTTCAACTTGATTTTATTAATCTTGCTTTTTCAAATGAATGATCAATAAATTACAGTTATTCTTTAATATGATAATACAAAAACGCTCCAGTTTGATTACTAGAGCGTTTTATGTGTAGCAGGAGAAGAGACGATTATCTTCAAATTGTGAGGACAATAATATATTAGTTTATTGTGTAATCAATGTGTTTCGCTTTATTAAAAATATTTTTTTCTATATATAAATTCCAAGAATGTTGGACTATCACCCATGAAATTCGATAAAAACTATTATGAATAATTAAAGTTATTGAGAATTCAATCCATATATTATGAAAGACTATTTGTTGCTACAAATTTGAATAAAAAAATTTTTTATCAAGATTTTCATACGATTGTGGCATAATTGCTTTTGAGAAAAGAAAGTGGATTTTAATATGAATTCAAAAAATAATAAAAATCTGTATGAGATGAAATACAGTAACGGCAGTGGATGGGCTGATAAGCAAACTCTTTTAAAAATTTGGTCTGGATTATCAATACATACCTTGAATAGATGGCTACGTGAAATGAGAGCAAGTAAAAAATTTCGTGATGCCGTTATTAATCCTTCACATAAGACAATGTTTGTTAAAATTGATCGCTTTGAAGAATTTCTAAGATATAAACATCGAACGAAAATAAAACGATAAAGCAAAAAAAAGAAAAAAATGGTAAAATAGTTTGGTTAGCTATCTATTTTATCGTTTTTAAAGAAAGGAATAATATGTATTTAGAAACGAGAGTAGATAAAAATGGAAATGAAACCTATGTTGTGATAGAACGTTATACAGATCCGATTACAAATAAGATTAAAAGAGCTTCCGTTTCCTTTAAACAGAATAGTCCAAAGGCTATTCGACAAGCAGAACGTGAATTGTTGGACAAAATTGACAGAATCGTCAATGAATTAGAATCAAAATATAAATCGAAAAAAATAACTACGTTTGGAGAGTTAATTGAACATTGGTTTTCAACTTGGTCTACAACTGTCAAACCTAACACCGTTAAACGTGAAAGATTGGTATTAAACAGACTTTCCGAGATGCTTCCTAACGACATACTTTTAGAAGTTATTACTCCACTTTTAATAAGAAATAGTTTAGAAGAATATCGAGTTAAATATAATGCTAGTCATTCAACGATGCAACATATTAAATCAACCTTGAATAAAATTTTTGATTATGCAGTCCTGCATTCTGTTATTCCCTATTCTCCATCCAGAGTTATTAAACTTTATGCTTCAATTTCAGATAAGAAAGAACGCAAAGAACGTAAAGAAGCAAAGTTTTTGACAGAAGCAGAAGTCCAAGTTCTGTTTTCAGAACTAAATAAGCGAAGGAATAAAAATTACTTTGATCTAGCAATTTTTCTGGTAGGTTCAGGCTGTCGAATTGGAGAAGCCTCTGCGTTGCGTGAGACAGATTTTGATTTTGATAAACAAAGTGTTGAAATTTCAAAGTCACTACAATCGCATGACCTGAAAGTTGAAGATTTTTATGATGATTCAACAAAAACTACGGCTGGTGAGCGGACAATCTTACTTCCAGATTTTGTTATGGAGGCAGTTCAACGAGTTTCCATTCGTAATAAAGATTTTCAAACACATATGACAACCCATCCATCCGAGGCATTTTGGGAAAATGATTATCTTTTTAAGACAGAGTATGGTTCACCAATCACCTCGCAAAGTTTTCGAGCTATTCTGACACGAATCAATAAAGATTTACGAAAAAACTGTGAAGCTCGGTATGGTTTTAAATGGAACAAAAACGTTGTACCACACAGTTTCCGTCATATTCATATTTCAGCTTTGAGAAATAATAATGATGTACCATTAAAAGAAATTCAATTAAGAGTTGGACACGTTGAAGTAGAGACAACTAATGGATATACACATCTTGAAGTTGGGACTCAAGAAAAATCAGTTCAAGCAATCACAACTTATTTTAATAAGCTTGATTTTGCCCAATAACTGCCCAATTCTTATAAAAAATATCAAGTTAGGCTCATAAAAGCCCAAAGTAAAGGAGTTTTAATCCCATGGCAACAATTCAATGGTTCCCGGGCCACATGTCAAAAGCGCGCCGTCAGGTGCAGGAAAACATCAAGCATGTTGATTTCGTGACTATTTTGGTCGATGCCCGCCTGCCTTTATCCAGTCAAAATCCAATGTTGACTAAGATTGTTGGTGACAAGCCCAAGCTCATGATTCTCAACAAGGTCGATTTGGCTGACCCTGTTCGAACCAAAGAATGGCAGAGCTACTTTGAAGGTCAGGGCATTCGTACCCTTGCCATCAACTCAAAAGAGCAAGCGACGGTGAAAAAGGTGACCGACGCAGCCAAGAGTCTGATGAAAGACAAGATTGAACGTCTCCGCGAAAGAGGGATTCAAAAAGAAACCCTGCGAACCATGATTATCGGTATTCCAAACGCAGGCAAGTCCACCCTTATGAACCGTCTGGCTGGAAAGAAAATCGCCGTTGTTGGCAACAAACCAGGTGTGACCAAAGGTCAACAGTGGCTCAAGTCAAACAAGGACCTTGAAATCCTTGATACACCAGGTATTCTCTGGCCTAAGTTTGAGGACCAGGAAGTTGGACTTAAGTTGGCTCTGACTGGAGCCATCAAGGACCAACTTTTGCCTATGGATGAAGTGACTATTTTTGGTTTGGACTATTTCAAGGCCAACTACCCAGAACGCTTGCAAGAGCGGTTCAAGGGCATGGATTTGGAGCAGGAAACCCCTGAACTCATCATGGATTGGACCAAGAAATTGGGCTTCCGTGATGATTATGACCGTTTTTATAACCTCTTTGTCAAGGATGTTCGGGACGGGCGTTTGGGCACTTATACATTAGACAGGGTGAGTGACTTAGATGGCAACGATTAAGGAAGTGACTGCTCTGCTTGCTCAGGTGGACAGTTTAGACAGCTCTGTCTGGTTGGAACTAGCTCAGGATGATCGAGCTGGGGTTCAGGCTGCCATCAAGAAACGCCAAAAGGAGTTGGAAAAAGAAGCAACAGAAGACGCTCGCTTAGAAGCTATGCTATTCTACGAAAAAGCCCTTTATGAAAATGGGGTGGAGTTAATCGCTGGCATCGACGAAGTCGGCCGGGGGCCTCTAGCAGGTCCTGTGGTGGCTGCAGCGGTTATCTTGCCCAAGGGTTGCAAAATCCGCTACCTCAACGACTCCAAGAAAATTCCAAAGTCCAAGCACGAGGCTATTTACAATGAAATAATTGAGCATGCTGTAGCAGTCGGTGTGGGCGTCAAAGATGCAGCTGTCATCGACCAGGTCAACATCTACGAGGCGACCAAGTTAGCTATGTTAGAGGCTTTGGGAAAGCTGAACCAAGAGCCTGAACACCTCTTGATAGATGCAATGAAGTTGGATACCTCCATACCGCAAATCTCTATCATCAAGGGGGACGCCAATAGCCTGTCTATCGCAGCGGCCTCTATCGTGGCCAAGGTGACGCGGGACAAGATGATGGCGGATTATGACAAGGAGTTCTCAGGCTACGGCTTCGCAAAGAATGCAGGCTATGGAACGGCAGAGCACTTAGGAGGATTGAACAAGCTAGGCATCACGCCCATTCACCGCAAGACCTTTGAGCCCATTAAGTCTATGGTAGCAGGGGGAAACTAGTCTTGACAGTCTTTTTCTGCTTATTTTTAGCGGCGATCGGTTTGTTTGCTCTCGTCTATTTCTGGGAGCGGCGGTCAATTTTTATCTCACTGTTTGCCTTGAACATCCTCGTCTGGGCCTTGGCATGGATTATCTCAACAGGCATTCTCGAAAACAATGAAATCTTGCGCTTGCTGGCTATAGCCGTGGCGATGGTGCTTTTTTAGCCTTGTTAAGTGGTCCATTTGTCTTGCTTTTCACACTTTATCTAAATGGATTTCAGATTTTGAAGAGAGAAGGGGTTCGCTTCCATAATTTCCTATCCATGGGACTGGCGGTCGCCCTGACTTTCTATCTCTTCATCGCTCCCTTTGTGGTTCAATCCCTTTCAGGCATCAGCTTTTTCAATATGGTGTTCGTCTACATTGGTTTTTTGGTGTCCTATGCCATTATCATCAGCATGCTCTATACCACGTCTAGCTTTGTCAATTTGGTCAATCTCTTCTCAGGCAAGCTTGATTATGTGGTGGTCTTAGGTGCAGGCTTGATTGGTGACAAGGTAACGCCACTTTTGGCTTCACGGATTGAAAAAGGCATAGCGATCTACCAGAAGCATCCTGGCAGCAAGCTGATCATGTCAGGCGGACAGGGTCCTGATGAACTTCTGGCAGAGGGGCAGGCCATGGCTAACTATGCCTTGGAACAGGGTATTCCTGCGGAAGATATTGTGATAGAAAACCAATCAACCAATACCGAGGAAAACTTGAAATTTTCCTATGCCCTGATGAAACCTGGCAGTCGCTTTGCACTTGTAACCAATTACTATCACGTTTTCAGAGCTCTGCTATTGGCACGACAATTGAAAATCAAATGTATCGGCTACGGCGCAAAAACCAGATTTTACTTTAGCCTTAATGCTTTCATTCGGGAATTTGTTGGGTACTTGGTTATGAGCCGAAAGACGCATCTAGTTGTAATCGGTATTGTTTCAGTGATTTATCTGTTTGGAATGATCATCAGTTTAATGCATTAAAAAACAGCCTCTAGTTTTCTAGAAGCTGTTTTCTTATAACATAAAGTAGACAATGGCGATATATTGCAGTGCCGAAGCTAGTAGGATAAAGAGATGCCAAATCATATGGAAATAGGGCTTTTTCTTGGCGTAGAAGAGGGCGCCAATGGTATAAGATAAACCACCAGCTAGCATTAGAATTCCGAAAACAAGTCCAGTCTTTTGCAGAATAGCTGGCAGAATAAAGACAACCAACCAGCCCATAAAGAGATAGAGAAAAAGGCTGAATTTTTCATTGATTTTTTTGGCAAATATTTTGTAGAGAATACCAAAAATAGTTAATCCCCACTGCAAACCAACAATTAGATACCCCAACCAACCACCGACCAAGGATAGGGCAACAGGTGTGTAGCTTCCAGCGATAGCAATGTAAATCATGCTGTGGTCGATAATCCTTAGGATGTATTTGTGAGTAGAAGCGTAGGGCATGGAGTGGTAGATGGAAGAGGATAGGAACATGAGAAATAGGCTGATGACAAAGATAGACATGCCAACTACCGCTGTCACATTATAATCTTGAAAGGAATGAATAGCTGTGACAGGAAGCAAAGCAAGCATCAATAGAGCTCCAACCGCATGTGTGACACTGTTAGCAACCTCCTCTCCAAAGGATAGTTGCAGGCTCAATTTCAAACTAGGATTCATAGTTACTCCTTTCTAACTCCATCGTGAGTTGACGGGTTTTGTAATATAGTTTAACAGACTGGCAGGCATAACGAATGATGTCAGGAGTTTCATCGCTCTCCTCATTTCGCATACAGTCAACAAAATGATTGTATAAGGTTTCAGAGTTGTTCGAGTGGAGAAGAAGATTTAAGGTCTGACTGATTTCTTGAATGGAAAAGACATTTTTTAAGATAGTCAATGCTATCAAGCGGGCAACTTGCTGTTTTTGATATTTTTTCTTAACAGGTTTTTCAATCTGTTTGTGTTTGACATAGTTATTGATCATTGCAGCAGTTAATACCCTTCGAAAATCAACATTATCCCTTGTCAACTTGCCTTGATGAACCCCAGTTCTATCATCACCTTCGTTTCCTAGGCTACTGTAATATAAACTCTTCTGTTCAAGGCTTTCCTGAGAATTGACTACTTGATTGACATACAGCAGAACTTGGTCCAAATACAAATCTAAGTCAGGTAATTCATGCCAGTAGGGGAGGGTTTGTTTCATAATCATTTACTTTCTCTTATCTAGTATTCATAACTAGATTGTAAGACAATCCTTTTCTATTGTCAAGAAAAAAAGTATCTGCATTCGGAAATGACAGATACTTTTTTCTTAAGTTGGTACAACAATTTTTTCTGGCAAGGCCATTTTGTATAGCGAATAAGCGCCATCCAAATTTTTTACGGTGAATCCCATTTCTTTCAAAAGCCGTTCGGCAATATAAGAACGAAGTCCGCTGTGACAGCTGACGATGTATTCTTTTGCAGGGTCCAACTCATCAATTCGATCACGTAGTTGATCCAGAGGGATATGAAGAAAGTTCATGAATTGTCCATTTTGAAGCTCTGCTGGATTACGAACATCCAGCAAGATTTTTCCAGCAGCGAGCTCTTCCTCTAACTGGTGCCATTGGATGTTTTGGCTAATTCCTTCAGCGATATTCATGGCAGCATATCCAATCATATTGACTGGATCTTTGGCTGAGCCAAATGGCGGAGCATAAGTCAATTCTAATTCTGGCAAATCAAAAATAGTTAGACCAGCTTTGATAGCAGTGGCCAGTACATCGATTCGCTTGTCAATCCCTTTTTTTCCAACAGCTTGAGCACCAAAGATTTTACCATCAGTTGGTGAGAAAATGAGTTTTAGAACAATGTCTGTTGCACCAGGATAGTAACCAGCATGGTCTTTACCTGTTGTATGGACAACGGCATGTTTGTAACCTAATGCTTGTACAGCCCGTTCGCTTAATCCTGTTGAAGCAGCAGCAAGATCAAAGACCTTAACGATTGCAGTTCCGATTGAACCTCTATTCTTGCGAGGGAGACCTGCAATGACATCGGCCACTTGTCGCCCCTGACGGTTTGCAGGTGAGGCTAATGAAATTAAGGCATCCTGACCTGTGATTTCTTGTTTGACAATGATGGCGTCTCCAACAGCATAGATATGTTTTTGGCTAGTTTGATAGTTCTGATCAACTAGTATGCCCCCTCGAAGTCCTAGTTCGATTCCTGCTTGACTTGCTAATTCACTATCTGGTGCAACACCGACTGAAAGAATTGTAATATCTGAAGCTAAGGTTTGACCATTAGACAATTCTAAAATTTGTCCCTTATCATGAAAAGCGGTAACAGATTGACCTGTCATCACATGGACACCTTTTTCGCTTAACTCTGTCTCAATGTACCGAGCCATTTCCAAATCAAAAGTTGGTAAGACATGAGGAGCTTGCTCAACTAGAGTGACTGTCAGTCCTTTTAGGGCCAAGTTTTCAGCCATCTCTAAACCGATAAAACCAGCACCAATTACAACTGCCTTTCCTGAATTTATTTGTTCTAATTTTGCCATAATCTTATCTAAGTCAGGTACGTTCCGCAAGGTAAAAAGATTTTCAGCTTCAGCAATCCCTTTTAGTGGTGGGATGACAGGCTTAGCTCCCGGTGACAAAATGAGTTTATCATAGGATTCCATGATTTCACCATTCGATGTTTGAACGGTAACTGTTTGAAGGTCAGGATTGATGTTGATTACTTCGTGGTAGGGGCGGACATCTAAGTTAAATCTATTTCTCAAACTTTCTGGCGTTTGAAGTAATAAGCTATCGTGCTCAGCTATTTCTCCAGAGATATAATAGGGTAGACCACAGTTGGCAAAGGAGACAAATGGCCCTTTTTCAAAAACGATGATTTCAGCATCTTCCATGAGACGACGAAGACGTGTGGCAGCGGACATTCCACCTGCAACACCACCTACAATAATGATTTTCATTTTTTCCCCCCTTTAATTGCTCCATTCCAGGCATTCATACCACCCTGAATGTTAGTTGCTTGATAGCCTTGCTGCTTGAGAAAATCTGTCGCACGCTGACTGCGCATACCTGATTGACAGATGATAACATAATGTGTATCTTTATTACCTTTGAAAGAATCAAGTTGGCTCAATGGCATATTTTTCGCTTGTGGTATATGACCATTGATAAATTCGTCCTCTTCGCGAACGTCAAGTAAAATGGTGTTATTCTCTGTTAGTGTTTGCTCTAAGGCAGAAATTGGAATGCCTTCTCCTGTTGAAAACATTCCTGAAAAAATTTGTTTAAACATATCTACTCCTTTCCTACTCCTTTTCCATACCCTATAGGGTATATAAAATATAACAATTATATCAGTAGCTGTCAAGTATAATAATTGACAATTCCTAAAACTAACTGTACCATAGTTAGTATGAAAACAGAAAAAAAGAACATGATGAATCGTCTAAAACGAGCAGAAGGTCAACTTCGTGGTATCCAAAAAATGATTGATGAGGAGCAAGAATGTATTGATATTGTGACTCAATTGAGCGCTGTCCGTTCAAGTATTAATAGTATCATGGGGTTAGTGATTGCTCAAAAAGTACAAGCTTGTATTGAGCATCCATCTGATAATCCTGAAGAACAGGAAGCTCGGTTACAAGAAGCAATCAACTTGATTGTTAAAAAATAGGGGGATAGGGTATGCAAACTGAGAGAGAAAAAATGGTTGCTGGACAATTGTACATTGCAGCGGATTCAGAACTTCGACAAATGAGAACGTTGGCTCGCCAAAATATGCGGAACTTCAATAATGAATTAGATGGATCTATACGTTCTCAAATCTTGAAAAACTGGTTTGGAGCTACAGGTGAGCGCATTTACATGGAACCTAATTTCTATTGTGATTACGGAAGCAACATTCATGTCGGAGAGGATTTCTATGCTAATTTTAACTGTACTATGCTTGATGTCTGTCCGATACGAATCGGGAAAAATGCTATGCTCGGTCCCAATGTGCAACTACTGACTCCCTTGCATCCCTTGGACCCTGACGAACGCAATTCTGGCTTGGAATATGGCGCACCTATTACCATTGGTGATAATTTCTGGGCTGGTGGTGGTGTGACAATTTTACCAGGCGTGACCTTGGGCAACAATGTCGTTGTCGGTGCAGGTAGCGTTGTTACTAAATCTTTTGGCGATAATGTCGTATTGGCTGGTAATCCTGCGCGTGTTATCAAAGAAATACCTCAAAAATAATTCTTCCATTTGGGAGAATTTTTCTTTCCTTGCGAATAGTATAAGTGAGGTGAAGAAAATGAATAATTTTGAATTGTTTAAATGGAAAAAAGCAGGCTTGTCCAATCTTAATATTAATAAAGTTTTGGCCTATCAAGAAAAACAAGGTAAAAAATTAACTTTACGGAATATCGCTGTAGTATCTGAATGTAAAAATCCAATTCTTTTCATGGAAAATTATAAGAATTTAGATACTAAGGCTTGCAGGGAGGAATTTAATAAGTATCCATCTTTTTCGATTTTGGATGATATTTATCCCACAGCTTTAAAACAAATTTATAATCCACCAGTTCTCTTATTTTATCAAGGTGATCTTGAATTACTTGAAAAATCAAAATTGGCAGTAGTAGGTACGCGCAATGCCAGTGAAAATGGCATTCAATCTGTTCAGAAAATTATCAAAGAACTCAATAATCGCTTTGTTATTGTGAGTGGTATGGCTAGAGGGATTGATACAGCAGCTCATATTGCGAGTTTGAAAAATGGCGGACAAACCATTGCAGTGATTGGAACTGGATTAGATAAGGTATATCCTAAGGAAAACAAGGAGTTACAATACTATATTGGAAAACATCATTTAGTACTGACAGAGTATGAACCGAATGCCCAGCCTTTAAAATACCATTTCCCCGAGCGAAATCGCATTATTGCCGGATTGGTTGAAGGTCTGGTGGTCTGTGAGGCAAAAATGCGGTCTGGTAGCTTGATTACTTGCGAACGTGCCTTGGAAGAAGGAAGAGAAGTTTATGCCATTCCTGGTTCTATTGTGGATGGAAAATCAGATGGCTGTCATCATTTGATTCAGG
Organism: Streptococcus suis; assembly: GCF_019794615.1. Classification (GTDB taxonomy): domain Bacteria; phylum Bacillota; class Bacilli; order Lactobacillales; family Streptococcaceae; genus Streptococcus; species Streptococcus suis_AI. The sequence goes on from NZ_JAIMDU010000005.1 coordinate 18,291, forward strand.
AAGGAGCAAAGTGCATTACATCAGGCTTGGACATCCTTTCAGACTACCGATTTTAAAACAAGTTTTCCTATAGGAAAATAAAAATCTTGACACTGACTAAAAAATAGTATATTCTTTGTGAGATTAACAATATCAGTAAGGTAAAAGAATGGCTACAAAAACAGTTAGTAAGAAAAAATCAACAACCAAGAAAAATCTTGTGATTGTGGAGTCGCCTGCTAAGGCGAAAACAATTGAAAAGTATCTTGGGAAAAATTATAAGGTTGTTGCTTCAGTAGGACATATTCGTGATTTGAAAAAATCGAGTATGTCTATTGACTTTGACAATAATTATGAACCTGAATATATAAATATTCGGGGAAAAGGTCCACTGATCAATTCATTGAAAAAAGAAGCAAAAAATGCCAAACAAGTCTTTTTAGCGAGTGACCCAGACCGTGAAGGGGAGGCTATTTCTTGGCATCTAGCTCACATATTGGGCTTGGATGAAAATGACAAAAACAGAGTTGTCTTCAATGAAATCACAAAAGATGCAGTTAAAAATGCCTTTCAAGAACCGCGTGCTATCAATTTAGATTTAGTAGATGCCCAACAAGCGCGTCGTGTTTTGGACCGCATTGTCGGCTACTCTATTTCTCCCATTCTATGGAAGAAGGTTAAGAAAGGTCTGTCAGCAGGACGTGTTCAATCGGTTGCCCTCAAATTAATAATCGACCGTGAAAATGAAATTAGTAATTTCAAGCCAGAAGAATATTGGACAATTGATGCAACCTTCAAAAAGGGCAGTAAGAAGTTTCAGGCTTCTTTTTATGGCTTAGATGGTAAGAAGGTAAAAATCGAAACCAACGACCAAGTTAAGGAAATACTTGCTCGTCTGGATGGAGATGATTTCTTAGTAGAACAGGTTGAGCGTAAGGAACGCAAACGAAATGCACCTCTGCCTTACACAACTTCTACCATGCAGATGGATGCGGCTAATAAAATCAATTTCCGTACTCGTAAAACCATGATGGTTGCCCAACAACTTTATGAGGGTGTCAGTCTTGGCGCAGGTGGTACCCAAGGTTTGATCACCTATATGCGTACGGATTCAACACGTATTAGCCCTGTTGCCCAGGCGCAAGCTGCTGAATTTATTACAGAGCGCTTTGGTTCTAAGTATTCAAAACATAGCAATAAAGTCAAAAATGCTAGTGGTGCACAAGATGCCCATGAAGCCATTCGTCCATCGAATGTAAACTTAACACCAGAGTCGATTGCTAAGTACTTGGACAAAGATCAATTACGACTTTATACTCTTATTTGGAATCGTTTTGTTGCTAGTCAGATGGCTGCAGCAGTTTTTGATACCATGAGTGTTCGTTTGGGTCAAAATGGTATTGTCTTTGCTGCTAATGGTAGCCAAGTAAAATTCGATGGTTATATGGCTGTCTATAACGACGCTGATAAAAATAAAATGTTGCCAGATATGGAACAAGGTGACACGGTGGTGCGTGCGTCAACAAATCCAGAACAACACTTTACTCAGCCACCAGCTCGCTACTCTGAAGCAACCTTAATTAAAACATTAGAAGAGAATGGTGTAGGTCGCCCGTCAACCTATGCACCAACGATTGAAACCATTCAAAAACGTTACTATGTTAAGCTTGCGGCTAAGCGATTTGAACCAACTGAACTCGGAGAAATCGTTAATAAGCTGATTGTTGAATTTTTCCCAGATATTGTCAATGTCAAATTTACAGCTGATATGGAGCAAAAATTGGATGATGTAGAAATCGGGAAAGAGCAGTGGCAGAAGGTCATTGACGGTTTCTATCAGCCATTCAAGGTAGAATTATCTAAGGCAGAAGAACAGATGGAAAAAATCCAAATTAAGGATGAACCAGCTGGCTTTGACTGTGATGTTTGTGGACATGAAATGGTTATTAAATTAGGTCGCTTTGGAAAATTCTATGCATGCAGCAATTTCCCAGACTGTCGCAATACCAAGCAAATCACTAAAGAAATCGGTGTGACTTGTCCAGTTTGCCAAAAAGGGCAAGTGATTGAACGCAAGAGTAAACGCAATCGTCTTTTCTATGGTTGCGATCGCTACCCAGAGTGTGAATTTACTTCTTGGGACAAGCCAGTCGGGCGTTCTTGTCCGAAATGCGACCACTATCTCGTTGAGAAAAAAGTTCGTGGTGGTGGTAAACAAGTTGTCTGTCCAAATGGTGACTACGAAGAAGACAAGATTAAATAAGATTAAACTGCTATTCTCAAGGGAATGGCAGTTGTTTTTTATAGTCATGTTAGTTTATCTTAGCTTACTTCGACAAGCGAGGAAACTTCGTTTCCTTATTTTCAACTTTAAACGAGGCTGGTCAAAAAATTCAAAGTCAATTCTCAGTGCAGTGGTTGATTGGGTTTAACAGGCCAGTGGAGCGAAACTGTTCAGTGAACTGTTTCAGCTTTGAAAAAATGTTTAAAAAATTAAAAAAACAGGAGAAAAGTCTTGCATTATTGAAAATACTGTGTTATGATAATTGAGGTTTGAAAAAACTGACCTAAGACAGTAGGGGAGCTGGACTCATAAACATCCTACCGAGGCACAAAACGATTATTGAGATAAACGTATTTGTACTTTCGTGTCTAGGTTTAGGTGCGATTTTTTTGTGCCTAGCCCAAAATAAAAACGGAGGTAAAAAAATGAGTGAAGCTATTATCGCTAAAAAAGCGGAATTAGTAAATGCCGTTGCTGAGCAAATGAAAGCTGCAACATCTATCGTTGTTGTAGACGCTCGTGGTTTGACAGTAGAACAAGATACAGTTCTTCGTCGTAACTTGCGTGGTGCAGAAGTTGAGTACAAAGTTATCAAAAACTCAATCTTGCGTCGTGCTGCTGAGCAAGCTGGTCTTGAAGGTCTTGCAGAATTGTTTGTAGGCCCATCTGCAGTTGCATTCTCAAACGATGCAGTTGCTCCAGCTAAAACAATTTACGATTTCGCGAAAACTGCTGATGCTCTTGAAATCAAAGGTGGTGCTGTAGAAGGTAAAGTTTCTTCTAAAGAAGAAATCGAAGCACTTGCTACATTGCCAAACCGCGAAGGCATGCTTTCTATGTTGCTTTCTGTACTTCAAGCGCCAGTTCGCAACGTTGCATACGCTGTCAAAGCTGTTGCAGAAAAAGAAGACGCAGCTTAATGTGTCAGAGCGTAGCTGCTTAGTGCTACAAACTATTTAAAAACCTAAATTGGAGGAAAATCACAATGGCATTGAACATTGAAAACATTATTGCTGAAATTAAAGAAGCTACTATCCTTGAGCTTAACGACCTTGTTAAAGCTATCGAAGAAGAATTTGGTGTAACTGCGGCTGCTCCTGTAGCTGTTGCTGCAGCTGGTGGTGCTGCTGAAGAAGCTAAAGATTCATTCGACGTTGAATTGACATCTGCTGGCGACAAAAAAGTTGGCGTTATCAAAGTTGTACGTGAAATCACTGGTCTTGGCCTTAAAGAAGCTAAAGAGCTTGTTGACGGTGCACCAGCTATGGTTAAAGAAGGCGTTGCAACTGCAGAAGCTGAAGAAATCAAAGCTAAATTGGAAGAAGCAGGCGCTTCAGTTACTCTTAAATAATAGAGCAACTACTCAAGTAGCCTAAATATAGGAAAAACCGCTATTTTAAGGAGTAGCGGTTTTTTCATATTTTTACTTTTCATTTGTATAAAATGTGGTATAATTAAGAAATAATAAATTTTTAGAAAATTTTGAAGAATTGATCTAAAGGAGATACTTATGGCATATGTAGTGGCTGTCGTTGGTGCGACAGGTGCAGTTGGTGCGCAAATGATTAAAATGTTGGAAGAATCAACTCTTCCAATCGAAAAAGTACGTTTATTAGCTTCTGCTCGTTCTGCGGGAAAAACCCTTCAATTTAAAGGACAAGAGATTGTTATCGAAGAAACAACTGAAACTGCCTTTGAAGGTGTTGATATTGCGCTTTTCTCAGCTGGTGGTTCTACATCTGCTAAGTTCGCTCCATACGCGGTTAAGGCGGGTGCAGTTGTTGTAGATAATACTTCTTATTTCCGTCAAAATCCTGATGTTCCTTTGGTTGTTCCTGAGGTTAATGCACATGCTTTGGATGCACATAATGGAATTATCTCTTGTCCAAACTGTTCAACTATTCAAATGATGGTTGCTTTGGAACCAATTCGTCAGAAGTGGGGCTTGGAACGGATTATCGTTTCAACTTATCAAGCTGTATCTGGTGCAGGTATGGGTGCAATCCTAGAGACGCAGGCTCAACTTCGAGCTGTATTGAATGATGGTGTTGAGCCAAAAGCTGTTGAAGCAAACATTCTTCCTTCTGGTGGTGATAAGAAACATTACCCAATTGGATTCAATGCACTTCCTCAAATTGACCTCTTCACTGAAAATGACTATACTTACGAAGAGATGAAAATGACGAAGGAAACGAAGAAAATTATGGAAGATGATAGTATTGCTGTTTCTGCGACCTGTGTTCGTATTCCAGTTTTGTCAGCTCACTCAGAATCTGTTTACATTGAGACAAAAGAGATTGCTCCGATTGATGAAGTCAAAGCAGCAATCGCTGATTTCCCAGGTGCTGTTCTCGAAGATGATGTTGCCAATCAAATTTATCCTCAAGCGGTCAATGCGGTTGGAAGTCGTGATACCTTTGTTGGTCGTATTCGTAAGGATTTGGACAAGGAAAATGGTATCCATATGTGGGTTGTTTCAGATAACTTGTTGAAAGGTGCTGCGTGGAACTCAGTTCAAATCGCAGAAACACTTCATGAACGTGGTCTTGTTCGTCCAACAACAGAGCTGAAATTTGAATTGAAATAAGAACTGATTAACAGAAGTACACAAAAGACTGCGCTCAGCCTTTTTTAGCAACAAGAAGAGAGGAAGTACGATGTCTATTCAAGATTTACGTGATGTAAAAATTATCACAGCGATGATTACCCCTTTCAAAGAAGATGGTTCTATCAATTTTGACGTTTTACCAGAATTAATTGAGCATTTGTTGGCACATCATACGGAAGGTATTTTATTAGCAGGTACAACAGCCGAAAGTCCGACATTGACACACGAAGAAGAATTGGAGTTGTTTGGTGCAGTTCAAAAAATTGTCAATGGCCGTGTTCCTCTAATTGCTGGTATTGGTACTAACGATACCCGTGACTCAATTGAGTTTGCCAAAGAAGTCGCAGCTTTTGGCGGTTTTGCAGCTGGTTTGGCTATTGTTCCTTATTACAATAAGCCATCTCAAGAGGGAATGTATCAGCACTTTAAGGCCATTGCTGACGCTTCTGATTTACCAATTATCATTTACAATATTCCTGGACGTGTAGTGGTGGAAATGACTCCTGAAACCATGTTGCGTTTGGCTGAACATCCTAATATTATCGGAGTTAAGGAGTGTACTAGCCTTGCCAATATGGCTTATTTGATTGAGCACAAACCAGAAGATTTCTTAGTCTACACTGGTGAAGATGGTGATGCTTTCCATGCAATGAATCTGGGAGCGGATGGGGTCATCTCTGTCGCGTCCCATACCAATGGTGATGAGATGTACGAAATGATTTCCGCTATCGCCCAGCAAGATATCAAAACAGCAGCATCCATTCAACGGAAATTTATTCCGAAAGTCAATGCCTTATTCTCATATCCAAGCCCTGCACCGGTGAAAGCAGTATTAAATTATCTAGGATTTGAAGTTGGACCGCTTCGCCTACCACTCGTACCATGTCCTGTTGAAGATGCAAAACGCATCATCAAGGTCGTTGTAGACGGCGATTATGAAGCAACAAAAGCCACCGTCACAGGAGTAGTCAGACCGGATTATTAAAAACGTCCAGTGGACGTTTTTAACCCGAGCCTAGAAACTGGAAAGCGAGGAAAGTCAGGGGATACGAATAGTTCAGTGGAGTGAAACAGTTCGGGGGATACGAATAGTCCAGTGGACTATTCGTACCTGAGCCTGAAAAATAAAAAAGCGAAGTATATCAGCTGGTCACCAAGAAATACGAAAGTGACCACAGAGACCTGAGCCTGAAAAATAAAAAAGCGAAGTGTTTTAACCCGAGCCTAAAAACAAAAAATAAACAATGACTGTTTGTTTTCTGAAATTATTAGAAAGAACACGGATTTTTAAATCAGTAATTTGAAAATCTGTGTTCTTATTTTTTTCTTAGATAGACAAACATTAGAATGCACAACATTTCTAAAAATCATTTTTTATTCTCCATTTTCCAGTTGCAAGCCTTTCCATTCTTGTTAATTTCTTGTTATAATGACAAAAAAGGATGAAGGAGCAAGTATGAAAATTGTTATTATCGGAGCTTCATTTGCTGGGTTGAGTGCAGCTTTGGAGTGCAGAAAATTGTATAAAGATGCTCAGATTACATTGATTGATCGAGAAAAGGATGTTGCCTTTTTTCCAAATGCCTTAAACTGGAAATTGTCAGATCGCATGACTGAGTGGGAGGAAGCAAGGATTTCTTTGTACAAGGAACTATTGCAGACTACCATTACCTGTCTCTTTGAAACTGAGTGTTTAGCCATTAATCCTGAAACGAGTCGGCTTAAATTAAGACAGCAAAATGTCATCAGTGAAATAAGCTATGATCGTCTGATCTTAGCTATGGGTGCCAGTCAAACGTGGGAATGGGGCCAGGAAGAACTTCAAGACTACTTGATCCGGTCTAAGACCCTTACTCAAGCGCAAAGTAGTCTAGAAAAAATAAAGCAAGCAAAAACCATTGCAGTCATTGGAGCGGGTCAGATTGGATTAGAAAGCTTAGATGCACTGAGTCAAAAGAATCTGGAGTTACATGTGTTTGAGGCGCAAGATTCCCTGTTGGCGAAGTACCTTGATGAGGAGATGGTTGAGCCCATTCGTCTGGAAATGGAACAAAGAGGAATTCAGGTACATTTATCCGAAACTGTGAATCAGATTGAGATAGATGAGCAGGAAAAGCAACTTATTTGCCAGACTGTAAATGGAAATTATCGAGCTGATTTTGTTCTTCCATCAACGAATTTGATACCCAATATTCAGTTGGTAAAAAATCTCCTGAGAATAAACGTTGAAGGTACTGTTTGGGTAAATGAGTATCTTGAAACCAGCCAGATAAATATTTTTGCTGTGGGAGATTTGATTAGTTTACCAGTAGAATATTTTGGCCAAGCTTATCTTCCAATGATTCATCATGCTATCCGAACTGGAAGACTAGCTGCTCAGAACTTAGTGATGCAGAGTTTTCCATTGAAGAAAACCCAACGGATTGTATCGAGTCGCTTGTTTGGCTATTATGTGACTAGTATTGGGTTGACAGAAAGTGAAGCAAATTTATGGCTGAAGTGTAAGTCGATTCGGATGAGAAGTCCATACAGTCAATGGGAATTAGAAATGGCTGATTTTAAATTGATTGTAGATGAAAATGGACGAATCGTAGGAGGTCAACTCGTTTCTGTTGTTGATCATATTGAACAAATGGATGCCTTGTCACTTGCTATTTCAAAGGGTTTAACAGTATTTGATCTAGTCCAACAATCTTGGTTATGTCTTCCCGGTAAGACTCCCTTGGTGCCAATGATGATAGAAGCAGCTCAGGAATTTATTCGGCAAGAAAACCTAGCATATACGGAGGGTGACTATGCAGATTGATTCCCTATTGGAAAAACGCGAACGAGCTATTTATCAGTTGCTCCTGTTTGTGGAAAACAGAAAAGACGCTCCCTTGCTGAAAGATGTATGTCGCTATTTAGATCTATCAAAATCAACTTTATTGCGCTATATCGAATCATTTAATGAAGAGTCGCATGCCGAATTGGGTCTTGTATTTCACCTTGAGGAAGAGAAGGTTTCTTTACAAAAAGATACTCGACTAAGTCAAGAACAAATATTATCTTATCTTTTTCAGCCAAGTATCAAGTATCAGATCATTGTATTTTTATTGGATAAAGAAGATGTTTCTTTACAGACATTGTCTCAAGAATTACTAATTAGTGAGGCTACGCTCAATCGCCATCTTGCATCACTAAACCAATTATTGGCTGAATTCGGCATCGCCATTAAAAGCGGCCGGTTAAAAGGAAGCGAGCTCCAAATCCGGTATTTTTTACACCAAATCCTCCTCTTGACAACTGTGAATTCCAAATACCAAGCGGAATTTGCCAGTCGCCATTTGGACGCCTTATTACCCTTATTTGAACGCTTTTATCAGTCAAAACTCAATCCTAAACAGGCCTATCGTCTTTTATTATGGTTGATGATTTCACAACAACGGTCTAAGTTACAACAGTTGGATTTTAAGGCGCTGTATAGCCTTATGAGACCTTATCAGGATCATAAATTTTATCGACAATTGCGGAAGATGTATCTGACAGTGGGACAACAACAATCTGCTTCCTTTCAGGAAGGGGAGATCATGGCTTTATTTGCATTTTTGTTTAGTCATTTTATTTTAGAACCACATCAGTTGGAACAGGTTCTGGGCTTTGGGGGTCCAATTATGGAAGCAACGTCGCTTGCTTTGCACGTTTTTCGTTCACACCTAGGAGAGTCCTTGTCGATTTCAGAAGAGGCCCTGTATCATTTGAATCAGACCATGAGTCAATTGTATTTCTTTCGATCTACGCTTGAACTTGAAGTGGTACAAGAACTTTCATTTGAATACGAGGCAGCCCAATTATTAAAAAATGTCTTTAAAACAGCTTTTCATAGAAGTCTAGATGCTGATCAGGTAATGGCTGGCTATTATCCCAAAATCATAGCATTGTATGTATATTTTAGTCAGGTACAGCCGATACAGGTCAAAATTGGTTTCGCATCTTCTTTGCATGAGGTTCTGTCCTATCCTTTATTAATGCAGTTGAGAGAAAAGCTTGAAGGCAATCGTCAGGTGCTTATAGACCCTTATCAGAATGGAGAATCTTATGATTTCATTATCACTGACTACCTAAACGAATCGCCATGCCCTATTTATTATTTGGGAACTCAATTAAAAATGCATGATGTTGTACAATTGAAATCTATTATACAAGACCTGTACAATCAAAAGGCAAGACAATCAGAAAAAATTGCAACTCAAACACCTTTTCCAATAGAACATCGGTAACTGATTGAAAAAAATCTTTAGCAGGAACAAAAGTGTTGCTTGAAAAAATTTGATATATGTTGATTTGCTGGACTTTCTAGCTCACTTATATCAAATTTTTTTATTTTTTTAAAAAAATTGATAGGATACATTGCCGAGAATGGGTTAGAATAGAGTTACCAAGAAAACGGAAGCGTTTTCAACGAAAGTAAATAAACAGGAGGAAGACCTATGTCTACAGAAAAATACATCATGGCCATTGACCAGGGAACTACTAGTTCACGTGCCATTATCTTCAATAAAAAAGGTGAAAAAGTTGGCAGTTACCAAAAAGAGTTTACGCAAATTTTCCCGAAACCAGGTTGGGTTGAACATAATGCCAATGAAATTTGGAATTCTGTTCAGTCTGTGATTGCAGGGTCCTTTATCGAAAGCGGTGTTCGTCCTGATCAAATCGAAGGAATTGGTATTACCAACCAACGTGAAACAACAGTTGTTTGGGATAAGGAAACAGGCCTTCCGATTTACAATGCGATTGTCTGGCAATCTCGTCAAACAGCTCATCTTGCTGACCAGCTGAAGGCGGATGGTCACGCAGATATGATTCATAAAAAAACAGGCCTTGTAGTGGATGCTTACTTCTCAGCAACCAAAGTTCGCTGGATTTTGGACCAAGTCCCTGGAGCGCAGGAACGTGCTGAAAAAGGGGAGATTCTGTTTGGAACCATTGATACTTGGTTAGTGTGGAAGTTAACAGATGGCAAACAGCATGTGACAGATTATTCAAACGCAGCTCGTACCATGCTCTACAATATTGAAGAGTTGAAATGGGATGACGAAATTTTATCTCTTCTCAATATTCCAAAAGCCATGTTGCCGGAAGTTCGTTCAAACTCTGAAGTTTACGGCACAACAGCTCCATTCCATTTCTATGGTGCAGAAGTGCCAATCTCAGGTATGGCTGGTGACCAACAGGCTGCCCTATTTGGACAATTGGCATTTGAGCCAGGTATGGTGAAAAATACTTACGGAACTGGTTCCTTCATCGTGATGAATACAGGTGAAGAGATGCAGTTGTCACAGAACAACCTTCTCACAACAATTGGCTATGGTATCAATGGTAAAGTATACTATGCTTTGGAAGGCTCTATCTTTATCGCTGGTTCAGCGGTTCAATGGCTCCGTGACAGTATGCGAATGGTGACTACATCTCCTGAGTCAGAAGAGCTTGCTCGTAAGTCTACCAGCAATGATGAAGTCTATGTTGTTCCAGCCTTTACAGGACTTGGAGCTCCGTATTGGAACTCTGATGCGCGTGGCTCTGTTTTTGGATTGACACGTGGTACAACAAAAGAAGACTTCGTCAAAGCAACTCTTCAATCCATTGCTTATCAGGTTCGTGATGTTATTGATACCATGCAAATAGACACAGATATTGATATTTCTGTCTTGAAGGTTGACGGTGGTGCAGCAATGAACAGTCTCCTCATGCAATTCCAAGCAGATATTTTGGGTATTGAAATCGCACGCGCTCAAAACCTTGAAACTACAGCTCTTGGAGCGGCATTCTTGGCTGGTTTAGCAGTTGGTTTCTGGAAAGATTTGGATGAATTGAAAGAACTCAACGCTGTCGGCCAATCCTTCCAACCAACCATGAACGAAGCTCGTAAAGAACAACTTTACAAGGGATGGAAAAAAGCTGTCGCAGCAACTCAACTTTTTGCAGAAGTGGATGAAGAGCAATAAAGGACTTGTTATCGAGGGGAAAGAAGAATTTCCTCTTGCTAGACAGTCCTATTCGAAAGTTAGGAAGTGAATCGTATGGAATTTTCAAAAGAAACAAGACGCATAGCCATTGAACGAATGCAGGATCGTCAACTAGACCTCCTCATTATCGGTGGTGGTATTACGGGTGCTGGTGTGGCTTTACAGGCAGCAGCAAGTGGCATGGAAACAGCCTTGATTGAAATGCAAGACTTTGCGGAAGGCACTTCAAGTCGCTCAACTAAATTGGTTCATGGTGGATTACGTTATTTGAAACAATTTGACGTGGAAGTGGTATCCGATACCGTATCTGAACGCGCAGTAGTACAAAATATCGCCCCACATATTCCAAAGCCAGATCCAATGCTTTTACCAGTTTATGATGAGCCAGGTTCTACCTTCAGCCTCTTCCGTTTGAAAGTAGCCATGGACCTCTATGATCTCTTGGCTGGCGTCAACAATACTAATATGGCCAATAAGGTCTTGACCAAGGAGGAAGTCCTTGAACGCGAACCAAACTTGAAGCAAGAAGGATTGATTGGTGGCGGTGTCTATCTCGACTTCCGTAACAATGATGCCCGCTTGGTCATTGAGAACATCAAACGTGCAGCCAAAGATGGAGCTTTGATTGCCAGCCGTGTCAAAGCTGAGAAATTTATCAAGGATGAGTCAGGTAAAGTTATCGGCATTGTTGCTCGTGATTTGCTGACAGATAGCACCTTTGAAATTCATGCTCGTTTGGTCATCAATACAACAGGACCATGGAGTGATGAAGTGCGTAATCTGGGTGGCGAAGGTTCAGGCGTTTTCCAGATGCGTCCGACCAAGGGTGTGCATCTAGTTGTCGATAGCTCTCGCTTGTCTGTGCCACAGCCAACTTACTTTGATACAGGTCACGCAGATGGTCGAATGGTCTTTGTCCTTCCACGTGAAAACAAAACCTATTTTGGTACGACTGATACAGACTATACTGGTGATTTGGCAAATCCAATGGTAACCCAAGAAGATGTTGACTACCTGCTTGATATTGTCAACAATCGCTTCCCAGAAGCAAACTTGACCTTGGATGACATTGAGAGCGGTTGGGCAGGTCTTCGTCCCCTCTTGTCTGGAAATGGTGCTTCTGACTACAATGGTGGAAACAACGGTAAGCTCAGCGATGACAGCTTTAATAGCTTGATTGAAACAGTTAAAGGTTATTTGAACAATAAAAAGACACGTGACGATGTGGAGCAAGATTTGACACATTTGGAAGGCAGTGTTTCTGAAAAACATTTGGACCCATCTGCTGTATCACGCGGTTCTGCCCTTGATCGCGATGACAATGGTTTGCTGACTCTTGCAGGTGGTAAAATCACGGACTTCCGTAAGATGGCCGAAGGAGCAATGGAAAAGGTTGCAGACATCCTCAAAGAAGAGCATGGTCGTAGCTTCAAACTCATCAATTCTAAGACTTACCCAGTCTCTGGTGGTGAATTAAACCCTGCTAACGTTGCAGAAGAAATCGAACATCTGGCTCAACTAGGTGTGAAGAAAGGTCTTGTCTATGATGATGCGCTTTACTTGGCAAACTTGTACGGCTCAAATGCGCCAAAAGTCTTTGCCTTGAACCATAAAGTAGAAGCCGTTTCAGGCTTGAACAAGCGTGATTTGCTTTCCCTTCATTATGCTATGAAGGAAGAGATGACCTTGACTGCAGTTGACTATCTTCTCCGTCGGACCAACTACATGCTCTTTATGCGTGAGCAGTTGGATGCGGTGGCACCAGACGTTTTGAAAGAAATGGCAGCCTACTATGCATGGTCAGAAGAAGAAGTTGCTCAACAGGAACAATTGTTGGCAGATACACTTGTTAAGAATGATTTGACTTATTTGAAAGAAAAATAGAAAGAGGTGCATGATGACAAATGAATTAATCGGTGAAGTATTGGGAACCGCCTTACTTGTCTTACTAGGTAATGGTGTGGTAGCAGGAGTAGTACTAGATAAGAGTAAGGCCAAGGATGCTGGTTGGATTGTCATCACAATTGGTTGGGGTCTAGCAGTAGCCATGGCAGCTTTTGTGAGTGGTTTATTGGGACCTGCCCACCTCAATCCAGCTGTATCAATTGCCATGGCCTTTGCAGGAAATCTCCCATGGGCTTCTGTAGTTCCTTACATCCTTGCTCAATTTATCGGAGCCTTTATCGGAAGTATCTTGGTCTACCTCATGTACAAGGATCACTACGACGCTACTGAGGACAGAAGTGCTGTATTGGCAACTTTCTCTACTGGTCCTGCCATCCGCAACCTTGTTTCCAATACCATTAGCGAAGCAATCGGAACCTTTGTTTTGGTCTTGGGATTATTGGCTTTTGGACAGTATGATTTTCCAACAGGGCTTGGCACTTTAATCGTCGGCGGTTTGATTGTTTCACTCGGAGTTTCACTTGGTAGTCCGACAGGATATGCCCTAAACCCTGCGCGTGACCTTGGTCCTCGTATCATGCATGCCATTCTTCCATTGAAGCACAAGGGAGATTCGGATTGGGGTTATGCTTGGGTACCAGTAGTTGGTCCAATCATCGGAGGCTTGCTTGCGGCTGTCCTATATGGTCTCATTTTTTAAGAAGTATCCTTCTCTAATCAGCAATGGTTGGGGAAGTTTTTTTATTCCTTGGCTGTCAATTGTGAGCAAAATAGTTTAAAATATCAATAATTAGTGATAAAATACTTGTATCATAATCAAAGAGGTATTCTTATGAACAATACAGGTATTCATCACATTTCAAGCTTGGTTGGAAATATTCATCAAGCCTATCATTTTTATCATCATATTCTAGGTTTGAAATTAACCTTAAAGACGGTGAATCAGGACGATTCTTCTATGTATCATTTGTTTTTTGGAGATGCAGAAGGTCGATTTGGAACGGAATTCACTATTTTTGATATGCCGACACTAGCTCGACAACGGGAGGGGGCAAATCGATTGGAAAGAACCATTTTTCTAGTCAAAGATTTTGCTGCCTTGGAATTTTGGCAGAAAAGACTGACAGAGTTTGAAGTGGTAAATGAAGGAATTCAGGCCTTTGGAAACGGTCATATCTTGAATTTCCAAGATGAGGATGGCCAGTTGCTCGGTTTGACCTATCATGAATCCATAGGAGAGATGCTACCGGTTGAGACTAAGGACATTCCTGCGGCTGCAGCAATTGTAGGCATAGCTGGCATACAAATGCGGGTTCGTGAAGAAAAAGCTCTAATTGAATTACTTGAGGACCGTTTTGGTTTTGTGGAAGAATATCGATATAAATACCAAGGACAAGAAGTGATTTCACTAGTATTTGATAACGAGTTTCAACACCGAGTGCAGGTAATTGTCGATAAGGAATCAAAAATCAGTGTAATCGGTGTTGGTGGAATACATCATGTAGCTTTCGGCGTGCTTGATGAATCTGATTTAGAAGAAATGGTTGACCATTTGAACCTTCAAAATCGTCCACATTCTGGTATTATCAATCGAGATTTTATGCATTCCTTGTACTTCCGAGCACCAAATTATCTCATGTTTGAGGTTGCAACGATGACAGGAGAACGGAAAGCTACTATGCCGACTCAAAAAGATCAACTGGATGAAGTCGAGTTATTCTTGCCAAGTTTCTTTGAAGAAGACAGGCAGGAAATTGAAAAAACTCTCTCCCAACGTTATTAGGAGAAAATTTGAATGGATTATCGCTTTATCAAAGGGACCAGTCCCCGTCTATTGGTCTTTTTCCATGGTACGGGCGGCAACAAGGAATCAATGCTCTTTCTCCGCCAACAGCTAGATCCAGAAGCTTTTGTCCTTTCCTTGGATGGAAGTTGGGGTCAAGGCAGAGAAAGGCGTTTCTTTGCCCCGCTGATCGATGGTCAACTGGATCTTGTCGATGTTGAAATGCGCTTGTCGGCTTTTCTGGATTTTTGGCAGGACTTAGACATTCAGCCCTACCAGCAGATTACCTTTGTTGGATTTTCAAATGGTGCCAACTTTATCATGGGCTTGTTAACCAAGCAGTCAAACCTGGCGGACAATTATATCTTGCTCCACCCTTCAGCTTTAGATTATGCTTTTCCTATGGAAAATAGCAGAGCAGAGATTTTGTTTACACTGGGGCAGAATGACCCATATGTCGAACCAGTCGCTCTAGAAAATCTTGTAGATGACTGGCAAGCGTCTGCCTTTCCCAAAGCCAACCTAGCTCGTTTTGACAAAGGGCACTTTCTAAGTCAAGACGAATTGACCTATGTGAGAAATTGGTACCAAGAAAGAATAAACGAAAAGGCCTGAACCAATATGTTCAAGCCTTTAAGAGTTATTAGATTAAGGATTCTAATTTGTCAACCAATGAACCAACATAGGCGATGGTTTCTTTAAGAGGTTGATCTGTTGAAACGTCAACACCAGCGTGTTTAGCAAGGTCTTGGGCAGAAAGACTTGCACCTAGTGACAAGGTTTCCAACCATTTTTCAACAACTTCTTCAGGATGTTCTTCCAATTGCTTAGCCATAGCCGTACCGATGGTCAAACCAGCTGAGTAGGTATATGGATACAAACCAATATAGTAGTGTGGTTGACGCATCCAGATAAGACCTGCATCGTCACCGATTTCAAAGTCTTCACCCCAGAATTCCTTGATAATGTCTAGTTTGATTTGACAAAGAATGTCCCCATTTAGATATTCATCATTATCAAGGCGAGTGTAGACTTCACGTTGAAAGGCTGCTTCAAGCAAGTGAGTCACCATGTTGTGGAAGTAGGTGCGACTAATCAATTCACTAATCAAATAGGCTTGGAAACCAGGATCTTGATTGTTTTTCAAGAGTGTATTACATGTCAAGACCTCATTTGCAGTAGATGGCGCTTCGATGAAGTATAGTGATGGTTCATAGCTTAGCACACTTTGTTTCTTAGCCAATTGGAAATGACCAGCATGTCCTAATTCGTGAGCCAATACCAAGACCTCATTCATCAAACCTGTCCATGAAAGTAAGATGTAAGATGGTCCATCATATAAGGTAGCACAGAATCCACCTGTTGCCTTGCCTTCGTTTTGAGCAAAGTCAATCCAACGCTCATCAAATGATTGTTCAATCATTTTCACATAATCTTCACCAAGAATACCCAAGCAGTCAATCAAGAATTGTTTGGATTCTTCAGGTGTGATGCGTTGGTTATATTCAGAAGGCAGACTGATTTTCAAGTCAGCGTGTGTGATTTTGTCCAAACCATGAGCCTTAGCAACCAATTTCACATAGCGACGCATGTGAGGAGCCAATTCTTTCATGATGACATCAATCTGACGGTCGAAGAGGTCGCGGGAGACATTTTGACTGTGCAAGAGGAAGTCAATCGTATTGTCAAATCCACGCAAACGAGCTTCGATTTGTTCGTTTTTGATATGAGACAAATAAGTAGCAGCAGTTGTATTTTTGTATTTCTTCAAGGTTGAATAGAAGCCAGTAGCTGAATTGCGACGGATTTCGGTATCATGGCTGAGTTCATAATCATTTTCAAAGAGCACATAGCTGTTTCCAAGTGTTTCACCATTGGCTTCAAAACTATCAAAGGTCATATCTTCAAACTTGGTCACACCGTAATTGTTATAAGGCTGACCAAATGTTGGTGCAAAGTTTGCAAGAAGCTCTTCTTGTAAAGGATGAAGCTGGTATGGTTTTTGACGAATAATGTTTTGGATGTATGATTCCCACTGAGGTTGGTCAGCAATCACACTTTTCAATACATCTTGATCTAGTAAGCTCAGTTCTGTATGTAAGAAAGACAATTTTGGAATTGTGTAGGCAATTGTCAAGTCAAAGTCATTTGACAAACTGGCTAACTCGGTGTTCATTTTATCAACTTCAAGCGGTAGGAAAGCGTAGTGTGATAATTTACTCTCTAAAATGGCTAAGCCTTCGTATTCTTTTAGAGCAGAAACAATGGTTTCAAGTGTTGTTAATTTTCCTTTGTAACTTGCTTCAAAATTCTCAACTTGTTTTTTATAGGTTACCAAGGCATCTTTATAGGCCTGATTATCTGGAAAAATCAGATTGGTATTCCAAGTAAGTTGAACGTCAATTTCATGACGCTTTGGCATTGCATTCGACATGGTATTCTCCTTTATGTTGTAATATTGACATTATATCACAGAATGAAAAAAGAAACTTGACAAAACCGTGAAAAACCTAGATAATAGAAGTATGAAAGGGTTTACTGAAAACCAGAAAGGAGCTTTTATGCAAGTCATTAAACGTAGCGGAGAAATTGTTGAATTTGATCCAGAAAAAATTTATCAAGCTATTCTCAAGGCAGCCCAAACAGTTTATGTTATTGATGATACTTGGCGGAAGAATCTTGCGCAGGTAACCAAAAAAGTTGTTCTTGACTTGGAAGAAGCTCATACAGAGCGACCTACCATTAGTATGGTTCAATCTCAGGTTGAACATCGTTTGCTTGATGCGGGTTATATCTCAATTGCAGAACATTATATTTCTTATCGTTTACAACGTGATTTGGAACGTAATGGTTATGCTGATAAGATTATTGTACATTTGCGTTTTGAACAAGTACGTTAAGCTGAAACCTAGAGAAATCTAGGTTTTTTTGCATATCAGTAAATATATATATTGGCAAATATCAATTGAATTTAAAAAATGTGATATTCTGAGCATATATTTTGTAATCGGTAACATTTTTGGTGTATAATGAATCTCGTAAAAATATATTTCGAAAGTGAGATTTTTCTATGTCTAAAATCGTTGTTGTCGGTGCGAACCATGCTGGTACTGCCGCAATCAAAACTATGTTAACAAATTATGGTCAAGAAAATGAAATCGTTGTATTTGACCAAAACTCAAATATTTCATTCTTGGGTTGTGGGATGGCTTTATGGATTGGTGAGCAAATTGCAGGTCCAGAAGGTCTATTCTATTCAAATAAAGAAGAGTTAGAAAGCTTGGGCGCAACAGTTTACATGGAGTCACCTGTTACAGCTATTGATTATGAAGCAAAAACAGTTACTGCGCTTGTAAACGGTCAAGAGCATGTTGAATCATTTGACAAACTTCTTTTTGCAACTGGTTCACAACCAATCTTGCCACCAATCAAAGGAGCTGCCATCAAAGAAGGTTCTCTTGAATTTGAAGCAACTCTTGAAAACTTGCAATTTGTTAAATTGTACCAAAACTCAGCTGATGTTATCGAAAAATTGAAGAACAAAGACATCAACCGCGTTGCAGTTGTGGGTGCTGGTTATATCGGTGTTGAGCTTGCGGAAGCATTCCAACGTAAAGGTAAAGAAGTAGTCCTTATCGATGTTGTTGATACATGCTTGGCTGGTTACTATGACCGCGACTTGTCAGACCTTATGGCTAAAAACTTGGAAGACAATGGTATCAAACTTGCTTTCGGTGAAACTGTTAAAGAAGTTGCTGGTGATGGCAAAGTTGAAAAAATCATCACTGATAAAAACGAATATGATGTTGACATGGTTATCTTGGCAGTTGGTTTCCGTCCAAACACTGCATTTGCTGGTGAAGGAATTGAGCGTTTCCGCAATGGTGCCTTCCTTGTAAACAAACGCCAAGAGACTTCAATCCCAGGCGTTTATGCTATTGGTGACTGTGCAACAATCTACGACAACGCTACTGGCGACACAAGCTACATCGCATTGGCTTCAAACGCTGTACGTACTGGTATCGTAGCAGCACACAACATTTGTGGTACTGACCTTGAAGGTATCGGTGTACAAGGGTCTAACGGTATCTCTATCTATGGATTAAACCTTGTATCAACTGGTTTGACTCTTGAAAAAGCTACTCGTCTTGGATTTAACGCAGCAGTTACAGAAGTGACAGACAACCAAAAACCAGAATTCATGGAACATGGTAATTTCCCTGTAACTCTCAAGATTGTTTACGATAAAGATTCACGTCGTGTTCTTGGTGCACAAATGGCTGCTCGTGAAGATATTTCATTGGGTATCCACCTCTTCTCATTGGCAATCCAAGAAGGTGTAACAATCGAAAAATTGGCATTGACAGACTTGTTCTTCTTGCCACACTTCAACAAACCATACAACTACATCACAGTAGCTGCCTTGGGTGCTGAATAATCAATTTAAGTTGATAAATATGGCTCAGAGATGTTCTCTGGGCTTTTTTGCTTGCCATCTATCACATTGCAACTGCCTATTGAGAGTTTTTTTGGTATAATGGAGGGTATGATCATAACGAACCTGTATTCACAGTGTAGCACTTTCATCTAAGCCTAGTTTTTCAGCTATTTATCGTTAGTTTTTCCAAAAATACAGTCGGTATTTTTCAAAAAACTACCTTGATTAGCTATAAACGATTTCCTGTTTGAAAGTGGATCACTTGTAAATATATGTTCTAGGAAAGTAAGAGAAAATGAACCCATTATTAAACGGAATGAATGACAGACAGGCAGAAGCGGTACAGACGACAGAAGGACCGCTTTTGATTATGGCAGGAGCTGGTTCGGGTAAGACGCGAGTCCTGACCCACCGTATTGCGTATTTGATTGATGAAAAAATGGTCAATCCTTGGAATATCTTAGCCATTACCTTTACCAATAAAGCGGCGCGTGAGATGAAGGAGCGGGCCTATGCCCTCAATCCTGCAACTCAAGATTGTTTGATAGCTACCTTCCACTCCATGTGTGTCCGCATTTTGCGTCGGGATGCTGACCATATTGGCTATAATCGCAATTTTACGATTGTCGATCCAGGTGAGCAACGCAGTCTCATGAAACGGATTTTGAAAAATCTCAATTTAGATCCGAAAAAATGGAGTGAACGTTCTATCCTGGGAACCATTTCTAATGCCAAAAACGATTTGATTGATGACAAGGCATTTGAAGCCCAGGCAGGCGATCTATACACGCAGATTGTTGCTAAATGCTACACGGCTTATCAAAAGGAACTCAGACAGTCAGAGGCCGTTGACTTTGATGATTTGATTATGTTGACGCTCCGCCTTTTTGACCAAAATCCAGAGGTCCTGACCTATTACCAGCAGAAATTCCAGTACATCCATGTCGATGAGTATCAGGATACCAACCATGCCCAGTACCAATTGGTCAAGCTCCTGGCATCACGTTTCAAGAATATCTGCGTGGTCGGAGATGCGGACCAGTCTATCTATGGTTGGCGTGGGGCGGATATGCAAAATATCCTGGACTTTGAAAAGGATTATCCAGAGAGCAAGGTTGTCCTTTTGGAGGAAAACTATCGTTCGACCAAAAACGTCTTACAGGCTGCCAATGAGGTTATCGAAAACAACCGCAATCGCCGTCCGAAAAAACTTTGGACACAGAATGCCCAAGGGGATTTGATTACCTATTACCGTGCTCGGGATGAAAATGACGAGGCGATATTTGTAGCGAGTCAAATCGACCAGTTGTGCCGAGAAGGCAAGGCCTATAAGGATTTTGCGGTTCTCTACCGGACCAATGCTCAATCTCGTACCATTGAAGAAGCTCTGCTCAAGTCCAATATCCCTTACACAATGGTTGGCGGTACCAAGTTCTACAGCCGTAAGGAAATTCGGGATGTCATTTCTTACTTGAACCTCATTGCCAATCCATCGGACAATATCTCCTATGAACGCATTGTCAATGAGCCAAAGCGTGGTGTTGGCCCCGGAACGGTTGAAAAGATACGTGATTTTGCGACCAGTCATGGCATGTCCTTGCTAGAAGCATCACAAGATATTATTCTGTCACCAATCAAAGGAAAGGCAGCACAGGCAGTCTTTGACCTAGCTAATCTCCTCTATAATCTTCGTAATCAATTAGACAACTTGACGGTTACCCAAGTAGTAGAGGCTGTATTGAACCAAACAGGCTATATGGATGCCCTTGCAGCACAAAATACGCTGGAAGCCAATGCCCGCATTGAAAACATCCAGGAATTCCTTTCTGTTACCAAAAACTTTGATGACAAAGAATCAGAGGAAGAAGAGACTGGTCTTGATAGACTAACTCGTTTCCTACTTGACTTGGCCTTGATTGCTGACACAGATGATGGCGATAGCGAATCTTCAGAAGTGACCCTCATGACTCTTCATGCAGCCAAAGGTCTGGAATTTCCAGTTGTTTTCTTGATCGGTATGGAGGAAAATGTCTTCCCGCTCAGCCGTGCAGCAGAAGAAGAGGACGAATTGGAAGAAGAACGTCGTTTGGCTTACGTAGGTATCACACGGGCAGAGCAGACCCTCTACCTGACCAATGCCAATTCTCGACTTCTTTTCGGTCGCACCAACTACAACCAACCAAGCCGCTTTATCCGAGAAATTTCCAGTGACCTCCTTGATTACCAGGGGCTCGCTCGTCCAGCCAATACTAGCTTTAAGGCTTCTTATGTCAATGGCAGAGCGACACAGTTTGGACAAGGCATGAGCCTGCAACAAGCCTTACAAAGTCGAAAAGCAGCCGTACAACCATCTGCCAGGCTCGGAGGCAGTATGCCCTTCGCATCAAGCAACCAATCGTCAAGCTCAGGCACCAACTGGTCAGTTGGTGACATTGCAGTCCACAAGAAATGGGGACGCGGAACAGTCCTTGAAGTTTCAGGCTCAGGCAGCAATCAAGAACTTAAAATCAATTTCCCTGACATGGGACTCAAAAAAGTCTTGGCAAGCCTAGCGCCGATAAGTAAAGAAGATTAAATTTACTTAAAAAACAATTGCAGTAAGCTCGAAAATATGATAAAGTATTTTTGTAAAATTGAATAGAACATTTGGGGTGCCAAGAGGCTGAGATTATACCCATCGAACCTGATGCAGTTAGGACTGCCGAAGGGAAATGTGTATCAACAAATTTTGTTGACAAGTATTATATTTGTATTCTAGTACAGAATACTGTATTTACTGGTCATCAATCATCGTAGGTGTAACTCCATTTGATAAACCATCAGATGGAGTTTTTTCTATAGTCGAATGAAGACTTTCAGAAAAAGGAACTGGGAGCAGGTAGCTTGGCCAGCCTAGTGGCTGTTCTAGGTTGGAAATATGATATGCTCAACAAGTTTCTTTCGTAGAGTTTGACAAGGCGAAAGTGATAATAAAGCTAATACAATTAACAATATTTTCACAAATACCCTCAGCCCCTTCAATTTACATTTTCAACGAGAAAAGAGAAAGGAGATATAGATGAGCAAAATGGTCATTTGGTTTGACCTTGATGGAGTTATTTTTGATTCCTATGAGGTCTGGGATCAGGTGGTTCAAGGGATTTTGAAACATCACGGGGTTGCTTATACCCAGCAGATAAAGGAAGAACTTTGGCGGATTCCAATGGAAGATGTCAACGCGTATTTATTGCAACTTGTGGAAAATTCCTTAGAAGAGAATGAACTTGAAAGGCAAAAAATGAATCAACTGCAATCACTATATAGAGATATTTCCTTGATGGATGGTGTGCATGAACTCTTATCTACATTGAAGTCAAAAGGTGCAGTCATGTACGCAGTCACTTCAAACTATCTGGAGCTGGCTGAACTAGGATTGTCATCCCACCATCTTTCTAACTATTTTGTGAAACTATTTAGCAGTTTGGATCTGTTTGGAAGCGATAAAAATAGGGAGTTTTACCAATTCATCCTACATCAGGAAGGGATGGATCCAGCCAATATTGTAATGGTCGAGGATAATATGAACAATCTTCGTATTGGACACGAGTTAGGAATAGCGGGAGTTTATATAGAACATCCAAATTCCCCTTTTTCTGATGAGAATACAGGTATAGTTAGCATCAAGCAATTAAGTGAATTAATACCAATTTTGGAGGATAGAAAATGACATCTTTACATGTAGCATTATCAATAGCAGGAACAGATCCGACAGGCGGAGCAGGTATTATGGCTGATTTGAAGAGCTTTCAGGCTAGATCAGTTTATGGTATGGCAGTCGTGACGAGTGTCGTTGCTCAAAATACCAAGGGGGTGCAACTAATTCGTCATCTTGATCAGGAAATTTTAGAAGAACAATTGAAAAGTGTCTTTCAGGACATTGTTCCAGATGCAATAAAAACGGGAATGTTAGCACAAGTCGAGACCATTGAGCTCGTCGCAAGCTATCTTACAAAACAGAAGTGTCCATATGTCTTGGATCCTGTTATGGTCGCAACGAGTGGAGACCGTTTGATTGAAGAGGATGCCATCCAAGCGCTGAAAACAAAATTACTGCCTCTTGCTACCATCATTACACCGAATCTACCGGAAGCAGAAGTTCTAGTCGGTAGAACACTGAAAAGTGAAAATGACATCATGAATGCGGGCCGTTGGATCCGGAAAGAACTTGGGGTAAAAAATGTGGTCATTAAGGGTGGTCATTTGGCAAAGGTGGCATCTGACTACTTATTTTTAGAAGATGATGAGATCAGTATCATCAGTGCAGCACGCATTTCTACGAACCATACCCATGGTACAGGTTGTACCTATGCAGCAGTCATTACTGCAGAGTTGGCGAAAGGTCGGACAGTAGCACAAGCAGTCGAAACCGCCAAACGATTTATTACAGAAGCAATTCAGACTGCTCCAGAACTGGGTCATGGAAATGGTCCTGTCAATCATACCACCTACAGAGGAGAGTAACTAGATGTATTTGGAAAAATTACGTAGCCAAAATCCCTTGACCATTTGTATTACGAATGATGTAGTCAAAAATTTTACAGCCAATGGCTTGCTTGCTCTCGGTGCCTCACCTGCAATGAGCGAGTATCCAGAAGATTTGGAGGATCTACTTCCCTATGCAAAGGGGTTATTGATTAATACAGGAACCTTGACCAATGAAACTTGGGAACTATACAAATCTGCATTGGATATTGCTGAGAAATATGGTGTACCTACCGTCTTAGATCCTGTTGCGGCAGGTGCTGGTGCCTATCGCAAGAAAGTTGCCTTGGATCTGTTACATCATCATTCTATTTCACTCGTTCGTGGGAATGCAGGAGAAATTGCAGCCTTGATTGGTGAAAGAATTGAAACGAAAGGGGTAGATTCTGCTCAGATAGACAATGTTGGTGAACTAGCCCTCAGAGCCAACCAACAATTAGGAATTCCTGTAGTGATTACAGGAAAAAAAGATGCTATCGCTGTGAATCATGAGGTTCGGATTTTGGAAAATGGCAGTGAGTTAATGCCACTAGTGACAGGGACAGGATGCCTACTGGGAGCAGTTCTGGCTGCCTCTATTCACCTAGCCGATGAGGATTCATTATTGGATTGTTTGGAAGAGGTTCTATCGGCTTATTCGATCGCTGGAGAAATGGCAGAGCAGAAAACTTCACTACCAGGAACCTTCCAGATTGAGTTTATAAATAGCCTTTATGCAATTCAGTCAGAAGAGGTTGAAGAAAATAAAAAAGGTCATTCAGTATGAATAGAAAAATGCTTCAAGTTTACTTTATTTGTGGCACGACAGATTGTTCAAAAGGCAATTTTTTGGATGTCCTGGAAAAGGCATTGCAGGCAGGAATCACTTGCTTTCAATTTCGTGAAAAAGGTGAGCAGGCTTTAATAGGGTCTGAAAAACTATCGTTGGCAAAACAAGTTCAACACCTGTGTCACCGCTATCAGGTTCCATTAATCATCAATGATGATATTGAGTTAGCCCGTGCCATTGATGCTGATGGAATTCACCTTGGTCAGGGAGATTTGTCAGTAGTAGAAGCGAGACAGCTCTTCCCAGGGAAAATAATTGGACTATCAGTTGGAACAGAGGAAGAATACCTCAATTCGCCTATTGAACTAGTAGATTATATCGGAAGTGGACCTGTTTTTCCCACTTTATCTAAAGATGATGCTAGTCCAGCAATTGGAATGGATGGATTAAAGCAACTAAGGAGACTCAATTCCGATATTCCTATGGTTGCGATAGGAGGGTTATCTGCAAAAGATTGCAAGGATATTCTCCAAGCAGGTGCAGATGGAATAGCTCTTATCTCAGCCATTTCCCATGCTGAAGACCCCTACAAAGCGACCAAGATCTTGGTAGAAGGGATGCAAGCACTGTCTGGCTAAATTATTAATAAATATATATTATAGGTCTGTAATATTAATAAGGGGAGTTGAATCCTCTTTTTGCATTACTTGTGAACATGGACGAGTGATGTACAGTGTAAAGTTGCTAAATTTTTAGGCATAATATGGAACTATTGAACAGTAGATATGAAGATATTCAAAAGTTAGGGAAAAACTTCATACACAACACAATTTACGACTCAAAAAAGCTCCCTAAACGTTGATTTGACAGCGTTTAGAGAGCTTTTTTTATTTTTTAACTGATAAACTCGAAAAAAGTAATTTGTATCTATATAGAATTTTTGAGTTGAAGTGATATCATTAATTTTGAATCTATGCTTTGTATCGCAATTGACAGATAGATATTGTGACAATTTTAAGGTATAATATTTCTATAAATAAATTAGGGAATTTAGTAGAATGACTGCTCAAAATTTACATCTAAATATATATTCAAACTTATTGGATGAGATAGAAAAACTTGTACAAATACTTTCTAAAGATAGTGATATTAAAGAAATAGATGAATATCGATTAGAAGCATTAAGTAAGTTAGAAGGAATAATAAAAGAAGTTAAAGAAAATATCAAGTCACTTGAGATAAATTCTGAATGGTATAAATTTACAATTGGATTTTATGGTGAAACAAATGCTGGAAAATCTACACTTATTGAGACAGTTCGAATTTTATTAAAAGAAAAGACCAAAGAATCTGAGCGTGAAAGTTTCAAAAGTAAAAGATTAGAGCTTGATAAACTAGAGCAGCAACTTCATTCAATTGAGGTAGAAATTAATACTATAAACGAAAAGTTTTTTCAGCTTGTAGAGGCTCTACAATTTCAACTAAGAGATATTGAAAGTGAACATAATAATAAACTTTCTAAGAATAAAGTACAAATTTTAAAAATTGAAGACCTGCTTGCAAAAAATATTGCACAGGAAGAAATTATCTCACATAGTTTACTTCGGCTATATGTTGATAAGGATGAACTTGTACAAATTATTTTTAACAAGATGATTTCAAGTCCTTGGAATGTAGTAAAAAGTTGGTTCCATAAAATAAAGGAGCAGAGTGAGGTTGATTTGGTATCTTTGCAGATTACTGAATTGGAAAATACATTGGACGGTCTTCAGTCATTTACCGACCAATATGAAAAGGAAATTTTTGACTTAGCTAAGGAAAATGAGAGGATTAATAGTTGGTACTATAATAAAAAAATTGACTATGAAAAACAGCGAGTTGTTTTAATACAACAAAGGGAACAATTGCTGGAAAGATTAGTTAATCAATTGGGTTATGTGAAAGAAACTCGAACTCAAATTATTTCAAAATTAAAGAATTTGAGTGATGGAATAATAATAGGAGATGGACGTTCAGATTTTACTCAAGAAGTAAGAAGTTATGAATTTAATGTCGGTGATAAAGAATTTGTACTCCTTGATTTACCTGGAATTGAAGGAAAAGAAAATATTGTTCAAAAATCTATTAAAAGTGCTGTTGAAAAAGCACACGTAATATTTTATGTAAGCAAAAGTCCAACTCCACCACAAAAAGGTGATAATGGACCTTTAGGTACAATTGAAAAAATATCTAAGCAATTATCGCAACAAAGTGAAGTATATTTTCTATATAATAAGCCTATTCGAAACGTCAGACAGTTAAGAAAACCGCTGATAAATGAGAATGAAGAAGATAGTTTATCTATAGTTGATATAGAATTGTCAAAAATTTTTGAAGAAAATTATATCTCTCATTTCTCATTATCAGCATATCCAGCTTTTTTATCGATAGGGAATTTTTATGATAATAAATTTTCAAAAGATAAAGAAAAATTTTCTGAAAAGTTAGGAGATTCAGATATTATTTTTGAAATGAGTCAAGTTAAAGAGTTTGTTAATTGGATGACCGGAAAATTAGTTAATGACGTAATAAATAAAATTACTAGGTCAAATTTAAAGAAAATAAAAAAAACTTTGGAATGGACGACCACTGAAATCAAGGAAGTTAAAAACTCATTCAATAAATTAGAAGTAAAACTACACTCAAATTATAAATTAACTTCTCAAATGATAGATGAAGCTAGTGAAACCTTTGAAATGAACTTGGAAAACACTGTTTATAAATCTTTGAGATTTTTGAAATCAAATACCAGGAAAAGAATCTACTCCATTATTGATAATGGAATTAGTAATAAAGGATTTGAAAAAGAATTAAAGAAAATTGTTGAGAAAGAATTAAAATTTTTTTCAATTGATTTAAATAAAAATATAGAAAAACAAAGTAAAGATTTCAAGGATGAAATGTCAGAAATTGTCTCAACTTATCAACGTTATGTAGATGAATTAGTTGAACATTATGCTAAGTCAGTTAAGTTTGAATTTGATTTTCAACCAAATATAAAAATAAAAAGAAATATTAATATTGGCAATGTTTTGATGGTATTAGTTGGAGATATTATTGGTATTATATCAACTGTATTAAATATGTCTAATCCAGTTGGATGGGTTATTCTAGGTTTATCAGTATTAAGTACATTTTTCCATGCATATAAAATAGTGCGTGGAGCAATTGATAAAAACTTTCAAAAATCTCAACAAAGAAAAAATGCAGATGAAAATATTGAAAAAATAGTGAAAATTATTCAACAAGAATTAGGAAAATATTTAACAGAAACTATGAGAGAAGTTAATAAACATTTAGCTGAACTCACAAAAGTAATGTATGAGCCAGTTCGGCAAATAAAAACCATGTCAGAAACTTTTATTGAGGTAGAAAATGAAGTAAAATTTTTATCAAACGAGCTAGATAGAAAAGGAGAGGAATATTATGGAAACAGTTGAGCAGTTCAAACAACAGCAACTTAAGACGATTGAAATATTACAGCGACTTTTATCTTTTGTACAAAATGGAGAAAAATTTGGTGTAGACGGAAGTAATCTAATTGAAAAAATTTCAAAAGATATAACTGAAACTGAATCAAAAAAATTAAAAGTGGCTTTGGTTGGTGGTTTTTCAGAAGGTAAAACTTCGATAGTAGCAGCCTGGTCTAGTAATTTTGATTCTGAAACAATTAAAATAGATGCGTCTGAATCTAGTGATTCAGTGAATGTATATCATTTAAACAATTTTGATTTAATTGATACTCCTGGTTTATTTGGTTTTAAGGAAACCTCAAATCAAATAAAGTATAAAGATATTACCCGTCAATATGTTAGTGAAGCAAATCTCATACTTTATGTCATGGGACCAAGTAATCCAATTAAAGATAGTCATAAAGGTGAATTGCAATGGCTTTTTAATGATTTAAATTTACTACCCAGAACAGTTTTTGTAATTAGTAGATTTGATGAGGAAGTTGATATTGAGGATATCGAAGAATATACAAATCGTTTAGAGATAAAAAAAGTAAATATTTTGTCACGTCTTCGAGAATTTAAATTGATCACTGAAAGTCAAGATGTTCCCATTGTTGCAGTTGCAGCAAATCCTTTCGGAGAGGGTTTTACTTATTGGCTATCAAATGTAGAGGAGTACTATCGTATATCTCATATAAACGATTTACAAAGAGCAACCACGGAACAAATTAAAAAGTTGGGTGGATACGATGCCTTGGTCTTAGCAACTAGTCAAAGTATTGTAAAAGATATTATTCAGAGACAAATGCCAGTAGTACGAGCAAATATGTCATTGTTAGATGAGGAGACGATCAGTCTAAACAAAGCTCTAGCTGATGTTCAGAATGAACATAAAAAATTGAACCGTAGTATTAGTACAGCTCGTGTTGAATTAAAAGAATATATTTTAAGTTTGTTTACTGATTTGATTCTTCAACTTAAAGGAACAGATATCCAAACATTTGATGATTTTTTTGAAAAAAATATCGGTGATGAAGGATTAGTTCTTGAGACAAATATAAACAATGAATTTCAGCGTCGAGTAGGTACAATTTCATCTGAAATACAAAAGGTTCAAACACATTTTTATACTAGTGTTAATCATTACAACAGTATGACTGAGGATTTAGCAAAGCAAGGCATAAAATTAGGTGGCAATTTTCTGAAAAATGTTACTATATCCAACAAGACTATTTTGGCCGTTAGAGATTTTGTAATGCCCTCTTTTAAATTTAAACCTTGGGGAGCGATAAAGTTAGCTGGAAAACTAACAAAAGGTATTGCAATTTTTGGCAGTGTCTTGGGGTTAGGTGTTGAGGCATGGGAAAGTTATAGTGAAAAGAAACAAGAAGAAGAATTTTGTAAAGCAAAAAATCTAATAAAAGAAAAACTTGAAGAGCAAAGAAAATATTATATTGAATTTATTGATAATGAAGAGGAATTTAGTAAACAATTTTTCCCTGATTATTTTGAATTACTCGAGCAATTAAAAGATATTACTATTGCTGTTATTGATCGGCAACGACTTCAAGAAGAGTTTGAAATCTGGAAAAATGAAGGCGAAATCATTGAAGGAGATTTTGAAGTTCTTATAGAGAAGTATGAGAAAATGTAAAAAGTAAATCACTAATTTCACTTTACATCTGGACTATTTGTTATAAGATAAGAACATCATATTCTATACGAAAATATTATCATAAAAACACCGTAATTAATATTTTTGTTCATTTTCAAAGTTTTCAGTATTACCTTATTTCCTAAAATTGGAATTATTCTGTGATATAATATGCTCAATAAGCAAAAGGAGTTCACAATTGCACTACAAACATTTATTATTCGATCTTGACCATACTCTTCTTGATTTTAGTCGGGGTGAGGAGGTGGCTCTGACACAGTTTTTGGCTTCGATGGAGGTTGAGGATATTCAAGCTTTTAAAGAAGTCTATCGTCCGCTCAACCAGGGCATGTGGAAGGATTTAGAAAAAGGCCTGATCACAAAGAAAGAGTTGATCAATACTCGTTTTTCACGGACCTTTGCTCACTTTGGTCGTCAGGTTGATGGGACGGAGATGGCTTTGCGATACCAAGAGTTTATAGGACGGCAGGGTCAAATTTTTGCAGGAGCGGATAAGCTATTGCAAGAGCTGACCAAGCGTTGGTATCAGATTTATGCGGCGACCAATGGTGTGACCTATATTCAGGAAAATCGCTTGCTTCACTCACCGATTCAACCTTATTTCAAAGAAGTATTTATTTCAGAACAGATGGGAACGCAAAAGCCCTCGGCGGATTTTTATGAAAAAATAGCAGAGCAGATTGCAGGTTTTCAATTTGAACACGCATTGATGATTGGAGACAGCTTAACTGCAGATATCCAAGGAGGGAATAATGCTGGTATGGATACTGTTTGGTATAATCCTTCTAACCTGATAAACAACAGCAAGGCCATTCCGACCTATACAATTCACAGCTATCAAGAATTACTAGAAATGTTATAAAATAGACTATTTCTATCTAAATGGTTGAGAAAAATGTAGCAAAGGAGAAAGTGTGAAGAGAATATTGAAAGCTTTTCGACCCCAAAAATCACTGAAAGAATTAAACTGGCTAGATGTGTTTGTCCTGACCGCAATTTTATTTGGCAATGCTATTTATACCTCGACCATGCAATGGATTGCATCTTTTTCTGCGACAGAAGTAGTGGAAAATGGAGTACAAACCTTTACCGCAGCAGACAATTGGTGGGCATTGGCCAATCAAGGAAAACTGTTTTTGTTTGCCTTGGTTTATTTGCTGATTCGGAATTATGATTTCAAGCAACTAAAGGTAAAATTAGAATGGACCGTTTTACTCTGGGGACCACTGATTTTTATCGGTGCTGGTTTGATTAGTGACTTGGCATTTACAGCCTTCTCTTACCTTCCAGGGATTTCTGAAGGATATAACTATCTAGGTTATCTCCCTTATTATAATTGGGATATCACGACGGTGACAAATCGCTTCTTAGCGGTTGATTATAGTACAGTTGTTTATGCTTTGTTTAACGGCTTTTACGAAGAATTCTTTTTCCTAGGTTTATTGCTAAGTACAGATACAAAGAAACGCTCTCTCGTATTGCTTTTTTCAACCATTGTCCGAACCTCATTCCATACCTATCAAGGATTGGTTTCAGCCTTAGTAATAGGTGTGCCTTTTGGCTTGTTTTACTATTATATGTATAGAAAGAAAAATGATAATCTCCTGCCTTACTTTCTAGGACATGCTCTGGCAGATATGGTTGGTACTAGCTTCCTGTCCCTATTTATTGGGTAGTATAGTCATTTGAATTAGCTTTGATACTTCGTCACTTTCGTCTTACCGTACTCTACGAAAGTGACTTGTTTCTCAAGTCTTATTTCCAACCTAGAACAGCCTTTAGGCTGTTCTAGCAACCTGCGCCTCGGTTCCTTGTCTGAAAACTAATTCATTCGACTATAAATAGCATTCTTCGAATAATGAAAATCCCATGGAATTCCTCTTTGTTCCATGGGATTTTTATTATTCATTCCAGAATTTGCTTGCAATATCTTGACCTTGTTTGATTTTAGCCCATTGTTGTGGAATGGCCAATTCATTACCAGAGTCACATGAAGCAAAACCGCATTGGTGAGAAAGGTAAAGACGTTCTTTAGGGATGATTTTACTTGCTTCTTCTAAGAGTTTATAGACACGCTCTTCATCATCTAAATCGGTTGTCTTACTTGACAGAAGTCCAAGAACAACTTCTGCGTTTTTATCGCGTAAGCTTTCTAAGGCTTTCAAATCTCCAGCACGCTCATCATCCCATTCAAGGAAGAAGCGGTCGTAGTGCTGATCACGCAAGAATTTTTCAGCGATTGCCTCATAAGTCCCACCAGCGGCATGACGACTTTCGTAGTTACCACGGCAGTTGTGAGTCCAGACAGTAAGACCAAGTGAATGTGCATAGTCAACGACTTCATTATTTATATTGACAAAGGCCTCTGCTAAATCAGCTAGTCCTGCATTGCCTTCAGCAAAGAAACTTGCAGGATTACTTTCATCAAAAAGTTCCCAGAGACAGTCGTCGAACTGAATAATGGTGCCACCAGCAGTTTTATAGTCATCAAGGAATTCTTTATAAGCTTGAATGAGACCGTTTTTTAAATCATCGGCAGTTGCATATTCTTGACCTTCGCCATACAATCCATCAAAAACAGCAAGTTCAGTGTAGGCATGAGCTGGGCCCCATACAGTCAATTTTGTTTGCGTATCTTCAGCTAGCTCACTCACTTTTTTAAAGATTTCAATAAAGTGGTGGTTCTTACCAGATAATTCTTCAGTGATGCGGATACCTATGTCTTTTCTTGTTTCAAAGTGACCGCCATCATGGTCTTTAAAGGTATATCCATGATCAGCAATATACCGTTCAATACCTTTCAAGCCCCATACAAAGTCAAGGTGCCACATAGATTTAGAATATTCTCCGTCAGTTAGGATATCAATTCCTTTTTCTTTTTGTTCCTTCACGATTGATTCGATGGCTACTGTTTCAGTTTCTTGATATCCAGAGAAGTCATTATAAAAAGGATAATGGATATCATCTCTATGTTCGATTTGTGTCTTGTAGTCACGCAATTCTGCTGGACGTAGAAGGGAACCCACTAGTTGAAATCTTGATGTTGTCATTTGTAAATCTCTCTTTCACTTATTACTGAACTAATTCTACCCCAGTTTGCTTTATTTGAAAAATAGTTATTTTGAGTCAAAAGGTATAGTTGTTCGCTATATCTCATTTATGGATTTCTAAAATGCTTTTTCTGGGGGCAGAACTATGGTATAATTTTCTTTGCAGAAATCCGAACGTTTGGAAAAAGTTTAGGGGAGAAAAATGAAAAAACACTTCAGTTTTATTTTATTAGGGATTATGATGTTAGGTGTGGTAATGAGGGCACCCTTTACAGCCTTGCCAGCAGTCCTCACAGATATTGCCTTAGGGTTGGGTGTTGAAGTGAGTTCACTCGGCATTTTGACTTCGATTCCCTTGATCATGTTTGCACTGTGTTCATCAATAGCTCCACGCATGGCGGCAAAATTTGGCTTGGAACGATTAATGGCCATTGTACTTGTAATTATGGTTATTGGTTCTGGATTGAGGGTGTTCAACCTCCAAACACTTTTCATCGGTACCATGATGATCGGAGCTAGTATCGCATTTATTAATGTCTTGTTGCCTAGCTTAGTTGCTGCTAATTTCCCGCATAAGATTGGGCTTTATACAACCATCTACATTACTCTGATGGGGATCGCCGGAACAGTCGCGTCAATGGTTGCAGTACCAATTGTTTCAGCTACTTCTTGGAAATTTTTTATTTATTTAATCACTGGAGTCATCCTCTTAGCTTTACTTATCTGGTTACCAAATGTGAAGAACAATCATATGTTTGTGACTGGCAACCAATCAGAGAAAACAAGTTCTCTATGGAAAAATAAGTCTGCCATTGCCTTTCTTATTTTTGGTGGGTTGCAATCCGTCTTGTTCTACACAGAAGTCACTTGGTTACCAACCATTTCGCAATCTATTGGATTTTCAAAAGCAGAAGCTGGATTGATGTCTGGAATTTATAACTTGGCCGCCATACCAATGTCTTCAATCATTACAACTCTACTTTCGCGTCAGACGAAAGAATCTCGCAGGAACATCATGCTCCTCATCTCTTTGATTACATTAGTGGGCTTGGCCCTTATGGTTATCACTCCAAAAAACTTTTTTGCTTGGACAATTATTCATATCGTACTCAGTGTTTCCAATGCATCACTCTTTCCATATATGATGCTCAGCTTTACCATGAAAACCAGTAACAGTCAGGCAACGGCTCGCTTATCAGGTATGGTACAAACAGGTGGCTATCTCATTGCAGCATTTGGACCAGGTCTCTTAGGATATAGTTTTCCAATTTTTGGTAGTTGGTTACCCTTGATTCTATCATTGGCTATTGTAACCTTGGTGATGATGTGGACGATTGTTCTGATTGAAAAAGAAGATATAATCATTTAGTTACAATTTCCCACAATTCACTTGTTCATTTTGGGATATAATAAAAACAAAAAAAGCTGGACATTTGCCAGCTTTTTAATGTGCTACACGTTTACGTGCAGCTTTTTTACGATTTTCTTCAATGAAAGCTTCTTTCTTTTCTTCTGGTTCAATGATTGTTTTATGAACGGTGAAGACTGCGCCCGCTGCAAGAGCGACTGTAGAAAGAACACCTGTCAAGAAACCTTTACCAAAACCTTTAGCCATAGTTATTTCTCCTTTACTTGTGTTATAATAGATTTTAGCGAAAAAACAAAATATTTTCAAGGAAAAAGATGAAAACTAAAGTTATTGTGGTCATTGGACCGACAGCGGTAGGAAAAACTACCCTTGGCATAGACTTGGCCCAGCGCTACAATGGAGAAATTATCAGCGGTGATAGCCAGCAAGTCTATCGCAAACTGGATATCGGTACGGCAAAGGCTAGTCCTGAAGAGCAGGCTGCTGCGGTTCATCACTTGATTGATGTCCGAGATGTGACCGAGGGCTACTCGGCTTATGAATTTGTAGCAGAAGCCAAGGCTTTGATTGCAGGCATTACCAGTCGTGGCAAGTTGCCTATTATCGTGGGTGGGACAGGTCTTTACATCCAAAGTCTGTTAGAAGGCTACCATCTGGGCGGGCTGGTTGACCAGGAGCAAGTTCTTGCTTATCGGGCGGAACTCGACTGCTTGTCTGACGAGGATTTGGAAACAATGGCAGAGCAGGCAGGTTTGATGGTCGAGGGAAACAGCCGACGGAGAATCATTCGTGGGTTAGAGTTGAAAAAATTTGGCAAAAACTTAGAAAATACAGAGTCAGAATATGAGCCTCTTTACATCTGCCTGACGGATGACAGACAGGTTCTTTACGACCGCATCAATCAGCGAGTGGATAAGATGATTGCGGCGGGCTTACTAGATGAAGTTAGCTGGCTCTACCAAGAACACCCAGAAGCCCAAGCTGCTATGGGAATTGGCTACAAGGAGTTTTTCCCCTACTTAGCAGGTCAAATCAGCCTAGAAGAAGCAGTTGATAAGGTCAAGCAAAATAGCCGCCGCTTTGCCAAACGCCAATTGACCTGGTTCAGAAATCGGATGCAGGCCCCCTTTTACTCAGTAGGCGAGCCAGATTACAAGTCGCAGATTTTCACTGCCGTGGAGGAATTTTTAAATGATTGAAACGCAGAAAGAACAAGAACGTGCCCTCCTGGTTGGAGTGGAATTACAGCAGACAGATAATTTTGACATGTCCATGGAGGAGTTGGCAAGCCTTGCTAAGACAGCTGGCGCTCTGGTCAAGGGAGTCTACACTCAAAAACGAGAAAAATACGACAGCAAGACCTTTGTCGGCTCAGGGAAACTAGAAGAAATTGCCCAGATGGTCGAAGCTGATGAGATTGATACCGTCATTGTCAATAACCGACTGACACCCCGCCAGAATGTCAATCTGGAAGAGATTTTAGGTGTCAAAGTCATCGACCGTATGCAGCTGATTTTGGATATTTTTGCCATGCGGGCACGAAGCCACGAAGGAAAACTACAAGTTCATCTGGCCCAGCTCAAGTATATGTTACCGCGTCTGGTTGGTCAGGGGATTATGCTCAGCCGTCAGGCAGGTGGTATCGGCTCTCGTGGACCAGGTGAAAGCCAGTTGGAGCTCAACCGTCGAAGCATTCGCAACCAGATTCATGACATTGAGCGCCAACTCAAAACAGTGGAGAAAAATCGGGCGACTGTCCGTGAACGCCGCCTGCAATCAGGCGTCTTCAAAATCGGCTTGATTGGCTATACCAATGCTGGTAAGTCTACTATCATGAATGCCATGACGGATAAGCGACAGTATGAGGCAGATGAACTTTTTGCCACACTTGATGCCACGACCAAGCAGATTAACTTGGCAGACAAATTTAATGTGACCTTGACCGATACGGTTGGTTTCATTCAGGACCTGCCGACTGAGTTGATTTCTGCCTTCAAGTCCACCTTGGAAGAGTCCATGAACGTGGACCTCTTGCTCCATGTCATCGACGCCTCTGACCCCAATCACAGTGAGCAGGAGCAGGTGGTCTTAGACATTCTCAAGGACTTGGATATGCTGGACATTCCTCGCCTGGCCCTTTACAACAAGCTGGACAAGACCGATGACAGCTTTACCCCCAGTCAGTTTCCGCATGTCATGCTGTCCGCTAAGGATGAAAATGCCAAAGGCCATATTCAGATGATGGTCTTGGCCAAGATTAAGACTATGTTTGAACGATTTGAGGTCAGGGTTCCACTTGCTGAATCTTATAAATTGCATGATTTAGCAACTCTTGCCCTGATAGAAAATCGGACCTATGAAGAGGATGTGGAAGTGGTATCAGGCTATATCGCTTCCGCTAATAAATGGAAGTTGGAAGAATTTTATGACGGATTATCTTGATTTGGCAACCAAATACGGTGGCTTTACCAGTCTGGACAAGGTCTATCTGGCGAATAAATTAGCTGGTATGACTGACCAACAAAAACTAGATTTTATCACGCCACCGCCTTCAGTTATCAACGCTTATTTTGCGGAAATCTACCAGAAACAAGGAGCAGAAGAGGCGACGGACTACTATCTGACACTTTCTCAGCAGCTCTGCCTTTTTCCAAAAGAACCCAGCTTTGAAGAAGACAAGCCTTTTGTCCGCCTGAATTTATCAGGCAAGTCTTTCGGATTTGCCTATGTGTCAGCAGACGGTCTGGCTCAAGTTTTTTCGGAAGGAGAAGTGGAGATCACTGAAGGTCTGCTCTTTGAGATAGCTCAGGTCTTTCCCCATTATGTCGTTTTTGTAGAAGACGGCAAGATTTTCATGGAGACCAATGCCTTTGATGAGCGTCAGTTGCAAGATGAGGAAACAGATTTTCTGCTAACAGAGGTGGCTAGCTCGGCTGACTTGGTCAAAATTTCGGGTCTCAATCAGGAGGAAGTTGTAGAAGTAGCGGATGGTTATTCAGGTCAGCGCTATTTTGCCTGGTCGGGTCGCTCAGCTATAATATATCGATTAGAAAGTAAATAATGCAAATTCAATTTTTAGGTACAGGGGCTGGTCAGCCCTCCAAGGCCCGTAATGTGTCCAGTTTGGCCTTAAAACTGTTGGACGAAATCAATCAGATTTGGCTTTTTGATTGTGGCGAAGGAACTCAAAATCAGATTTTGGAAACCACTATTCGTCCTCGAAAAGTTGCTAAAATTTTCATAACACATTTACATGGTGATCACATTTTTGGTTTGCCAGGTTTTTTATCAAGCCGTTCGTTTCAATCGAGTGAGGAACAAACAGATATTGATATTTACGGTCCTATGGGGATTCGATCTTTTGTTTTGGCTAGTCTGAAAGCGTCTGGTTCACGCTTACCTTATCGCATTCATTTTCATGAGTTTGATGTTGAAACGGTTGGTCAGGTACTAGAAACAGACAAATTCACGGTATTCGCCGAAAAGCTGGACCATACCATTCCTTGTGTCGGCTACCGTGTCATCCAAAAGGATTTGGAAGGGACCTTGGATGCAGAGGCTCTGCGCGTGGCGGGTGTACCATTTGGCCCCCTCTTTGGAAAAATAAAAAATGGTCAGAATGTGACACTTGAGGATGGGACTGAAATTATCGCTAGTGACTATATTTCCCCTCCAAGGCCTGGTAAGGTAGTGACGATTTTAGGGGATACGCGTAAGTGCCATGCCAGTGTACGTCTGGCTGTAAATGCTGATGTGCTGGTGCATGAGTCAACCTATGGTAAGGGTGATGAGCATATTGCTCGTAAGCATGGGCATTCAACCAATATGGAAGCGGCTCAAGTAGCTAAGGATGCTGGTGTCAAACGACTCTTGCTCAATCATATCAGTCCGCGCTTTTTGTCCAAGGATATCAGCCAATTGCGTAATGATGCGAGAACTATATTTGAGCAGGTCCATATCGTTAAAGATTTAGAGGAAATTGAACTATGAGAACCATTTTAATAACTGGGGCATCTGGTGGTCTAGTACAGGAAATGATTCCTTTGCTAAAAGATGATTTCTTGATTTTGTTGGGGCGAGATGTAGAGAAGATAGAGCAACTCTATGCCTATCATGAAAAAAAGGCAGTTTTTAATGTGGATCTTCGAGACGAAGCCGCGTTAATTGCATTTTTTGAAGGATTAGATAGCCAGTTTGGTCAAATCGATATTTTAGTCAATAATGCAGGCTATGCAATTTATGATGACTTTGAAAATTTTTCAAGTCAGCAGGTTCAAGCTATGTTTGACATCAATACTTTTGCTCTGATGACCATGTGCCGTTTAGTGGGTAAACGGATGAAGGCTAGACGGAGCGGGCAAATCATTAATATTGTTTCGATGTCAGGTCTGATCGCTTCAAGCAAGTCTTCCGTTTATTCTGCAACTAAGTTTGCGGCTATGGGTTTTTCAAATACTATTCGCTTGGAGTTGGCCCAGTATGGTGTGACAGTAACAACTGTTAATCCAGGACCTATTGCGACTAGCTTTTTCGACCAAGCAGATCCTGATGGAAGCTATCAAGAAAGTGTCAAAGCCTTTCTCTTGCAGCCTGACTATGTAGCTAAGAAAATTGTGGCTGCCATGGGGACGAAGAAGCGTGATATCAATTTACCGTGGTCACTAGCTGCAGCTCATAAACTCTATACTCTCTTCCCAAGAGTATCAGACTACTTGGCCAGTACAGTATTTAATTTAAAATAGGCATAGAAAAAACGCTGAATTCTTGTTCGGCGTTTTAACCATCTCTCAAATAATGAAGTCATATTCTTTACATATTATACCTGGTAATGAGCACATAATAAAAGATTTCTTCTTTCTCAGCAAAATCTGTAACATGTATCTGTTTTTTATTTTTGAAACCTATATAAAATAGGTAAGTGTAAATAAATAAACATAGATTGTGTGGGAATGATGCATCATTTTAGTGGGATATTTGACTAAAATTTGATATAATAGTTGAAATTTGCAAGGGGGATGAAATGGAAAAGATTTGGAAGATTATTTATAGTCGAACATTTATTGTTCTTAGTTTGATTGCCTTAACAATTTTTGTTATTTTGTGGACAGTTGGTTCAGCGGCAACTTATTTTCCAGCGTTTTTGACGGTTATGCAACTTTTTTCACTAGTTGTAGCAGTTTCGATTATTAATCGGCCGATGAATGCTAGTTTTAAGTTAACCTGGATTGTCTTTGTTGTTGGAATCCCAGTATTTGGAGCACTGTTTTACTTTATTTTACAGTCAAATATTGAAACCAGACGGTACCGCAAGACTTTTCAGCGTCAAGCTGAAATATTGAGATTGTATGGGAAGACTTCTGAAAAAGTAATGAGAGGTTTGGCTAAGGAAGACCGTGAGCAACTTAAGTTAGCTCATTATATGAGTGAATATGTGGGCTATCCTTTACACACCAACACAGACGCAGTCTATTTTCCATCTGGAGAAGCGAAATTTGAGGCGTTATTAGAAGAATTAAAAAAAGCTGAGAATTATATTTTTATGGAATACTTCATTGTCGATTTTGGCTATATGTGGGATTCTATTTTAGATATCTTAAAAGAAAAAGCTGCTCAGGGTGTAGAGGTTCGGTTTATGTATGATGGAATGAACTCGCTAAGCACTCTACCCTATAACTATTATAAAACTCTACGTCAATTTGGTATCAAGACAAAGGTTTTCTCTCAAATAATCCCTGCCCTGTCGACTATTCAGAATAATCGTGATCACAGAAAGATTGCAGTAATCGATGGAAAAGTTGCTTTTACAGGTGGTATCAATATTGCTGATGAATACATCAATAAAAAGGAACGATTTGGCTACTGGAAAGATGCAGCGATTATGATACGAGGTGAGGCCGTCTCAAACTTTACCTTGATGTTTTTGCAAATGTGGAATCATGATGAGAAAAAGTCAAATGATGATTTGAAATACTTGAAGGAAGCGCATGATGCTGAGACAGAGACTACAGATACAGAAGGGTATTTCTTAGCTTACGGTGAAAGTCCATTTGATGGGGATGAGGTTGCGAAACGGGTTTACTTGGATATGATTCAGTCAGCAACTGACTACATCTATATTATGACTCCCTATTTGGTTCTAGATGATGAGATGATTGATAATCTCACCTATGCAGCGAAACGTGGGGTCACTGTTCGTATCCTTCTTCCACATATTTACGATAAGCAGACAGCATATCTGGCGGCACGAACAGATTTTAGAACCTATTTAGAATCTGGTATTGAAATCTATGAATTTACTCCTGGGTTTGTTCATTCGAAAGTGGTTTTAGTTGATGATAAAAAGGCGACAGTTGGTACAGTAAACATGGATTTTCGATCTTTTTATCTCAATTTTGAATGTGGACTTTATGTATATAACCATCGCCAAGTTTTAGAAGATATTCACAAAGATTTCATGCATTCGTTTGAACAATCTGAACGGATTACTTTCCTTGGTTTTGAAAATAATTACCCGTGGTATAAGCGTTTGGCTGGTGCGTTGTTAAATATCTTGTCACCTTTACTATAATAGTTGTTTCTAAGAAAGAAGCAGGGAGACTCAAATCAATCGTTGAGTTCCTCTGCTCCTTTTTTTCTTGGGAAATGGTATAATAGTAAGATAGTTTATACTCGAAAAATCAATGTTTACCAGAGTGGACATTGTTGCAATTATTTGATATTCTTCGAAAATCAAAATTGTCTCTTGTCAAGGGCTTTTCAGCCTGTTACCTTGAAATGTGAATGTGACAGAATTCTATCTTCGGCTTTATGACGCGAACTCAGTTTTTTTATTTTTCTAGTTTTCAACTTTCCCCAAGATTGTTAAAGCTAGGTTACTTTGATTTTCATTGAGTATGAGTATTAAAGGAGTTAATAACGTGATCAAACCCAATTATGACTGGCAATTATTGACCGGTTTTTCTGATGAACACTTTATCAAATTAGCTAAAAAAGAAGGGCTGGATCCAGTAGCGGCCAAATTGTTGTATGAGCGGGGCATTCATTCGCAAGAAGAACTGCATTCCTTTATCCAACCAAGTTTAGAAGATCTCCATGACCCATACCTGCTTCACGATATGGACAAGGCGGTAGAGCGGATTCGCCGAGCAATCGAAGATTACGAACAGATTTTGATTTATGGAGATTATGATGCAGACGGCATGACCTCAGCATCGATTCTGAAAGAAACTCTGGAGGAAATGGGGGCAGAAGTCCAAGTTTATCTTCCCAATCGTTTCACAGATGGCTATGGGCCGAATCAGTCAGTTTACAAGTATTTTATCGAGCAGCAGGGGATTTCTCTTATTGTGACCGTGGACAATGGCGTAGCAGGTCATGAAGCGATTGCCTATGCCCAGGAAATGGGTGTCGATGTAGTCGTGACAGACCACCATTCCATGCAGGAAATCCTTCCCAATGCCTATGCGATTGTACATCCAGAGCATCCAGAGGGAAATTATCCCTTCAAACATTTGGCGGGATGCGGTGTAGCCTTCAAATTGGCCTGTGCTCTTCTTGAAACTGTTCATGCAGACTTGCTGGATTTGGTCGCAATTGGTACTATCGCTGATATGGTTAGCTTGACCGATGAGAATCGTGTCATGGTCAAATATGGTCTCTCTCTTCTCAAACAGACCGAACGTGCAGGCCTCCAAGAATTGATGAAAATAGCTGGCATTGATATGGATAACCTTGATGAAGAAACAGTTGGTTTCCAACTTGCTCCGAGGTTGAATGCCCTTGGTCGACTCGATGATCCAAATCCAGCCATCGAATTACTGACTGGTTTTGATGACGAAGAAGCCCATCAAATTGCCCTCATGATTGATAGTAAAAATGTAGAACGCAAAGATGTTGTCCAAGCAATTTATGATGAAGCAAAAACCATGTTGCGCCGAGATAGACCTGTTCAAGTTCTGGCTAAAGAAGGTTGGAATCCAGGTGTTTTAGGGATTGTGGCAGGACGCCTACTAGAAGAATTGCACCAGCCTGTTATCGTCTTGTCGATTGAAGATGGTAAGGCAAAGGGTTCGGCTCGTTCGATTGAAGCGGTTGATATTTTCAAGGCCCTTAAAGATCATCAGGACCTCTTTATTGCTTTTGGTGGCCATGCTGGTGCAGCAGGTATGACCTTGAAGGTT
Source organism: Streptococcus suis (assembly GCF_019794615.1). Taxonomy (GTDB): domain Bacteria; phylum Bacillota; class Bacilli; order Lactobacillales; family Streptococcaceae; genus Streptococcus; species Streptococcus suis_AI. The sequence goes on from NZ_JAIMDU010000005.1 coordinate 60,351, forward strand.
GACAAACTTGAAGAGCTTGCTCAAACCTTGGCTGACTACATTATCAAAAATAAGTTGGATCTATCTAGCAAGTCTTCGCTGGTTTTGGATGAAGAATTGGATTTAGAGGAATTAACCTTAGATACCCTAAAATCCTTTGAAAAACTGGCACCATATGGCATGGACAATAAAAAGCCTGTCTTCTATCTCAAGAATTTTCAGGTGGAATCAGCAAGAACCATGGGGCAGAATAATGCTCACCTGAAAGTCCGGATTACAAAAGGGGCTGCTGGATTTGACGTGGTCGCGTTTGGTAAAGGCAATCAAGCCTTGGAATTTTCACAGGCCAAGGGCTTAGAACTAGCTGTTACCTTGTCTGTCAATCAATGGAATGGCAATACTAGTCTTCAGCTCATGTTGGTTGATGCTCGGGTCAATGGTGTTCAACTTTATAATATTCGTGGTAAGCAACATCCTATTCCTGCAGATGTTCCTATTTTGGACATCAATCATCCTGTGACTAGTGAATCTGCTATTGTCCTTGCGACTTTGCCAGAAGATATCAGTAGTCTGCGCAGCTATTTCCAAGAAAAAGAATTTGAGGCCATTTATTTTAAAAATGAAATTGCGAAACCATACTATTTAGATGGGTATGGTAGCCGAGAACAATTCGCTAAATTGTATAAGACCATTTACCAATTTGATGAGTTTGATGTTCGCTACAAACTGAAAGATTTGGCTGGTTACTTAAAAATTAAGGACAGTCTCTTGGTCAAAATGATTCAGATTTTCCAAGAATTAGAATTTGTTACCATTACGGATGGGGTCATGCGGGTCAACAAAGAGGCGCAGAAACGGGAAATTTCAGAAAGTCAGATTTATCAAGACTTAAAACAAACCGTGATGCAGCAAGAGTTAATGGCGCTTGGTACTGTTCAGGAAATCTATGAGTGGCTATGTGGACAGAATTAATCACTATTTGGATACTGTTGATCATTAGTCTGATAGGGATACTGACTTTTGTTGCATGGAATAATAGGCAAAATCGCTTGTTACATCATATAAAGCAATCAGAGCAAGTCCATGCTGGATTGATGGAATTGAGCGGAAGAGGGTGGTCGGAAAAGGCTTTGGCAACTGCTTTTTTAAAGCCCATCCTTCAGTTACCCCAAGCAGAAATTCCTGAATATGTTCAACAGTTCGTAACAGAATCGGCTCTCTTTGCTTCCAAAAGCTACTATAGGTTGCTGAGGGCTGAAAGTCGCACGTTTGACCGAGAGAGGGCAGTAAAGATTATTGCCCAGAGTGTGAGGATGTTAGACTTTCCTGAGGAATTACACCAGAGCCATTTGTCAGATTTGGTGGAAAAAATGGATTGTGATTGCCCTCCCCACCATCCCTTTTGGCAATACTTTGCTAGACTGGTTGACCGAGCTTTTCCAGGTCAACAGCTTTCGCGAACTGAGTTATTAAACAAGCAAGTTCATCAATTGCGCTATTTAATTTCCTATCAGCAGGCTTGTTGGGTTCGAAAGCATTTTGGACAGGGACATACGGATTGGCAGGCTATGGTGGCTTATTTGAATCAATTACCACGCTGGTCGTATCGTCTCAATGAGTCTGCTCGTTTGCATAATAAACGGGGCTTTGGCAACCATAAGGTAGAGCCATTACCAGTCAATATAAAGGTACTCATTGGTTTTCACAGTGAGTTTATCCTCAGTCAGCAGGGGCAGTTCGCCTTGATTTTGGATAAGACTCCGCATCGAAATGGCGTAGTAAATGGGGCTTCATTTAACTACGCTAATGCTAATGATAAGCGTCATACTCAGCTCGATATTGCACCAGTTGGTCCTCACGATCCACAGTTTCGGAAGAAAGCCCTGAGCGCTAAGACAGCTAGCTATTTATCTCCCACACGTATTCGACATTATCAGCGTGGAAAGACACCTGCCGGCTGGGAAACATCTTATTTTAATTCAGATGGCGATTTTTCTTTTGCTGGCAATAGCAGAGCGAGATTGGTGTCTCAGTTGAGTAGACAACTAAGGGCAGATATTCATAAGCTGGATTCCTAGCCTATACTATTAACCGTATTAAAAGCCATTGACACTGAATACAGTTTCTTAGAATAACGTGTCTAGCTCAAAGAAAGATTCGCAATCAGTATAGCAAGAGTCTTTGTCAGGGCTGAAAATATACCAAATGAAAATTTCATGGTATAATGAAGAGTAAAAATTATTTTTTTAAAGTGAGAAAGAAATGAACTTAAAAGATTACATCGCAACCATTCCTGATTATCCAAAAGAGGGGATTGAATTTCGTGATATTAGCCCATTGATGGCGGATGGAAATGCATACAGCTATGCTGTACGTGAAATCGTTCAATACGCAACTGATAAACAAATTGATATGATTGTTGGTCCAGAGGCGCGTGGCTTTATCGTTGGTTGTCCAGTTGCCTTTGAATTGGGAATTGGTTTTGCACCAGTTCGTAAACCAGGTAAGTTACCACGCGAAGTCATCTCAGCTGATTATGAAAAAGAGTATGGTGTAGATACATTGACCATGCATGCCGATGCCATCAAACCAGGTCAGCGCGTGTTGATCGTAGATGATTTGTTGGCAACTGGTGGTACTGTTAAAGCAACGATTGAAATGATTGAAAGACTTGGTGGGATTGTTGCTGGTTGTGCCTTCTTGATTGAACTTGATGATCTTAAAGGTCGTGAAGCCATCGGAAATTACGACTACAAGGTCTTGATGCACTATTAAGTCATTAACATAGAATGATTGAATATTTTTAAGACCTTATAGTTAAAACTTATAACTAAGCCTAGTTTTATTCTAATTGAAATGCTGTTCTTCCTGTTCTATAATAGAGATAAGTTCGTTCAGGAGGTTAGAGTATGCCAATTAAAATCGAAAAATCATTACCGGCAGTAGATATTTTAAGGAAAGAGAATATTTTTGTAATGGATAGCGACCGTGCTAGCCATCAGGATATCCGTCCCATAAAGATATTGATTCTAAATCTCATGCCTCAAAAAATTGTGACGGAGACTCAGTTGCTCCGTCTTTTGGCTAATACGCCATTGCAATTGGAAGTTGAATTCCTCTACATGGCGAGTCATGAATCGAAAAATACTCATTCAGATCATTTAGAACAATTTTACAAAACGTTTGAGCAGGTCAAAGATTCCTATTTTGATGGCTTGATTGTAACTGGAGCACCAGTTGAAAATCTGCCATTCGAAGCTGTAGATTATTGGTCTGAGCTTGTATCTGTATTAGAATGGTCGAAAAATCATGTTTTTTCAACCTTGCATATCTGTTGGGGAGCGCAGGCTGGTCTCTATGCTCGATACGGAGTACAAAAACATAATATGAAACGCAAGCTTTCAGGAGTTTATAGACAGGATGTTGTCAACAATACGAATCCATTGATGCGTGGATTTGACGATGATTTTCAATCGCCGCATTCGCGATACACAGAGGTGAAAGCTGCTGATATTTCTCATTTGAATGACCTTGAAATTCTTTCATGTGGCGAGGAAGTCGGTTTATCGATTTTGGCCAGTAAGAACTTACGAGAAGTCTATAGTTTTGGTCATCTGGAATATGATCGCGATACCCTTGCAAAAGAATACCAGCGAGACTGTTTAGCTGGAAAAAATCCACATATCCCTGAGAATTATTTCAGAAATGATGACCCATCAACTAGACCTGCTCTTTCATGGAATTTGCCTGCTGCTCAATTTTTTACTAACTGGATAAACTACGCGGTCTATCAAGAAACACCGTATGACTGGAAACTATTTGAAGATTCTGCCCTTTCAGCGAGTCTATAAAGAGGATATATGAATTATTCACAGCAATTTCGACAAGGGAATGTAGTCATTCCTGCAGCTCTTTTGTTACATTACAAAGAATTATTTTCATCAGCAGATGATTTTCTTATCTGGCAGTTTTTCTTTTATCAAAATACCTCACATTTGGAATCGTTAGCCCCTAGTGAAGTTGCTCAGGCTACAGGAAAAACAGTGGCACAGGTCAATCAAGCAATTGAAAACCTGCAAGAAGCTGGGCTATTAGAATTTAAAACGATCAGTATCGCAGGAGAAATCGAAATGATTTTTGATGCACTACCTGCACTCGAGAAACTAGATGTGCTATTAGAACCAAAACAACCTGTTGAAATAGTTCGGTCTGAAAATGAATTGAAAACCTTGGTTGGAGATTTTGAAAGGGAATTGGGTCGCTTCCTATCCCCATTTGAAATTGAAGATTTACAAAAGACGGTTGAAGATGACAAAACTTCTGTTGACTTGGTTCGAGCTGCTTTGAAAGAAGCTGTTTTTAACAATAAAACCAATTGGAAATATATCCAGGCTATTTTGCGAAACTGGCGCCGTGAAGGAATAACCACAGTGGCACAGGTAGAAGCTAAAAATATAGAAAGAGACATCCAGAATCCTAAGAATGTAACTGTCTCCAGTGATTTTCTTGATGCAATGAACCTCTGGAAAGAGTAATATGGAAACAAAATTATCAAAAAGACTAGAAACAGTCGCAGATTTTGTGCCACAAGGGGCACGATTAGTTGATGTGGGGAGTGACCATGCTTATCTCCCTCTTTTTTTGGTAGAGCAAAAGCGCATTGATTTTGCCATTGCTGGTGAGGTCGTTCAAGGTCCCTACCAGTCAGCGCTCCAGAATGTTGAGCTGGCAGGTCAATCTGATGCGATTCAGGTACGGCTGGCCAATGGACTTGCTGCAGTAGAGGAACAAGACCAGATTTCAGCGGTGACCATAGCTGGTATGGGAGGGCGTTTAATTGCCGATATTTTAGAAGCTGGAAAAGAAAAGTTGGGTTCGGTTGAACGGCTCATTTTACAACCAAACAATCGCGAAGATGATGTTCGAAATTGGTTGGTTCAGAATCAATTTAAGCTCATTGCTGAAGAGATTGTAGAAGAGAACGATAAGATTTATGAGATTCTGGTAGCAGAAAAAGGTTCAATGGACTTGACAGCTGCTCAATTGCGCTTTGGTCCTTTCTTATCCATCAAACAATCCCCTGTTTTTCAGAAAAAGTGGCTTAAGGAGTTTGATAAGCTGAGTTTAGCTTTGGAACAAGTACCTCTTGAACGCCACAGCGATCGCTCCGCTATTTCCCAAAAAATGGATCAAATAAAGGAGGTTCTTCATGTTAGCTAAGCACGTCATTGATCGTTACCAATCCTTTTGTCCGCCATCTTTGGCCATGGAGGGTGACGTAACTGGTTTGCAGATTGGAACATTGAACAAGGAAATCCAGCGAGTAATGGTCACCTTGGATGTCCGTGAAACGACTGTGGCAGAGGCTATTGATAAACAGATAGACCTGATCATCGTCAAGCACGCTCCAATTTTTCGTCCAATTAAGGATTTAGTGGCTGACAATCCACAGACGAAGATGTATCTGGACTTGATTAAACATGATATTGCGGTCTATGTTAGCCACACTGATATAGATGTAGTGAGTGGTGGGCTTAACGACTGGTTTTGCGAGTTGTTGGGTATCCATGATACAACCTATTTACTGGAGACATCAGAGGGTCAAGGGCTTGGTCGTGTTGGAACAATAGCAGAGCAGACATTAGAAGAGTTGGCCTTGAATGTTAAATCTGTCTTTGGTCTTGATGCTGTACGACTAGTGACTTATGGCCATCAGGCACAACAATATGTCAGTCGAGTTGCAATCTGTGGTGGGAGCGGAGGTTCTTATTATCAGACAGCCCTTGATAAGGGTGCTGAGGTCTACATCACCGGTGATATCTACTACCACACAGGTCAAGACATGTTAACAAAAGGGTTGCTGGCTATTGATCCAGGGCATCATATCGAAGCCTTGTTTATCAGTCGAGTTGCTGATTTGTTGGAAACTTGGAAAAAGGAAGAAGGTTGGGAAGTGGAGATCTTTGTATCGACAGTTTCAACCAATCCATTCAGACATTTATAACCAGTGACCTGACATTGGCTCACATCAAATATAGACAGTCAAGCTACGTTTTTGCGTGGCTTTTTTAGAAAAAAGGCTTGTTTTTTGTTAGCAATTAGGGTATCCTAATTATTGTAATATGTTAGGTTAATTTAGAATGGAAGTTTATTATGAATTGGTTAACACACCAGCCTGTAGTTTTACAGGCCCTCTTGGCTGGTTTATTTACTTGGTTTTGCACCATTGTCGGCTCTGCTGTTGTCTTTTTCTTTAGAACGGTCAGTCGGCGCTTGTTGGATACCATGTTAGGCTTTGCAGCAGGTGTTATGATTGCTGCGTCATTTTGGTCTTTGCTTGCTCCTTCAATTAGTTATGCTGAGCAGACTTATGGCAATCTTGCATGGATTCCTGCAGCAGTCGGCTTTGCAGCAGGTGGTATCTTTTTACGTTTGGTTGACGCAGGTGTTCCACATTTGCATTTAGGTAATGACAAGGAGGAAGCTGAGGGTGGAGACGAGCGAGAGCGAAAAAAATTATCAAAGACTGCCCTCTTATTTTTAGCCATTACCATTCACAATATCCCAGAAGGCTTAGCAGTTGGTGTCACCTTTGGTGCTCTTGCTGCTAATAATAGTTCAGCAGCATTTATTGGAGCTTTGGGTTTGGCTCTTGGTATTGGGATACAAAATATTCCAGAGGGAGCTGCCTTGGCTATTCCGATTCGTACTGACGGTGCATCGCGTTGGAAGGCCTTTTATTGGGGTTCAATGTCTGCTATCGTTGAACCAATCGCAGCTGTACTTGGCGCCTTTGCAGTTTCCTTTATGACCCCTATTTTACCTTACGCCCTTTCCTTTGCAGCTGGTGCAATGATCTTCGTTGTCGTAGAGGAGCTCATTCCAGAATCACAGACAAATGGCAATACAGATATTGCTACTCTGGGACTCATGGCTGGATTTATTATTATGATGATTTTAGATGTTGCCCTGGGGTGAAAGACAGTTAATGTAAAATATAGATTAAAATTCAATTATTTAAAATGCTTGAAAATGATTCTTTCGTGTGCTACAGTGTATTATAAAGGGAATTTTAACTATTGTGTACAGGTGTAGATTCAACAATTGGAAACCTACTATTTTTAGAGTATTCCAAAATGATTTTTCTAGTTTTGGAGAAAACAGCAGGATGACAATTTCACCCTTGTCAAAAAGGATGGTGATAAAAAATGACAACTTGGTACGAATATATGGTAAGAGCAAGTGAACATGCAGGAAGTGACGGAGACTTATGGTTTCGATATCTGTACAAGGTTATTCAAGATAAAGAAACAAAATTAACAGCGGATGATGTTGAACGATTATTGAAAAATCCTACCTTAACTCCATTCCAAAAGATAACCTTACAGGACGCACTAACTGATGGTACTCATACGAGAGAACATGTTTTAAAAGCAAATCGCAAAAGCCAGTCTAAAGATATTTTAAAATTATTTAGAGAAGGAAATTATGGATAAGAAAATCTTATTTGAAGCTCTCAATACGGAACTATCAAAAGAAAACATAGATCTTGAAATTATCTGTGTTGGAGGGTTTGTTCTTGAGTATTACAATCTTCGAGGAACACAAGATGTTGATGCTTTTTATAAAGAAAATGATAAGATTAGAAGAATTATTGCCAAAGTTGGAGATGATTTTAATGTGAATGAACCTGATGAGTTGTGGCTAAATAACAATGTTGCTAACTTGAACAAAATACCACCTCGTTCTATTTGTAATTTAGCATTTTGTTTTTCAAATTTAAAAATTCTTGTCCCTCCTCTTACGTACATTTTAGGAATGAAATTGGAAAGTGGACGAGATAGGGATAAGCAAGATGCTGGAGAGATTGTTAAACTTGAGGAAATTAAGTCAATTAAAGAGATTCATCAAAAACTCAAAGAGTTTGGTTTTCATCTTGATATATCAATTGTTCTAGAAGTTTTTGAAATTGCTTATGGCATGAAATGGTTGGCAAAATATTTGAGAGAACATACTGAAGAATTTAGCCAATTTTAGAAAACGATTTCCGCTGGAAATCGCTTTTTTGTTGAAAAAGGAGTTGCTGATGAAGTAAAGGAAGGTCAATTACTTTCAAATAGCAAATAGTAAAAAGATTCGTACGAAATAAGTACGGCTTTTTTTCTTATGACAGTATGATGAAAAATATGGTATAATCCCGAGTTTCTCACTTAATTTTTCAAAAAAATGCCATAAGTGCTTGATATAGTTGAATTTTTTAAATAATTTTTATCATTATCCTTGTTGTATATGGTTATGTATGTTATAATGTAACTATGGCATTTATCAAAACAACAACGAACAAAGAAGGTCGGACCCATGTCTACCTAGTCGAGGGATATCGTAAAGATGGCAAGGTCAAACAGCGGATTCTCAAAAAATATGGCTTATTGGACGAACTTGAAAAAGACGATCCCGCTATTCTTGACCGATTAAAACAAGAAGCTAAGCAAGGGATTTTAACAGATAAGAAAACTCTAACAGTTGACTATGATTTGCTTGCGCCTATGTATGAACCAGACAAGTCTTATGGTTGGATGGTACTAGATGGTTTGTTTGAGGAATTGGAGTTATCTCATTTTTTAAAATCCCGACCTCATAAGGCTGACTACGACTTGGTTCAAGTACTAAAGCTACTTGTCTTTCAGCGCATCTTACATCCTAATAGTAAACTTGCGACGTATGCTTCTCAGGGTGATTTGTTTGGAGATTGGTCAGTTAGTCGCAATGCTATCTACCGTTCTTTGGATCTCTTGAATTCACTAAAAGAGGACCTTCAACTACATCTGCACAAGGAAGTAAGTCGACGGACAAAGCGTGAAGCTCGTCTGGTTTTCTATGATGTTACTAACTACTACTTTGAAACAGATATCCCTGATAGTGAAGAGGTATCAGAGAACGGAACAATTCTCAAAGAGGGCTTGCGTAGGAGGGGACCTAGTAAGGAACACAGACCTAAGCCTATTGTGCAACTGGGATTGTTTATGGATACCAACGGTATTCCAATCAGCTATAAATTATTCAGAGGCAATCAGACAGACCCTGTGACTTATCTTCCTGCTGTTGAAGAAGTAAAGAAACAATTTGGGATTGAACGAATTGTAGTTGTGGCAGATAAGGCAATGAATAGTCAAAATAATGTTTCAGCTATGGAGAAGCAAGGAGATGGCTGGCTCTTTTCACAAAAGCACCGTGGGAAACGAGGTGCTCCGAAGGATATTCAAGAAAAAATATTGGAAGAATCTGGTTGGCAGTTTAATCAAGAGATCACTTTCGCTAAAAAGTCTTACATTCGAGAGAGAAAACTTGGGACCAAGAAGGATTCTCCAACCGTTAGAGAAAAAGTACTACTGACCTGGTCAAAGAAGTATGAAGATAGAGAACGGATTCGACGTGAAGGGGCTCTTGACTATGCCAATAAGCTAACTGATGCGGAATTGTTTCGACAAACGAGTAAGAAGGGCGGAAAGAAATATCTTGAATTGAGCTATTTGGATAAGGAAACCGGAGAGGTTAAACCATTTTCACCACTTATCCGAATCGACCAAGAACAGGTCGAATTTGATGCTCAATTTGATGGAGTTCATGTCCTTGTGACCAGTGAGATTGAGATGAGCGATGAGGCTATGCTTGCTTCCTACAAGGAATTGTCTAAAATTGAGGATTGCTTCCGTGTAACTAAGATGGAGTTAGAAAGTCGTCCAGTCTATGTTTGGACAGAAGAACATATTCAAGCACACTTTTTAACATGCTTTATTGCCTTGGTTCACTTACGCTTACTCCAACATCAGATTGACTGGAAAATGAGTCCAGAACGGATTACTTCTGCTCTAAATAGTGCAAAGGCCACAAGATTGAGGGATGATTACTATAGGCTTCAAGAGAATTCCGATATGCAGGAGTTAAATAAGCTTTTGGGGTTTGATTGGACCAATGGAATTGTCAAATTTGAAACGCTTAAGAAGTATGGGAAACGTCCATACACAACAAAAAAATAAGAGAAAAGAACAGTGAAATCCCTTGATAGGCAAGGGGTTAGCTGTTCTTTATGCTTTTTTAAGTGATAAACTTGGGAAATAAGTACGGCTTTTTTTCTTATGACAGTATGATGAAAAATATGGTATAATGAACTGATATTAATTGATGGTAGGTACTCTTATATGAAAGGTATTATTCTGGCAGGTGGGTCTGGGACTCGTCTCTACCCATTGACACGCGCAGCTTCTAAACAGCTGATGCCGATTTATGACAAACCAATGATTTATTACCCATTGTCAACACTCATGTTGGCTGGGATTAAAGAAATCTTAATTATTTCTACTCCTCAGGATCTACCACGTTTCAAGGATATGCTTGGTGATGGTTCTGAGTTGGGAATTTCTCTCTCATATGCAGAACAACCAAGCCCAGATGGACTTGCACAAGCCTTCATTATCGGCGAAGAATTCATCGGTGACGACCATGTAGCCCTTATCTTGGGGGATAACATTTACCATGGAAATGGCTTGACCAAGATGTTGCAACGTGCCGCAAGCAAAGATAAAGGAGCAACTGTCTTCGGTTACCAAGTAAAAGACCCAGAACGCTTTGGTGTTGTTGAGTTTGACGCAGATATGAATGCTATCTCTATCGAAGAAAAACCAGAGAATCCAAAATCAAATTTTGCAGTTACAGGTTTGTATTTCTATGACAATGATGTCGTTGAGATTGCGAAAAATATCAAACCATCTCCTCGTGGTGAGCTGGAAATCACTGATGTAAACAAGGCTTACTTAGATCGCGGTGATTTATCAGTTGAATTGATGGGACGTGGTTTTGCATGGTTGGACACAGGGACACATGAAAGTCTCTTGGAAGCAGCTCAATACATCGAAACAGTTCAACGTTTGCAAAACGTTCAAGTGGCAAACTTGGAAGAAATTGCCTACCGCATGGGCTACATCACAAAAGAACAAGTGTACGAATTGGCACAGCCACTCAAGAAAAATGAATACGGACAATACTTGCTCCGTTTGATTGGAGAAGCTTAATGACAGAAAACTTTTTCGGTAAAACACTCGCAGCCCGTCCAGTTGAAGGCATTCCAGGGATGTTAGAATTTGACATTCCAGTTCATGGCGACAACCGTGGCTGGTTTAAGGAGAACTTCCAAAAGGAAAAAATGTTGCCACTCGGCTTCCCAGAAAGCTTTTTTGCAGAAGGAAAATTACAAAATAACGTTTCCTTCTCCCGCAAAAACGTTCTTCGTGGTCTTCACGCAGAGCCTTGGGATAAATACATTTCAGTAGCAGACGGTGGAAAAGTCTTGGGAACTTGGGTCGATCTTCGTGAAGGAGAGACCTTCGGTAATACTTACCAAACCGTTATTGATGCTTCAAAAGGTATCTTCGTTCCGCGCGGAGTAGCCAATGGTTTCCAAGTTTTGTCAGATTTCGTGGCTTACAGCTACTTGGTTAACGACTACTGGGCTTTGGAACTCAAGCCTAAGTATGCTTTCGTCAACTACGCTGACCCTAGCCTCGACATCCAGTGGGAAAACTTAGAAAAAGCAGAAGTCTCAGAAGCAGATAAAAACCACCCACTCCTCAAGGACGTAAAGCCTTTGAGAAAAGAGGACCTCTAATGTTTCAAGCCTTTTTGGAAATAGCGGAGCAGTTAAACAAGCTAGGAATTACCCCCTTGTTAATGGGCTCAGTTGGTTTGGAAAGGCGCACAGGGAAGGACTGGCAGGCAGGAGATTTAGATATTCATGTTCCTAGTGATCCACGTGGCTGGGAAGCCCCAGATGACGAACGGATCTATCGTGCAGATGTGCTGATTGCCATGATGAACCAGTTGGGTTATGTCCTAGTTGACCGTCATGAACATGAATTTCATAAGGACGGCCTATCTGTTGAGTTCGGTGGACTTCATTCACTGCCTGAATTTGCAGGAGTAGAGTTAGAAGATTTGGAAGAACTAGAAACAGCAGGTGTTCGCTATTACCTACCGACACTTGACCAATACCTGAAAATCTACCAAGCCTCTTCAAAAGATTCCTACCGTGCAGAAAATAACAATCAAAAAGACTTTACCAAGATTGCTTACTTGAAGGAAATCTTGAGGTAAAAAAAGTGAGCAAAGCGAGCAGTTCTGTGTGTCATGGCCGTAGTGAGAAGCTCCTTTGCTTTGCTAAGGAGCGGGGGTAACCATGAGACCTTAGGCTCATGGTTTAGTAATGAAACACCTTGGTGGTTGCTTACGACCCCACTACCTAAGGAAACAATCAAAAAAGAAAAAAACTTTTCGGAGAAAAAAATGTCTCAATTTAAAAATATTATCGTAACTGGTGGAGCTGGTTTCATCGGTTCCAACTTCGTACACTATGTTTATAACAACCATCCAGACGTTCACGTAACTGTGTTGGATAAATTAACATATGCAGGAAACAAGGCTAATATTGAAGCTATCCTTGGTGACCGAGTTGAGCTTGTTGTTGGCGACATTGCAGATGCTGAATTGGTTGACAAATTGGCTGCTAAGGCAGATGCAATCGTTCACTATGCGGCAGAAAGCCACAACGACAACTCTCTCAACGACCCAAGTCCGTTCATCCATACCAACTTTATCGGTACCTATACTCTTCTTGAAGCGGCTCGTAAATACGACATCCGTTTCCACCATGTATCAACTGACGAAGTATATGGCGACCTTCCTTTGCGTGAAGATTTACCAGGTCATGGCGAAGGTCCAGGTGAGAAATTTACAGCAGAAACCAACTACAACCCATCATCACCATACTCATCAACCAAGGCTGCTTCAGACTTGATTGTCAAAGCATGGGTGCGTTCATTTGGTGTCAAAGCAACCATTTCAAACTGTTCAAACAACTACGGACCATACCAACACATCGAGAAGTTTATCCCACGCCAAATCACCAACATCTTGGCAGGTATCAAGCCAAAACTGTACGGTGAAGGTAAAAACGTCCGTGACTGGATTCATACCAACGACCACTCGACTGGTGTTTGGGCAATCTTGACAAAAGGCCGTATGGGTGAAACTTACCTAATTGGTGCTGACGGTGAGAAGAACAACAAAGAAGTGCTTGAATTGATTCTTGAAAAAATGGGTCAACCAAAAGACGCTTACGACCACGTGACGGACCGTGCAGGACACGATTTGCGCTATGCTATTGATGCAAGCAAACTTCGTGACGAGCTTGGCTGGACACCACAATTTACAGACTTCTCTCAAGGTTTGGAAGAAACGATCCAGTGGTATACTGACAACCAAGACTGGTGGAAGGCTGAAAAAGAGGCTGTAGAAGCTAACTACGCGAAGACACAAGAAGTGCTTAAATAAGAAATGGAAGGCTGGGCTTTTGTCCAAGCCTTTCTTAAAATAAGGAGTAGACATGATATTAATTACAGGTGCAAATGGTCAGTTGGGTACAGAATTGCGTTACTTATTAGATGAGCGTGGTGTTGAGTATGTAGCTGCCGACGTAGCAGAAATGGACATCACGGACGCAGACAAGGTGGATGCCTTTTTTGCGGAAGTCAAACCAACGGTTGTATACCACTGTGCTGCTTATACAGCAGTTGATATGGCTGAAGATGAAGGCAAGGAGCTAAACTACAAAATTAATGTAACAGGTTCTGAAAATGTTGCCAAGGCAGCAGCTAAATACGGTGCAACCCTTGTCTATATCTCAACAGACTATGTCTTCAACGGTGAGTTGCCAGTCGGTCAAGAATGGCAAGTAGATGATCAACCAGATCCGCAATCTGAATACGGTCGTACCAAGCGCTTGGGTGAGGAAGCAGTTGAGAAGTTTGCAGACAAGTTCTACACTGTTCGTACGGCTTGGGTCTTTGGTAACTACGGTAAAAACTTTGTCTTCACCATGCAAAATCTTGCTCAAACACGAGACACCTTGACCGTTGTCAATGACCAACACGGTCGTCCAACCTGGACTCGTACACTTGCGGAATTCATGGTACACTTGGTGGACACTAAGCAAGCATTTGGCTACTACCATTTGTCAAACGATGCGGCAGAAGATACGACTTGGTTTGACTTTGCGACAGAAATCCTCAAGGATACCAACACTAAGGTATTGCCAGTGGATTCTAGCCAGTTCCCAGCCAAGGCTAAGCGTCCTTTCAACTCAACCATGAGCTTGGATAAGGCAAAGGCGACAGGATTTGTCATCCCGACATGGCAAGAAGCCTTGGAAGAGTTTTATAAGCAAGGGAAACAGTAGAAATTGTAGTCGATTTATTAATTCAAATTATTTTGGCGATTCTCAAAAATCTGGGAATCGTTTTTTCTGTACAATATATGAAGGTGATCAGTCTTTGGATATGTTTTTCCGAATGAAAATAAGAAAAATTTGAAGAATTTTGTTCATATTTTGAAATCTATGCTATAATTTAAGTTGCAGATTGTATTTTTAATATATGTTTAAGATAAATCGTAAAATGCAGTTGAGTCTATTATTTTAGTAACTATATTGAGGAGGAAAATGTGAAAAAGAGAACAATATTCTTTTTATCTGTATGTGCAATGACTTTGAGCGGTTATGTTGTGCAAGCGGATAGTTTAGAGGCTCCCAGTCAGTTAGTTAGTGTGCCTAGTCTTCCTAATACAGGTGGCCAATTGTCTGTTGTTGAAGAAGCTGGCCAAATGAAAGCAGTTCTTTCTAACGTCACTGGAGAAATTGTTGGCGTCACAGGTCAATTTAAATCGGCATCAAATGCTGGTAAAGCAGTAGCATTTACTATTGATGCTCAGGGGCAATATGTTGCTTATTTAGACCGAACAAGTTTTTCTGATGAAGACCAGGCATTTACTTTGGCTTTGGTTGTCAATCTGGTGGATGGCAGTTCACATGCTATGAGTGACTATCATTTCACCTGGTCAAAAGAAGCTGAAACACAACAGAGTTCAAGCGATGTAAACACAATTGAAACATCAGCAACAGCACAGACTGTGGATTCAACATCTTCGACATCTACTAATGACTCTAATGAAACCAGTGATTCAAGTTCTACAACGACTTCATCATCAACAGAAGTAAGTAGCACAACGCTAACAGAGGTATCGACTAATCCTTCTGAAGAGGTAATATCATCCAATGATTCTTTGGCAAAGAAGATTGCTAATACTGTTTCAGACGGCTCATATCAGGCGGAACCGAGCAGTGTTCAGTCTTCAAGCTCTATTGGTACACAGTTGCGATCTGCGTCACTTATGAGAGTTGCAACAAGCTCAAGTACGTCTACACAATCGTCGGCCCAAACAAACACTAGTTCATCTTCGGCTGATTCGACAGTTACTAAAGTTGTCCAAAAAGACCAACTGCTAGAAATTAAGTATACTCGTCCGATTAACAATGGTGAAGTTATTAAATTTGCAGTTTGGTCAGAAAAAAATTCTCAAGATGACATTATTTGGTATAATGCAGACCAAACTGGTGCAGCTTATGCAGACTTGAGAAAGCATCGTGACTACGGTAAATATCAGATTCATACTTACGCAAACCGTAATGGTAAGATGGTTTATTTGGATGCAATAACTTTAGATGTAAGAGAGCCACTTCCAAAACAAAAAATTGTTAAAATTTCAGAATCTAAATTTGAAGTAATTATTTCTGATGTTCCTAACTATTTCAATGGTATTACAGTACCAACATGGACAAATATTAATAATCAAGATGATATAAAGTGGTATGAGGGTATTCGTCAGTCAGATGGTAGTTATAAGGTATCGGTTGATATAAAAAATCACAACTATGAATCTGGTCTGTACCTTGTGCACAGCTATGGCGTTCTTCCGAATAAAAAATTAGTAGCCTTGGCACAAACTACTCACACTGTTCCTCAACCACAGATTAAGCAAACGATTACTCAAACAAGTTTGACTGGTTTTGATGTAGTGATAACCGGTGTTCCCAATTATTATACACGCGTTCAGGTTCCGACATGGACTAATAATAAGAATCAGGATGATATAAAGTGGTATGAGGGGGTTCGTCAATCAGATGGCAGTTATAAGGTATCGGTTGATATAAAAAATCACACCTATGAGACTGGTTTGTATCTTGTACATAGTTACGGTGTTCTACCGAATAAAAAATTAGTAGCCTTGGCACAAACTACTTACACTGTTCCTCAACCACAGATTAAGCAAACGATAACCCAGACCAGTTTGACTGGTTTTGATGTAGTGATAACAGGTGTTCCCGATTATTATACACGTATTCAGGTTCCGACATGGACCAACAGTAAAAATCAAGACGATATTAAATGGTATGAGGGTATTCGTCAATCAGATGGCAGTTATAAGGTATCGGTTGATATAAAAAATCACAACTATGAATCTGGTCTGTACCTTGTGCACAGCTATGGCGTTCTTCCGAATAAAAA
>NZ_JAIMDU010000050.1:0-13142 GCF_019794615.1 Streptococcus suis
CAATCCATCAGTGGAGGAAAATTCTTGAGTTTAAGAGAGTTAAACCAAATATTTTTGTCAGAAAAAGGAGCGCGTTTTGAAAAATACAACAAAGGGAATGATTCTAGGCTGATTTTTCTGTTTTCTTACTCATATCTGTGCTATAATGTTCTTGATTGTTACTCTGCGAAAATCAAATTCAGGCATAGTTGAGCTTGTCAGACTGCTACTTGAAAAGAAAAAGTAGCGGGTCAATCTACACCATGGTTGACGGAATGGGAAAGAATTCGACTAGAAGCAGTCTCTTGACTCCCAATTGGAAGTTTGGACTTCTATGATCGTTTACTTGTTTATAGGTGACCGGCTGAACCAGTTCCCTGAGCTGTTGCACTCCACTGGATTATTTTATTTCCACCTTTAACTATCACTCAGATAGTCGAAGTTCGTTTGATTTTGATTTTTTTGAGTATGAAATTTTACAGGAGAGAATCATGACTAAACCAATTCGTGTGCGTTACGCACCAAGTCCAACTGGGCTTTTACATATCGGAAATGCCCGTACAGCATTGTTCAACTATCTTTTTGCCCGTCATCACGGCGGTACTTTCCTTATTCGTATCGAAGACACAGACCGCAAACGCCATGTGGAAGACGGCGAGCGTTCTCAGCTTGAAAACCTGCGTTGGTTGGGTATTGACTGGGATGAGAGTCCAGAAACTCATGAGCAATACCGTCAATCAGAGCGTTTGGATATTTACCAAACCTATGTGGATGAGCTTTTGGCTTCAGGCAAGGCTTACAAGTCTTACGTGACAGAGGAAGAGTTGGCGGCAGAGCGTGAGCGTCAGGAAGCTGCGGGCGAAACACCTCGCTACATCAACGAATACCTGGGTATGTCTGAAGATGAAAAAGCAGCCTACATCGCAGAGCGTGAGGCGGCTGGCATTGTCCCAACTGTTCGCTTGGCTGTCAATGAAACAGGTATCTACAAATGGAATGATATGGTTAAGGGCGAAATCGAGTTCGAAGGTGGCAACATCGGTGGCGACTGGGTTATCCAGAAACGTGACGGCTATCCAACCTATAACTTTGCCGTGGTGGTGGACGATCATCTCATGGAAATCTCGCACGTTATCCGCGGAGATGACCACATTGCTAATACACCTAAGCAGCTCATGGTCTACGAAGCACTTGGTTGGGAAGCGCCAGAATTTGGTCACATGACTTTGATTATCAACTCTGAGACTGGTAAAAAACTGTCCAAACGTGATACCAACACTCTTCAGTTTATCGAAGATTACCGTCGTAAGGGTTACATGCCTGAAGCTGTCTTCAACTTTATCGGTCTCTTGGGTTGGAACCCGGGTGGTGAAGAGGAAATCTTCTCTCGTGAGCAATTTATCCAACTCTTCGATGAAAAACGCCTTAGCAAGTCACCAGCAGCCTTTGACCAGAAGAAAATGGACTGGATGAGTAATGAGTACATCAAGAATGCTGATTTGGAAACTATTTTCAACCTTGCCAAACCATTCTTGGAAGAAGCGGGTCGCTTGACAGATAAGGCAGAAAAATTGGTGGAACTTTACAAGCCACAATTATCTTCTGCGGATGAAATTGTTGGTTTGACAGACCTTTTCTTCTCTGATTTCCCAGAATTGACTGAGGAAGAAAGAGAAGTGATGGCGGGAGAAACTGTTCCGACTGTTTTAAATGCCTTCAAGGAAAAATTGGAAGCCATGACAGACGAAGATTTCCAACCAGATAACATCTTCCCACAAATCAAGGCTGTTCAAAAAGAAACAGGTATCAAGGGCAAAAACCTCTTCATGCCGATCCGTATCGCCGTTTCAGGCGAGATGCACGGACCAGAGTTGCCAAATACCATTTACCTGCTTGGCCGTGAAAAATCTATCCAGCATATTGATAATATGTTAAAGAGTTTGTAAAGTCATCATTTAAGACTATTAAAGAATCCCCGCTGTCCTGTGATAGCGGGGATTTTGCTATAACTGATAACTATAACAGTTGCTCTGAAAACGATATAACCAGTTTCTGAAAATCCATGATATGATAGAATAATCACAATAATTTAGGAGAGTGTATGGAAAATCATAATTTTGAAAATGAAGGTACCTTCAATCGAGAGATGAACAGTCGCCATTTGCAGATGTTGTCCATCGGTGGGGTTATTGGAACAGGTTTGTTCTTGAGTTCGGGCTACACCATTGCTCAGGCAGGTCCTTTTGGAGCAGTTGCAGCCTACCTATTTGGAGCTGTCATGGTTTATTTGGTTATGTTCTCGCTTGGGGAGTTGTCTGTAGCCATGCCAGTGACTGGGTCCTTCCATACCTATGCTACTAAGTTCATCAGTCCCGGAACAGGTTTTATGGTGGCCTGGATGTATTGGCTTTGCTGGGTAGTCGCACTGGCTTCTCAGTTCGTCGGAGCAGCACAGCTTATGCAACGCTGGTTTCCTAGTGTGCCGATTTGGATTTTTGCAACGATTTTTGCGGTCATTGTCTTTGGTTTGAATACGCTTTCGGTTGGCTGGTTTGCCAAGGCGGAGGATGCGTTGTCGTCAATCAAGGTTTATGCTATTGCAGCTTTTATTGTTCTCGGAATTTTAGCCATTTTTGGTATTTTGCCTTTTGAAGGAACCAATGCAGCGCCGTTATTTAACAATATCACAAGTGACGGTTTGCTCCCTAACGGACTAGTTGGATTTATCTCGGTCATGTTGTCAGTTAACTATGCCTTTTCCGGTGTTGAAATGATTGGAATTGCCGCTGGGGAAACAGACAATCCCAAGAAGGCAGTGCCGCAAGCCATTAAATCAACAATAGGTTTGTTGGTCATCTTCTTTGTTTTGACGATTGTTGTTTTGGCAGCACTACTTCCTATGTCAGAAGCAGGTGTTACTGAGGCTCCTTTCGTACTTGTATTGGACAAGATTGGCTTCCCTTACGCTGCAGACATTATGAACTTCATCATCTTGACTGCTATTTTATCAGCTTCTACTTCAGGGCTCTACGCTTCAAGCCGTATGCTTTGGTCTTTGGCAAACGAAGGCATGATTAGCAAGGAATTAGTAAAAATCAACAAACACGGTGTTCCAATGCGTGGTATGATTTTGTCCATGGTTGGTGTTGTTATCGCCTTGATTGCATCGATTTATGCAGAAGATACCATCTTTTTGGCCTTGGTTTCTATTGCTGGCTTTGCGGTTGTCATTGCATGGTTGGCAATCCCTTTGGCACAAATTGGTTTCCGACGTGAATTTTTGAAGAATCATAGCGAAGATGAATTGGAATACAAGACACCATTTTCACCGACTTTGCCGTGGATTACAGTTGTTTTGCTGGTTATTTCCATCATCGGAATCGGCTGGGATCCTTCTCAACGTGCCGGTCTTTACTTTGGTGTACCTTTTATGATTGGTTGCTATATTTATCACTATATTCGCTTTAAAAAGTGGTAGGAGGTCCTAGAATGGGTCGTTTTAAAGAACTATTGGAAAAGAATGAATACATCGTTTTGCATGGTGCCCTTGGAACAGAGTTGGAGTTTAGAGGTTATGATGTGTCAGGTAAACTATGGTCCGCCAAGTATCTATTGGAAAATCCCCAGTATATCAAGAATATTCATAAGGATTATATTCGTTCCGGAGCAGACTTGGTGACAACCTCCACCTATCAGGCAACCTTTGAAGGATTAGCAGAAGTTGGCTTGTCACAAGCAGAGGCAGAGGACCTCATTCGCTTGACCGTTGATTTGGCTAAGGAGGCTCGAGACGAGGTCTGGGCTGACTTGTCGGAGGCTGAAAAAGAAAAGAGGGTCTATCCGCTTATTTCAGGAGATGTCGGTCCCTTCGCGGCCTATCTAGCCAATGGTGCGGAATATACAGGTGACTATGGGAACATCAGTTTAGCGGAGTTGAAGGATTTTCATCGTCGTCGGATGGAGCTCCTCTTAGAACAGGGGGCTGAACTCTTGGCCTTGGAGACCATTCCAAATTTTCTTGAAGCACAGGCTTTGGTAGAGTTGCTGGCAGAGGACTTTCCAAAGGTAGAAACCTATATCAGTTTCACCTCGCAGGACGGTCAGTCGATTTCTGACGGAACGGCTATTGAGAAAATAGCAGAGCTGATTAACAGCAGCGAGCAGGTTTTAGCAGTTGGTCTTAACTGTACAGCACCGTCTCTTTACCCAGCCTTTCTCAGTCAGTTGAGAGAAAAAACGAATAAACCATTTGTCACCTATCCAAATTCTGGAGAGGTATATGATGGAGCTACTCAGACCTGGAAAGAAGAAGCTGACCATAGCCACAGCCTTTTAGACAATACTCTTGCTTGGCATATGCTAGGAGCTAAAGTGGTTGGAGGTTGTTGCCGAACCCGACCAGCTGATATTGAAAGTCTAGTTGCTGGATTGAAATAAATGAATCCCCACTGTCCTGTGACGGCGGGGATTTTGCTAGAAACTATGTAGTTTTTCCTCAATCTGCTGGAGTAGATTTTCTAGATTTTCCTTCTGTTCTTGGAGCAGGAGGATTTGTTTTTCACGGTCGGCAATTTCATCCAGTATGACCTGTTTGTTTTCTTTTAGCTGTTCGATACTGCCACATTTGGTGTCGTGAAGTTCTTTGATACGGATAATAGCTTTAACAGATAGGCCTAACTGGCGAAGTCCTAGTATATTTTCTAGGTTGTTGATTTCTTCTTCGTTCCAGTAGTATTTGCCGTCAATCAGTTGAGGCTGTAGCAATCCTTGTTCGATGTAGAAACGAAGCGTATCACGTTTGATACCAAATTGTTTCATAACTTGTCCTGTTTTCATAATCTCCTCTTGACAGTGCCTTACCCCCTCATGATACATTGATGGGGAAAGGGGTTATATATGGTCATTGTTGTTAAATGCTTGATTGTGCTGTATTTGGGGCTGTTGCCGCTATCTGCTTGGGTATATCGTAAGCAACTTCCTAGCTGGTTACTGGTTTTATATGCTTGCCCAGTCTTGCTCAGTTTGTTGGGCTGGCAGACAGTTTGGGGATTTATTTTTGGATTATTTTTGGCTTGCGGTGTGCGTGTCTTAGGTGGTCGCATTCTTTTTGGGAGAAATCGTCTCAGTCACTTTTTATCTCATGTTTTGCTGAGTTTCATTCTCGCTCTTGCCCTGTTCTTGTTCTAAAAACAACCTCTCCACATAGTCTTTCTGCCTTGGAATGACTAGCTCTGTTTCCAGGAAATCTTTCAGTTTTTCCTGTGGGATCCAGATAAAGTTGCTAGTTTCTTCGGCTTGGAGTTGGATAGCAGATTTGTCCCAATTGGTTTCTGCCCAGTAGCAGTGGAAGATACACTGGTCATCATGGGCGACAAAGTGTGCATGGTGGCGGAGTTGGTCAGCTGTCAGTTCAATGCCTGTCTCTTCGCGGACTTCGCGTAAAATGGCCTGCTCTGCTATTTCCCCAAACAAGGCCGAGCCTCCTGCTGTCGCTTCATAATAGTCAGGGTAGGAGGGCTTGGTGCTGTCGCGCTTCATGAAGAGGGTGCTGCCGTCGTGGTGGCGGATGATACACTCGACGACTAGGTGGTAGAGACCATCGGGAATGGTTTCTCCGCGTGTGAGGGTATGGTCGGTCAAGTGACCGTCGGCTGTGTAGGCGTTCCAAGTTTCCATTTCATTCTCCTGTCAATTTTGTAGTTATTCAGTATAGCATATCTGTAAGTGCAAAGCAACTTGTTTTGTTTTTGTACGGACTAATGCTATACTAACCCTAGTAATTCAAAGGAGAAATCGATGCAAACTATTATTCCTCATCTCTGGTACGATACAGAGGTAAAAGAAGCTGTAGAGTTCTATGTGGACCTTTTCGGAGGCAAGATTGACTGGACCTATACCATTACGGATACGCCATCAGGTAATGCGGATTTGGTTCAATTCCAGCTGGGTGACATGACCCTGGCAGCTATTAGTGCAGGGCCTTATTTCAAACTCAATGAGTCTATGTCGCTCATGGTAAATGTAGCTAGTAAGGACGACGTAAGCCGTCTTTATGAGGCGCTATCAGACGGTGGTCGTGTGCTTATGCCATTGGCAGAATATCCCTTCAGCCCTTATTATGTCTGGCTGGAAGACCGCTTTGGTCTGTCTTGGCAGCTTTCGTATGAACCCGATTTGGATGTGCCCTATAGCTTCGACATCTGCCTGCTCTTCTCGCAGGACCAGGTCGGTTTAGCCCAACCTATGCTAGATTATTACAAGGATAAGTTGCCTCAAGCTCGTCTTGGTCGCTTGTCTTACTATGGCGAAGGTGAAGCTGCGGTTGCTGCTGCCAAGTTGAATTATGCGGAGCTTTTAATCGGAGACCAAAAAATTATCACCATGGACCATGGATATGGTGGTGTGGCCTCTTTTAACGAAGCCTTTTCGCTAATGGTCTATGTGGATAGTCAGGAAGAAGCGGATAGTTGGTATGAGAAGGTATCGGCAGTTCCAGAAGCAGAAATTTGTGGTTGGGCCAAGGATCAGTTTGGGATTTCTTGGCAGATTGTGCCGCGGATTTTGATGGAAGCCTACGATACGGCTAACCCAGAAAAAGTCAAGGTAGTCAATGCGGCGGTGATGACAATGAAGCGTCTAGATATCGCATCTATTCAAGCCTTATTAGATTAATAAGATGTAACAGGGACTGAGTTTCAGTTTCTGTTTTTTTATTAGACAAGAATGAATTGGCTCGGTTTTTGGTATAATGAAAGAAAGTAGAGGGGAGACCACATGAAAGCAATAGAAAGACGAAAGCACATTTTATCACTTTTACAGGAAACATCTCAACCACTTTCAGCGAATTACCTAGCAAAAGAATTTGGAGTGAGCCGGCAGGTGATTGTGGGAGATATAGCCTTGCTTCGAGCAGAGGGGGATCTGGTTTTGGCGACTCCGAGAGGCTACCTACTGCAGTCTTCTCTGGCGCCTCTTGAAGGAGCTTATATTCGTAAAATAGCTTGTCAACATGGACCAGAAGATGTTGAAAAAGAGTTGACTATCCTATTAGAGGGAGGAGCTCAAATCCTTGATGTCGAAATTGAACATCCTATTTACGGGCTATTATCTGGCAAACTAAATATTACCAGTTTTGAAGATCGGGACCGTTTTTTAGATGATTTGAGTCATTATAAAGGAGTACTATTGAGTAATTTAACAGAAGGAGTTCATACTCATACTGTCTCATTTCCCTCGGTTCAAGCCTACCAAGAACTTTCTTTGGTATTAAAGGCTGCAGGAATTTTGCTAGAAAATCAATAAAACATTACAGGTGTCTTGACACCTGTAATGTTTTGGTTTATAATCGAACCTATAGAAAGAGAGGTTCATTATGTCCCAATTAACACTATCATCTAAAAGTTCCGTCAAGCAGCTTTCCATCAGTGCGATTCTTACTGCATTTGCTATTTTGATTCCATTGATGATGCCAATTAAAATTGTTATTGGTCCAGCATCCTACACACTTGCTAGTCATATTCCGTTGTTTATTGCAATGTTTATTTCACCAGCAACGGCCATATTGGTAGCATTGGGCTCCAGTCTAGGCTTCTTTTTAGCAGGATTTCCTATTGTCATCGTATTTCGTGCATTAACCCACTTGATTTTTCTTACTCTGGGAGCTTTTTTAATAAAACGATTTCCAAGTTTTATGGACACTAAGCATCTCTTCATATTAGGGATTGGTCTCAATCTACTTCATGGCTTAGGGGAGTATATTGTGGTCATGGCCCTGACTTCGGGCGGGCAGACTTCAGATACTTATTGGATGACTATGCTAGGCTTAGTTGGTCTAGGTTCTGCACTTCATGGATTGCTCGATTTTAGTTTGGCATATTATTTTTGGAAAATCTTGAAAGAACGGAAAATTTATCAACTTTAATGTGAGTTGAGATAAAATATAGTCTAGAAGTCGGAGAAAATTCTCTGGCTTTTTCTTGTTTTTTCTGTAAATGTACGAGATTTATTTAATTTTTTTAAAAAATGTGTATAAATATGTTGCAAAAAGTATAAATATACACTATAATAGTCACTAAGTTTTATTTGCTAATTTAAATAGAAATGAGAATGCTTATGACGAAAGAAAAATTAATCCTAGCTTATTCAGGTGGTCTTGATACTTCAGTTGCGATTGCATGGTTGAAAAAAGACTATGATGTCATTGCGGTTTGTATGGATGTTGGTGAAGGGAAAAATCTCGAATTTATTCATGACAAGGCCCTTTCCATCGGTGCAATTGAATCGCATGTTTTGGATGTGAAAGAAGAATTTGCTCAAGAATACGTTTTGCCTGCCCTACAAGCTCATGCATATTATGAACAAAAATATCCACTAGTATCAGCACTTAGTCGCCCTCTGATTTCTAAAAAGTTAGTGGAGATGGCGCACAAGACTGGTGCAACGACCATCGCTCATGGTTGTACAGGGAAGGGAAATGACCAGGTACGGTTTGAAGTAGCTATTGCGGCTTTGGATCCAACTTTGAAAGTTGTAGCACCTGTTCGTGAATGGAAGTGGGCGCGTGAAGAGGAAATCCTATTTGCCAAGGAAAATGGTGTTCCGGTTCCAGCAGATTTGGATAGCCCTTATTCAGTTGACCAAAATCTTTGGGGCCGGGCTAATGAATGTGGTGTATTAGAAAATCCATGGAATGAAGCACCAGAAGATGCTTTTGGAATCACTACTTCTCCAGAAAATGCACCAGATCTTCCTGAGTATGTAGATATCGAATTTAAGGCTGGTGTCCCAGTTGCTATCAATGGAGAAACGCTCAGCCTTGCCAATCTCATTCAACAACTCAATGTCATTGCTGGTAAGCATGGTGTTGGACGAATTGACCATGTTGAAAACCGGTTAGTTGGGATCAAATCACGTGAAATTTATGAGTGTCCCGGAGCCATTACTCTTTTAACAGCTCATAAGGAAATTGAAGATTTAACCCTAGTGCGTGAAGTATCTCATTTTAAGCCAATTGTATCTAATGAACTCTCGAATCTGATTTACAATGGTTTGTGGTTCAACCCTGCAACACAGGCATTGAAAGCTTATCTGCAAGCAACTCAATCAGTCGTGAATGGAACCGCAAAAGTGAAATTGTATAAAGGATCAGCGAAAGTAGTTGCCAGAAAATCACCAAATTCTCTGTATGATGAAGATTTGGCAACCTATACAAGTGCTGATACATTTGATCAAGATGCTGCAGTTGGTTTCATCAAGCTTTGGGGATTACCAACCAAAGTGAATGCAGAAATTCATAAAAAGAACTAGAAAGTAGGAGCTTATGGAAGCAAAGAAGTTATGGGGTGGTCGTTTTGAGGCCAGTCTTGAGGAATGGGTTGAAGAATTCGGAGCCTCCATTCGCTTTGATCAAAAACTGGCTAAGTATGATATTCAAGGGTCATTAGCTCATGTACAAATGCTTGGGGCAACAGGTGTTATTAGCCTTGAAGAAGCTCGGTCTATACAGGTTGGTCTGGAAGAACTTCTGAATGAATATGAAGCTGGAAAGCTAGTATTTGATATTCGAAACGAAGATATTCACATGAATATCGAAAGTCTCCTGACTGAGAAGATCGGGTCAGTGGCAGGGAAATTGCATACAGCACGTTCTCGTAATGATCAAGTTGCAACAGATGTGCATCTCTATTTGAAGGATACCTTGTTCCAAATAGTAGATAAATTGACCAATCTACGCCAGACATTGGTCAATCTTGCACAAGAGCATATCGAGACGGTTATGCCGGGCTATACCCACTTACAGCATGCTCAGCCAATTAGTTTTGCTCAGCATATGTTGGCCTATTACAATATGTTCAGCCGTGACAGTGAGCGTTTTGCATTCAACATTCAGCATACAGATATATCTCCACTTGGTGCGGCAGCATTGGCAGGAACTACATTTCCAATCGATCGTCAACTAACGTCGGACTTAATGGGTTTTTCTCATCCCTATTCAAATTCCTTAGATGCTGTATCAGATAGGGATTTTATCTTGGAATTCTTATCAAATGCGAGCATTTTGATGATGCATATGTCTCGTCTCTGTGAGGAAATCATTAATTGGTGCTCACATGAATACCAATTCGTTACTTTATCGGATACCTTTTCAACAGGTTCTTCCATCATGCCTCAGAAGAAAAATCCAGATATGGCTGAGCTGATTCGGGGGAAAACAGGTAGAGTTTATGGGAACTTAGTTGGCCTACTGACAGTCATGAAATCCTTACCGTTGACTTATAACAAGGATTTGCAGGAAGACAAAGAGGGAATGTTTGATAGTGCGGAAACAATTTTGGTATCTATCGATATTTTGGCAGGTATGCTACAATCTATGACAGTTCATAAGGAAAGAATGGCTCAATCAACTGAGAAGGACTTTTCGAATGCTACAGAGTTGGCAGATTACTTGGCTAGCAAGGGTCTACCATTTCGTCAGGCGCATGAGATTGTTGGAAAACTGGTCTTGGAATGTAGTAAAGCTGGCTACTATTTACAGGATGTTCCTTTAGAACGTTATCAGGAAATTTCATCTATTATTGGACCGGATATATATACAGCTTTAGAGTCTCAAACGGCAGTTTCACGAAGAAATTCGCTTGGAGGAACCGGTTTTGAATCCATTCGCTGGCAAATTCAGCAAGCAAAAGAGCAATTATCAGCTTCAAAAGGCCTCTAAACGTGATGTTTATTGGCTTTTTTGAATTTTATGGTATAATAGTAGTAATTTTGAAAGATGGAGTGAGAGTTTGAGAAAAAGCTATCGTGTCAAGCGTGAACGAGATTTTAATGACATTTTCACCAAAGGAAATAATGTGGCAAATCGTCGATTTGTAGTCTATTGGCTAGCGAAAGAACAACCGCATTTCCGAGTAGGGCTTTCTGTCAGTAAAAAATTAGGAAACGCTGTCACGCGGAATAAGATTAAGAGGAAAATTCGGCATGTTCTTATTGAGCATCAGGAACAACTTGTAACGAATGATTTTGTTGTCATTGCTCGTAAGGGTGTTGAAGAATTAAACTATCAGGAAATTAAGAAAAATCTTCTCCATGTTTTAAAACTTGCCAAACTTTATCAGGAAGGTGTTGAGATTGAAAAAGAAAGCTAAGTGGGTTGGTTTACTCGCGGCGTCCCTGTTTGTATTGACAGCCTGTGGGACAGGTCCAGTAACTAGCCAGTCGTCTGGTGCATGGGACCAGTTAATCTATTGGTTCGCTAGTGTCATCCAATTCTTGTCCATCAACGGTCAAATTGGAGTAGGGATTATCCTATTTACTATTTTGATTAGGACCCTGTTATTGCCTTTGTTCCAAATACAGATTAATTCTTCGCGAAAGATGCAAGAGTTACAACCGCAGTTGAAAGCGCTACAAGCTGAATATCCAGGAACAGATATGGAGAGTCGCCAACAACTTTATGAAGCAACACAGGCACTCTACAAAGAAAACGGCGTTAGTATGAGATCGTCTATGATTCCGCTTCTCATTCAAATGCCAATCTTATTGGCTCTTTTCCAAGCTCTAACACGCGTTGAAGCCTTGAAAGTTGGTCATTTTCTTTGGTTAAATCTCGGGGAACCTGATCCGATTTTTGTCTTGCCTGTTCTGGCTGCTGGTTTCACATTCCTCAGCACATGGTTGACCAACAAGTCTGCAATTGAAAAAAATATGGCTATGACAGTTATGACTTTTGCCATGCCAGTCATGATTTTTTTCTTTGCTTTGCCGGCTGCGAGCGGGGTATCCTTATACTGGACTGTATCAAATGCTTATCAAGTTGTTCAAACTTTAGTATTTAATAATCCGTTCAAAATAATAGCGGAGCGTCAAGCCAAAATTGATGCGGAGAAAGAACTTCAGTCTAAGAAGCGAAAGGCTCAGAAAAAGGCCAAGAAAAAGAAATAGGATTCTAGGAGAGAGAAAATGAAATTTACAGGATCAAGTGTTGAAGAAGCTATTCAAAATGGCTTGGTAGAGTTAAATATTCCTCGGAAGAAAGCACATATTACTGTAGTTGCGCGTGAGAAAAAAGGCTTCCTCGGTTTTGGGAAAAAGCCAGCTATTGTTGACATTGATGTCATCAATGAGACAACGGTAGTGAAAGCTAATCAAAAAGCTGTTCGTGGAGTTCCAACTGAAATTAATGAGTTGAATGAGCCAGTTAAAAGTGTCTCAGAAGCGACAATTGACCTAGGAAAAGTTGTTGCTGCTGTTAAAGAATTTGAAAAATCTGGACAAACGCTTGAAGAGGATATCAAGGCTCAGATTTTAAAAAATGAAAAAGAGGCAACTACAATTCTGGAAGAGACAGGTCGCATAGAGATTTTACCAGAAGAACTGCTTCATCCATCATCTGCGGATCAGCTTGTCGATGAAACAATTCAAGACCAACCTGCTACCACAAATCAAAGTGAATCAACTTCTGAATTTGCTGATATTGATATTAAGGTGGAATCACAGTATGACATTGAACAAGTTGTAGCTGAAGTGTCAGAATATGTTCAAGAAATCTTGGATGATATGGATGTAGAGGCTCGTATCGAGACAAGTCACAATAGACGAACTATTAACATTCAAGTCGATACAAACGAGCCTGGTCGTGTCATTGGTTATCATGGTAAAGTATTAAAAGCCTTGCAACTCTTAGCACAAAACTTCTTGTATAATCGATATGAACGTAATTTCTATATCACTATCAATGTTAATGATTATGTTGAGCACCGTGCAGAGGTACTACAGGGATATGCTCAAAAACTGGCAGAGCGTGTGATAAGCGAGCAAGAAGCTTATCATACAGATCCTATGTCTAGTAATGAGCGCAAAATAATCCATCGCATCATTTCAAAAATGGATGGATTGACAAGCTATTCAGAAGGTAGCGAGCCTAATCGATACGTTGTCGTAGACATCGAAGGAAATCGTGATTAATTATCAAATGTTTAAAGAGAGGATGAAGTGTTCCTCTCTTTTTATTAAATATGAAGAAAAATATTTGTTCCGATTGGCTGATTTTTGGATTCTGGTAAATTCTCAAAGTAAGTTCTAGTTCCCGTTCTTCCAGAAGTTACTCTGAGAAAACTGCATAAAATCAACAGAATTTAGTCTCAGACTAAGTTCTGTTTTTTGAC
>NZ_JAIMDU010000051.1:0-12212 GCF_019794615.1 Streptococcus suis
GCAGAATCCATGATTCAAGTGCAAGCAGACCAAATTTCTCAGCGAGTAAAGACTAGCGATTTTAACCAAGCAAAACAGAGAATCGAAACTGCAGAGTCAACGATTACTCAATTGGGGAATCGTATTACAACTGAAATCAGTCAAGTGGATGCGAAAATTCCAACTAGCCTAGATGGCCTAAATTTGATGACTGGTACTCGTGATTGGTCGAATAAAGGAAATGCCTGGCATTTAGGAAACAATTGGTCTACTGAAACAGAGAATTTCAGAGGACTAGTAGTTCGTTCGACCCAAGCGGGTTATAACGGAAGTCATCAGAATATTGTTGTGAAAGCAGGAGATGTCATTACTTTTAGCTTTTATGCCAAAGCAAATCAGCCACTTTCTTCCATCAAAGTTTCAGCGATTTGGTCCGGTTCGAGTGTCTATCGTGCTCCAGTGGCAAGAGTGAGAGAGTCTGACGATATTATATCTGTCACCAGTGACTGGAAACGCTACTGGAAAACCGTTCATGTATTATCTGATGGATCACTCCAATTTCGGACAGAGTACAATGGCAGTACTATCCCAAATGGCAATAAATTCTATGTGGCAGGATTGAAAGTCGCAAAGACCTCACTAGATACAGGTTATTCAGAAAATCCAGCAGATATAGCTGGTGAATTGACCACCCAACGGACACTCATCACTCAAACGGCTTCTGGTGTAGAGCAGGTTTCTACAAGATTAACCGAGGCGAGTGGAAAGATTTCTAGTAGTGAAACACAGATTCGACAATTAGTTTCGGATGTATCCTCAAAGGTCAGTCAGACGGATTTCAATAACTTGAAACGAACTGTTGAAGGACATACTACATCCATCCAACAGACGCAACAATCTATTTTGCTTAAGGCTGATAAGACCGTTCTTGAAGGGGTCAAAACCACCGCTGACAATGCCTTGGCTAAGGCCAACACAAACGCTAGTCAGATTACCCAAACCAAGGCAGACCTACGGATTGCAAATGACGCTATTTCACAGAAAGTCGCAAAGACTGACTTTAATAGCTTAATCGGTCGAGTAACAAGTGCAGAAACCACTATCCGAACACAGGCTGGGCAAATTGAACAACGACTAACAAGTACACAAGTTGAATCTGCCATTAACTCAAAAGGCTACCAAACCAAGTCTCAGGTTGATTCCAATATAACGGGTCGTGGTTATCTTACAAGCAGTTCACTACAACCCTATGCGACGACAACCAGTGTGCAGAATTTGGTCAAAACAACCTCTGATAGTTTTACACAACGAATTAGTCAGACAGAAAGCAGAATCCCTAGTTCTGTTTCGCATCGCAACTTGATTGCTGGTACTTCGGATAGATGGAGTACTTATCAGACAATAAATGCCAATAGTAACTGGATAGCATCATTAGGAAGAGTGCAATTTGGGGATAGTAGTGGAATTTATGTTGGGTCAAAAGTTCATTTATATGTTCATGTCTCAGCGGATGAAGTTACCTTTGACCCTGCTGTAACGACTCGTACTATGAAACTTCAAGGTCCAATATTGGATAGTCAAAATGTTTGGACATGGACCAAGTGGAATTTGTATCACCCTTTCTACAATAAATGGAGCAGCAATCTGACAACTGGTAACAATTATCGGTTAATCAAACTAACCTCTACCGTCACTCAAGAGATGTACCAACACTCTAAAGGATTTGAACTTCAAGTCAGAGTTGATGGGGTTAAGACTGGTAAGTTCCATGTGAGAGCCTTAATGGTATCAACTGGTGATATCTTTCCAGACTATTGGACACCATCATTAGACGACTTTACGACAGTGACCGCCTTTCATGAAGTGCGGGATACTGTAAGCAGTCACACTCGAACAATTGGTGATCACACCAATCAAATCAGTCAGGTTGTTCAAACGGCTAATGGGATTGTGACACGAGTTGGCAATCTAGAAACAAGTCGAGCGACAACTGCCACAGTAACTGCCATTCAAACGCAGGTTTCAACACTTGCAGGGGCGTGGTCGGTTCGAAATCTGACCAGTGCAGGAACTGTATTGAGTCAACTTAATCTCAATAAGGATGGGACAATTAAAATTGATGGAAAACTCGTTCAAATAACAGGCACGACCTATATCCAAGATGGTGTGATTGCGAGCGGTAAGATTGCCAGTCTTGATGCAGGAAAGATTACGTCAGGCATCATATCAGCGGCTCGAATTGGAGCAGAAGCTATCACTGCGGATAAGTTAAAGGTTGACCAGGCTTTCTTTACCAAGTTTATGGCAACAGAAGCCTATCTCAAGCAGTTGTTTGCCAAATCAGCCTTTATAACCCAAGTGCAGGCAGTAACCCTATCTGCCAACAAAATTTCTGGTGGTATCTTGTCAGCAATCAACGGAGCCATGAAAATCAATCTGTCACTTGGAAACATCAAGTTCTTTACAAACTCTCCATCCATTTCTCGTGAGGTTAGCGGCTATCCTCACCAGTGGGTTTCATTTGAAACAGGTACCTCAAACGGCAAACCTTGTGGTGTAACCATAATCGGTTCCAATAGATGGAACAACTGGAATGCCAATGACGGTGGTTTTGTAGGAATTCGAGCATGGAACGGTACAGATACCGACCAAATTGATGTGGTAGGTGATAAGGTACGTTTAGCTAGTGCTCCATATACCAATCCAGATGGCTGGGAAATAGTAACGTTGCCTAACCGACTGAGTATTGATGCCTATAAAGCTTCTGACCGACCAAGTTCAATTTTGAATATCGGAGATATTCGCATCTATCGAAA
The DNA here is from genome assembly GCF_019794615.1 of Streptococcus suis. GTDB lineage: Bacteria > Bacillota > Bacilli > Lactobacillales > Streptococcaceae > Streptococcus > Streptococcus suis_AI. The sequence continues at coordinate 2,796 of NZ_JAIMDU010000051.1, forward strand.
CGGTACAACCTACGTCAGTTTGAAAGATGTTCTTCATCAATTCAACCACAATTTTAAACACTTAGTAAACATCACAGGTCGAGGTGATGTCATCTTGACATGGGATACGATTAAATAAAGGAGTTCACAGATGAATCTAGAACAAATCAACCAATCATTAAAACTAACTATTCAGGAGCTTGTCACAAAGCTCTCTGATGAAATTACCGCTAAGAACCTCATCGCCATCCAATTGGTGGAAAGGGATGAGGAACTTAGCCTATTGCGTAAAGAAAAACAGGAATTGACTGAGTTATTAGAAGTTCAGACAAAACCTGAAGAAGGGAAAGGAGAATAGTTGCTATGGCACTTCTCAATATTGACAAAGTAACTGAACCATTTGATTTGGAGACAGCTCTCGCTTACATGCGTAAGAATGGCGAATTCATTCGTTGTAAGACAGCAGAGCAGGATTTTTACATGTATCTTGAAGAAGTAAGGCGACCTGCCATTAAAAATGGAAAGCGGCAGTTGGTTACAACAGAAACAGTTTGGGCATTTAATCAGTGGGGTAGTACGACATTAACTCTGAACCTTTCTGATTTATTCCATGATTGTTTTTATCTGATGCGGTTTGATGAGAACGGTCAACCGGATTGGTCAGACCCTACCATTGTGGAGGAAGGTTCAGTAGAAAGTGAGGTGACCGATGAAGGAACTGTTAACTCTTAATAAGATTTTATTCTCCATGATTGGAGGCTTGATTGGTAGTCTATTTGGAGAGTTGGATGGCATCCTCTATGCCCTACTTGTCTTCATTATTATTGATTATTTAACAGGAATTTTTGCGGCGGTTATAGAGAAACAATTGTCTAGTAGTATCGGTTTTCGTGGCATCTTTAAAAAGATAGCCATTTTATTTTTAGTTTCACTAGGTCATATGATTGATACTGCAATCATCAAGCAGGGTGGAACGATTCGAACCATGGTCATTTTCTTTTATCTCAGTAATGAGGGGTTAAGTATTTTAGAAAATACCGTTCGAATTGGTCTACCAATACCTGAGAAACTACAAGCAATCTTAAAACAAATCAACGAGAGGTGAGAAGATATGGGAAAACATCTAGTCATTTGTGGTCATGGACAAGGGCGAACAGGCTATGATCCTGGAGCAGTGAATGCCAAACTGGGTATCACAGAAGCAGGAAAGGTTCGAGAATTAGCCAAGTTTATGTCTAAGTATAGTGGACAACAGATTGATTTTATTACCGAACAAAATGTTTATGATTATCGGAGTATTACTAGTATTGGTAAGGGATACGACTCAATTACTGAATTGCACTTCAATGCCTTTAATGGTAGAGCCAAGGGGACAGAAGTCTTGATTCAATCCTCCTTAGAGGCAGATAAGGAAGATATGGCTATCCTATCTCTTCTTTCACGATATTTCCAAAATCGTGGCATTAAGAAGGTAGATTGGCTCTATAATGCCAACCAAGCAGCAAGTCGTGGATACACCTATCGTTTGGTGGAAATTGCCTTCATTGATAATGAACAAGATATGGCGATTTTTGAGAACAAGAAAGAGGACATTGCGAGAGGTCTTGTATCAGCTATAACAGGAGTTGAAGTCAAGACCATTGTTCCCTCGCCCCCCAGTTCAACCGTTGGGAGTTCAGGAACTCCTTCAAAACCAATCTATCTTGTTGGTGATAGTCTTAGGGTGTTACCTCATGCGACTCATTATCAGACTGGTCAGAAAATCGCCAACTGGGTCAAGGGGCGCACCTACAAAATCCTCCAAGTAAAAAATGTTCACCAGTCCAACAGTAAGAGAGCTTATCTACTTGATGGAATCAAGTCTTGGGTGCTTGAGCAGGATGTAGAAGGAGCTACTAAAGGCCATAGTGAGCAGACCTATCAAGCACAGAAAGGCGATACGTATTATGGCATCGCTCGGAAGTTTGGTTTAAATGTTGATGCCCTTCTTGCGGTAAATAGCTTGAAGAAGGCGGATATTTTAAGAGTTGGACAAACACTCAAGGTTAACGCTGCTTCAAGGACAACAACTGCTATTCCAACTAGCGTTGCAAGCCGTGTGGTTGCGTCCGCTTTATCTAAGGTCGGTCAAAAGGTGACTGTTCCATCTAACCCTTATGGCGGACAGTGTGTTGCCTTGGTGGATAAGATTGTTCAAGAACTTACGGACAAGAATATGTCCTATACTAATGCCATTGATTGTTTGAAGAAAGCAAAATCAAATGGTTTCCAAGTAATCTACGATGCTTGGGGTGTGAATCCTAAAGCAGGTGATTTTTATGTCATTCAGACGGATGGTTTGGTCTATGGTCACATTGGTGTCTGTGTGACAGATTCTGATGGAAAAAGTATTGATGGTGTGGAACAGAATATTGATGGATATTCTGACCATAATAAGAACGGTATCAATGACCAATTGGAAATTGGTGGTGGTGGGATCACTCGTCGTGTGAAACGTCAATGGATGGCGGATGGCTCACTTTACGATTCAACTGGAACAGTTAAACTGGGTAAAGTTGTTGGTTGGTTTAGAATTTCATAATTAAGTTATATGCCTGGTGGGAACATCAGGCTTTATTTTTTTGCCTTTTTTTCAAAAAGTGCGGAAAAATTACTCCCAAACCTACCTAGTAAGGTAGGAGGATAATATGGACGTTCAAAAAATTAACAATGAGATGACCTATCAACTTACAATGATACAAGCAAAGATACTTCTAAATAATGGAGCAATCACAATTGAGGAATTTGAACTTTTTAGGCAATTGATGCTTGAAAAATATCAACCGTTTATAAGTCAATTATCGACCTAATAACTGGATATTTTTTTCTTTTTGAGTGATAAATAGTAGCGAAAGGAGTGTATAAATTTGAGAACAGTTAGAAGAATACAACCCATAAAATCACCCTGCAAGCCAAGATTTAAGGTTGCGGCCTATGCAAGGGTTTCTGATAGTCGTCTTCATCATTCTCTGTCAACACAGATTAGCTATTATAACCGTTTGATACAAGCACATCCAGACTGGGAATTGGTGGGGATTTATTATGATGAGGGTATAAGTGGTAAAGAACAAAGTAATCGACAAGGCTTTCAAAAACTAATAAAGGATTGTGAAGATGGAAAGATTGATAGGATAATCACTAAGTCAATCGCTCGTTTTGGTCGAAATACAGTTGAACTACTAACTACTGTTCGACAATTACGTTTGAAAAATATTGGTGTAACTTTTGAGAAAGAGAATATTGATAGTCTTAGCTCAGAAGGTGAATTGATGTTAACCCTCCTTGCCTCAGTAGCTCAAGAGGAGTCTCAAAACCTGAGTGAAAATATAAGATGGCGAATCCAAAAGAAGTTTGAAAAAGGGATTCCGCACACTCCACAGGATATGTATGGATACCGTTGGGATGGAGAACAATATCAGATTGAACCTAATGAGGCAAGAGTTATTCGAAAAGTCTTTAAATGGTATCTGGATGGAGATTCGGTACAGCAGATAGTTGATAAACTCAATCAGGAACAAGTCTTAACAAGGCTTGGTAATCCATTTACCGTAGCAAGTATCAGAGAATTCTTCAAGCAAGAAGCATACTTTGGTCGCCTTGTCTTACAGAAGACCTATCGTGAATCATTCTCTAGAAATCCGAAAAGGAATAAAGGGCAACGCAATAAGTACATCATTGAAAATGCACACGAGCCAATTGTTACAAAAGAATATTTTGATTTAGTACTTCATGAGAAGGCGCGAAGATATCATTTTATGAGTCAAGAAAGCCACTTAAATAAAGGTATCTTTCGTGACAAAATTTCATGTTCAGAATGCGGATGTTTGATGATTGTTAAAGTGGATTCAAAACAAGTTAATAAAACCGTACGATATTATTGTAGAACACGCAATCGATTCGGAGCATCATCATGTTCATGTAGGACGTTAGGGGAAAAGCGACTTTTGGCATCGTTTAAAAGCAAGTTAGGCATTGTCCCAGATAAAGAGTGGGTTGAAAATAATATTAAACACATCGAGTATGACTTTGGTCACCGTATCATCACGGTAACACCAATAAAAGGAAGGAAATATCCTATAGAAATTAGAGAGGGGCGATATTAGTGAAGAAAGTAATTACTATTCAGGCTACACCAAGTATTATTAGGTCAAGTTCAGATGATTTCTCTCTGAAAAAGCGTAGAGTTGCGGGCTATGCCAGGGTATCAACTGACCATGAGGACCAAGCAACAAGCTATGAGTCACAGATGCGGTACTACTCTGAATACATTAATGGGAGGGATGATTGGGAATTTGTTAAAATGTACTCTGATGAAGGTATCAGTGGGACAAACACAAAATTAAGAACTGGTTTCAAAGCTATGGTGGAAGATGCACTCAATGGTAAAATCGATTTGATTATTACAAAATCTGTTAGTCGATTTGCGAGAAATACCGTAGACTCACTGACTACAGTTAGGCAGTTGAAAGAGGTAGGTGTAGAAATCTACTTTGAGAAAGAAAACATTTGGACATTAGATTCAAAAGGTGAGCTACTCATAACCATCATGTCTAGTTTGGCACAAGAAGAAAGTAGGAGCATATCCGAAAACGTAACTTGGGGCTTAAGGAAACAATTCGCAGAAGGGAAGGTTCATTTCCCTTACACCAATGTTTTAGGCTTTAAGGCAGGTGAAGATGGGGCAATTGTAGTTGATCAGGATGAAGCCAAAACTGTTAGGTACATCTTTCAGCAAGCTCTTATTGGAAAATCACCTTATCATATCGCAAAGGATTTGACTGAACAAGGTATACCTTCTCCTAGTGGCAAATCACAATGGAACGCAACCACAATCAAGCGAATGCTTAGAAATGAGAAGTATAAAGGGGATGCTTTACTACAAAAAACTTATACAATTGATTTTCTGACCAAAAAGAAGAACATCAACAGAGGTGAGTTGCCTCAGTATTATGTGGAGAATAACCATGAAGCAATAGTAGATAGAGAGACCTTTGATGCAGTTCAACAAGTGCTCGACAATAAAGGCAGAAAGTCGAGTACAACAATCTTCAGCTCAAAACTAGTATGTGGAGATTGTGGTCACTTCTTTGGTAGCAAGGTATGGCATTCAACCTCCAAATACCGAAGGGTAATATACAGATGCAACGAGAAATACAAGGGAACTGAACGGTGCTCCACTCCTCACGTCACAGAGGAAGAGGTAAAACAATGGTTTATCTCAGCTGTCAACCAAATGCTAGAAAATAAGTATGAGGTTTTAGAAAATATAGATATTTTGATACAGATGGTTAATACTGACAGTATTGTTGAAAGAATCAGTAGTCTTGAAACTGAAACGGAAGTAGTTGGTCAGATGGTTTCAAATCTTATATTGGGTAATGCCATGATGTGTCAGAACCAAGATGAGTACCAAATTAAGTACAGACAACTCAGTGACAAGTATGAAGGTTTGATAAAAGAAATCGAGAACCTAGAGGTTCAGAAGTTTTCGATTACCAAAAGACACAAAGAGTTGTTAGATTTTCACAATGTACTGAAGATGCAGAATGGCATGTTAACAGCTTTCGATGAGTTTTTGTGGGAGTCTATTGTGGAGTCAGTCAGGATAAATTCTGGTAAAGAAATTTACATTCAATTTAAAAATGGAACGGTCGCAACTTTGTAGGTTACGACCGCTTTTTATTATTAAAGTAAATTTTCGATAATACTGTCTATTAAAAAGATTCTTTCTTCAATTTTTGGAATAATAAAAATCGATTGAAAAGTGACAACGATAGCTGCAAACATGCCCCACCAAACTGTTGAAAATAGTGAGATATTCCCTGTATTGAAAAAATCAAGATTTGAAATTACAAATGTTATTAATGCAACTAAAAGTACATAAAGAGCTGAAGTCTGTTTTTTCAACCGTAATAAATAAGCCTTTTGTACAATTAAAATATCAACAGGAGATTTTTCTATCCCATACTTTTTCTTTAAATCTCTCATTTGTTGTAGTTCATTTGCTGAATGCTTTGATAACCATTCTTCTGAGGAAATTATAACAGTTGAGAATGTGAAAGCCCTCAGAAAATAAATAATTGTAATAAAATAAGGTAAAACAAAAATGAAAAAAATAAATATGTTTAATAATAAATCCATGGATGTATTATAACACAATTATAGCATTGTATCAAATTGAGTACTCATACCGATGCAGATCATGTGGGTGATGTGCTAGAAGTGGCTAAGCAGATTCAAATAGGTAAGATTTACGTTTCACCAGGTAGTTTGACTGTTCCAGATTTTGTTGCGACTTTGAGGAAAATCAATGTCCCTGTTCATGTTGTAAAAGCTGGAGATCAATTGCCCATTTTTGATTCCTATCTAGAAGTTCTATATCCCAATGGAATCGGAGATGGAGGCAATAATGACTCAATTGTACTCTATGGTCGTTTGTTAAAAATGAATTTCCTCCTTACCGGTGACTTGGAGCAAGGGGAATTAGATTTAATCACTTCTTATCCGCAGCTACCAGTCGATGTGCTGAAAGCAGGTCACCATGGCTCCAAGGGCTCTTCATATCCAGAATTTTTAGCCCATATTGGAGCAAAAATTGCTCTGATTTCTGCTGGTGAAAATAATCGCTATCAACATCCGCATCAGGAAACTCTGGAACGTTTCGACAGCCAAAATATGCAGGTTTACCGAACGGATCTGCAAGGAGCAATCCGTTTCCGAGGTTGGAAACAGTGGAGTATTGAAACGGTAAAAGAGTGACGCTCTCTCTGTAGCTGTTTTCTTTTTTGCATGGTATAATGGAGAGAAGAATACGGAGAGATTATGACAGTAATTGAACAGATTGAACAAATAAAAAAAGGGAACTTAGGTTTATTGACCATTTTGTGTGGTGAAGATGTTGGTCAATATCACATTGCGAAAGACTTATTGATGAAGCAACTGGAATTTGATACTTCGGACTTGGATTTTGCCTATTTTGATATGTCAGAGGCTGATTATCATCAGGTGGATTTGGATTTAGTTTCTCTTCCCTTCTTTTCTGATGAAAAAATAGTGATTCTTGATTATTTCGCAGATTTAACAACGGATAAGAAGCGCTACTTGACGGATGACGAGCTGAAACAATTTGAGTCTTATTTGGAAAATCCAGTTGAGACCACGCGCTTGATTATTCTAACACCTGGTAAGTTGGATAGTAAGCGTCGCCTTGTCAAACTTCTGAAAAGAGATGGATTGGTTTTAGAAGCAAATCCTCTAAAGGAAATGGAGTTGAAGAATCATTTCCAGAATGAAGTCGGTCGACTTGGGTTGCGGATGGATCCAGATGTTTTTCACTATCTTATGGTAAAATCCAACTTTGATTTTTCAGAAGTTAGTAAAAATTTAGTCTTTCTGCAATCTTATAGAGGACAAAATGCAATTTCACTAGCCGATATAGATGCTGCAATCCCAAAGACCCTTCAAGATAATATCTTTGATTTAACTCAACTTGTCCTTCAATCTAAAATGGATGAAGCAAACCATCTTGTTCGGGATTTACGATTGCAAGGAGAGGACGAAATCAAGTTGATTGCGATTATGTTAACTCAGTTTCGCACCTATCTTCAAGTGCAAATACTACATGAGCAAGGTCGTGGTGAACATCAGATTGTTACTGCGTTGTCAGATTTATCTGGTCGTAAGATCAATCCCTATCAGGTAAAATATGCCTTGCGTGATTCAAGAAATCTATCGGTTGGTTTTTTGAAAAAGGTCGTCAAACTATTAATTGAAACAGATTACCAAATAAAAACAGGACAATTTGATAAGGATTATCTATTTGACATTGCCTTGTTAAGAATCGCTACATCGTGATTTTCAGACAAATAAATTGAAAAGGCTCTCAGAAAGGGTTACAATAGAACTATCAAATTTATAGGAGAATAGAATTATGGCAATTATTTTACCAGATTTACCTTATGCTTATGATGCTTTGGAACCACATATTGATGCAGAAACAATGACTTTGCACCATGATAAGCACCATGCGACTTATGTAGCAAATGCCAATGCAGCCCTTGAAAAGCATCCTGAAATTGGCGAAGATTTAGAGGCTCTCCTTTCAGATGTTGAACAAATTCCAGCAGATATTCGTCAGGCCTTGATCAACAATGGTGGTGGACATCTTAACCACGCTCTCTTTTGGGAATTACTTTCTCCAGAGAAAACTGAAATTTCTGAAGAGTTGGCTGCAGAAATCGATGCGACATTCGGCTCTTTTGATGCCTTTAAGGAAGCATTTACTACAGCTGCAACAACACGCTTTGGTTCAGGTTGGGCTTTCTTGGTAGTTAATAAAGAAGGAAAATTGGAAATCCTTTCAACCGCTAACCAAGATACACCAATCATGCAAGGATTGAAGCCAATCTTGGCTCTCGATGTTTGGGAACACGCATACTACCTAAACTACCGCAACGTTCGACCAAATTACATCAAAGCCTTCTTTGAAGTGATTAATTGGAACAAGGTTAACGAACTTTATAAAGCTGCTAAATAAGCCAGCGGCTCTTCCTTCGGGAAGAGTTTTTTTAGTTTTGTCATTTGAATTAGCCTGGTTACATCGTCACTTTCAGCTTGTAGTACAATTCGAAATTGACTTGTTTCGCAAGTCATATTTCCAACCTAGAATGCCGTTAGGTTGATCTAGCTTCCTTCACCTCCGTTCCTTGTGTGAAAGCTACTGCATTCTACTATCAATCAACCGTGATTTACTGTAGCCACCGTAGAAAAATTATCAAAATGCTTTACATAGGCGGTTAGTTAGGGTATAATATAGTTTGTGTGTAATGGACGCACAAAAATACAGTTTATCCGCTGGGTTTAAAAGCACCTAAGATTGACAAAGATAGGAGAAAAACATGAATCCATTGATCCAAAGTTTGACAGAAGGTCAACTTCGTACTGACATACCTTCATTCCGTCCTGGTGACACTGTACGTGTTCACGCTAAGGTTGTCGAAGGTAACCGCGAACGTATCCAGATTTTCGAGGGTGTTGTTATCTCTCGTAAAGGCCAAGGCATCTCAGAAATGTACACTGTACGCAAAATTTCTGGTGGTGTTGGTGTTGAGCGTACTTTCCCAATCCACACTCCACGTGTTGATAAGATTGAAGTTGTTCGTTACGGTAAAGTTCGTCGTGCTAAATTGTACTACCTACGTGCATTGCAAGGTAAAGCAGCACGTATCAAAGAAATCCGTCGTTAAGATAGTCCTTTGGACTGACTTAGTCGGAATGAGAAGAGGCAGCGTTAGCTCAATGTCATTAAGTTAAGCATTTAAGCAGCTAAAGAAACTATTCCCGTCTGAGCAGTTGATGACAAGACGGGAATAGTTTTTGTATTTAGGGCGCACAAAAAGG
>NZ_JAIMDU010000052.1:0-11323 GCF_019794615.1 Streptococcus suis
CTTTGATAATGGCATAATTGATTGTGTTTTTAGATACTGATTTTTTAACTCTCATAGATTCGCACCTCACTCTATTATACCACAGTACGAGAAAGTACGCAAGAAATGTATACAAAAATTTGACAAAAAAATAGCGCTATATCAATGATTAGAGCACTTTTGCGTCATTCAAACTGTCAAATTCCCGATACTTCACAATGATATGTCACTTTTTTTATCAGTTAAAGAGAGTTCGGACTCATATTTGTGACTAATTTGTGATATAATAGAAACACTACTGTGTTATACTTTAGAAAGTGTGAGGTATACATGTTAAACTTAAACCAATTATTTGATTCAGGCTATTGGTCAAGTTTGATAGCAAGTCCATGGACTGCTCTTCTTCACCTAATAGATATTAGTATTGTTGCTTATTTGATTTATAATTTTAGTAAGGCCATCGCTGGAACTAAGATTATGACCCTCATTCGAGGAGTATTTCTTTTTATTATTGCTCAAATCGTAGCAAGTATTTTTGGCTTACAAACGATAGCTTGGTTGATTAACCAAGTTATCACTTATGGTGTCATTGCAGCGGTTGTTATCTTTGCTCCTGAATTTCGAGCTATGTTGGAAAAGCTCGGACGAACAACTCAGATTTTTACGACAAATACCGTCAGTGCGGAAGAAAAATTAATAGTTGCCTTTCTTAAGTCGGTAGCTTACATGTCTCCACGGAAAATCGGAGCCTTAGTGGCGGTAGAGCAAGCACAAACCTTGCAGGAGTATCGATCTACCGGAATTCCATTAAATGCAGATGTGTCCAGGGAACTTTTAATTAATATTTTTATTCCCAATACTCCTTTGCATGATGGGGCAGTTATCGTTAAGGAGGACAAAGTCGCGGTAGCTTGTGCCTATTTGCCTTTGTCTGAAAGTGCAGGGATATCTAAAGAATTTGGGACACGACACCGCGCTGCAATTGGATTGTCGGAAGTATCAGACGCCTTTGTCTTTATTGTTTCAGAGGAAACGGGCAGTATCTCTACTGCACATAATGGCATTTTCAAACATGATCTGACCTTAGAAGAGTTTGAAGCAGAGTTACGGGCTACTTTTATTCGAGAACCTGATGTCAAACAATCTGTATGGAAACGATTGAGGGGAGGCAAGAATGAATAAAAAGTTTAGAACAGTTGGTCATCTCGCCCTATCTATTTTTTTAGCCCTCTTACTCTTTTTCTATGCTACGACAACCAATTATAAAAATTCAGAGTCATCTGCGAGTAATACCGAATCAGAAACCTATGTTCATACTTTAAGTGGCGTCCCAATTGACATTGAATACGACACGGATAAGTATTTTATATCTGGTTTCTCCTCAACTGTGGCTGTCGAGTTACGAGGATCCAATCGTGTACTTCTACAACGAGAATCTGATGAATCGACTCGCACCTTTCAAGTTATTGCAGATTTAAGAGAGTTAACGGATGGCACGCAAACGGTTAAATTACAATTAGCTAATCTACCAGCGGGTGTCAGTGCCACATTGGCACCAGATGCTATTACTGTTAAAATCGGGAAAAAAGTTAGTCAGAGTTTAGCCGTTGAAGGGGTCATTTATAGCAATCAATTGGCAAGTGGTTATAGTGTGTCTAAAGTCACTGTAGATGTCAGCTCTGTAAAGGTGACTACTGATGAAGAAACCATGGCAAAAATTGATCATGTGGAAGCAGTTGCAGTTGATATTAGTAATTTAGACGCAAATTATAGTGGTACAGCCAAGCTACAAGCAGTTGATAGTGATGGAAATGTCTTGCCAGTGGTTTTATCTGAAACAGAAGCAAATATGCAAGTCGTTGTTACACAAACAAAATAAGGAATGAATAAAAATGGCTAAATATTTTGGTACGGACGGTGTCCGTGGAGAAGCAAACGTAGAATTGACGCCAGAATTGGCATTTAAACTAGGTCGTTTTGGTGGCTATGTCCTTAGTCAACATGAAACGGATGTCCCTCGAGTTTTCGTGGCGCGTGACACACGTATTTCAGGACAAATGCTTGAGTCTGCTTTGGTTGCAGGTCTTTTATCAGTAGGTATTCATGTATATAAACTTGGTGTACTCGCAACACCTGGTGTTGCCCACTTAGTCAAAGCAGAAAAAGCTAGCGCAGGGGTTATGATTTCTGCAAGCCACAATCCAGCACAGGATAATGGAATTAAGTTCTTTGCTGGTGATGGTTTCAAATTAGATGATGCATTGGAAGCAGAGATAGAAGCTCTTCTTGATGCGGAAGAAGATACATTACCACGTCCATCTGCTCAAGGTTTGGGTGATGTAGTGGAGTATCCAGAAGGTCTACGCAAGTATCAACAATTTTTAGTGTCAACTGGTACTGAATTAGAAGGTATGAAAGTTGCTTTGGATACAGCTAATGGTGCAGCGGCAACTTCTGCTCGCCAAATTTTTGCAGATCTGGGTGCAGATTTGACGGTTATGGCTGAAAATCCAGACGGTTTGAATATCAATGAGGGTGTTGGTTCTACGCATCCTGAAAAATTGCAAGAATTAGTTAAGGAAACAGGTAGTCAAATAGGCCTTGCCTTTGATGGTGATAGCGATCGATTGATTGCTGTAGACGAAAATGGTGATTTAGTAGATGGCGATCGCATCATGTATATCATTGGTAAATACCTTGCTGATCGTGGTCTATTAGCCAAAAATACAATTGTGACCACAGTTATGTCCAATCTCGGATTCCATAAGGCCTTGGATCGTGAAGGAATTGAAAAAGCTGTGACCGCAGTTGGAGACCGTTATGTGGTCGAGGAAATGCGCAAAGAAGGTTACAATATTGGTGGTGAACAATCTGGTCACGTAATTCTTATGGATTATAACACCACAGGTGATGGCCAATTGACCGCTGTGCAACTGACTAAAATCATGAAAGAAACAGGTAAAACCTTGTCAGAATTGGCGGCAGAAGTTACGATTTATCCACAAAAATTAGTCAATATTCGTGTTGAAAACAGCATGAAGGATAAATCTATGGAGGTTCCTGCTATTGCAGCTATCATTGAAAAGATGGAGGCAGAGATGGCAGGGAATGGTCGTATCTTAGTTCGTCCAAGTGGGACTGAGCCACTATTGCGTGTTATGGCGGAAGCCCCAACAGATGCTGAGGTTGACTATTATGTAGATACAATCGCAGATGTGGTTCGTGCTGAAATCGGTTTAGATTAAAAGAGTAAACAGGGAGTGGGAAAGAACTCGACCAGTCTAAAAAGAGTTCGTCTTCCCACCCCCGCACAGTTGATTAGGTCAGATTTCGAGTGTGAAACACGAACAAATCTGCCAATCAACCACTGCGCTGAGATGTTGACACGAACTCTGAGAAGCGAGGTTGGACTTTCTGCCCAGCCTCTTTTGTGAGGAATTTATGAGTATTTTAGAAGTAAAGAATTTGAGCCATGGCTTTGGTGACCGTGCAATTTTCGAAAATGTCTCCTTCCGTCTCTTGAAAGGGGAACATATCGGACTTGTCGGTGCCAATGGTGAAGGGAAATCGACCTTCATGTCCATCGTGACAGGTCAATTGCAACCAGATGAAGGGAAGGTTGAATGGTCACGTTATGTAACGGCAGGTTATTTAGACCAGCATGCTAAATTAGAAAAGGGTCAATCAGTTCGTGACGTCTTACGCACAGCCTTTGATGAATTATTCAAAACCGAAGCTCGTATCAATGATATTTATATGTCAATGGCTGAAGATGGGGTTGATATTGATGCTCTTATGGAAGAGGTTGGAGAACTCCAAGATCGTCTGGAAAGCCGTGATTTCTATACGCTGGATGCCAAGATTGACGAAGTAGCTCGTGCTCTTGGTGTCATGGAATACGGTATGGACAAGGATGTGACGGAGTTATCAGGGGGACAACGGACTAAAGTTCTTTTGGCAAAATTGCTCTTGGAAAAGCCAGATATCTTGCTCTTGGATGAACCAACCAACTACTTGGATGCTGAGCATATTGACTGGCTCAAACGATATTTGCAGAACTATGAAAATGCATTTGTTTTAATTTCCCATGATATTCCATTCTTGAATGATGTGATCAATATTGTTTATCATGTTGAAAACCAATTATTAACTCGCTATACGGGTGACTATTATCAATTCCAAGAAGTCCATGCCATGAAGCGTGCACAATTGGAAGCGGCCTATGAACGTCAACAGAAAGAAATCTCTGATTTGCAGGATTTTGTGAATCGAAATAAGGCTCGCGTTGCTACTCGAAATATGGCCATGTCTCGCCAGAAGAAGTTGGATAAGATGGAGATTATTGAACTTCAGTCCGAAAAACCAAAGCCATCCTTCGACTTCAAAATGGCACGCACACCAAGTCGATTTATCTTCCAGACCAATAATTTGGAAATAGGATATGATCGCGTTTTAACACGCACACCGCTCAATTTAACCTTTGAGCGTAACCAAAAGATTGCCATTGTCGGTGCCAATGGTATTGGTAAATCCACCCTTCTCAAAAGTCTTCTAGGCATTATTCCACCGCTAGGAGGAACTGTTGAGCGTGGGGAGTATTTAGAATTAGGTTATTTTGAACAGGAAGTTGCTGCTGGTAATCGTCAGACGCCACTAGAAGCGGTATGGGATGCCTTTCCTGCACTTAATCAAGCAGAAGTCCGTGCTGCCTTGGCTCGCTGCGGTTTAACCTCTAAACATATCGAAAGCCAGATTCAAGTTCTTTCAGGTGGAGAACAGGCTAAGGTTCGTTTCTGTTTGCTTATGAACCGTGAAAACAATGTACTTATCCTTGACGAGCCGACCAACCATTTAGATGTGGATGCCAAAGATGAACTTAAACGAGCTCTCAAAGCCTACAAGGGCTCTATTCTCATGGTCTGCCATGAGCCTGATTTCTATGAGGGCTGGGTTGACGATGTTTGGGATTTTAATGAATTGACTTAAGAAACAAGCTATCGAAAGGGGCTTTTTCTTTGTATGTATACTATAATAGAATGAGCATAGTAAAGGAGGTAAAAATATGAAAAGAAAAGAACGAGGTCATATTGGCTAGGTCTCAAGCGAGGAAAGAAAAATGACAGATTATGTAAACTACAACCAAGAACGTTGGAATCGGGTTTCAGCTAGACAGGGAAATGGCTATACGGTTCCGCTCAGTCATGAGGAATTTCTTGTTGCCAAAGACAAGCCCTTGTCCGTTTCTTTGACAGTTGGAAAGACAGTTCCACTTGACTGGTTTGAAAAGGCTAGAGGGAAAAAATTATTGGGACTAGCTTGTGGAGGTGGTCAACAGGGACCGATTTTTGCAGCTCATGGTTATGAGACGACTATAATGGATTTTTCTCTGAAACAGTTGGACAAGGATAGGTTCGTTGCTGAGCGAGAAAATTTAGATTTACAGACGATTCAGGCAGATATGACACAAGCTTTTCCTTTTGAGGATGAAACTTTTGACATTATTTTTTGCCCTGTTTCAAATGTCTATATTGAAGATTTGACCAATATGTGGCAGGAGTCTTATCGGGTTTTGAAAAAAGGTGGCCTGCTCATGGTTGGCTATATGAATCCATGGATATATGTATTTGATGCTGATGATGTTTGGGAACATCTGGAAAATTCTTTGACCCCTAAATATAGCCTGCCTTTCAATTCACGTCAATTAGAAGAAGCAGGACAACTTACGATTGACCCGGAATATGGCTATGAATTTAGCCACACCTTAGAAGAACAGATTGCTGGGCAATTACGAGCTGGTTTTGCCATGATTGATTTTTATGAATCAAAGGATCAGCGCAATCGCCTGTCCCAATTTGGTTCAGATTATCTGGCGAATTTGTCCATAAAATGATAGAGTTAAGCTACCGAAAGGTAGTTTTTTTGATTATATAGTTATTTTGCGAAAATGAGTATCGTCTGAATTTTATTAGATAGTTTCAAAATACTTGACATATTGATAGATAGGAGTATAATTAGAATTGTTCTAAAGAAAGTTTAGAATCATTATAAATTGGAGGCGATAAGTTTGAAAAAGATAAGGGTTAATTGATTTATTGTTTACCCCAATTTTGGGCGCACTAAAAAGAGGTCTTGAAACCTACTAAAAAATTAAGCTACATTAAAGCCGTGTTGCTGTGCAAAACGAATGGCATCTTTTATAGACATTGTCTTATTTGGATTTCTGACTTCAGTCAATCCTTGTAAGGTAGGATTGTACTGTTCCTGTTTTAGAAGGACTTGGTGGATAGCTACTAGTAGTCTACGACAGATAGCGATAATCGCCTTTCTGTGCCCACGTCGCTTCTTAAGTCTAAGGTATTTATTTCGCAACTCAGGATGCTTCTCTGATTTGACAACAGCGTTAGCGATTTGGACGAGAAATGGTTTGAGGTATCTGCCACCTTTGGAAATACGAGTGGAGAATTTCTTCCCAGCACTTTCGTTGTTTGCAGGGACTAATCCAGCCCACGAACAGAGTTTGCCAGCGGATTCAAAAACAGACATATCTGCCCCAATTTCTGAAATTACACGTAGGGCTGACAGTTCTTCATTGAACCCAGGCACGGTTTGAATGAGCTTTACTTGTTCTTGGTATTCTTGTCCTAGCTCAAGAATCATCTGTTCTAGGTCCTCTTTACAAATAGTTAAGGCATCGTAATGAGCTTTGATGACTCTAATTTTCTCAGCTTGTTGGGGAGTCAAGTCTCCCTCAACAGCGATTTCTAAGTCTTGAATCTTATCCTTCATTCTCTTGTGAACCAGCTGCTCTATATTCGGTTTGTCTTCCGGATTGTCAAGGATGCTCTTGATAATAGCTTGAGCACTTTTTCCGAACACATCGGAAACAACACTAGCAATCTGGATGTTAGACCAAGTGAGGCAGTTTTGATAGCGATTTTTTTCGCTAACTTGAAGTTGCGTGAGCTTCATGCGGTAACGAAAGAGATCCCGAAGTTGCCTGATTTTAAGCGGAGGGATAAAGCTAGAAGCGACTAAATCGTGTTTAAAGAGGTCGGCAATCCATTGTGCATCCTTCTTATCGGTCTTCTTACCCCGAATCGCCTTCACATACTTTGGGTGAGCCAAGCAGATGCTGCAGGTAGTTTCTAGGATATTGAAGACAGGAATCCAGTATTTACCAGTAGATTCCATACAGACATCGAAGCAGGAATAGTATTCCAACCATTCTCGTAGCTGAGTTAGTCCATTTGTAAAGGTTGAGAAACGCTTACGATGGTAGCTAGTGATGCCCTGTTTGTCGGTGATGGCAACAACCGCTACGATAAAGGTTTTATGCACATCAATGCCACAACAATTGGGGTAAACAATTTTTAACATGAGGGGTCTCCCTTCACCAAATTTGAGATGAACCTATCCCTTGACTGCTCATCCCTTTCACAAACGAGTCGCTTATCCAAATATAAGTTTACGTGCTCAGAGTCACAGTTAGTTGTGCTTGATAGGATGAACTACACCTATAACTATTCGAGGTAGTGGCTATACCACTCGCTTAATCACCTCTCCGTGATTTGTAGTAGTGATAGGTCTTCTCACTTTAATTATAGTCCAAAACAAAGAGTACTGCACTTTTTCATTCAGTGTTGTGCCTTGAGTGAAACGAAAGGAATGAATTATAACTATGACAATGAAAGATTATGGAAAAGATCCATTTGTAACCAATATTGAAACTGCTACGCTAGAAAATACAAACTATCGAACAGCAATTTGGACTGGTGAATTGCTTCAAGTGACCTTGATGTCCATTCCAGTCGGAGAAGATATTGGTGCGGAAGTGCACAATGAAAACGATCAGTTCCTCCGCATTGAACAAGGTCATGGCCGAGTTATCATGGGTAAATCTGCTGAACAGATTACCCTGGATAGAGAAGTTGGACCAGAAGATGTTATCTTGATTCCTAACGGTACCTACCATAATGTCATCAATATTGGCCAAGAAGACCTCAAAATCTATTCTATCTATGGACCAGCCCATCACGCTCATGGTACGGTTCATGAAACACAAGCTATTGCACTTGCTGCGGAAGAAGCTGAAGAACATGGTCACTAATACACCGATTTTTGAACTAAAATCCGTCGGCTTATCTGATAAAGGTAAGTCGATTTTGACTGATATTCATTTTTCTGTTAGTGAAGGTGAGCGTCTAACCTTGGTTGGGCCTTCGGGTAGCGGAAAAAGTAGCATCTTAAAATTATTGGCAGGGCTTACTTCAGCAACTCAAGGCCAAATTCTTTTTAGAGGAAAGGAAATAGAGAAGCTGGATATGCCCACCTATCGAAGAGAAGTTTCCTATTGCTTTCAACAACCAGTACTTTTTGGAAATACAGTCGAAGACAATCTGCGTTTTCCATTCACAGTGAGGCAGTTAGAATTTGATAAATCAAAAGTGATTACAGCCTTAAAAAATGTAAATTTAGGTGAAGATTTTCTTACCCAAGGGATTACAGAATTATCAGGTGGTGAAAAACAACGTGTCGCTCTTATCCGCAATTTACTTTTTGAACCTCAAGTTTTGCTTTTAGACGAAGTTAGTGCAGGGTTAGATGCGGAGACCAAAGCTATTGTGAATCAACTCCTTACTGATTACCACGCAACTGGAAAAACATTAATTGAAGTGACACATGACCAATCAGAAATTGATGGAGCTAAGCATATTTTGAGAATGAAAGATGGGAGGATGCAAGCATGAACTCTGTTTCAGTAGATAATTTATCCCTAGTCTTAATTTTCGGCTTGGTTCTACTTGCGATGGGGATAAGCCAAAAAGAGAAACTTGGGCTGACAAAAGATATTTTAGTAGCGGTTGTCCGTACGATTGTTCAGTTATTCGTTGTTGGCTATATTTTAAAATTTATTTTTCAAGTTTCGAATGTTTTCCTCAGTTTGGGTATGGTGTTGATTATTCTTTATAATGCCAGTGTACAAGCAAATAAACGCAATCCAAACAAGAACAAAAAGCTGATTTATCCTTTTCTTGCTTTGCTCACTTCCACCAGTATCACTTTAGGATTATTACTATTATCAGGTGCCATCCAATTAATACCTTCTCAAGTCATTCCAATTTCAGGGATGTTGGCTAGTAATGCAATGACAGCAATCGGTCTATCCTATCGAGCTATGTACCGGTCCTTTACTGATAACCGCCAACAGGTGTTGGAAAAATTAAGTCTAGGGGCAACGAGTAAATTGGCTTCACAGGAAATTTTGCGAGAATCCATTCGGACTGGTATGCAACCGACAATTGACTCAGCCAAAACTGTTGGTTTAGTCAGTTTACCAGGAATGATGTCTGGACTGATTTTTGCAGGAGTAGACCCTGTCCAAGCCATTCGCTATCAGATTATGGTCATGTTCATGCTGCTATCAGCAACCAGTCTCGCATCTGTTATAGCCTCATATGCGGCCTATAAGACTTATTTTACAGATAGGACTCAGTTAGATTTTGAATAAGGAAATTGATCTTTCTGTGTGAAAGGTCATTTTTTATCAGTGAAGTCTGCGAAAATATGATAAAATAGACTTACTTTGATACTGAAAAGGAGAAATTATGACAGTAAATTTTAGAGCAGAGTTTGACAAACGCAAGGACGAGTTTCTAGCGGACCTCTTTGATCTCTTACGCATCAATTCTGAGCGTGACGACAGCCAGGCAGATGCCCAGCATCCATTTGGACCTGGCCCAGTGCGTGCCTTGGATAAGTTTTTAGAAATCGCTCAGCGTGATGGCTATCCAACCAAGAACGTTGACAACTACGCAGGTCACTTTGAATTCGGCGAGGGCGACGAAGTCCTCGGTATCTTTGGTCACTTGGACGTGGTGCCAGCAGGAAGCGGCTGGAACACCAATCCATACGAGCCACAAATCATCGACGGTAAGCTCTTTGCCCGCGGATCTTCTGACGACAAGGGACCAACCATGGCTTGTTACTACGGCTTGAAAATCATCAAGGAGTTGGGTCTTCCAACCTCTAAAAAAGTCCGTTTCATCGTTGGTACCGATGAAGAGTCTGGCTGGGCGGACATGGATTACTACTTCGAGCACGTCGGCCTTCCTTTGCCGGATTTCGGATTTTCTCCAGATGCTGAGTTCCCGATTATCAACGGGGAAAAGGGCAATATCACAGCTTATTTGCATTTTGCGGGGGAAAATAGCGGAGCTGCTAAACTGCATTCCTTCACTGGTGGTTTGCGTGAGAACATGGTGCCTGAGTCTGCGACAGCTATTATTTCTGGAGACCTTGCAGACCTAGACAACAAGTTGGCAGATTTCACAGCAACTTATGGCCTAAATGCTGACGCGGAAACTCTTGAAAACGGTCAAGTTAAAGTCACTGTCATCGGAAAATCAGCCCACGGTTCAACCCCAGAAGAAGGTGTCAACGGAGCAACCTATTTGGCAAAATTCCTCAGCCAATTCGCCTTTGAGGGAGCAGCCAAAACCTATCTTGACTTGGCAGGACAAGTCCTTCTGGAAGACCACGATGCCCAAAAACTCGGCGTAGCCATCTACGATGAGCAAATGGGTGCCCTTTCTATGAACGCTGGAGTCTTTAAGTTTGATGAAACCTCATCTGATAATACCATTGCCCTCAACTTCCGTTATCCAAAGAATACCAACCCAGAAACCATCAAGGCTGGTTTAGAAAAACTTGGCGTAGAAGCTGTGAGCTTGTCTGAGCATGGTCATACTCCACATTATTGCCCAATCGATGACCCAATGGTCGCGACCCTCTTGTCTGTTTATGAAAAACACACAGACTTGAAAGGTCATGAACAAGTGATCGGTGGCGGAACATTTGGACGCCTGCTCAAACGTGGCGTTGCCTACGGAGCCATGTTCCCAGGCGATGTCAACACCATGCACCAAGCCAACGAATTTATCGAAGTGGAGCAACTCTACCGTGCAGCTGCCATTTACGCAGAGGCTATCTATGAATTAATCAAATAGTATGAAGACGGGGATGCCCGTCTTTTTTAGGAGGAAATATGGAATTGAAAGAACTTTGTTTTTCAGACATGGAAATGGTTAAAGAATTATTTTTATCTGTTTTCAGCCAAGAACCTTGGAATGATGATTGGTCAGATGAGGAACAATTAGATTGCTACATAGGCGATTTACTGGGACACCCAAGAGCACTCGGTTTTGGCTTATTTGATCAAGAAAAATTGATAGGGCTGTCACTCAATGTCATTAAGTTAACTAATCTATCACATTTTGTGGTAGGTTAGTTTTTTATGTTACACTAGAAATAAAAGGGGAAAAATCATGCTAGACCAGATTAAAGC
>NZ_JAIMDU010000053.1:0-10803 GCF_019794615.1 Streptococcus suis
CAGGGATACAAGGATATGAGTCCACCATCAAAGGAACTCTATAAACTTATGATGGAAGGCAAGATTCAACATGGTGGGCATCCAGTTCTGAAATGGATGGGACAAAATGTAGTCATGCGACAAGATCCAGCTGGCAATATTAAGCCTGATAAGGAAAAGTCAGTCGAGAAAATTGACGGTATTGTTGCACTCATTATGGGGCTGGACCGTTGTATTCGTCATCAAACCGATGAAGGAAGTGTGTATGATGAACGTGGTATTTTGAGTTTTTAGTTGACAAAATAAAGTAAAATGCGTTACAATTACAGTACAAAAATCAAAGGAGAAATAGTATGGGAAAAACAGCCACTCTAAATGTACGTGTTGATTCGGATGATAAATTAAATGCAGAAAGTGTCTTGAAAGAGCTTGGAATGCCTATGTCTACATTGATTACCCTACTATTAAAGCAGGTTTCTATGACACGAAGCATTCCGTTTGATATTGCCTTACCACAAGCACCTTCTTCTGTGGATGTCTCACCACTGTCTGCTGGTGAATTGAAAGACCTGTTGGTGCAGAGCTATCACTCAGCGGATCAGGAAGAAACGATTTTGGCGGAAGATTTTTTCAAAGATTTTAAAGGGGCAAATTAATGAAAGAATATCCTGTGAGATTGACAAAACAAGCCAGTGAAGATTTAACTGCCATTTATCGCTTTATTGCGATAGAGTTACAATCTCCCTTAACAGCAGATAAAAATCTCCATCTTTTTGAAAAATCCATCAAATCCTTATCGATATTTCCAGAACGTTGTCCTATTCTTGAAGGGTTTGAGAGTGAGGGTATTGTAATTCGAAAACTTATTGTTAAAAACTATGTTGTATTTTATCGTTTTGTTGGAGAGGTTGTAACTGTACTTCGAGTATTACATGGCACTTCTAACATTGATGCGTTATTGAGAGATATTGCAGAAGATAATGATGTGAACTGATATCGGCATCTCCAAACGGAGGTGCTTTTTCTATTCAAAGTATTCAAAAAAATAGTTGATAATATCGCCAGAATGACTTGATAAGTCCTTGCTTCTACGGTAATATGTGACTACAAAAAGAAGAGGGGAACAAAACAATGGCAACAAAAGCGCGGATTGGATTATTGACGAAAAATCATACAGCACAAACAATCGAGATTGCGTATGAAGGATATCCAGAATACACTGGGGAACTTCTAAAGAAACACTTTAAATCAAGCAAAGCAATTCGTGCATTACTTCAGAAAGGTGATATCATTCAGCTTGAAGATAGTCTTGATAAGATCGAACACGATGACTTACAGGGGAATGCCCAGCAACATCGTTTCATCGGTAACATCAGTCAATTGGCAGAGGATACCTTGGCAGATTACATTTATCTTTTTCAAGAAAGTGATAGAACATGGTATCTTCTTGAAGAAGGAGTGATGAAAAACATCTAAGAACAAACGATAAGCACTTCAATTGAGGTGCTTTTTTCGTACTCAAAAGGAGGAACTATGGGACTACTAGATTTACTGGGACGTAAGCGAGCTAGGGATAAGCCACGAAATAGTTATGAAGGTCAGGACTTTTCCTATCTGTTTGGACGAACGACCAGTGGGGAGAATGTGGATGAGTTTAAAGCTATGCAGACGACTGCTGTTTATGCTTGTGTCCGCATTTTAGCTGAAGCGGTAGCTTCACTACCCATTCATGTTTATGAGAGAACGGCAACTGGAAAGGAGAAAAAGGTGGAACATCCCCTTTATTTTCTCTTGCATGATGAACCTAACCCAGAGATGTCATCCTTTGTTTTTAGAGAAACATTGATGACCCATCTACTGATATGGGGCAATGCCTATGTTCAGATTATCCGAGATAGGAGTGGACAGGTTATTAGTCTTTATCCGTTATTGCCAGATAAAATGTCTGTACATCGGGACGAGAGTGGTAAGCTCTATTACAAATACAAGCGTCAGTCAGAGGAAAATCCAAACTTTAAGGAAAAGGGAGATGCTATATTGAAAGCAGATGATGTTCTCCATGTTCCTGGTCTGGGTTTTGATGGCTTGATAGGTTATTCTCCAATTGCCCTTGCAAAAAATGCTATCGGTATGACCTTAGCTACGGAAAACTATGGGGCATCATTCTTTAAAAATGGTGCAAATCCAGGTGGCGTTTTGGAACACCCAGGTATTCTCAAAGATCCTAAACGAGTGAGAGATTCATGGAATGCAGTCTACAATGGGGTAAACAATGCCCATAAAGTGGCAGTTCTTGAGGAAGGGATGAAATACACTCAAGTAGGCATTCCACCTGAAGAAGCCCAGTTTCTCCAAACTAGAAAATTCCAAATCAATGAAATTGCAAGGCTCTACCGCATTCCACCTCATATGGTTGGCGACTTGGAGAAATCCTCATTTTCAAACATTGAGCAACAATCTCTAGAATTTGTTAAATATACCTTAGACCCTTGGGTAGTTCGTCTCGAACAGGCTTTCAAGAGGTCTCTTTTTTTACCTGAAGAAAAGAAAACCTACTTTGTGAAGTTCAATGTGGATGGTCTTCTTCGTGGCGATTATCAGAGTCGAATGAATGGCTATGCGATTGGGAGACAAAATGGCTGGCTATCGACAAATGATATACGTGAACTTGAGGACTTGAACCTCCTTTCAGATGAGGAAGGAGGCAATCTCTACTTGATAAACGGAAACATGACGAAACTGAAGGATGCAGGTGGCTTTATGAAACAAGCACCGCCAGAACAAGAAACTAAACCCGAGGAGGATATGGATGCATAAGTTTTGGAATTTTACAGAAGATGATAGCGGTCGAACTCTTCGAATCGAAGGACAGATTGCTGATGAGACGTGGTTTGGCGATGAAGTCACGCCACAGGTATTTAAAAATGATTTACATGCAGGAAACGGAGACATCACCCTCTGGATTAATAGTCCAGGGGGTGATGTTTTTGCGGCTGCTCAAATCTATAACATGTTGATGGATTACAAAGGTGATGTCCATGTAGTGATTGATGGATTGGCCGCAAGTGCTGCTAGTGTCATTGCCATGGCAGGTACAACGGTTTCTATGAGTCCAGTTGCCATGATGATGATTCACAACCCTTGGACTGTAGCACAAGGTGAAGCCAAGGATATGCAGAAAGTCATTGAAATGTTGGGAGAAATTAAGGAATCCATCATCAATGCCTATGAACTAAGAACAGGACTTTCAAGAACTAAGCTATCACACCTCATGGACTCAGAGTCTTGGTTCAATGCCAAAAAGGCTGTTGAACTAGGCTTTGCGGACAAGATTCTCTTTGATAGACAAGAGGAACATGGAATGGAGACTGAGAGTTATTCTTTCAGTCGAAATGCTGCACAACAAGATTTACTTGTAAAAATGCAGGCGAAACTTGAAGTCCAACAACCAAAGAAAACAATCCCTATCAATCAGTTGGAAAAACGATTGAATTTGCTCAAATAACGAAAGGAATATGAACTGATGTCTAAATTACTTGAATTGAAAGAAAAACGTAACCAAGCTTGGCAACAAGCAAAAACCTTCCTTGACTCTGTTCGCTCAGAAGACGGACTGGTATCAGAGGAAGATTCCAAACGCTATGATGATATGGAAGCAAAAATCAACCTCTACAATCAAGAGATTGCTCGATTGGAGCGTCAAGAAAAGATTGACCTTGAACTTTCTCAACCAGCATCACAAGCCCTTATTGGACAACCCACTACAGTTTTGAATGACAAAACTACTGAAGAGGAAAAGAAAGGTGTTGCTTCAGAAAGCTATGCCAAGACATTTTGGACAAGTGTACGTAAGCGTCACTTCTTCGATGTGAAAGATGTCCTTCGAGTAGGGGAAGATACCGAAGGCGGTCATCTTGTTCCAGATGAGTATGAGAAGAAACTGGTTCAAGGATTACAAGAAGAGAATTTCTTCCGTAGCCTTGCGACTGTCATCAAAACCTCCAGTGGTGAGCGTAAGATTCCTGTTGTAACTGGACATGGTTCAGCATCATGGATGGATGAAAATGGTCTTTATCCTGAAACAGATGAAACCTTTGGTCAGGTGACACTAGACTCTCATAAGATTGGGACTGCCATTCGTATTTCAGAAGAGTTGCTTAACGATTCAGTCTTCGACCTTGAGTCCTATATGACAGCTGAATTTGCTCGTCGTATTGGAACGGAAGAAGAAAAGGCATTCTTGATTGGTGATGGTTCTAAGAAACCAACTGGTATCTTTACTCAGGCAGATGTAACTGGTCCAACGACTGCTACAAAGGATATTTCCTTTGATGACATGATTGAACTGTATCATTCTCTACCAGCACCCTATCGTAAGAATGCCGTTTGGATTTTACATGATACGACTGTCAAAGCTATCCGTAAACTCAAGGACAATAACGGTAATTACATTTGGCAGCCATCCACACAAGCTGGACAACCGGATTTGATTTTAAATCGTCCATACTACACATCAACCTTTGCCCCACTACCTGAAGCAGGAAACAAAGCCATTGCATTTGGTGATTTCTCATATTATTGGATTGCGGATCGTCAGGGTCGTACCTTCAAACGTCTGAATGAACTCTATGCCAATAATGGTCAGATTGGTTTTCTTGCTTCACAACGTGTGGATGGTAAGTTAGTTCTACCTGAAGCTGTTAAGACTCTAACTGTAAAGGCTAAGTAGTTATGGTTAGTTTAGCAGAAGCAAAACAGTATCTCAAAGTGGAACACGATGATGAGGATGGACTGATTGAGCAATTGCTTGAAACCAGTCAACAACTCTGTGAAGATATTTTGCGTCAATCAATTTATTCAGAAGTTCTAAAGATGGCAATCCTATACGGGGTTGCCTATCTTTATGAACATAGAGAAGATGCAAATCATAAGGAGTTGAAGGAGACTCTCTATCACTTGTTGCTGGCTGAACGAAAGGATGTGTTCTGATGAAGATTGCACCTTTGAGGGAACGCTTGTCGTTTCATGTTCGACAGATTGTTCAAGATGAGATTGGCAATGAAAGTTCGACTTGGATACCTTTATTTGACCGGTGGTGCTCTTGTCGTCCTCTTACCTTGACCGAAAGGGATGGGAGTGTGACGAAACTGGAACAAGAGAAAGTCCAGTTCACCCTCAGGTATGAAAAGGCAATTCTTGGACTTCATTCCTTAACGACTCACATTCAATTTCGTGGTCAAACCTATGAGATTGAGTCGATTGATGGAGATACAGTACCAAGGCAACTGATTTATATCGTCGCCATTAAGGAGGAGAGTTATGACTAGAATTGAACTGGATGCACTAGAAACCGCCATCGCAAATGAGCTGGCTGAGTATGTGCAGGATACCACAGAGGTGATGCGTGAAGTTGTAGAGGAAATCACTGAGGAATCCATCGAAACCTTGAAAGCAACGTCACCTAGAAAGAGTGGATCTTATGCCAAAGGGTGGAAGAGTAAAGCAACGATTGATACCAGTACAGGTTTAACCAAAACCATTCATAATCGAACGCCAGGCCTGACGCATCTATTAGAAAATGGTCATGCCAAAAGCTCTGGTGGGCGAGTTGAGGGGATAAAGCATATCGCTCCTGTAGAAAAACAAGCAATACAATCCTTGGAAGAAAAGCTGAGAAAGCGAGTGTGATAAGACATGTTACTGAGTGAAATGTACTCCATTCTCCGAGAATTACAGCTACCTCTCGCATATCATCATTTTGAAGAAGGGAGTCGTCCAAAACCACCGTATCTGGTTTATATGGTGACTGATTCAGATAATCATGGTGCAGACAATTGGACCTATCATAAGCAGAATAACCTGCAAGTGGAACTCTATACCACTAAGAAAGATTTAGCAACTGAACAAAAGGTGGAGTCATCATTTGACAACCACCTTATTTATTTTGAAAAAGTAGAGACCTATATCTCATCTGAGAAACTCTATCAAATAACCTATTACATCACATTACATGGAGGATAATATGGCTGAAAAGAATAAGGTCACCTTTGGACTACAAGATGTCCATTGGGCAGAAGTTACAAGCGAAGGTTCTGATGGTACGTTGACATATGGCAATGTGGAACGACTTCGTGGTGCTGCAGAATTAACCCTTGAACCAACAGGAGACAAGGGTTCTTATAAGGCAGACAATATCAATTTTTATACTACTGAGTCAAACGATGGTTATGAAGGAACGCTAAAAGTTGCTCTTCTAACGCAGGAATTTCTGACTCGAGTCCTTGGAGAACAGTTGGATGCGACGACAAATACCATCTCAGAAATCGCAAACAGCGAAAAGAAAAATTTTGCGTTGATGTTCCGTTTTGAAGGGGATAAAAAAGAAACATTACACGTTTTGTATTATTGTTACGCATCTCGTCCGACTGTTGGTTCAAAAACCAAGTCAGGTTCGGATATCAATGAGGTAGAGTTGACCTTTACTGCCAGTCCTCGCCCTCTTGATAAGGTTGTACGTAGACGAACAACAGAGGAAACGAGCGATGAGATTCGTCAAAATTGGTTCAAGGCAGTTTTTGAACCTCGTAAGTAAGGGAGAAGGCCATGAGAGAAAGTATTACCATAGCAGGCACGACCTACGAGTTAGCAACCAATGCCTATACTCCAATTGCTTATAAAGAGCAGTTTGGTAAGGACTATTTCCAAGACCTATTCTCGATGGTCAATAGTCAAGCAATCTTAGCAAAACTTGACCAGTTGGAAGAAGGAGAAGAGTTACAGGCACATCATATTGATGTTTCAATTCTCTCTGATTTTGATATGACATTTTTCCACCGAATCTTTTGGGTCTTTGCGAAGTCAGCCAATCCACGAGTGAAACCATTTGTGGATTTTTATTTGGAGATGGAAGAATTTCCAGTGCCGGATATTGCTCCTGTCTTGATGAATATGTTGAACCAAGGGATGTCAACCAGAAAAAAGCAGATGAAACAGAAACAGCGAGTGAAGAAATCTTCACAGTAGAGAGTTATTTCTCCTGTTGTAAGGAGACTGGTCTGACCATTGACGATTTAAAACATATCTCTATTGGGATGGCACTTGACTACCAAACGGACTATGTGGAGATGCGTACTCGAGAAACTTCTCAAACACGCCGAGCAACTCAAGCTGATTTTGATAATTTCTGATGGTAGAAAGGAGGGACTATGGCTAGAAACATCAAGGGGATTACGATTGAAATTGGTGGCGATACCCAACCCTTACAAGATGCACTTAAGGGTGTAAACAAACAAGCATCTGAAGCTACTAAAGAACTAAGACAAATTGATAAGGCTCTCAAGTTTGATACAGGCAATGTCACCCTCCTTACTCAAAAGCAGGACGTATTAGCTAAACAAGTTGAAACAACTCGAGAAAAGCTAGCAACATTAAGGCAAGCACAGGCTCAGGTTGAGGCTCAGTTTAAGGCTGGGGATATTGGGGCAGACCAGTACCGTGCCTTTCAACGTGAGGTGGAAACTACTCAAAGGCTGCTAACGTCCTATGAAACTAAGTTAGCTGATGTGTCATCAACACTTGAGAATCACGGTCGAGCCAGTAGTACAGCGGCTCAACAATTAGATAAACTCCAAGTGGAGCAGGGTCAGTTAGCAAGTGAGATGAACAAGGTCACGTCTCAATTTGAGTTACAAGAAAGTGCTTTGTCATCCAATAGTTCCGAAGCAGAACGCAATGCCATAGCCCAACAAAAGATTGGAGCGCAGTCAGAAATTGTTTCTAAACAAATTTCCAATCTCGAAAAGCAACTAGCCTTGACAAAGAGTGAATATGGTGAGAATTCCATTGAAGCCAATAAGATGGAAGCTGAGTTGAACCAAGCAAAGACCGCTCTCAATAACCTGAACAACGAGATGGATGAGACCAAATCCTCTGCTGATGGTGCTCAAGATGGCATGAAAGCCATGTCTGACACCATTCGGGCTGAGGCACTTCAAGCGACCAGTGAGAAGCTAGCAGACATCTCTCAGAAAATCTTCGAAGTCGGAACAGAGTCCATGTCTGCGGCAGCGCAACTTCAAGCCAGCAATGCCCAATTCTCTACCGTCTTTGGAGATATGGAGAATGCTGCTAAGGATGCCCTCAATAAGATTGGGGAAGAGATGGACATTGTTCCAGAGCGTCTTCAAGGCTCCTTCACTCAGATGGCTTCCTTTGCCAAAACCTCTGGGATGGATACGGCTCAGGCTTTGGATCTGACCACTCGTGCCACCAGAGCAGCGGCTGATGGGGCAGCATTTTACGACAAATCCATCGAAGAAGTCACCGAAAACCTGCAGTCCTTCCTCAAAGGAAACTATGAAAATGACGCAGCTCTAGGTATTTCTGCAACAGAAACCACTCGTAATACAGCGGCGAACAAGCTCTATGGAAAGTCCTTCAATGAACTATCAGAAGCTCAGAAGCAGTTAACCCTCCTTCAAATGGTAGAGGACGGCAATGAACTCTCTGGAGCCTTGGGACAAGCTGCAAGGGAATCAGACGGACTGGAAAACGTTCTGGGCAACTTAAGACAGTCTGGAACTAATGCTCTAGCAGCAATCGGTCAACCGATTCTGGAGATGCTTATTCCAGTCTTTCAAAGTTTGGCAGACATTGTTAGTCAACTAGCGACTTGGTTTACCAACTTATCCAGTCCCATCAAGGAAGTCGTCATTATCTTCACAGGTATTTTAGCCGTGGTAGGGATGTTACTTCCTGTTTTCTTGGGCTTACAGGTTGCGGCAGCCGCTATGGGGACAACCGTTGTTGGAATGATAACGGCATTTTTGCCGATTGTGGGGATTATTGTTGGTATTGTAGCCGCCATTACCTTACTGATTGTTGGGTTAAAAGAACTCTGGACGAACCACGAAGGCTTTCGAACGGCTGTGACGGAAATCTGGAATAGTATCTATGCCTTTCTGTCCATGATTATCCAGCAGATTTCTAGTTTTGTTATGTCCATCTGGGGAACCCTAACAACATGGTGGACTGAAAACCAGCAATTGATTCTAAATGCTGCAACCACGGTATGGAATGCTATCACTACGGTTATTCAAACTGTGATGACTATTCTTGGGCCGCTCATCCAAGCAAGCTGGGAAAATATCAAACTTATCATCACAACTGCTTGGGAGATGATAAAGATTGTGGTTGAGACTGCCATCAATGTGGTGCTTGGTATCATTAAGGCAGTCATGCAGGTTATTACTGGTGATTGGACTGGAGCGTGGGAAACCATTAAACAAGTCCTAGCTACGGCTTGGGAGGGAATAAAGTCCCTGATTTCATTAGCTTTAAACTTCATCGCCCAGTACATCACAACTGCTTGGACAGGTATCAAAAATACCATTGCAAACTTACTGTCCGCCATTAGTTCAGTTGTTTTTTCCGTCTGGACAGCAATCCAATCGACCATATCCAGTATTTTATCTAACATCGGCTCAACAGTCTCCAATATTTGGAACAGTATCCGAAACACGGTCTCTAGTGTCTTGAATGGCATTTCAAGCACGGTGTCATCCGTTTGGAATGGTGTCAAGAATACCATTTCCAATGCCATCAATGGGGCAAAAGATGCCGTGAGTAATGCCATCAATGCCATTAAAAATCTCTTTAACTTCCAAATCAGATGGCCACATATTCCTCTTCCTCATTTTCGAGTGTCAGGTTCAGCCAATCCACTCGATTGGTTGAAGGGTGGAATCCCAAGAATCTCCATTGATTGGTATGCCAAAGGAGGAATTTTAACCAAACCAACCGCATTTGGTGTAAACGGTAATAGCCTAATGGTAGGTGGTGAGGCTGGAAAAGAAGCAGTCTTGCCTTTGAATGAACAAACGTTAGGCGCAATTGGTCGAGGAATCGCAAAGACCATGACAAGCAATCTACCAACCATTCATATTACCATTACTGGAAATACGGTAAGAGAAGAGACTGACCTTCACCGACTTGCGGAGATGGTTGGAGAGAAACTCGTTTATGAATTACAACGTCAGCAAGGATTGAGAGGAGTGAAACCATGATTAGACATAATGCATTAACCATTGGTGGGGTGTCCACGGCTAGTTTTCCTTTTAAGGTAATCGTGGAAGATAGCCCTTCTATCACAGTTAGTGAAAGTAAGACGCAATTGATAGAACACCAAGGTCTGTCAGGTGCGGTTCTTCAAACCAATCCTCGCAGAAGTGTCATGGAACTGAGCTATACACTCTATCTTGTTAAACCTAGTGAAGAACAGTTATTTTCCTTTTTGAAGCTATTTTTGAAAGAAGAATTTTGGCTTGAGAACGCTAGTTTCAAGACCATACGCTTTTGGTGTTACAAGGTTCACCATACTCCAGTTCAAAAGGATAAGCTGGGGGTGTATGAGCTTAAGGTTACCTTTTCTTGTCACCCAACCAAGTGGTTCAAAACGACGACTTCGCAGGTGTTTAGAACCAGTGGTGTTATGCGATGTCAAGGTTCAGCCATCGCTTTTCCAAAGATTACCATAAGTGGCAACTCGACTAGTGAAACTAGCTTTACGATTGGGGAAGATGTCATCCGCTTGGAGCGATTACAAGAAACACTCATTATGGATAATAATCCTAGTCAGCCAAGTTTTAAGACACAAAGAGGTCAGCCTGTAAAATGGTCTGGTGATTTTCTTTCTATAGATGCAGGTAGGAATGACTCAGTTGGAGTTGTCTTAGGTGCGGGCATCACATCATTAACAATAGAAATGAATTGGGGGTGGGCATAGAGTGCTATCATTATTAGACAAAACGGTTCGAACGGCAAAAT
>NZ_JAIMDU010000054.1:0-9440 GCF_019794615.1 Streptococcus suis
TTTGATAATGGCATAATTGATTGTGTTTTTAGATACTGATTTTTTTACTCTCATAGATTCGCACCTCACTCTATTATACCACAGTACGAGAAAGTACGCAAGAAATACATACAAAAATTTGACAAAAAAATAGCGCTATATCAACGATTAGAGCACTTTTGTGTCATTCAAACTGTCAAACTCCCGTGACAGAAGAACCTCCAGTAGATGAACATTTCTGTATTAAAAGCTTTTACAACTTTAGTCTAACAAAAAATCCTCGACATCTATCCCACTTGCAAATATGTAATTTTATAAAAAATAAATTACATATTTGCAAGTTAATAATAACCGAGGAAAAATCAGTTATACTGGAAATAAAAACGAGGTAAAAGCCATGAAAACGAAAGTTGCACATATTATTCTCGCCATCTCACTGTCGCTTCCATTTGTAATCGACACCTTATCTAAACCACTTCCTCCCGTTACTTTCACTCTTCATTTATAACTCTTGAAAAATGAACTCGAATAATCGAAGCTGTTTGTTCGTCTATCACCTCACTGATAGATTGTATATAAGCTTCGATTATTTCTTTTTCTTTAGCGGGACGATTATTTTGAATGTAAACTAGTAATAAACGACAATACCGTACCATTATCTTCAAGAAAACATCTTTAAATCCAGACATAGAAATAAGTTTATCCAAGTAAAAAGAAACTTGATGATAAATTCCTCTTTCAAATAGTTCCGAAATCGTATTAAGAATCGCTATTTTTATAAGTTCTTGGTGTTTTCTAAGTTTGTTAAAGGATTTTCCCTCCTTACATAAATTATAAGCAAAATCCAACAATAACCTATCATTCAACAACATTTGTGCATTCAAAAATAAATACAGCTCAAAACTCGTCCACTCCTCAATCGTAAAGAGATAATCTGAGAGAAACTTCCTATCTTCCTCATCAAAGCCACCTTGACCATCTAAGGCAGCCAGCGCCACCTTAATGACAATTTCATTTAATCTGGCATATAGTTCCCCCTCAGCTTTCAAGAGTTCTGACTCCATTAAGGCCTGTAGCCCATCCTTATCCTGTTTGTAATACAAATCTGAAATGAGATTAGCTAGTTCGATGTGAGCAGACTCTTTGTAACCATGGTATTTGTAGGTAAACTCCTCCATAGTCATATTGATTCCCTCAACTGCCACAATCAACTTGTCCGCTGCTAACATGGATTGACCTGACTCAAAACGTGATAGCTGGGCTGCTGTAAAATCTCCTCTGACGACATCCTTTTGCTTGACCAAACGAGAACGACGAAGTTCTCTATAAAATTGACCTAACCCTACCTCTGGTGCTGTCCCCATGGTCTACCTCCTCTCAGTGAACCATTACATTATATTGTTAGATTTATCATAATAAACATTTATATTTTTGTCAACTGACACTGTTATATTTGTTATTCATGATAATTTCAGAAAATGCCACCCAGGTTCTCACCTGATTTTCATTTTCCTAACACTTCCATTTACCAAGTCCTAACTTTATGATATAATAAGGAGAATTATTTAGACTGTCGAAATCAACAACTCTAGAAAACTGAATACCAAGCAACAAATAGAAAACTATTTGGGTCTTTTTTCGTAGGTTGCAGTCAAAGCAGAAAGGAATATGTAAAACATATGATTTATAAAGTTTTTTATCAAGAGTCAAAAGTGAGTCCTCGTCGCGAACAGACACGCTCACTTTACATGGAAGTTGAAGCAGAAAGCGAATTACAAGGTCGTATTATTGCGCGTGAGCTAGTAGAAAAAACCTACCCACAATACAATATCGAATTCATCGAACTTCTTTCCGAAAAGCACCTCCAATATGAGAAGGAGCATGCTGATTTTAGTATTACGGAGTTCTAATCCATGTCTGCAATAAATCTAAAACCCCAAGAAGTTGGCGTCTTTGCCATCGGTGGTTTGGGAGAAATCGGAAAAAATACCTATGGTATTGAATACCAAGATGAAATTTTGATTGTTGACGCAGGTATTAAATTTCCTGAAGACGATCTTTTAGGTATTGACTATGTCATCCCAGACTACTCCTATATCGTTGAAAATCTAGACCGTGTCAAAGGTCTAGTCATCACACACGGTCACGAAGATCATATTGGAGGAATTCCATTCTTACTCAAACAAGCGAACGTACCTATCTATGCTGGTCCGCTAGCACTATCTTTGATACGCGGTAAATTGGAAGAACATGGCCTGCTTCGTGATGCTACTCTCCATGAGATTAACCATAAAACAGAGCTTACCTTCAAACACTTAAAAGTTAGTTTTTTCCGGACAACTCACTCAATTCCAGAACCACTTGGAATCGTCGTAGACACACCCCAAGGTAAAATTGTCTGTACCGGTGACTTTAAATTTGACTTCACTCCCGTTGGAGAACCAGCTGACTTGCACCGTATGGCTGCGCTCGGTGAAGAAGGAGTCCTCTGTCTTCTATCCGATTCAACTAACGCAGAGGTTCCAACTTTTACTAATTCCGAAAAAGTTGTTGGTCAATCCATTATGAAATTGATTGAAGGCATTCACGGTCGTATTATCTTTGCATCATTTGCCTCCAACATTTTCCGCCTTCAACAAGCAGCCGATGCAGCAGTAAAAACAGGTCGAAAAATTGCAGTTTTTGGCCGGTCAATGGAGAAAGCAATTGTAAATGGTATTGAATTAGGCTATATAAAGGTCCCTAAAAATACCTTTATCGAACCAAATGAAATAAAAGAATATCCAGCTAATGAAGTCTTGATTCTATGTACAGGTAGTCAAGGTGAGCCTATGGCTGCACTTTCTCGAATTGCTCATGGTACCCACAGACAAGTCCAACTTCAACCAGGTGATACTGTTATCTTCTCGTCCAGTCCTATTCCGGGAAATACCACAGGGGTTAACAAATTAATCAATATTCTTATTGAAGCAGGTGTAGATGTTATCCACGGTAAGATTAACAACATCCATACCTCTGGACACGGTGGTCAACAAGAGCAAAAACTCATGCTCCGCCTCATCAAACCAAAATACTTCATGCCTGTTCATGGCGAATACCGTATGCAAAAAATCCATGCTAGTTTAGCTGTCGATACTGGCGTTCCTAAAGAAAACATCTTCATCATGGAAAATGGTGATGTCCTTGCACTTACAAAAGATTCAGCTCGTATAGCCGGTCAATTCAACGCCCAGGACATTTACGTTGATGGCAATCGGATTGGCGAAATCGGTGCAGCTGTTCTTAAAGATAGACGCGATCTCTCTGAAGACGGTGTCGTTCTCGCTGTTGCAACGGTCGACTTCAAGTCGAAAATGATTCTTGCTGGTCCAGATATCCTTAGTCGAGGATTCATCTATATGCGTGAATCAGGAGATCTTATCCGCGAAAGCCAACGAATTCTATTTGATGCCATACGAATCGCCATGCGCAATAAGGACGCAAGCATCCAAACGGTCAATGGTGCAATTGTCAACGCCCTCCGACCATTCCTATATGAAAAAACAGAACGTGAGCCAATCATTATCCCAATGATTCTCACTCCGGATAAATAAAAAGGTCCAGTGGACCTTTTTATCTTTGAGCCTAAAATTTGAAAAGCGAAAATTAAGGTCCAGTGGACCTTTTTATCTTTGAGCCCAAAATTTGAAAAGCGAAAATTAAGGTCCAGTGGACCTTTTTATCATGAGCCTGGAAACGAGAAAGCGAATCAAGGTCCAGGGGAGTGAAACAGTCTGGGAAGAGACTGTTTCAGACCGAGCTTAAAAATGAAAGAGCGCGGTAAGAAAGCTTTGAGCCCAAAATTTGAAAAGCGAAAATTAAGGTCCAGTGGAGTGAAACAGTCTGGGAAGAGACTATTTCAGCCCGAGCTTAAAAATGAAAGAGCGCGGTAAGAAAGCTTTGAGCCCAAAATTTGAAAAGCGAAAATTAAGATCCAATAGTAAAAAAATAGCTTTGAATAACGTCATTAGTAACGTTGATTCTAAGCTATTTTTTAATATTCAAAATTTGATCTGAATGAGAATAATTTAGTTTTTGCAAATGCTCATTAATACAAATCTAAATAGTTATCAATTTCCCATTGAGAAACGTAAGTTGCGTAACTTGCCCACTCAATCTTCTTAGCTTCCAAGAAGTTAGTATAGATATGGTCACCCAATGCTGAACGAACAACATCATCTTCTCTCAAGGCTTTAAGAGCATTGTGAAGAGTTGATGGAAGATCTGTAATACCAGCTTCGCGACGTTCTTCATCAGACATTGCATAAATATTTGACTCTACTGGAGCAGGAGCCTCAATCTTGTGTTCGATACCATCTAATCCAACTTCCAAAAGAACTGCCATAGCCAAATATGGGTTAGCCGTTGGATCTACTGAACGCAATTCTAAGCGAGTTCCCATTCCACGTGATGCAGGTACACGAACCAATGGAGAACGGTTTTTGCCTGCCCAAGCAATATAAACAGGAGCTTCAAAACCAGGTACCAAACGTTTGTATGAGTTTACTGTAGGGTTGGTAATTGCAGTGTAGTTATAAGCATGTTTAATCAAACCACCGAGGAAGTGATAAGCTGTCTCTGACAATTGCATGCCACGAGGATCTTCTGGATCAAAGAAGGCATTATTACCGTCTTTATCAAAGAGTGACATGTTACAGTGCATACCTGAACCAGCAATTCCAAATTTAGGTTTAGCCATAAATGTAGCGTACAAACCATGTTTTCGTGCAATCGTCTTAACAACCAACTTAAAGATTTGGATATTATCACACGCTTTCAAAACGTCCGCATATTTAAAGTCGATTTCATGCTGACCAACCGCTACTTCGTGGTGGCTCGCTTCAACTTCAAATCCCATTTCAGTCAAAACATTTACAATTTCACGACGAGTATTGTCCGCAAGATCTGTAGGCGCCAAGTCAAAGTAACCACCCTTGTCATTCACTTCAAGAGTTGGATTCCCTTGCTCATCCATTTTGAACAAGAAGAATTCTGGTTCTGGACCAAGGTTAAAGGATGAGAAGCCTTCTTTTTCCATCCGACGAAGAGATTTTTTCAAGTTTCCACGTGGATCTCCCGCAAACGGTTCACCTTCAGTCGTATAAATATCACAAATCAAGCCTGCTACACGGCCATTTTCATCTCCCCAAGGAAAAATAGTCCATGTGTTTAAATCTGGATAAAGGTACATATCAGATTCATTGATACGTACAAAACCTTCAATAGACGAACCATCAAACATAACTTTATTTGATAAAACTTTTTCAACCTGCTCTTCTGTCGCAGGAATCTCTACGTTTTTCATCACTCCCATAATATCAGTGAACATGAGACGTAGAAATGTAACATTTTTCTCTTTAATATCACGTTTAATATCCGCTGTTGTGACAACCATATTTTTTTCTCCTCTTAATTAAACCTATTACGACGACCGAAAGATCGAGCTTGGACTTGAAAATCGTCCTTGTCTGCTAAATTCATCATGTAGGATACGACGCACATCCTCATCGGTTAAAGTTTTCTGTTCAGCTTGAACCTTTTCCTTTGCTTTACGATTGGCATATTCTTTTTTAATCGCTGCAATGTTTAGGCCCTCATCCAAAAAATCTTTAATTTCAAGGAGTAAGTCCATATCATTTAGAGAATACAAGCGGCGATTACCTTCGTTCCGA
This sequence comes from Streptococcus suis, assembly GCF_019794615.1. GTDB lineage: Bacteria > Bacillota > Bacilli > Lactobacillales > Streptococcaceae > Streptococcus > Streptococcus suis_AI. The sequence continues at coordinate 5,691 of NZ_JAIMDU010000054.1, forward strand.
TCTGGTTTTATCAACCCATGATCTTCATAGTAACGAATCTGACGCGCTGTTAAATCAGTCAATTTCATTACACTACCAATTGGAAAAATAGCTAAGGAACGTCGAAACTCTTTTTCTCTCATAATGAACTCCTTTCTGCACACTATTATAGGGCAGAATTCATAAACAGTCAAGACCTGATGTCAGGTTTTATGACATCATCCTTTATAAAATCGATTTTTTATCAAATTTACATCATAATTTACAATGACAGATATAAATACCCCGACGAAAGTTTCAAAAACTCTTTGGAGGGCGTAGAAAATCGAATCTCCTGCAGGAACTGAGAGAGCAATGATCAACATCGTAGCAACCCCGCTAATGACACCTGGAGCATTATTAAACGAAACATTCGTCATAATGGTTAGCATCGTAAAAATAGGGATGAAAATTAAGGTCACCCAAAAATTATTAGAAAATAGATCACTTAGAATAAAATATAGCAAGGCATAAAAGCCACCTATAGAATTACTAAGTACACGGGAAGAGCCAAAATGCACACTTTTCCCAAAATCTTCACGAAGGCTGAAAACTGCTGAGAGAGCCGCAATCTGAATACCATCCCATTTTAAAAGATGAAACAATAAAATGACTAAAAATACAGCTAGACCTGATTTTAAAGTTCTCATACCCAATTTAAACTTCTGGGTATCAAATTTATATCTCTTTAACATACTTCTATTCTAACATGATTTGTTAAAAAATGATTCTAAATGCACATAATGTTATGAATCATTCGGACATTTTAGTGTAAAAATAATACCAGATACTTCAACGCCACCAAAGAAAAAGAATTCCCAACTTTACAAAAAAGTATCCTATAGTTGATTCTAATACGAGACAAGAAGCCACAAGCATAAGTAGAGCTTGAAAAGGTGAGTTTACGAAGTAATACTCAATGAAAATCAAAATCAGACTTGCTCCAAAGGTTCGGGGAACCTTTGGAGGTTGGAAATAAGGCGAACAAAGTTCGCTACAAAAAGGTTCGGGGAACCTTTGGAGGTTGGAAATAAGGCGAACAAAGTTCGCTACAAAAAGGTTGGGAGAACCTTTGGAGGTTGGAAACAGGCAAACGTAGTGCGTTTCGCTCTGATGCAGAACGAACTCTGTCCCTTTTTGTATTTCAAGGGAACAGGTTGTCAAGCTCTGCTGGAGCTTGACACTCATCAAATCAAGTCAACAAGGTCTAATTTTGATTTTCGAAGAGTATAAACAAAAAATGATTACGCAACAAAACTTTTCCTCCGAGCCGACACTTCAGAGCGCAAATTGCATTCAAAAAGAGACCGGAACTCAAGCACCAGCCTCATTTCGTCGCAATTTTTTACTTTTCAGTCAAAGCTGCAAGTCCTGGAAGCACTTTTCACCTTGCTAGACTTTCTAACTCGCTTAGCTTCGTAGAAACTCTACGCGATGCACAAAATGCAACGGAAATCCGTTGCATTTTAGCCTTTACCTAGGCTGATTTTCTAACTCACTACGTTCACAGAAAATCTAGCCTTTGCACTAGAAAAGAGCTGGTTGCCCAACTCTTTTCGTCGCAAGTTTTTACTTTTCAGTAAGAGCTGCGAGACCAGGTAATACTTTACCTTCCAACAACTCCATTGATGCACCACCACCTGTTGAGATCCATGAGAACTTGTCTGCACGGCCAAGGTTGATAGCTGCAGCAGCTGAGTCACCACCACCGATGATTGATTTCACACCTGGTTGTTTCACGATAGCGTCCATTACACCGATTGTACCAGCTTGGAAGTCTGGATTTTCAAATACACCCATAGGTCCGTTCCAAACAACTGTTTTTGCACCAGTTAACGCTTCGTCAAACTTAGCGATTGACTTAGGACCGATGTCAAGACCAAGGAAGCCTTCTGAAACTGCTTCACCTTCAGTGTCGCGAACTTCAGTGTATCCAGCAAATGCATTTGCTTCTTTTGAGTCAACTGGCAAGATCAATTTACCATTAGCTTTTTCAAGAAGTGCTTTTGCCACATCCAATTTATCTTCTTCTACAAGTGAGTTACCAATTTCGATACCTTGAGCTTTGTAGAATGTGTAAGTCATACCACCACCGATAAGAACTTTGTCTGCTTTTTCAAGAAGGTTCTCGATAACACCAATCTTATCAGATACTTTTGAACCACCGAGGATTGCCACAAATGGACGCTCTGGAGTTTCAACAGCTTCTTGGATGTATGCAATTTCGTTTTCCAAAAGGAAACCAGCTACTGCTTTTTCTACGTTTGCTGAGATACCAACGTTTGATGCGTGTGCACGGTGTGCAGTACCAAATGCATCGTTAACAAAGATACCATCACCAAGTGAAGCCCAGTATTTACCAAGTTCTTCGTCGTTTTTAGATTCTTTCTTACCATCAACATCTTCGAAACGAGTGTTTTCAACAAGGAGAACTTGTCCATCTTCCAAAGCATTGATAGCCGCTTCCAATTCAGCACCACGAGTAGCACCAGCGATGAAAGCAACTTCTTGACCCAATTTAGCCGCCAAGTCAGCTGCTACAGGAGCCAATGATTTACCTTCTTTATCTGCTTCTTCTTTCACACGACCAAGGTGAGAGAAAAGAATTGCACGTCCACCTTGCTCAAGAATATACTTGATTGTTGGAAGAGCAGCAGTAATACGGTTGTCGTTAGTGATAACGCCATCTTTCAAAGGAACGTTAAAATCAACACGGACAAGAACTTTTTTGCCCTTCAATTCAACGTCTTTAACAGTCAATTTAGCCATTAGTTAGACTCCTTAAAAAATTTTTATCTTACTAATTATAGCACATTATTCATTAAATGCCTATTAAAATCTCACTTATTGTGATACTTGTAACAATGATTCCGATCGTAGCTGAGTATCTACCCGAGCGATACCCAATTAAAAATTAACTTCATCCGGATTGCTCTGGCTGTTCACGCCATCTACTCCATCAAGTCGGAGTATGTCCTCTTCCGATAATTCAAAATCAAAAATATGCAAGTTTGCTTCAATATTTGCAGGGGTTACTGATTTTGGTAATGGCAAGAAACCTTTTTGCAATGACCAACGAAGTGCAATTTGTGCAATAGATTTGCCATACTTTTCAGCTACTTCTTGTGCAACAGGGTTTCCAAAAATACTTCCTGTTCCAAGTGGACTGTAAGCCTCTAACAAAATTTGGTGTTGACGACAAAAATCAACTAGCTCCGTTTGAGGGCAGCCTGGAGCTAATAAAATTTGATTGACATGAGGTTTCGTTTCAGCGGTTTCAAATAATGCCTCTAAGTGATGAACCATAAAGTTTGATACCCCTATCGCACGCGTCTTCCCTTCTTTATAGGCCTCTTCTAAAGCCTTCCAGACACCCGCATTACGTTTTTTCCATGCACCATTTTCACGCAATTCTACAGGATTTGGCCAATGAATAAGAAGTAAATCTACATAGTCTAGACCTAACTTAGATAAGGATTCATCAATTGATGCCTTTGCAGATTCATAATCCTGCTTATCATTCCAAATCTTAGTCGTTACAAAGATTTCTTTCCGGTCCAACTTGCTATCTGCAATAGCTCGTCCCACACCCACTTCATTGCGATAAATCTGAGCTGTATCAACATGCTAACTTCTCAAAGTAAGTTCTAGTCTAACACAAAAGCTGGAAATTAGACTGAGACAAAAAAATAAGGTAGAACTTACTATGGGACAAGTTGGTAACTGACAATG
>NZ_JAIMDU010000055.1:0-7993 GCF_019794615.1 Streptococcus suis
AAAGAATATCAAAAAATCCGCCTTATGTATCAAGATGAGGCGGGTTTTGGGCGTATCAGTAAACTTGGTTCGTGTTGGTCTCCTAAAGGTTATCGTCCTCACGTAGCTAGTCACCATATTCGTGAGTACCGCTATTGTTATGGAGCTGTGGATGCCCATACAGGCGACTCGTTTTTCATCATAGCAGGTGGATGTAATAGTGATTGGATGAATGAATTTCTATGCCAACTATCAGCAGCTTATCCAAAAGATTACATTATTTTAGTCATGGATAATGCCATCTGGCATAAATCGAAGACAGTAAATATTCCTGAGAATATAGAATTTACCTTCATTCCACCCTATACACCTGAAATGAATCCTATTAAGCAAGTCTGGTCTGAGATTCGTAAACTTGGTTTCAAGAATAAAGTATTTAAGACTTTAAATGAGGTAATCGATAAACTTGAAGAGGTTATTCAAACCTTAACTGCTTATCAACTCAAATCAATTGTACATAGAGACTGGACATCCGCTATTTTTGATTTTAACTGAGTATCAAATCAAAAAACACCTCAGAAAAGTATTGCTAAATTGCGATACTTTTCTTGAGGCACTTTTGTCCTGTTCTTGTTTCAATTATCTATAATAGCTTTCATTAATAAATAAATGACAAAAAATGTACAAAATTTAGAGACATTTTCTGCGGATTGTTCAAATCAATTAATTAATAAATCATTAATTTCTAGATGGTTATTGCAATGATATTTACTGTATCGAAAATTCTTCTAAATAAAGAATAATTTTATTTATCATTAATCGTAATGAAGAACTTAAATCTTTCTAGTGTCAGGTCATAATAACACTAGTTTCAGAATATTAGAGATAGAAAATAAGATACGAAAACGTAAATTCCTAAATTCAATTGAACAGATAATGATAAAAAATTAAATGTTAATCTATACCAAATGCTTTTTTTTTTTTAGTACAAAATGTTTTTATTCTTATTACATCTATGATAAAATAATATAATAGGTTGAATATAGTATAATTGAAGTAATACACTATTTTCAGAATATTTCAAAAAGCAAATTTGTGTTAAAGTTGTCTCTTTTGTGGTAAAATCAATTGTTAAATCTCAGAATGTTACAAGTAAAATAAATGGAACATCCTTTAAATATTATTATAAATAACAACATAAATATACATTTAAGAATCGAAAAATTTTTTTGAATTTATAATTTTTTGTATAGGAGGAAGGTAAATAATATGGAAAATAGAAGACTATTTCATATCTTCTATCTCTCGTTTAGTGCGATCATTTTTTCTTTGAGTTTCGAAATCATTTGTAATAAATCATTTAATACACTTGAATATATCTATGTGGGTGGGCTTCAGGCATTAATAGCTATGATGGCAGGTAATCATCATTTTTATAATAAATCATACAAAACAATTTCTAATGTATCCTTGTCTGTTCAGATTGTTGTATTTATTGTTCTTTCGATATTGGCTGCTTTACATATGGTAGATTTCCCAAACTGGCCAACATTTTTAATGGCTACACTATTAGCGACGACGTGTACCTATTTATTTAATTACGTAGCCTTATTTCTCTATCGAAAAATGTTTGGTGGTCAACGCTTATGTGTTATTGGAAATGAAGAAGATGTTTTAAAATCCATCGAAAATTTGATGAAAATTGAAAATATGATTTTTTCAGTTACCCATGCATTTACTTGTGAATTTTTTAGTAACATTGAACAATATATTACTGATTTCGATGCGGTTTATTTTGCTAGTGAAGTTGAAATAGATCGAGAAAAAATTTACTATCTCCTTTTAGAAAACAATAAAGGGATATACAATGGTGTTAATTTCCAATCAGGTCTTGAAGTTATGCCATCTTACTTCCAATTTGGAAATGATGTTTTTATTGGATTAAAACCATATAAATTGACAAAAGTAGAGGAAATTTTAAAGAGAGTATTTGATATTTTTCTTTCCCTTTTATTATTGTTTTTGACGTTGCCATTGATGATTTTGATATCAATTGCTATAAAATTTGATTCAAAAGGACCTGTGTTCTATTCTCAAGTACGTGTTACAATGAACGGTAGACTATTTAAAGTAGTTAAATTTCGATCAATGGTCCAAAATGCTGAAATTCAGTCTGGTCCAGTATTTGCTTCATCTAATGATAGTAGGGTAACAAGATTAGGGAAATTCTTAAGATTTACTCGCTTAGACGAGTTGCCGCAATTGTTTAATATTTTAAAAGGAGATATGTCAATCGTTGGTCCGAGACCGGAGCGACCTCATTTTGTAGAACAATTTGAAAAACAAAGTCCATGCTATCATTTGCGTCATCGAGTGAGAGCAGGTTTGACAGGATATGCTCAGATTTACGGTACATATAATTCTGACTTTAATAGTAAATTAAAGTATGATTTATTATACATTCAACGTTATTCTTTCTATTTTGATATCAAACTTATTTTGAGAACGTTGAATATATTATTTGATAAGTTAAGCTCTAAAGGAATTGATGAGAACGAAGAAAATAAAATAGTAAACTTGAAACAATTAGAAAAATTTTCAATTGTAGTTAAATAATATCGGAAAAAATTTAATTTTTTTCAATATCTCAACCATTATTTTTATTTGAGATTCCTTAAAGTAAACTTTTTAACACTTTTTGGTATAATGTTATTTGGAAAATTTCGACGTATGAAAGGTATTTTAATTAATGAATAATCAAGGAGATGATATCATTGATATTTTTGAGCTAATTAATCTATTCAAAAAGAATATCATGATAATTACTATAAGCTCAATCATTGGTGGAACTTTTATGGGACTTTATGCAAGTTTTGGAGTGACTCCTCAATATGCTTCAAGTGCTCAACTACTTGTTGCACAAGACCCTATAGATATTGGAAATCAAAACGCATATGTTAGTGCAGCCAACTCTATCCGAACAAACTTAGAAATGATACCGACTTATCGAGATATATTATTCGGTGTTCCTGTTTTAGGAAAGGTTGCAAATTCATTTGATAATAAATATTCGGCAGCTTACTTGAAAGAGCGATTAACTTTCACACAGACTGAAGATTCACAGGCCTTTGTTGTTAATCTTCGAATGAATGATGCCAAAGAAGCTCAAGCTGTACTAGAGGAGGTGACTACAGTGTTTAGTGATACTTTACAAGATATTTATAGTGAAGGTTTTGGAAAGGTTGTAGTATTGTCACCGGCTTCTTATAGCGCTAACAAAGTTTCCCCAAGTATTATAAAAAATATTATTTCTGGAATACTCGCTGGAGTGTTTCTATCATTTGGTTTTATTATTTCTAGAAATCTATTTGATAGAACTGTAAAAAATGATGCTTTCCTACGTGCACAAAATCTAACATTATTGACTGAATTGTATGATATGACAGCTAATGAAATTAGTAATGCTCATTATAATATTAATAAATAGTAACTAAGAAAGTGAGTCAACTAATGCTTTTTGGTAGAAAAAGAAGACAAAGAGAGCTACATAAACAACAAATTAAAGGCTCGCCTCTCTATTCGGCGACTCAGCCCACAAGTATTAACGCTGAACAGATTCGAGTTTTGCGTACCAACCTACAATTTGCACAACTAAATGGAAAAATAACATCCATTGGTATTACTTCTTCTATACCTGGAGAAGGTAAATCAACAGTTTCTGCAAATTTAGCACATAGTTTAGCTGTGGCGGGGAATAAAGTACTAATAGTGGATGCTGACCTACGCAAACCAACTGTACATCGAACTTTTAAATTATCGAATTTAAAAGGTTTAACAGATTTAGTAATAGATCCAAATCAGCGTTTTACTGAGTTTTTGGACTATCATCAAGATCTTGGTTTATATATACTAACATCGGGACCAATTCCGCCAAATCCTTCAGAATTATTAATGTCTACAAATATGACAAAATTAATGGAACAGTTTGAACAGTATTTCGATTATGTCATTTACGATTTGCCTCCGGTAAATAGTGTTACCGATGCACAAATTATGGCCAAAAAAGTAGATGGTATAATTTTGGTGGTTCGTCATAGTTATGTTCAAAAAAGTGAGTTGGAAAAGAGCTTGCGATTGTTAAACAATGTTCATGCTGAATTACTGGGCTATGTTATGAATGACATCGTAAAAGAGAACAAGGAACAATATTACTATTAAGGTGATGAAAAAATAATACAGCAGATGGAGTTCCTCAGAAATAAATTTTTTCTTGTATTCAGGAGTTATTATGGAAAAGCATGTATACTTAGTGATGGCACATCAAAATTTTATCAATTACAATTTTGATTTCTTATTTGAATGGTAAATATGACGATTTATCATCAAATCAATTTTATCATTTTTCATTTTTTATCAAATCTACTCTTTTATAACCAAGTGAACATATTTGCACGTATACATTGATTTTATTCTTAAGACAAATGATTTCACATTGAGTTTTTTTGAAGCAATTAATATTTGGAAAAATATTAGGACTTTCTTTAATATAAATTTTCTTTTGAATATTCTCAAAAGTTAGAAAAAATAGAACAATTTTTTGTCGCTATCTAAAAAAATTATAAAAAAAAACTTTTTTATAGCCTCTACATTTAAATAGCTCGATAATTTTCATTGTGAATGTTATCCACAAAATAAATTATCGAGCTGATTTAATATTTGAATTATTTTTTTTCAAGATATATTACAGTTGTGAGTCTCTAATATCTTAGTTCAAAACGAGAGCGAATATGAGTCGCGAAATTGAATAATTAAATGGTAATATGTAAACTTTAAAAAAATCGATATAGTAGTAGTGTTTTTTTGTAGAATGTCAACAAATTTGGATTTTATAAATAGTTTAAGCGATTTATACTCAGCAGTTGCCTCATGATAAGTTGTAGTATTATATACCGTTATAGCATTTGCAAAAATTTGGAGTAATTCCTCTATCTTTTTAAAGGTAAAATATTCAATTTACTTCGAATTTCTTACTCCCATTATACTGTTGTTTTCCATATATTTTCTATTATTATCAGGATTTGGTGTTGTACTTAAAGATTCCTCCCTCGAACGATATATGTATAATTTTTCTGGAGCCGTTGTAAATTTTTCAGCATTTATCATTAATTCAAAATAAATACCTACCTATTTCAGGTAGAAATCGAAAGTGTATACTGTCAATTAATTTTTTTGATACAATACGGGCAGTTGGTTGTGTTATTTGATAAGTATCTTTTAGTTGAGCTTTTCAAAAAATATGTTTAAACCATACGGATTTTTCTTTTTAGTCAGAAGAGTAGGTACCCGTTTCACAAAGTACAAGATCTGCATGATTTTGTACTGCTTGGAAATATAGTTTTTCAAGAACGTCTTTTTCAATATTATTTTCATAATCGACGAATGATTTAAATTGACCACTTGCAAGTTCAATACTCTTGTTTCTTTCTTCTCCAAAACCAGTGTTATTGAAGATTCAATAACAGTCACTCTAGGATCGCTTTGTTCAAATTCTCTTAAAATAGATAAAGTGTTATCTGTAGAGCAATCTTCAATTATTAGTAGCTCAAAATCTGAAAGATTTTGACTAAAAATGCACGTATTACATTCACTAATGTATTATACAGTAGTATATACTGGAAGAATATTAGAAATTTTCGATAAGGTTGTATTATCTACTTTAGTTCTTTTGTTTTCCAAGTCATTTTATAAATTATTTTGAATATATTGTTTTTAGTAAATAAGATAAGTATTCTTTAAATTGTGAAATCTAGTCATTTTTAATCTATAACTGGTGATAGTAAGTACCTTATGCAGGTTTTCAAAAGAAGGAACATTGAATGAATAATATTATTTCATATCCTACTGATTGATTTATTAGATACAAAAAATACATTAATTGAAACATGTATTAATAGATAAAATAATATAGATTTTTACTTTTAGAAATACAATAGAATTGTTGAGGTTTAGTCATGGATAATAGACAATATAATGTCTGGAGTATTATCTTCTTTTACACTTCAATGGCTATATATCCATTAAGTATTGTTATGAGATTTATATTCACAAAATTAGGATTTGCATTTATTGCTGGAAAAAGTATCTATATTTGCTATGCGATAGTTTATCTTTTTGCAACCGCTATTTTGATACGGTTTGGCATTTCACTTAAACGATTTGTCTTCTTATATTATATTTATATATTGTATCTCATTTTGTACTTGACAACCGCCCCATCTGTAAAAAGTATTTTTTCGGGAGTTCTGATGGTAATGATATATGTATATTATTTACCATATGCAGTATTGATACTTTCTAGAATAACGGATTTCACTATACTATTTTCAAGTAAATTTATTGAATATATGAATTATTTTATCATTATTAGTTCGTTTTTTATGAAGTATATCTTTAATGACCAAACTAATTATATGCCCTATTCATACAACCTATTGCCGATTTGGATATTATTTTCAATGAATTTTATTCAAAAACCAACTTTAGTAAAAGCAGGAATATCAGTCGTTATGTTACTGGAAGGTGTTATATATGGTGCAAGGGGACCATTAATTTGGCTGATAATCGGAGTATTTTTTTCATCTTTACTTGAAATTATCGATAAAAAAATTTTTGAAAATTTATCAATAAAAATGATTGGTCGTTTTTTTCTTAGCCTTGGAGTCTTAATGGGTATCTTTTTATTCTTAAGTAAAACTCTCTCGTCAATTAGTAGTGAAGGTTCGTATATATTAAGTCGTTTGCAGCAAGGAGATCTTGGTGATAGTACGGGTCGCAAAGCTATGATAGATACAGCTATCACTTACTTGAAGCAAATGGGTGGTGAAATTAACGGTGTTTTCTTTGATAGAACATTAATGCCTCAAAAATTATATGTTCACAACCTAATTTTAGAGACCTATTTATCATTTGGTTGGTTTTTAGGAACAATAATTTTAATTTCTCTAATTTATTTTGTCAGTAAAACTTTTATCATATCAAATATTAAAAACAAAAAAGTAGTCATATTTGCAGTTTCATCTTTCTTTCTAAAATATTTTTTATCTGGAAGTATTTATGAGGGAGATAGTTTTATAATAATGTTAGCTCTTGTTTTTGCAGTCTATCAACAGGAAAAAAACAATCGTATAGAACTTACAAGAAAATTTAATTAAAATTGAACTTACTCAAATTAACTACTTAACTTTAATGTGTCATCTATCTATTTTATCCATTATGAATTAATAATAATAGCAACCTTTCATTGTGTATAATGAGATAAAAAGAAGGAGGTAAGTCCATGGAGTCACAAGATAAAGTGATTGAAAGTCTAACAAAAACTATTGAAATCATGACCAACGAATTGACCCTCCTTCGTGAACAGGTTGAGTATCTGAGACAGAAACTCTACGGAAAATCATCAGAGAAGGTAGTGTATCAACCCGGTCAGCTGAGCTTGTTTGGGGAGGAAAGCCTCCCTGAAGAAGAAGCTGACTTACCCAGTTGAAACAGAAACAATTACCTATAAACGCAAGAAAGCTAAGGGAGTTCGTCAGGCTATTTTTAGTCAGTTTACTCCAGAGATTGTTCATCACGAATTGCAAGGCGAAGACTGCACTTGTCCAGACTGTCATGGACAGTTGAAAGAGATTGGTTCTACTGTTCAACGACAAGAGTTGGTCTTCATTCCCGCAAAATTAAAGCGGATTGACCATGTTCAACACGCATACAAGTGTCAGGCATGTAGTCAGAAGAATCTGAGCGATAAGATTATCAAGGCTCCAGTTCCTAAGGCACCTTTGGCACACAGCTTGGGTTCAGCTTCTATCATCGCCCATACTATTCATCAGAAGTTCAATCTTAAGGTGCCCAATTACCGTCAGGAAGAGGACTGGCACAAGCTTGGTCTGCCCATCAGTCGGAAGGAAATAGCCAACTGGCACATCAAGTCTAGTCAGTATTATTTCGAACCGATTTA
>NZ_JAIMDU010000056.1:0-7742 GCF_019794615.1 Streptococcus suis
ACCATCTAATACCATCAAAATTTTTTCTAAATCACCTAGTTCCTGATCCTCAAAAAGGTTAAGCTGTGTTATAATTTTCATAGTGAGACCTCGCTAATAGAGATTTTTGACTTAAAACTATTATAACGCTTTGACGTTGCATTGAGGCTCACAAAAGGGAAAAATCGCTACTTAACGTGGCGATTTTTCTTTTTATAGCGTGCTAATCTGGTGATAGGACGGGAATAAATAACTACGGGAATGATTCTAAAAGTCAATAAAATAAAGAGAGTTTATGAAAACCAAAAAAATAATCAAAGAAAAATAAGCTCAAATTAGTTCATAACACAACATTTCAAAGTTATTTAACTATCCTAATACTTGCCTGTCTAAATATGTAAATTTTAATATTGAAACACTTGTACTTTGAAAAGTCACTTATATTTTTTGCATACCTTAAAATGGGAAAACTAACTTTCACATTCTATATAGAATATCCAGTCACTAATACTCAATGAAAATCAAGTCAATAAGGTCTGTTTTACATTTCGAAGAGTATAAGATTTATCTTTCCAACATATCTTTTTATTCTGAAAAAATAGCAACCCTCTCATTAACAGGGTTGCCATTTCAACTTATCTCACTTTTATTTTTCAGATACTTTTTTTGCTAAGGCAAAATTACCAAGAGTTGCAGAACCATTTTCAGCAACAGCTGGCGTTACGATATATTCTTTGACATCTGGTGTTGGGAGATAATCGTTCATCAAACCGGCAAACTTCTCACGTACACGATTAAGCATGTGCTCTTGAGCCATAACTCCTCCACCAAATACAATTACTTGTGGACGGTAGAGCAATGTTGCTTGTACAGCTGCTTGTGCAATGTAGTAAGCCTGCACATCCCAAACGTCTGAGTTGAGCTCGATTAATTCGCCCCGAATACCAGTTCTTCCTTCAAGTGACGGACCTGCCGCTAAGCCTTCCAAACACCCATTGTGGAATGGGCACATTCCCTTAAATTCATTTTTAACATCGTAAGGGTGTAAGGCAACGTAAGTATGACCAGCTTCAGTATGACCCAAGCCACCGATAAATTCACCATTCTGAATAGCACCTGCACCAATACCTGTACCGATTGTATAGTAAACTAAGCTCTTTACCCCTTTACGAACCAAGGTTTCACCAAAAGCTGATGAATTCACATCTGTCGTAAAATAGAAAGGAATATTAAATTCCTTAGCAATTAAGCCAAGTAAGTCAATATTTGACCAATGTGGTTTTGGAGTTGAAGTAATGTATCCATATGTCGAAGAGTTTTGATCAATATCAATCGGACCGAAAGAACCTATCGCAATACCTGCCAAGCGTTCTTCGTAGCGTTTGAAGAATTCAACCGTTCTCTCAATCGTTTCATAAGGAGTTGTCGTAGGAAATTGCGTTTTTTCAACAACTTGAAAGTTCTCATCACCTACGGCACAAACAAATTTTGTTCCACCAGCTTCCAAGCTACCATATAATTTTGTCATCTTATTATCTCCCATTGTTTTATCTGTTTCATTATACCATAGAAAGAAATAGAAGAAAAAGGCCTAATGCCTTTTCCTTTCAATTTTCTATACTATTTTACTACTTTCAAGAAGTCTGCTCCATGAGCAATTGTTCCTTCAGCAAGTGGTGAAACTTCAGCAAAGTCTGCTGTATTTGTTACGATTACCATCGTAGTATCATCTAGACCTGCTTCAGCAATTTTCGCAGCATCGAATTTAGCAATCGGAGTACCAGCTTTTACTTTATCACCAGCTACTACTAATTTCTCAAAACCATTACCGTTCATAGAAACTGTATCGATACCGATGTGGATCAAGATTTCAGCACCAGTTGCTGTTTTCAAACCGTAAGCATGACCTGTTTCAAAAGCAATTGTTACTTCTGCATCTGCTGGTGCATAAACAACACCCTCAGAAGGTTTAACAGCCAAACCTTTACCCATAGCTCCTGATGAGAAGACTGGGTCATTAACATTTTCAAGAGCAACTACATTACCTGAAAGTGGAGAAACAAGAGTTTCTTCAGAAAGCAAAGCTGTTGTAGCTTCATTTGCTAGAGCCGCTGTTTCCTTTGCAACTGCAGAAGATTTACCAGCAACTGGCTCTTCATCTTCATAACCAAAGAGGTAAGTCAAAGCAAAACCGAGAGCGAATGATACAGCTACCATAAGGATGTATGGAAGAATTTGACCATTACCTGCATAAAGTGTCAAACCTGGGATGATAGTAACACCCATACCTGTACCAGCAAGACCAAGAAGAGATGCTACAGCACCACCGATGGCACCAGCAATCAATGAAAGAAGGAATGGTTTGCGGAAACGCAAGTTCACACCGAAGATAGCTGGCTCAGTAATACCGAGGAAGGCAGAAAGAGCTGCTGGGAAAGCAAGAGCTTTCAATTTAGGATTTTTAGTTTTCACACCAACCGCTACTGTAGCTGCACCTTGTGCTGTCATAGCTGCAGTGATGATAGCGTTGAATGGGTTAGCACCAGTGTTTGCTACCAATTGAGCTTCCAAGAAGTTGAAGATATGGTGAACACCTGATACAACGATAACTTGGTGAACACCACCGATAAGGAGACCACCAAGACCCATTGGCAAGTTCAAGATAGCTTGCGTACCAGCCAAGATGTAGTTTTCAACCACGTGGAAGACTGGACCAATGACAAACAAGCCAAGAATAGACATGACAAACAAAGTCACGAATGGCGTTACCAAGAGGTCAAGAACTTCTGGAACAACCTTGCGGACAGCTTTTTCAAATTTAGCACCAATCAAACCGATGATGAAGGCTGGCAATACTGAGCCTTGCAAACCAACAACTGGAATGAAACCGAAGAAGATAGTTGGTTTCACATCGCCACCTGATGCTACAACCCAAGCGTTTGGCAACTGACCCGCAATGAGCATCATACCAAGTACGATACCGATTGTTTGGTTACCACCGAATACACGGAAGGTTGACCATACAACCAAGGCTGGCAATACGATGAATGCTGTATCTGTCAAGATTTGTGAGTAAACGTTCAAATCTTCTGGAAGAGTATAACCAAGAGCTCCAAGAAGACCACGAAGACCCATGAAAAGACCAGTTGCTACGATAGCAGGAATGATTGGAACGAATACGTCACCGAAAGTACGGATAGCACGTTGGAAAGCATTACCTTGTTTAGCAGCTTCAGCTTTTTGTTCACCAGTAGTCGCTGTTGGTAAACCAAGGGCAACCACCTCATCGTAGATTTTGTTTACTGTACCAGTACCAAAGATGATTTGGTATTGACCTGAGTTAAAGAAGGCACCTTGAACTTTTTCGATGTCTTCGACTGTATCCTTGTCGATTTTATTCTCATCAACGACCATTACACGAAGACGTGTTGCACAGTGGGCAACGCTACGTACGTTTTCGCGTCCACCAAGAGCGTCAATGACTTTTTTTGCAATTTCTGTATTGTTCATCTTGCAAAAATCTCCTTATAAATATTTTTTGTTTTTGAAAGTGTTTTCAAACTTTCGATGCTTTAATTATATCATTTTCTAGCTATATGTCAAACGTTTATCATATTTTTTTTCGAATTTATCAAAACCACTGTTAAAACTTGATTTTTTGCAAGAAAACGTTTACTATATTAATTGAAAAAATAGAATTTTGGAGACAATTATGACATTCACAACTGAGGAACGTTACAGAGCTTACGCTGACTGGACACCCGAATACATTGAAAAAATTAAAAAGAATACTGAAAGTTCACCTTGGAGAACCAACTTCCATATCGAAACACCGCATGGACTCTTGAACGACCCCAATGGGTTCTCTTATTTTAATGGAAAATGGACCTTGTTTTATCAATACTTTCCTTTTGGTGCAGCCCACGGCCTAAAATCATGGGTACATACTGAATCAACCGATCTGGTTCATTTTGAAGAAACAGGTACAGTCCTTTATCCAGATACTCCTTTAGACAGTCACGGCGCTTACTCTGGATCTGCCATGGATTTTGGCGACAAGCTCTTTCTCTTCTATACTGGAAATGTCCGCGATGAAAATTGGGTTCGCCATCCATACCAAATCGGTGCCTTGATGGACAAGGATGGTAAGATTGAAAAGATTGATAAAGTCTTGATTGAGCAACCAGAAGATACCACTGACCATTTCCGTGATCCACAAATTTTCAACTATAAAGGGCAATATTACGCTATCGTCGGTGGACAAAATCTGGATAAAAAAGGAATTGTCAAACTTTATAAAGCTGAAAATAATGACTACCTCAACTGGTCCTATGTTGGTGACCTAGATTTTGCCAATGATACGACCGCTTATATGATGGAATGTCCGAATATTGCTTTTGTTGGTGAGCAACCCATCCTTCTCTACTGTCCTCAAGGTTTGGACAAAAAGGTTTTGGACTACGGCAATATCTATCCAAATATGTACAAGATTGGTCAGAGTTTCGATCCTCAGACAGCCACTATTGTAGAACCAGGTGAATTGACCAATTTGGACTATGGTTTTGAGTGCTATGCAACCCAGGCCTTTAATGCACCAGACGGTCGAACACTCTCTGTAAGCTGGTTGGCTCTTCCTGATGTGGAATACCCAACCGATGCTTATGACTACCAAGGCTGTCTGTCATTGGTTAAAGAATTAACCATCAAGGACGGTAAGCTCTACCAATATCCAGTCGATGCTATTACCAGTCTTCGTAAAGAAGCTCAGCCATTTTCAGCCCAAAAAGAAACTAATAATGTTTACGAATTGGAACTTGACTTCTCAGCTGGAAACAAGCACGAACTAGTTCTATTTGCAAATGAAGAAAAGAACGGCTTGGTCCTGACAGTAGATACAGAAAACGGTCAGATTACCTTAGACCGTGGCAACTGTGGTCAGCCATTTGCTTTGGACTTCGGGACAACTCGTTCATGTGAAATTGAGCCTGGAGCAATAACTGCAAATATCTTCATCGATAAGTCAGTCTTTGAAATTTTTATTAATAAAGGAGAAAAAGTATTTTCTGGTCGCGTCTTCCCAGATGCTGATCAAAACGGAATTGTCATCCGAACAGGAGCACCGACTGGAACCTACTACCACTTAGATTATGGTCGCAAAACTAACTGATGTAGCACAGTTAGCTGGGGTTAGCCCCACCACTGTCTCACGCGTTATCAATAAAAAAGGATACCTATCTGAAAAAACCATTCGCAATGTCGAGGAAGCCATGCGTGAACTAGGTTATAAACCGAACAACCTGGCACGTAGCTTACAAGGTAAATCCGCAAAATTAGTTGGTCTCATCTTTCCAACCATCAACAATATTTTCTATTCTGAGCTAATAGGACATCTGGAAAAAGAACTTTTTGATCGAGGTTATAAAACCATTATTTGTAATAGCCAACATGAATCCGATAAGGAACGTGAATATCTAGAAATGCTAGCAGCAAACCAAGTTGATGGTATTATATCAGGCAGTCACAATTTGGGAATTCAAGACTACGATCGTGTCGTCGCACCAATTATTGCTTTTGACCGCAACCTCTCTCCTTCCATTCCCATTGTCTCCTCCGATAATTTTGCTGGCGGGATATTAGCTGCCCAAACCTTACAAAAAGCGGGATGTCACAATCCATTAATGATTACGGGAAATGACGACTCTAATTCTCCAACTGGACTACGACAAGTAGGCTTCACTTCTATTTTAGATGAAGCTAAAGTTTTTAAAATCGCAAGCGACTTATCCCCAGTGAGAAAAGAAATGGAGATCCGCTCAATACTTGAAAAACACAAACCAGATGGCATTTTTGTTTCTGGCGATGCGACAGCTATGCTGGTTTGGAATGTGGCTCGTTCTTTAAAATTATCCATTCCAGAGGATATCAAATTAATTGGTTATGATGGTACGAGCTTTATTGAGAGTTATTATCCTCAATTAACAACCATCAAACAACCATTGGTCGAGATCGCACGGTTGTTAGTTGATTTACTGATTGATAAGATTGAGGGAAAGAAACTCCCAAAAACAGACTATATTTTACCAATCACCCTCTTAGCTGGGGCGAGTGTATAAAAGAGACTGTACTTGAATTGACATCAAGTACAGTCTTTTTCACTTTTCATTCTACAATAAAAGAAGAAACCTTATTTGGCTTCTTCTTTTATAAACTGGCTTAGTACACCGTTGACAAATTTAGCAGATGCATCATCTGAAAATTCTTTGGCTAGTTCAACTGCTTCATTGACTGCAACACGATCTGGCGTTTCTTCAAAATATAAAATTTCAAATAATCCTAATCGCATGATATTCTTATCAATTAAAGTCAAACGATCCAAGGTCCAGCCTGATTTTAGTCGAGTGGATAATTCTTTATCCAACTCCTCACGATAATCCGCTACACCATTGACAAGATTAAGAAGGAAAAGTGGAATTTCAATTCCTTCTTGCTCATCTTCTTTATCATAAAGGTAAGAAAACTGAGCAGCTTGAACGGGTTCTTGTCCAAATTCAAGCGATACGATTGCCTGCAACGCACATTTCCGCAAGGCATGTCTATTATTCTTCATCAAGGAAATCCTCTCCGAATAAATCTTTCAATGCTGGTTTTGGTGTCTTATCAGGAACAATGCCATTGACATGGATATTGACAGCATCAACTTGTACATCTGCATAATTTAGAACTGCTGTTTTAACAGCACGTTGAATATCCATAGATACGGCAGGTACATTGACACCATACTCTAAATAAACATAAATATCTGCTGTTACTCGACCTTCTTCATCCGTCTCAAGGTAAATTCCTTTATTTAAAGATGTTTTTGACCAGCTATCCGCTACTCTTTTATTCTGGAGGGAATGTACCCCATCCACTTTAGCGGCAGCAATGCCTGTAATTACTTCAAGAACGCGTGGCGCAATAACAATTTCGCCCTGATATTCTACTGTCATAGGCTCTCCTTTCCTAAGAGGAAACGCTTAAGCGCGTGAAACGTATGTTCCCTCTGCTGTATTAATAACAAGTTTTTGACCTGCTTCAATAAAATCTGGTACGTTAACAACAAGACCAGTCTCCATAGTCGCTGGCTTACCAGAACCTGTCACTGTTGCACCTTTGATAGATGGTTGTGTTTCAGCAACGACCAATTCAACAGTTGTTGGGACAGTGACACCAATCACTTCTGTTCCATAGAATTGAATTTTTACATCTGAGTTTTCTAAAATGTATAGTAATTCTTCTTGGATTGTAGCTACTGGAATTTCATATTGATCATACGTTTCAGTGTTCATGAAATAAGCAGTGTCATCCATTTGGTAAAGATATTGAGCTGGAACAGTCTCGATAATAGCTTGTTCAAATTTTTCATCTGGACGGTAAGTTGTATCGAAAGTAGATCCTGTACGCACATCACGCAACTTCATACGCATGATTGTATTTCCCTTACCAGGTTTGTGATGACTTGCTTCCAAGACCTTAATCAATTTGCCTTCCGCTTCAAAGGTCATACCTGCTCTAAGTTTACTTGCTTCAATCATTTGAATGTTTACCTCTTAAAAATAATTTATTCGTTTTATTTTACCATAAATCAGCAAATTTCTCAAATGACAATCAATTCTTTTCCCGACTTTATCACTTAATTTTTTAATAAACCACTTCAATTGCTTGATATAATTGAATTTTTCAACGATTTTTTAAACCTTTTTCTTGTGTTGTACGGCGTTGTA
>NZ_JAIMDU010000057.1:0-7737 GCF_019794615.1 Streptococcus suis
TCTGAATCAGCTTCAACATCAGCATCTGAATCAGCAAGCACATCAGCATCTGAATCAGCTTCAACATCAGCGTCTGAGTCAGCTTCAACATCAGCGTCTGAATCAGCAAGCACATCAGCATCTGAGTCAGCTTCAACATCAGCATCTGAATCAGCTTCAACATCAGCGTCTGAGTCAGCTTCAACATCAGCGTCTGAATCAGCTTCAACATCAGCATCTGAATCAGCTTCAACATCAGCGTCTGAATCAGCTTCAACATCAGCGTCTGAATCAGCTTCAACATCAGCGTCAGAGTCAGCTTCAACATCAGCATCTGAGTCAGCTTCAACGTCAGCATCTGAGTCAGCTTCAACGTCAGCATCTGAATCAGCTTCAACATCAGCATCTGAGTCAGCTTCAACATCAGCATCTGAGTCAGCGTCAACAAGTGCGTCTGAGTCAGCATCTGAACAAGCTAAAATTGGTTCAGTAATCGTTAACTACGTGGATTCTGAAGGTAATGTAATCAAAGCACCAGTGAAAGACACAACAGATGCACCAGTAGGATCAGATTACGATACAACAGATAACAAACCAAAAGAAATCATTACTGAAGACGGTACTCGTTATATCCTTGTTCCATCTAAGACAATTGGTTCTGAAAATGGTCAAGTTGTAGAAGGTGAAACATCTATCACTTACGTTTACCAAAAAGTTGCGAACTGGATTCCACAAATTCCTGGCGTACCATCAACAGACTACCCAGAAGTTCCATATCCATTCGATCCAACAAATCCAGATGTACCAGTAACACCAAACCCAGGTACAGTGATTCCTTACGTTCCAGGTTATACTCCAGTAGATCCTAAGGATAATACTCCGTTGACACCAGTAGACCCAGAAGATCCATCTAAGGGTTATGTGCCACCAACACCAGAAAATCCTGGTATTGACACACCAATCCCTTACGTACCGGTAGAAACACCTAAGACTGGTTCAGTTGTTGTTAACTATGTGGATTCTGAAGGTAATGTAATCAAGACTCCAGTTACAGATACTGATAAAGCAGCTGTAGGTACTGATTACGATACAACAGATAACAAACCGAAAGAAATCATTACTGAAGACGGTACTCGTTACATCCTTGTTCCATCTAAGACAATTGGTTCTGAAAATGGTCAAGTTGTAGAAGGTGAAACATCTATCACTTACGTTTACCAAAGAGTTGCGAACTGGATTCCACAAATTCCTGGCGTACCATCAACAGACTACCCAGAAGTTCCATATCCATTCGATCCAACAAATCCAGATGTACCAGTAACACCAAACCCAGGTACAGTGGTTCCTTACGTTCCAGGTTACACACCAGTAGATCCTAAGGATAATACACCGTTGACACCAGTAGATCCAGAAGATCCATCTAAGGGTTATGTGCCACCAACACCAGAAAATCCTGGTATTGATACACCAATCCCTTACGTACCGGTAGAAACACCTAAGACTGGTTCAGTTGTTGTTAACTATGTAGATTCTGAAGGTAATGTAATCAAAGCACCAGTTAAAGACACAACAGATGCACCAGTAGGATCAGATTACGATACAACAGATAACAAACCAAAAGAAATCATTACTGAAGACGGTACACGCTATGTTCTTGTTCCATCTAAGACAATTGGTTCTGAAAATGGTCAAGTTGTAGAAGGTGAAACATCTATCACTTACGTTTACCAAAAAGTTGCGAAATGGATTCCGTTAATTCCAGGTGTTCCAGAAAACGAACGTCCAACAACAGATTATCCATTTGATCCAACTAAACCGGACGCTGAGATTCCAACTATCCCAACTAACCCAGAAACAGAACAACCAGTAGTTCCTTACGTTCCAGGTTATACTCCAGTAGATCCTAAGGATAATACACCGTTAACACCAGTAGATCCAGAAGATCCATCTAAAGGATATGTGCCACCAACACCAGAAACACCAGGTGTTGATACACCAATCCCATACGTACCAGTTGAAACAGCTAAGACAGGTTCAGTAGTGGTTAACTATGTGGACTCTGAAGGAAATGTGATCAAGGCTCCTGTAACAGATACGAACAACGCAGAAGTAGGTACAGATTACGATACAACAGATAACAAACCAACTGAGATTGTTACTGAAGACGGTACCAAGTATGTTCTTGTTCCATCTAAGACTGTTGGTTCAGAAAACGGAACAGTTACAGAAGGTGAAACATCAATCACTTATGTTTACCAAAAAGTAGCGAACTGGATTCCACAAATCCCAGGTGTTCCATCAACTGAATACCCAGAGATTCCATATCCGTTTGATCCAAACAATCCAGATGTACCAGTAACACCAACACCAGATACTGTTATTCCGTACGTACCAGGTTACACACCAGTAGATCCTAAGGATAATACACCGTTAACACCAGTAGATCCAGAAGATCCATCTAAAGGATATGTGCCACCAACACCAGAAACACCAGGTGTTGATACACCAATCCCATACGTACCAGTTGAAACAGCTAAGACAGGTTCAGTAGTGGTTAACTATGTGGATTCTGAAGGAAATGTGATCAAAGCACCAGTAACTGACACAGCTAATGCTGCAGTTGGTACAGATTACGATACAACTGACAATATGCCAGAAGTCATTACTACTGAAGACGGTACTCGTTATGTACGTGTTCCATCTAAGACAATTGGATCAGAAAATGGTCAAGTTGTAGAAGGTGAAACATCTATCACTTACGTTTACCAAAAAGTTGCGAAATGGATTCCGTTAATTCCAGGTGTTCCAGAAAACGAACGTCCAACAACAGATTATCCGTTTGATCCAACTAAACCGGACGCTGAGATTCCAACTATCCCAACTAACCCAGAAACAGAACAACCAGTAGTTCCTTACGTTCCAGGCTATACACCAGTAGATCCTAAGGATAATACACCGTTAACACCAGTAGATCCAGAAGATCCAACTAAGGGTTATGTGCCACCAACACCAGAAACACCAGGTGTTGATACACCAATCCCATACGTACCAGTTGAAACAGCTAAGACAGGTTCAGTAGTGGTTAACTATGTGGATTCTGAAGGTAATGTGATCAAAGCACCAGTAACTGACACAGCTAATGCTCCAGTAGGAACAGATTACGACACAACTGACAATATGCCAGAAGTCATCACTACTGAGGACGGTACCAAGTATGTACGTGTTCCATCTAAGACTGTTGGTTCAGAAAACGGAACAGTTACAGAAGGTGAAACATCAATCACTTATGTTTACCAAAAAGTAGCTAACTGGATTCCACAAATTCCAGGTGTTCCAGCAACTGAATACCCAGAAGTTCCATATCCATTCGATCCAAACAATCCAGATGTACCAGTAACACCAAACCCAGGCACAGTGATTCCATACGTTCCAGGTTATGTTCCAGTTGATCCTAAGAACAACCAACCGTTGACACCGGTAGATCCAGAAGATCCAACTAAGGGTTATGTGCCGCCAACACCAGAAAATCCTGGTATTGACACACCAATCCCTTATGTACCAGTGAAACCAACAACGCCAACTACACCTGTAACTCCAGGTAATGACGTGCCAAATACTGATACACCTACAACTCCAGATGCACCTAAACCAAGACCGGCAGTAGTTGCTCCGGCTCCTGGTCAGAAGACTGTTCCAGCTTCACCAAAAGCAGTTCTTCCTAATACAGGTCAAGAGTCATCTGTAATGCCTACCCTATTAGGTCTAGGACTCTTGATTGGTACTTTAGTAAATCGTCGTAAAAAGAACGAAGACTAATGAAAAGTGTTTCTTGAGAAGAAATAGATTTGAAGATTAGTTCAAATAAGTAAAAGACAAACATCACGGTGTTTGTCTTTTTTTTTGAAATGTTTCCTTTGATTAGAAGTCCGATCCAACAATTTGATACTCATTGAAAATCAAAAATAGCCTAGGAAACGAAGCCGATGATAGAACTCTGTTACTGTCTTGTTTCAAGGTAACAGGCTGAAAAGCTCCACTGGAGCTTTTCACTCATCAAGGCTCTTGACAACGGATAATTTTGATTTTCGAAGAGTATGACTTAGTGATAATAAGTTCGTTATTCATATCAACACAATAGAGTGATTGTATAGTTATTTATGAAACCTCATTAGAATATTTGTAATATTCTATTAAAAAATGCGTACTATTCTTCATTTGTATAGATATTTTTTGTATAAATCGATTCATAACACCCAAAATACATGAGTAGAAATGTAAACAAAGACAAGAAAAATGAAAATGAGTCGATATGTACATGGATGTCTATCGTATTAGTTAAGAAATTTAGTATATCAAATTACTTGATTTTATCGAAATTTTAACAAGTTAATATATAGTTATGTTGCTATAATGAAAGTTTCAAAAAATTTACACGCTTACATGGATTTGTTTTCAAAAAACTTAAAAATATCTTAAAAATATGAGCTAAATCATTTGACCGTACAGAAGAAAAGGAGTATAATGACGTAACAACAAAAATGACTGATTCTAAGCTGATTCAGAAATTGTTGGCAAAACACATAATAAGGAAGGTAAATTTGTGTCAAATAAATTTAAAAACAAAGATTTTACAGAAATCTCGCGTAAAAGCCGTGTGAAAATGTACAAATCCGGTAAACACTGGGTTCGTGTCATTATGTCAAGCATTGGCTTGTTCCGTTTAGCGGGTGGAACATCTACTGAAAATATTAAAGTAAAAGTAAATGGTCCGATTTCGTCATCAAAATCTACTTTCTTGGTACGTGGACTTGCAGCAGCAAGTGCAGTAGCTGGTGGGTCAATTGTGCTAGATCAACTCCAAGAAAACGTAGTATATGCGTCTGAAGTCAATACTGAATCTACATTGGCTACTGGAGATACAGTTGCGTTGTCAGGTACAAGCACAGAAGTTGCAAGTGAATCAGCTTCAACTACTGAAACAGCATCAACAACTGAATCAAGTACAGAGTCAGTAAGCGAATTGGCTTCAACTACAGAATCTGATACTACTTCTGAATCTGTGTCAACTTCAGAATCAGTATCAACATCAACTTCTGAGTCAGTGTCAGTCTCAGAATCAACGTCTACATCAGTTTCTGCATCTGAATCAGTAGTGGCTTCAGAATCAGTCTCTACATCAGAATCAGCACTTTTGAGCGAAGCCGTTTCAGAAGCAGCAGCTGTAGCTAATTCACAAGCGTCTGCATCAACAACTGAATCAACTACTGCAGACTCAACAACTACAACTTCAACACCAACAGAAGTCCTAGAACAAGTTACTTCTGAAGCAGAAATTTTGGTTGACCTTGGTCAAAAAGAATTAGTTGCGACAGAAGATACAAGTCTTTCTACTGCAGTAGCAGCAACACAAGCAGAAGTGACTGCAGCTAAATTGGTCTTGGCTGACCCAACTGCGACAGTTGAACAAGTGGAAGCACAAATTGCAGCAGTTAAAACAGCAAATGAAGCTTTGGCAGCAGAACTCTTGAAACGTGACGAAGATGGTGTCTTGACAGCAATTCTTAGCGTTACTGGATCAACTACCATTGGTTCAGGTACTGGTGTATTAGAAAATGCAACTATTGAAACTTCACCTGGAAAAGATGCGGATGGTAAAGACTTACCAGGAGATATGCAGGATCCGAATGGTGCAACTGCTACTCACACTACATCAGGTTCTCTTAAAGCTACAGAAGTTGCAGATTACATCACCTTCAAGTTCATCCCATTAGCCGGTTGGTATGATGGTACCGTTGGTGTATTGCGTGGATATAATGCTTCTTCAACTAACGGAGCTTATTTACGAGCTTCTGTTGATAAGAATCTTTCAGGTTCAATTCTTGTTGAATTAGTAGATAATGCAGGTAACCTATTGGAATCACATTCAATCAGTCCATCAGAATCTGCAGAGTTTACTTATTATCAAGCTCAATCAGCAAACTTCCCAATTGTTGCTTCGTATTCTACGACTGGTGCTTCTGATACTGCATCCGGTTTATTATCTGTAACGTTTGATCAAAATACAATTGCCACAAACACGCTTGTTCCAACTCCAATTACCAATACAACGACTTATGTTACCGATACTGGTACGGTTTTAGGTACATATTCTGTGGCGACACTACCTGGATTAACAAACACTCCATCAGGTATTCGTGATTTCCCAGGTTATAAATATTCAACTACAACAACTTCAACCAAAGATGTAACTCCTGTAGCTGGTGAGTCCTTTGTTGAACAAGTACGTCAGGGATATCCATACGATTGGGCTGATGCTGGGAAATTAATTCAGTATAAGACCATAGTTACACCTACTGAATTAAAAACAAAAGTTGATGGTGTAGAAACAACGCAACAAGCTGTTATTAAGGAATTGTGGGTTGCTGATCCAAACTATACGGGGACTCATGACTACTCGACAACTTCAACTGATGGATTTATTCGCATTTTGACTACATCAACTATGACAGTTGGTGATTCAAATACTCAAAATTTACTTGATTCTGCATTGTTGGACTCAGGATATGTAATTACAAGAGGTAGTGACGATACAGGAACTACGATTGTTACTGATGCAAGTCAATTAAATTTGACAACGCTAGGTGCTAAAGAATGGATCAAAGTTCAATTCAATAATGATACTGATAACTTTGCTTATTTCCAAATTCAACCAAATGGTGGTGTTGCATCACTTAATATTCACTTTGGACGTGATGTAAGATCTACTGATTCAGCATCAACATTTAAAGGAATTACATTCCCGCTAACTTTGAGATATACTGGTACTTCAATGACTGAAACTACTCATGTATATGTTGTTAACGAATCTGAATCAGCATCCATTTCAAATTCTCAATCAGCAAGTACTGCAATTTCAGAGTCAGAGTCAAATAGTGAATCTGCATCTGAATCAGCAAGCATAGCAATTTCAGAGTCAGAGTCAAATAGTAAATCTGTATCTGAATCAGCAAGCACAGCAATTTCAGAATCAGAATCGAATAGTAAATCTGAATCAGCAAGCCAATCTGACTCATTGTCAGCATCAGCTTCTGAATCAGCGTCAGTATCAGCGAGCCAATCTGACTCACTTTCAGCATCAGCGTCTGAATCAGCGTCAGTATCAGCAAGCCAATCTGAGTCATTGTCAGCATCAGCGTCTGAATCAGCATCAGTCTCAGCGAGCCAATCTGAGTCATTGTCAGCATCAGCATCTGAATCAGCGTCAGTATCAGCGAGCCAATCTGACTCACTTTCAGAATCAGCTTCTGAATCAGCATCAGTATCAGCGAGCCAATCTGAGTCACTTTCAGCATCAGCATCTGAATCAGCATCAGTATCAGCGAGCCAATCTGAGTCACTTTCAGCATCAGCGTCTGCGTCAGCAAGCACATCAGCATCTGAGTCAGCTTCAACGTCAGCGTCTGAGTCAGCAAGCACATCAGCATCTGAGTCAGCTTCAACGTCAGCGTCTGAGTCAGTTTCAACATCAGCGTCTGAGTCAGCTTCAACATCAGCGTCTGAGTCAGCAAGCACATCAGCATCTGAGTCAGCTTCAACGTCAGCGTCTGAATCAGCTTCAACATCAGCATCTGAATCAGCATCAGTATCAGCAAGCCAATCTGAGTCACTTTCAGCATCAGCGTCTGAATCAGCTTCAACATCAGCATCTGAGTCAGCTTCAACATCAGCGTCTGAGTCAGCTTCAACATCAGCGTCTGA
>NZ_JAIMDU010000058.1:0-7477 GCF_019794615.1 Streptococcus suis
GACTAAATTCTGTTGATTTTATGCAGTTTTCTCAGAGTAACTTCTGGAAGAACGGGAACTAGAACTTACTTTGAGAATTTACCGCTGTATCAACATGAACATAACCAACTTGCAGGGCATGGCTAACACTCTGATATACAACTTCTCCTTCAGGAATTTGCCATGTACCGAAACCAATCTTTGGAACTTCTACTCCATTGACTAATGTATATTTTTCCATCTTTCTTTCCTCACTTACTAAAATTTTTCCATAGGGATAAATGAATCACGCACAATTGCCTCAACATCATCAACAGTTAAGGGCACAAATACATTCCCACCCAGTTTCCCATGTAGAACTGCTTGTTCACTCATCACTCTTACCAATTCTTGCGTCGGAATTCCGACATCTGATAATTTCATTGGAATTTCTAATTCATTTTCAAAAAACGAATAGGTCTTAGCAATAGCCTGTCTGGCCAGTTCTTCCTCTGTTCCTTCAACTAATCCCCACACATTTCGTGCATAAGCTGCAAATTTTGCATGGGTCGTCGGATCTGTATCGACACAAAACTTCATCCATCTTGGTGTTAAAATCGCTAAACCAATCCCATGTGTAATATCGTAATAGGCTGATAATTCATGTTCGATAGCATGACAGGTCCAACCGCCTAATCGACCTCCAGCCACCAAACCATTGAGGGCCAAGGTAGAACTCCAAAGTAAATTTGCACGAGCAGTATAGTTTTCTGGGTCAGCTATTGCGACCGGACCATGCTTGATAATTGTTTTCAACAAGCCTTCTGCAATACTATCTTGAACGTCTACTCCCTCTGTTCGATTGAAATATTGTTCAAACAGATGGCTCATCATATCAGCAGCCCCAGCAGCAGTTTGCCATTTTGATACAGTGTATGTCAAAGTTGGATCTAAAAACGATGCCCGTGGAATCAACTCCCAGCCACCCGTACCAAGTTTTTCGTTTGTGACCATATTGGAAATAACAGCACCCCTGTTCATTTCTGTACCTGTTGCTGCCAGTGTCAAAATATCAACAATAGGGATTGCCTTTCCTATCAAGCTACTATCCTTTACTAAATCCCACGCATCGCCATCATAAAACGCTCCTGCAGCCATGACTTTACTCGCATCAACAACGGATCCCCCACCTACAGCTAAAATGACTTCGATACCGTTTTTTCGAATAAGATCTACACCTGTTCGGACAGAATCAATTCTAGGATTTGGCTCAATACCTGCTAATTCAACAAAAGTAAAACCATGATCATTTAATAAAGTTAGCACACGGTTATACAATCCTGAACGTTTAATTGACCCTCCGCCATAAACCAAAAGAACATTTTTTCCATAGGTTCCTAGTACTTCTGGTAATTCCGCCAAACGGTCACGACCAAAACGAATATCTGTAGGAATCTGTAATCGAAAATTATTCATTTTTTATCCTTTCTACTCATCCTTATTGTACACATTTCGTATACCTCAAAAGTATATTACAGCGAATCCTTTCCAAGATTCAACTGTTAACTATATGATTAGTATATCACGCCTCATTCGAAAATTGGATTTTCGGGAACGTAATCGCAAAAAAAAAGAGGCCGAAGCCTCTTTGATTTTCACTAAGGATTATTTAGCGATTTTTGCGAAGTACTCAAGAGTACGAACAAGTTGTGAAGTGTAAGACATTTCGTTATCGTACCAAGAAACAACTTTAACCAATTGTTTACCATCTACATCAAGAACTTTAGTTTGAGTTGCGTCAAACAATGAACCGAATGAGATACCTACGATATCTGAAGAAACGATTTGATCTTCAGTGTAACCGTATGATTCGTTAGAAGCAGCTTTCATAGCAGCATTTACTTCGTCAACAGTTACATTTTTCTCAAGAACAGCAACCAATTCAGTTACAGAACCTGTTGGAGTAGGTACGCGTTGTGCAGCACCGTCCAATTTACCGTTCAATTCTGGGATTACCAAGCCGATAGCTTTAGCAGCACCAGTTGAGTTAGGAACGATGTTAGCAGCACCAGCACGAGCACGACGAAGGTCACCACCACGGTGTGGACCGTCAAGGATCATTTGGTCACCAGTGTAAGCGTGGATAGTTGTCATCAAACCTTCAACAACACCGAAGTTATCTTGAAGTGCTTTAGCCATTGGAGCCAAACAGTTTGTAGTACATGAAGCACCTGAGATAACTGTTTCAGTACCATCAAGAATGTCATGGTTAGTGTTGAAAACGATTGTTTTAACATCGTTACCACCAGGAGCAGTGATAACAACTTTTTTCGCACCATTTTCGTGGATGTGTTGTTCAGCTTTTTCTTTAGAAGCAAAGAAACCAGTAGCTTCAAGAACGATTTCTACACCATCAGCAGCCCAGTCAATGTTAGCTGGTTCGCGTTCAGCAGAAACTTTAACGAATTTGCCGTTAACTTCAAAACCACCATCTTTAACTTCAACAGTACCGTCGAAACGACCTTGAGTTGTGTCATATTTCAACAAGTGTGCAAGCATAGTTGGGTCTGTAAGGTCGTTGATACGCGCAACTTCAACACCTTCAACATTTTGGATACGACGGAATGCAAGACGGCCGATACGACCAAAACCGTTAATACCAACTTTAACTACCATTTATGATTTCCTCCTTATGAAAATCGAGTTATATTTTTTAAAAGGCAAGCCTTTTAATCCTATTGTGAAAATTGTAACTTGTAGACTTACAAGAAAGTTTTCAACGTGATTATTATATAACTATTTGACGAAAATTGCAAGTATTTGCCACCTCTGTCTTGCAAGCTATAGTTAATTGAAACAGGAACAGGACAAAAGTGCCTCAAGAAAAGTATCGCAATTTGGCAATACTTTTCTGAGGTGTTTTTTGATTTGAGCCCATGTTTTCTCAATGGGATTATACTCAGGTGAGTAAGGAGGAAGTGGTAAAAGTCTATGCCCCTGCTCCTTGCATAACTCTTTTAGCTTACTCATCCTATGAAACCTTGCATTGTCCATAATGATGACAGATGGTTTATCTAAAGTGGGTAGTAAGAATGTTTTAAACCAAGCTTCGAAAAAGTCACTAGTCATGGTTTCTTTGTAGGTCATCGGGGCTATAATCTCACCGTTTATAAGACCTGCGACTAAAGATATCCGCTGGAATCTTCTTCCAGAGACCTGACCCGTGATCAACTGACCTTTCAAAGAGCGACCATATTCTCGATGAAAATATGTCTCAAACCCCGTCTCATCAATATAAACAGGTGTCAGGTGATTTAAGTTATTAAATTCTTTAAGGAACTGATTTACTTTCTCAGGGTCTTGTTCATAGTAGGTACAGCTCTTTTTTTTCGAGTGTATCCCATAGCTTTGAGAGCGTAATGAATAGCTGTTGGATGACAGCCAAATTCAGAAGCTATTTCAGTCAAAAAAGCATCTGGATGAGCTTCAAGATAGTTCTTTAATTTTTCTCTATCAATTTTTCTAGGTTTGGTTCCCTTAACTTGGTGATGAAGCTCGCCAGTAGTCTCCATTAATTTTAGCCATTGATAGATGGTGTTGCGTGAAATATCGAAAACAACAGATGCTTCAGTAATACTGCCGGTTTTCTCACAGTATGCGAGAACTTTTTTACGAAAATCTAATGAATATGCCATAAATACATTATACCAAAAATGTACTGTTTTTGTTTCATTTTACTATATTTATGAAAATTTTAATGAAAAAATGAAAAAGGCAGCCGAAGCTACCTGGGTTAGCAATTATGCATGGCCACCATTTTTCTTAATGATTTCATCTTGTACAGATTTTGGTACATCTTCGTAGTGGTCAAATACCATCATGAAGGTACCGCGACCTTGTGTTGCTGAACGAAGAACAGTTGCGTAACCGAACATTTCAGCAAGTGGTACATAAGCACGAACGATTTGTGTGTTACCACGAGCTTCCATACCATCAACACGACCACGACGTGCAGTAACGTGACCCATAACGTCACCTAGGTTATCTTCAGGTGCAGTGATTGTTACAAGCATCATTGGCTCAAGAATAGTTGGTTGAGCTGATTTAGCCGCTTCTTTAAGGGCAAGAGATGCTGCCACTTTGAAGGCTGTTTCAGATGAGTCGACATCGTGGTATGAACCATCGTAAAGCTTAGCTTTAACGTCAACGATTGGGTAACCAGCAAGAACACCGTTAGCCATAGATTCTACGAGACCTTTTTCAACCGCTGGGATGAATTCACGTGGAACCACACCACCGACGATAGCATTCTCGAACTCGAATCCTTTACCTTCTTCGTTTGGTGTGAATTCGATCCAAACGTCACCGAATTGACCTTTACCACCAGACTGGCGTTTGAAGAAACCACGAGCTTGTGTAGAAGCGCGGAATGTTTCACGGTATGATACTTGAGGAGCACCTACGTTTGCTTCAACCTTGAATTCACGACGCATACGGTCAACAAGGACATCCAAGTGCAACTCACCCATACCAGAGATAACTGTTTCACCAGTTTCAACGTTTGTTTCAACGCGGAATGTTGGATCTTCTTCAGCCAATTTAGAAAGGGCAATACCCATCTTGTCTTGGTCAGCTTTAGATTTAGGCTCAACCATCAATTGGATAACTGGTTCTGGAACGTGGATTGACTCAAGGATGATTTTTGCTTTTTCATCTGTCAATGAGTCACCAGTTGTAGTATCTTTCAAACCAACCGCAGCGGCGATGTCACCTGCATAAACAGTTTCAATTTCTTGACGGCTGTTTGCGTGCATTTGAAGAATACGTCCGATACGCTCACGTTTACCTTTAGAAGTGTTCAATACGTATGAACCGCTGTTAAGGACACCTGAGTATACACGGAAGAATGTCAAACGACCTACGAATGGGTCAGTCATGATCTTGAAGGCAAGAGCTGCAAATGGCTCTTCATCTGATGCATGACGTTCTTCTTCAGCATCTGTATCTGGGTTAACACCTTTAATAGCAGGGATGTCAAGTGGACTTGGAAGGTAGTCTATAACCGCATCAAGCATCAACTGAACACCTTTGTTTTTGAAGGCTGAACCACACAATACTGGGAAGAATTCAACGTTGATAGTTGCTTTACGGATAGCAGCTTTCAACTCTTCGTTTGTGATTTCTTCACCTTCAAGATATTTCATCATCAATTCTTCATCAGTTTCAGCAACTGCTTCAACCAATTTTTCACGGTATTCTTCAGCTTGCTCAAGGTATTCAGCTGGAATATCTTCTTCAAGAATATCTGTACCAAGGTCGTTAGTATAGATTTCAGCTTTCATCTTGATCAAGTCGATGATACCACGGAACTCATCTTCAGAACCGATTGGCAATTGGATTGGGTGAGCATTTGCTTGAAGACGCTCATGAAGTGTGCTTACTGAGTAAAGGAAGTCCGCACCGATTTTATCCATTTTGTTCGCAAATACGATACGTGGAACACCGTATTCAGTTGCTTGACGCCATACTGTTTCAGTTTGTGGCTCAACACCTGATTGTGAGTCAAGAACGGTTACCGCACCATCAAGAACGCGAAGTGAACGTTGTACTTCGATTGTGAAGTCCACGTGTCCTGGTGTGTCGATGATGTTTACACGGTGGTTGTTCCATTGAGCTGTTGTTGCAGCAGATGTGATAGTAATACCACGTTCTTGCTCTTGCTCCATCCAGTCCATTTGTGATGCACCTTCGTGAGTTTCACCGATTTTGTGGATTTTACCAGTGTAGTAAAGAATACGCTCAGTTGTCGTCGTTTTACCCGCGTCAACGTGCGCCATGATACCGATATTACGAGTTTTTTCCAATGAAAATTCGCGTGCCATGAGGTTTGTTCTCCTATATTTTTAGATTTCTATTTTGATTATACCATATTTTAATAAAAGCGAGTGGGTAAATCCCACCCGCTTAATTTCTTACTAATGGTGTGAAATGGCTGAGGCATGCCTCAATCCGATTTGTGATGATTGAACAAAGTTCCTTCATCTGATTAAGTTCAATTAACTTCCATATATCCAATGTAGAAACTGAACTCGAACGGCCTACTGTCAACGAAAAAAGATAAATCTCATTGAATGCAAAAGCATTCTGCTTCGATTTCCTATTTTTCGTCGGCAGGCACGTTCTCTGTATCTTAATTAGTTGAATTTTAGCTACAAATGTCTGCCAAAAAGATAAAATCTCCTAGAAACTGAAGTTTCTTCGTCGCTTTTCCTATTTTGGCTAGCATTTGCTTAACGCTAAAATATCCTATCTTACCAGCGGAAGTGTGCGAATGCGCGGTTTGCTTCTGCCATTTTGTGAGTATCTTCACGTTTCTTAACAGCTGCACCTGTGTTGTTTGCTGCATCCATGATTTCTTTCGCAAGGCGATCGATCATAGTGTGCTCACCACGGTTACGAGCGATTGTTACCAACCAACGAAGACCAAGTGTTGTACGACGCTCTGGACGAACTTCAACTGGGACTTGGTAGTTAGAACCACCGACACGACGTGCACGTACTTCAAGTACAGGCATGATGTTTTCCATTGCTGTTTCAAATACTTCAAGTGCATCATTACCAGTTGCTTCTTTGATTTGATCAAAGGCACCGTAAACGATTGATGCAGCAGTACCACGTTTACCGTCCAACATAACACGGTTAATCAAACGAGTTACCAATTTTGAGTTATACAATGGATCTGGCAATACTTCGCGCTTAGGCGCTTGATTTTTACGACTCATTTATATTTCCCCCTTCTTAGCCTTTTGGACGTTTAGTACCGTATTTAGAACGGCCTTGCTTACGATCGTTTACACCAGCAGTATCTAGTGCACCACGAACGATATGGTAACGTACCCCTGGAAGGTCTTTTACACGTCCACCACGAAGAAGAACCACACTGTGTTCTTGCAAGTTGTGACCGATACCTGGGATGTAAGCAGTAACTTCGATAAGGTTGCTCAAACGTACACGAGCAAATTTACGAAGGGCTGAGTTAGGTTTTTTAGGTGTCATAGTTCCGACACGAGTTGCAACACCGCGTTTTTGTGGTGATGAAACGTTTGTTTGAACTTTTTTACGGCTGTTGTAACCAACGTTCAAAGCTGGTGATTTAGATTTTTCTACTTTAGACTTACGTGGTTTACGTACCAACTGGTTAATTGTAGGCATCTACATTCTCCTGTATATATTTTTTATTTTTGGTGATAGGGCATTGGTGACAACCCCTATCTGTGTGTACTTTTGCAACATTTGTCAGCACGTCCCTGTACACTCTTGAGAGACCAAAAGTAAAAAGTACCGTCTAATATAGTACCACATCCCAAACCTATTGTCAAATAGATGTGATCGAAATTTTCAAGAAAAACACAGAGCTAACTTCTCAAAGTAAGTTCTAGTCTAACACAAAAGCTGGAAATTAGACTGAGACAAAAAAATAAGGTAGAACTTACTATGGGACAAGTTGGTAACTGACAAT
>NZ_JAIMDU010000059.1:0-7259 GCF_019794615.1 Streptococcus suis
GATAGCCTAGGAGATACACCTGTACCCATGCCGAACACAGCAGTTAAGCCCTAGAACGCCTGAAGTAGTTGGGGGTTGCCCCCTGTTAGATACGGTAGTCGCTTAGCAAGATTTGGAGAGAAATCTCCATAAGGGAGTTTAGCTTAGTTGAAAGTGAGAGGCATTCGAGCTTTCAAGTTGGAGATGAGGAAAACGAAGTTTTCTCCATTGCCCAGCTGAGCTAAGTCCCACCCATTGGGAGTTTAGCTCAGCTGGGAGAGCATCTGCCTTACAAGCAGAGGGTCAGCGGTTCGATCCCGTTAACTCCCATTTAAGCGGGTGTAGTTTAGTGGTAAAACTACAGCCTTCCAAGCTGTTGTCGCGAGTTCGATTCTCGTCACCCGCTTTGAACATTTTGTTCTTTTTACCAAACTTTCATAATAGTTTGGGCGCGTAGCTCAGATGGTTAGAGCGCACGCCTGATAAGCGTGAGGTCGGTGGTTCGATTCCACTCGTGCCCATTTTATATGGTCCGTTGGTCAAGGGGTTAAGACACCGCCTTTTCACGGCGGTAACACGGGTTCGAATCCCGTACGGACTATATTTTTGAGGGGCTAATGCTCCTTTTTTTTGTTTTTAAACTCGTATTTGCTTTTCTTTTGATATAATAGTTCTATGATGAAATTATCGAATAACTTATCTGTATTACCTGGTATAGGTCCAAAATCAGCTGAAAAGTTTAGTAAGCTTGGGATAGATTCAATTGAGGATGCCTTACTTTATTTCCCTTTTCGTTATGAAGATTTTGAAGTTAAATCTGTATTTGATTTGCAGGATGGGGAAAAAGCAGTTTTAAAGGGTCAGGTTGTAACTCCGGCTACGGTCCAATATTATGGGAAGCGAAATCGGTTAAGGTTTTCTATTAAGCAGAGCGAAATTGTTGTTTCTGTCTCTTTTTTTAATCAATCATATTTAGCAGATAAGGTTGTTCCTGGACAAGAATTGGTCGTTTGGGGAAAATGGGATAAGGCGAAGGCTAGTTTGACTGGGCTTAAGATTTTATCACATCAAAGCGAGGACTTACAGCCAGTTTATCATGTCTCACAAGGTATTTCTCAGGCCAGTATTGTGAAATTAATTCGTTCTGCTGTAGATACGGGCTATTTGGATTTGGTTTCTGAAAATATTCCAGAGATTCTATTAAGCCATTATCAATTAATGGATAGAAAACGAGCTATTTATGCTATGCATTTTCCGAATGATTTGGAAGAATATCGCCAAGCTCTTAGAAGAGTTAAATTCGAGGAATTATTATATTTCCAATTGCAGCTACAATTGTTAAAACATGAAAATCGGAATATTTCAAATGGATTAGAAATCCAATATGTGGAGGACTCTCTTCAAAGAAAAATAGAAACCTTACCTTTTTCACTGACAGATGCGCAAGAGAATGCTTTAAATGAAATTTTACAAGATATGAAGCATCCAGGTCATATGAATCGTTTATTACAAGGTGATGTTGGTTCTGGTAAGACGGTTGTTGCTGGTTTAGCCATGTACGCTACAGTGACTGCCGGTATGCAGGCTGCAATAATGGTTCCGACAGAAATTTTGGCAGAGCAGCATTATGAAACTCTTAGTTCTTTATTTCCTGAATGTAAAATTTCATTATTAACTGGTAGTATGAGAGTTGGAGAGAAAAGAGACGCGTTAGAGCATATTGCTAGTGGGGATATCCATATGATTGTTGGGACACATGCTTTAGTTCAAGAAGGTGTTACTTATCACAAATTGGGCTTAGTCATTACGGATGAACAACATCGTTTTGGGGTCAAACAACGGAAGTTGTTTCGTGAAAAGGGTGAAAACCCTGATGTGTTAATGATGACGGCTACTCCAATTCCTCGAACTTTGGCAATCACTGCTTTTGGAGATATGGATGTTTCCATTATTGATCAATTACCAGCAGGAAGGAAACCAATTGTAACAAGATGGGTGAAGCATGCTCAATTGCCAGTTGTATTGTCATGGCTTGAGAAGGAATTGAAAAAAGGGGCTCAGATTTACTTTATTTCACCTTTGATTGAAGAATCCGAGACGCTCGATTTAAAAAATGCCATTGATCTAAAAGTGGAGTTGGAACACCATTTTGGTTCAAAAGCATCGATTGAATTATTGCATGGAAAAATGAAAAATGATGAAAAAGAAGCAATCATGCAGGAGTTTAAGCATGGGAATGTGGACATATTGGTTTCAACTACCGTTATAGAAGTTGGTGTCAATGTACCGAATGCTACGATAATGATCATTATGGATGCGGATCGTTTCGGGCTGAGTCAATTACACCAGCTGCGGGGTCGTGTAGGTCGTGGAGTGAAGCAATCTTACGCCATCTTGGTCGCGGATCCTAAAACAGAATCTGGTAAAGAGCGTATGGCCACAATGACCGAGACAACGGATGGTTTTGTTCTGGCAGAAGTTGATTTAAAAATGCGGGGTTCAGGTGAAATTTTCGGAACACGACAATCGGGCTTACCAGAATTTCAAGTTGCCAATATTATTGAGGATTATCCTATTTTAGAAGAGGCTAGGCGTGTAGCTCAGCGGATTGTCACGGAAGAAAATTGGCGGAACAATCCAATGTGGCTCTGTTTACTGGAAAATTTAGAACATCTATCAATATTGGAT
This sequence comes from Streptococcus suis, assembly GCF_019794615.1. Classification (GTDB taxonomy): domain Bacteria; phylum Bacillota; class Bacilli; order Lactobacillales; family Streptococcaceae; genus Streptococcus; species Streptococcus suis_AI. The sequence continues at coordinate 2,668 of NZ_JAIMDU010000059.1, forward strand.
TAAATGTTTGAGGAACCTTTGGGGCTATAAGTAGTGCAAATATGTTCTCTTTCTCAATCTGAAGATAATACCTTATTAGTCTTTAATTACATAGCAATTGACTGAAGGTGATTTGTTGGAGCCTTACCGTTTTCATGAGGCTTACCATGGGAAATGGTTGATTTTTAGGAATATCTATTTTTAACAAAAAACAATAGGTGCATGAAAAATCGTGCACCTATTGTTTTATCCTTGAATATAATCAGCTAAATCCTGCCCGTTCAAGCCAGCATTTAGGGCAATCAGTAATTTGATACGTGCTTTTTGGGAATTCAGTTCTTTTACAAATAAGACTCCTAATTCTTCCAATTGTATTCCGCCACCATCGTAGGCATATACTGGTTCTGCAATACCATTGAAGCAACGTGATACGAGCACGATAGGGAGTTGCTTATTGATAAGTTTTTTAATGGCTGAAATACTTGCTGGTGGTAGGTTTCCAGCTCCTAAGGCTTCTATTACTAGGCCAGAAATGGGGGCCTCTACAAGTGCATCCAGTAAGATAGTATCCATATCTGCGTATGATTTGATGATTGGGACAACACCGTTGATGGCCTGTAAATCAAAGCGGACACGTTTGTCGGCTGCCTTGAAAAAGAGTATTTCCCGTTTTGTCACAAGGCCCAAGGGTCCATGAGTTGGTGTTTGAAAGGTTGAAACATTTGTTGTATGTGTTTTTGTTACATACTTCGCAGCATGAATTTCATCGTTCATGACCACAAGAACACCTTTGTCAGCAGATTTTTTATCGGCAGCAACACGAAGTGCAGTTCTATAATTATAGATTCCATCGCTTCCTAATTCGTTAGAAGAGCGCATAGCACCTGTCACCACTATTGGTTTTTGTGGAATAGACATTGTGTCCAAAAAATATGCTGTTTCCTCTAGGGTATCAGTTCCATGTGTGATGACAAACCCGTCAAAATGGGAGGCTTCTTCTCTAATTTTTTTATAAATCATCATCATGTGCTCAATTTGAATATGAGGACTAGGAAGATTCAAAAAATCAACGGACACTACTTCAATGTTCTCTATTGGTGAAGTGACTTGGGTCATTGGATTAATGGGACTTGATTCGACAGCGCCGTTTTGATCTGCTTGCATGGAAATTGTTCCCCCAGTATGGAGAACGAGAATTTTTTTCATAAATTTTCCTGATTCTTTCAAAATATGCTATACTTAATTGTAACACAATTCTAATGAAAGTAGGTGGGATGGTTGACAGTGAAGGCAGTTTTTTTTGATATCGACGGAACCTTATTGACGGACCACCGAACTGTGAGTAAGTCAACTATTCTTGCCATTAACCAGTTGAAAGCAAGAGGAATCTTGGTTGGTTTGGCAACTGGTCGAGATCCGCGCTTTATCTTACAATATATGGCTAGTCTGGGACTTGATATGGCAGTTGCTTACAATGGACAATATGTTTTTACAAGAGATGAAGTGGTTTTTAGCCAGCCAATTGAAAAAGAAGACATCAATAAAATGATTGCGTATGCCGAAAAATTCCAACGTGATCTTTCATTTGGTACTGCATTAGGGGTAGTTGGTAGTGGCATTATGAGTATGGGGACTGGGAATTTTGCTTACCGAATTTCACGTATGGTCCCTGAAGTTTGTGCGGGCTTTGTAAACTTTATTTTTAACCATATTATCCGTATTGTGAGACCGCAAAATAAGGGAAGCTTCAATCATTTGATTACTCAACCCATTTATCAAATGATGCTATTAACGATGGAAAAAGAGGCGCAGCGATTAGCGGAGCATTTTCCACAATTAACTTTTACTCGTTCAAGTCCTTATGCGACGGATATTATTTGCAAGGGGAATTCAAAACTGATTGGTATCAAACGGTTAGGAGATTTTTATCATTTTTCGACCGATGAAGTGATGGTTTTTGGAGACTCAAATAATGATATTGAGATGTTGGGAGAGGTTCGGTATTCTGTTGCCATGAAAAATGGGACAAAGCAAGCAAAACAAGTGGCTTCTTATATAACTGATACGAACAATAAGGATGGTATCTATAAAGGCTTACGTCATTTTAATCTAGTAGAGGAACAAAATGTTTAAAAGTAAGGATCAACATTTTAATCGTGTAAAAGAGTTTCATCACCTGATGGATGGTCAAACTCAAGAGTTTCCAAAGGAGTATGATTTTGAGACAGCCGTTTTCCGGGCAGGGTTTAAAATTGAAGAAATTGTTGAATTTGTTCATGCTTCCTCACAGAATGAGAGTAGTTTTAGAGAAGGGATTGAGCGGCTGCACTCTGAATTAGATAAGGCTGCTGCTAAGATAGAAGGAAAAAAAGAGGCAAAGGTTTCTTTGCATGATCAAGTGGATGCTTTATTGGACCTTTTATATTTTACCTATGGTTCTTTTGTATTAATGGGAGTGGATCCAGAGCCGATTTTTCAGCTAGTCCATGAAGCTAATATGGGCAAAAGATTTCCGGATGGACGTGCTCATTTTGACCCAGTCACTCATAAAATTTTAAAGCCAAATGATTGGGAGGAACGTTTTGCTCCTGAGAGAAAAATTGAAGAAGAGCTAAAGAGACAGATGAAAGGACTTGATCACTAACATCAAGTCCTTTATGATTTTTATAAAATTTTCTCGCCCTCGCGTACTATCAATAAGTCAATCGTTGCATGACGCATGATATACTCTGAAGAGGAACCAATGAGCAATCTTTCAAAAGCATTTAACCCAGTTGCACCAAGTAGCATTAGGTCAGCACCGGTTTCCTTTGGAATATCTACCGCTAAGAGTGTTTTTGGGTTTCCAAATTCTATACGGATTTGAACATCTTCTATTCCGGCATTCAGTGCTTCCTGTTTATAATCTTCTAGTAATAGTTCAGCTTCACGTTCTAAAGACTCATAGACTGTTGCATCAAAAGCAACAACGTTATGTAACGCTCGTGTATCAATGACATGGGCAATTATCAGTCGTGCCTGATTTCGTTTTGCGACGTGGATAGCCTTGTGTAGTGCTAGTTCAGCACCGGCTGAACCATCAACAGCGACTAGAATTGTTTTATAAGATTGAGACATACCAATCACTCCTTTCAAGTGGAGAATACAAATAAGCAGTGTATCCGCTTACATTTTTATTATAAGTCTTTTTTGAAAAAATGTAAAGTATTCTTGTGATTTTTTTACTTTTACAGTACAATATAAACCATAAGAAAGTCGAGGTGACTTATGAGAAAATTTGAGAAGTCAATGAAATTAGATGACGTTGCGTACGATATTCGTGGTCCAGTCTTGGAAGAGGCTATGCGGATGCGTGCTAATGGTGAGCAGATTTTAAGGTTGAATACCGGAAATCCTGCTGAATTTGGTTTTACTGCGCCAGACGAGGTCATTCGTGATTTAATCCATAACGCTCGTAAATCAGAAGGTTATTCGGATAGTCGGGGGATTTTCTCAGCTCGTAAGGCGATTATGCAATACTGTCAACTCAAGAAATTTCCAAATGTTGATATTGATGATATTTATCTTGGTAATGGTGTAAGTGAGTTGATTGTCATGTCTATGCAGGGCTTGTTGGACAATGGTGATGAGGTGTTGGTACCGATGCCTGACTATCCTTTGTGGACAGCAGCGGTAAGCTTAGCTGGTGGACATGCAGTTCACTATGTTTGTGATGAGTCTGCAGACTGGTATCCTGACTTAGCGGATATGGAATCCAAGGTGACATCACGGACTAAGGCTATTGTTCTTATCAACCCTAATAATCCAACGGGTGCTTTATATCCAAAAGAAGTGTTGGAAGGAATCGTTGAGATTGCTCGGAAACATGAGCTCATTATTTTTTCTGATGAAATTTATGACCGTATGGTATTTGATGGAGCGGTTCATATTCCAATTGCGACCTTGGCACCGGATTTATTTGTTGTAACGATGAATGGTCTATCAAAATCACATCGTATCTGTGGGTTCCGTGTTGGTTGGATGGTGTTATCAGGCCCTAAACATCATGTGAAAGGGTATATCGAAGGCTTAAACATGCTGTCCAATATGCGTCTATGTTCCAACGTATTAGCCCAGCAGGTGGTGCAGACATCATTAGGTGGTGTGCAATCTGTTGATAAATTGTTGACTCCAGGTGGGCGACTTTATGAACAACGTGAGTTCATTACAAGGGCGATTCAAGATATACCTGGACTGTCTGCTGTTAAACCTAAAGCAGGTCTGTATATTTTCCCTAAAATTGATCGAGAAATGTATCGAATTGATGATGACGAGCAGTTTGTTCTTGATTTTTTGAAACAAGAAAAAGTATTGTTGGTTCATGGACGAGGTTTTAACTGGAAAGAGCCAGATCATTTCCGTATTGTTTATTTACCACGTGTTGACGAACTAGCAGAAATTCAAGAAAAAATGACACGATTCTTAGCGCAATATCGACGTTAGGAGTGAAGAAAAGTCGGGGGTTCTCCCAATGTCATTAAGTTAAGCATTTAAGCAGCTAAAGAAACTATTCCCGTCTGAGCAGTTGATGACAAGACGGGAATAGTTTTTGTATTTAGGGCGCACAAAAAGGA
>NZ_JAIMDU010000006.1:0-71519 GCF_019794615.1 Streptococcus suis
GTCAATGGGACAATGGGTTGTGACATAAAAAAATCCTCCAGTTTTTTTATTACAGTATACTGGAGGAGTGAATGATTGGATAGGTACCTTGTTATGGGGCGCTTACTATGAAGATTTTTTATCTCACAGTTACATCCCCCCTGGTCTGCACGATTTCAATAAAAAAGAACAGAAGTTCAACAATCATGCTTCTGGTCTTTTTTATATAGTTATTACTGAGCTGGGGGAGCTGCCGAGTGCTGGTTGTAATAAACAAATTGTGGATTCAAATTATTTCCTAAACTTTCTGAAACGGTAACCATACTGTACCCCTGAGAAGTTAGAAATTGCAATACCGAATCCAAGCTCTTAACAGTTTCCTTGTGAATATCATGCATCAAAATAAAGCAACCTGGACAAGCATTCGTCCTGACTTGGTTTAAAATCGCCTGTGGATTATGTGAAGACCAGTCTTTGGTATCCACATTCCAATAGATTGAAGGGAGATTCATTGCACTAGCCACTTTCTTATTCACAGCTCCATAAGGTGGACGGACTAAAACTGGACGCTGACCTACGGCTTTTTCTATAGCAACTTGCGTTTTTTCGATTTCTTGATGAATGGCATCTGGAGAAAGATTGGTTAAATTCGGATGGCTCCAAGAATGGTTTGCAATCTCGTGACCTTCATCTTTCATCCGTTGTAAAATCCACTCATTTCCCTCAATATTCTGACCAAGGACAAAGAAGGTAGCCTTCGCATTGTATTTCTTCAGCAAATCCAATACCAATGGTGTCGTGGACGGATTAGGACCATCATCAAATGTCAATGATATTTGGTGAGTCGACTTGTTATTCTCGATTCGCTGAAGTTCTTGCTTATATTGTTCAAAACTAGCCTGATCTGCGTCTGTCAAATACTCCCCAATAATAACGGGAAATAAATCGGCTACTGGAATATCAATAGTCGTTAAAATTGTATTAGACGGTAAAGCCAGTGTTAAGTGACTATTTTCATATGAAAAAACGAATGCATCTAAATCTGTTGCTTCAAATTGACTAATAAGTGCATTTTTATCACTCTCTGATAGGTTTTCTTGATCTAATTTCTCAATTAATTTAGCTACAATAATTTTTTTTGCCACAATTGGATCAGAAAATATACGACTCAAGGTAAATAATTGTTGATCTTCAGTCAAAAGCAATTCACCAGCTGTTTCTTCCTCATCTTTCTTAATGTCCATTCTAGAAAGATGATATTTTTCTCCTTTTATAACAACAGAACGAACTTTTCTAAAATTTGTTTTACCTAAGTGACTGCTGACTAAAAATATTCGATTAATATTACCAGTGGGCTTGGCTTCCCCTAACTTTTGATGAACATATTCTACCATTTTATTCTCAACTAAACCAATTTTCTTGCCAGCATCATCAGTTGGAATGGAAGCAACAACATGAGTGGAGCCCACATTTCCTGTTCTTAAGTTTGATTGCCCACTTTTTAAAAAGACGCGTTCTTGACTTTCGATGAACTGAGTTACCTGATTTTCTTGAACACGATGGTAAATCATTAGACTAAAAAAACAAATCATACCAACCAACAGTAGATTGGTTAATATCAGTAATAATTTCTTCATACGAGATTCCTCTTTCATATACACCTAAATCTATACTATAATATAATTTGTTTCTTGTCAACTTGTAACCCCAATCAAAGCAAAAAAAAATCAGCCCCTTTCTCATCAAAATGTTAACAATCGGTGCTGATTCTTTAGGTATTTCTTGATTAATCCGCTCGAATAACCTCTACACGGTATCCATCAGGATCAGTAACAAAATAATAACGACCTGGACTTCCTGGCAGGCCCTTGATGTCTGTCGTTGGATAGCCCAATGCTTTGTGTTTCTCATTGTCCCCTTCCAAGTCATCCGAAGAAAGAGCTAGATGCGAGAAGCCATCCCCCACGATATAGGGACCATGATCATAATTGTAGGTCAATTCAATCTCAAAGTCATCTCCATCAAGTGCTAAGTAAACCAAAGTAAACTTGTGCTCTGGATAGTCCTTGCGACGGGTTTCCTTAAAACCAAATCCCTCTTCATAGAATTTTTGAGATGCTTCTAAGTTCTCAACACGCAAACATGCATGTAGCATTTTTTTACTTGCCATAATAAACTCCTCCTACCTTTTAATACCACCAGTATACCATACTCTCTATGAAAAATCCGATATTCAAAACTAAAAAAGCCTGAGCGAACTCAGGCCTTAAATGAATTATGCTTCCAAGTAGTACTCTTTCACAATGTTCAAGTTTTCATCCAATTCGAATACAAGTGGTGGGAAGTTTGGAATTTCCACATCCATGATTTCGTCATCAGACAATTGTTTGATGTGTTTTACAAGGGCACGGATTGAGTTACCGTGTGCACCTACGAATACGTTTTTACCGTCTTTCAATGCTGGAGCAATTTTATCTTCCCAGAATGGAAGGGCACGCTCAAGCGTTACTTTCAAGTTTTCTGCATCTGGAATAACTGAATCATCAAGGTGTGCATAGCGACGGTCAGTGTGTGCTGAATACTCATGATCTTTAGCCATTTCTGGTGGCAAAGTATCATAAGAACGACGCCAGATGTGAACTTGTTCATCACCAAATTCAGCAGCTGCTTCAGCTTTGTTCAAGCCAGTCAAACCACCGTAGTGACGTTCGTTCAAACGCCATGATTTTTCAACTGGTACCCACAATTGATCTGCAGCTTCAAGAGCCAAGTTTGTAGTCTTGATAGCACGTTTCAAAACAGATGTGTAAGCAAGGTCAAATTCGATACCTGCTTCTTTGATTAATTTACCAGCATCAATTGCTTGTTGTGTACCTTTTTCAGACAAATCAACATCAGCCCAACCAGTGAAAAGGTTAGCTTTGTTCCATTCAGACTCACCATGGCGAGCAAAAACCAATTTTACCATTATATGGATTCTCCTTTAAATTTTGAGGTTACCCTCTTGTACTTCTCTATTTTACACGAATTGGTCAGAAAATGCTAGTTTTTCCACAATCTGTTTACGCTTACATTTTTCTTTCTTGAAAATTCAGTCTGCAGACCTAGCTTTCTTCTTAGGATTTATGAAAAAAAGTGATATAATAGTTAGGCTGAGCACGACTGTTCTGATTAGATTTCAAGGAGAATTCATGAAGAAAGTAGCTATCGTGTCTGCCTTTCGATCTGCAATCGGCAGTTTTGGAGGCAGTCTAAAAGATATAAACATTGCTGAACTTGGCGCACAGGTTCTCGAAGCGGCTTTACAAAACAAACAAATACCAGCTGACGTTGTGGATGAAGTTATTTTTGGCAACGTCCTTTCTGCTGGTCACGGACAAAATATTGCCCGCCAAATTGCTTTACGCGCGGGTATTCCAGAGACTACTTCTGCTTATGTGGTCAATAAGGTCTGTGGCTCTGGACTCAAATCAGTCCTTCTTGCGGCTCAATCCATCCTTCTTGGCGATAACGACGTCGTTGTTGCTGGTGGTATCGAAATCATGAGTCAGGCGGCCTACTTATCCAAATCAAGTCGTTTTGGGAGTAAGTTTGGTCATATTACCTTGGAAGATTCCATGTTAACGGATGGTTTGACTGATGCCTTCAATGACTATCACATGGGTATTACCGCTGAAAATGTTGCCGAACGCTATCATGTCAGTCGAAAAGAGCAAGATGCATTTGCCCGCACCAGCCAAGAAAAGGCTGCAAAAGCTATCGCTGAAGGGCGTTTCACTGAAGAAATTGTTCCAATTAGACTGAACAATCGAAAAGGTGAAATACTTTTTGACACTGATGAGTATCCCCGTCTGACACCTATTGAAAAACTGGCAACACTCCGTCCAGCTTTCAAAAAAGATGGGACCGTCACCGCAGCGAATGCATCAGGTATCAACGACGGCTGTGCTGTCTTGGTACTCATGTCTGATGAGAAAGCAAGAGAGCTAAATATTCAGCCGCTTGCTTATATCGAAGCATACGCAACTAGCGGTTTAGATCCTGCATTGATGGGGCTTGGACCTATTACTGCTAGCCAAAAAGCTCTACAAAAACTAAATAAAACAATCGAGGATATCGATCTATTCGAACTCAACGAGGCATTTGCAGCCCAATCAATTCCAGTTGTCAAACAACTCGGCATTGATCCTGCAAAAGTCAATGTCAATGGTGGAGCAATCGCACTAGGTCATCCAATTGGAGCAAGTGGTAGTCGGATTTTGGTTACCCTAATCCATGAATTAATCAAGCAAAATAAAGAGCTCGGACTCTGTTCACTCTGCATTGGAGGGGGACAAGGAATTTCCCTCATCATTTCCAATGCTCAGACAAACTAACCTAACCATTAACAAAGGAAACATTATGAACATCGGTATTGATAAAATCGGCTTTGCGGCACCCGATTATGTTTTAGATTTGGCAGATTTGGCCCAAGCCCGCAATGTTGATCCCAATAAATTTAAAATTGGTCTTCTTCAATCAGAAATGGCTGTAACTCCTGTTACTCAAGATATTATCAGTCTTGGTGCAAAGGCTGCTGAAGCCATTCTAACGGAAGAAGATAAACAAACCATTGATATGGTAATTGTCGGTACAGAATCTAGCGTAGATCAAAGTAAGGCAGCAGCTGTTACCATTCATGGATTACTCGGCATCCAACCTTTTGCTCGTTCCATCGAGATGAAAGAGGCTTGTTACGGTGCAACTGCTGGCCTGAGCCTCGCTAAAAGCCACATCTCTCAATTTCCAGAATCTAAAGTCTTGGTTATCGCCAGTGATGTTGCCAAATACGGAGTTGCATCAGGTGGCGAACCTACCCAAGGTGCCGGAGCCGTTGCCATGTTGGTAACCGCAAATCCACGTACCTTGGTTCTCAACAACGATAACGTTTGTCAGACACGCGATATCTATGACTTTTGGCGTCCAAACTATGACAAATACCCACGTGTTGATGGTAAATTTTCAACTGAACAATATACCGATTGCTTGACAACAACTTTCGACTATTATCAACAAAAAACAGGCAAAACACTTAAAGACTTTGCTGCCATGTGCTTACATATTCCATTCTCCAAGCAAGGCCTTAAAGGATTGCAAGCTATTGCTCAGGATGAAGAAACTCTTAGTCGCTTGACAGAACGTTTCCAGGAAGCTATCGTCTATAATAAAGTCGTCGGCAACATCTACACTGGCTCTATTTTCCTCTCTCTTCTTTCCCTTTTGGAAAATAGCAGAGCGTTAGAGGCAGGGGATCAAATCCTCTTTTATAGTTATGGTAGCGGTGCTGTCTGTGAGATCTTTAGCGGATCCCTTGTTGAGGGTTACCAGAACTACTTAGAAGAGAATCGTTTAGAACAACTCAATGAGCGTACAAAACTCAGCGTTAAGGAATACGAACAAGTCTTCTTTGAAGAAGTGTCTCTTGATGAAAACGGAACATCTCTTGACCTACCAGCAGACCAAAGTCCCTTTGCCCTTATCAAAGTGGAAAACCACAAACGTATCTATCGTAAATATAGTCAAATGAATTAGCTTTCAGACAAGGAACTGAGGTGCAGGTAGCTAGAACAGCCTAAAGGCTGTTCTAGGTTGGAAATAAGACTTGAGAAACAAGTCACTTTCGTAGAGTACGGCAAGCCGAAAGTGACGATGTATCAAAGCTAATTCAAATGACTATAGAAGCCAAAATGGCGCCCTTTGGCTCTCACCAAGGGGCGCTTTCTTGTAGAAAGAGGAACCTATGTCAACTTTTTCCGGTTTTTATAAAAAATCACGCCAAGAGCGCATTGATATTCTCCATCAGAATCGTTCCCTATCAGAAGATAGCTTAGACATTCTATACAAAGACGAAAACCTGCCAGAAGCAATTGCGGGAAAGATGGCAGAAAATCATCTAGGAACATTTTCCTTACCTTTTTCTGTACTCCCAGAACTTCTAGTGGATGGACAGACTCATTCAGTACCCATGGTCACTGAAGAACCTTCTGTGGTTGCAGCTTCGTCTTTCGGAGCCAAAATCATCGCTAAATCTGGCGGTTTTACAACGACTATTCATAACCGTATCATGATTGGACAAGTTGCTCTCTACGCTATTTCGGACCATAGCAGAGCGACACAGGCGATTCTTGACCAGAAGGAGAGTATTTTAGAAACTGCCAATCAAGCACACCCTTCCATTGTTAAACGAGGCGGTGGAGCGCGTGAATTAACAGTAGAAAGTAAAGATGAGTTTTTGATTGTCTATCTTCAGGTTGATGTACAAGAAGCCATGGGAGCTAATATCCTCAATAACATGTTAGAAGCGATTAAGGATGATTTAGAAGAGCTCAGCAAGGGACAGGCTTTGATGGGAATCCTCTCCAACTATGCAACGGAGTCACTGGTCACCGCCCAATGTCATATTGCCATCTCTAGTCTGGCTACCAGCTCTGCCATTGCTCAAGAAACTGCTCAAAAAATAGCCCTGGCAAGCAAACTGGCGCAAGTGGACCCTTATCGTGCTGCGACACATAACAAAGGGATTTTTAATGGTATAGATGCTGTCGTTATCGCTACAGGAAATGACTGGCGGGCAGTCGAAGCCGGGGCCCATGCTTATGCCAGCCGTGATGGACAATACAAGGGGCTTTCTACTTGGTCCATTGATGGCGAGCACTTGGTCGGCTCAATCACTTTACCCCTCCCAATTGCTTCTGTCGGTGGCTCGATTGGGCTCAATCCAAAGGTAACAGTTGCTTTTGACCTTCTCCAACAACCAAAGGCACGCCAATTAGCTTCTATCATCGCTTCTGTCGGTCTCTGTCAGAACTTTGCTGCCCTGCGCGCACTTGTTACTTCAGGGATTCAGGCTGGTCACATGAAGCTTCAGGCAAAATCCCTAGCGCTACTTGCTGGTGCCGAAGAGCATGAAGTAGACCAACTAGCCCAACTCCTGCGGAAAGAAAAGCACAGCAACCTAGAAACTGCTCAAAACTTATTAGCAAAAATGAGAGAACATTAAAAAGAGGGAATCCCTCTTTTTTAATTTATTATTTGCTCCATACGGAACTTTTGTGGTTTCATTCCTTGGCGTTCATAAAAACGGACAGCTCCTGCATTGTCAGCCCATACATCCAAGGTAAGATTGTGGCACCCCTGCTCCTTAGCATAGGAAAGAGCAAATTCATACAGTTGCTCACCAATTTTTTGACCACGCGCCGAATTGGCTACACACAAATCATCAATAAACAAGGTTTTAACTGGTTCTAAAACATCGCCTGTTGCGGTAGATAATTCACAAAACAAATGCCCAACCACTTGACCGTCTAGCTCAAAGACAAAAATAGGCTTATCTGGATTTTCCAAAAGTGCTACTAATTCATCCTCAGAAAATTTTTGACCTGCACTTTTAAAAATATCTGGTCGTGCCTGGTGATGCACCTGTAAAATATCTTGAAGCAATTCATTTAAAACTGGAATATCAGATTGTCTGGCTTTACGGATTGTCATAAAAAATCTCCCTTTTTTATTTTTTCTATTATAGCACATGTTTATTTTTTAACAAAATAGGTCTGCAGACCGATGAAGAATCTGAAAATTCATGTATACTATAAGTGTATCCTAAAATTTTTCATAAATCTCCAAAAAGAATCAGCCCGCCAAGGCTGATTTTTTGTTGTCTTAAAACGAGAATGTGTAATATAGAAAACTACTAAAATTTTGCCCTTCTTTGACGCAAATGTCTTTTGCGTCATCTCCAACCTCCCAGAGTCACTCCACTGACTCTTTAACGCAAAACGCTTTTGCTTCATTTCCAACCTCCCAGAGTCACTTCCCTGACTCTGGGAGCCCCAAAACACAGAAAAAAGCCTACTGCACAACGCAGAAACGTTGATACAATAGGCTTTTTCACGTTATTCCTCGCTCTTTTATTTCTAGGCGAGGGATAAAACAGTCTATCCCCAGTTTTGCTCTCCGGTTTTCAAGCAAAAGATAAAAAGGTCCACTGGACCTTTTTATTATTTCACAGCGTCTTTAAGAGCTTTACCAGCTTTGAATGCTGGAACTTTTGAAGCTGCGATTTCGATTTCTTTACCTGTTTGTGGGTTGCGACCTTTACGTGCTGAACGCTCACGAACTTCAAAGTTACCGAAACCGATCAATTGTACTTTTTCACCAGCTGCAAGGTAGTCAGCTACTGCTCCAAAAACAGCATCAACAGCTGCTGCTGAATCTTTTTTAGTCAATGAAGTTGCTTCTGCAACTTTTGCAATCAAATCTTGTTTATTAGCCATTTGCTAAGTCCTCCAATTGTTTTCGAGTTTTTACTCACCTTAATATAGTACCTAATTTTGGGCATTTGGTCAAGTTTTTTCTATCATCTTTGCACTTTTCTATAGATATCAATAACGATCTGGTCATTGTATAAATCAATCGTATTCACTTTTCCATAAAGTCCAAATTTATTCTCAATAGCAGGTAGTTGAATCTGAATCGTCGCGTTTTCAGCATCTATTTTTACAATATCTGGTAGTTTGTAATTTTTTTGAAGATAGGTTAACACTTCTCCTTTTGGTAAGGAAAGGGTACCTGCTGAAATTTCTTGAACGGCTAAAGAAATACTACCATCTTCTAAACGACTGGGAAAAAAGTAGATATACAAAGGAATATCCATCCCCAGAAGCTGATAATCGCCTTCAAAAATCGCTAACTGACTTGTCAAGTAAACCTTGTATTGAAAGGTGTCTGTTTGATACTCTTTCAAATACTCAGCAATGGTTGCATTTAACTGCTCCTTATTGGTCTCAAAACGACCAACCTTTGCATCTTCACTATTTGTTGGAACTAACTTTGTTAAATCCTCACGCTTACTCTCCAAACGACTGATTACAACAATACTAGTTCCTAAAACCATAGCAAGTAGGATTAAAAAAAGCCATTTCCAACTATTTATTTTTCCATTCTTCTTTTGTGGCACGAATTTTCTCCATTACTGCTTGCTTTATAATTTCATATCCCGTGTTATTAGGGTGAAAACTGTCTTCCCCATATAGTAAATTATTTGCTATCTTAGAAGTATTCACACTAACTCCTTGTTCCCCTTCTAAGCCCTTATACAATAAATCATTGATAGGCACAAAGTAAACCCCTGAGAATTTCCGAGTTCGTGATTCTGTTTCTTGATTCCATTTATCCACAACCAATTGCATATCTGTCAGTTCCGGAAAATTCAGATAGAAGGGATTATAGATTCCGATAACATAAATAGGAAGGTTGGGATTGTTTTCACGAGCACGACGAATAATCTGTTCAAGCCGTTTCCCATATTCTGTTGCTGGTTTATCAAAAGTTGAGACATCCAAATTGGTAATATTTTTTAATATAACTTTCCGCAAATCATTGCCACCAACTGTAAGGGTCATCACATCTGCGTCTTTTAATGCTTCTGCTAAATCTGCATCCTCTTTCATTCGCTTGTAAATCTGGTTACTAGTATTGCCTGAAATCCCAAAATTTCGGTAGGTCACCTGATAACCAAACTCATTTGTAAATGAGTTTGCTAGTAAAGTAGCAAAACCTCCCTGACCAGTTGTATCGCCAACTCCTTCTGTCAACGAATCACCTAAGGCAAGATAGTAAAGGGATGGTTGTTCGACTTTTGTACTATCTTCTGCAGTCAACTTTGAACTAGCCTTTGGAATTACCAAATTTGCGAGAAAAATAGAAAGCAATAAACTCAGAAAAAAGAAAACAAGGGCCTGAATAATTTTTCGATTATTCATAGTGCACTAGAATGGCCCAAGCATCTTCCCCTGTATGGGTCTGAATGATAGAACCTGTTTCTAAAACTGAAATGGGAGCTTGAACGTAGGGCTGTAATTTTTCTTTCATTTCATTAGCAAACTCTGGGCCACCTGCATAGGAAATACCAATTTCAGCTATTTTCTGATTCGCAATCTTATTGATAAACTCATCGAGCCATTTTTTAAACGTTTTTGCTCCACGTCCCTTAACAACAGGCTCTAGCTGATGGTTCTTCATTTCCATAATCACACGAATGTTAAGCAATGAACTGATTAGTCCTGTAACACGACCAATCCTACCACCTTTTACCAAGTTTTCAAGAGTGGAGACACCAATATAGAGCTCAGTTTTTGTCCGCACTCTTTCAATAGCTGCAAGAATCTCTTCTTTACTGGCCCCCTCTTTTGCAAGACGAGCTGCTTCAACAACTTGGAACTTAGCGGCTTGGTCAGTAAACGTTGAGTCGACAACTGTCACATCTACTCCTGAAAGAACTCCTCCTTGACGAGCTGCTTCAACAGTACCGGATAATGCATGTGACAAAACAATTGCAATAATCTGACTACCATCTTTTGCCAAGTCTGAAAACGTCTCTGCAAATAAACCAACCGGTGGCTGACTGGTCTTGGGCAAATTTTTTGAATTTCTCATCAAGTTAAGAAATTCGCCTTCTTTCAAATTGCTATCTGAGTACAAAACTCCATCTATCATGACAGATAATGGCACTACCGTAATCCCTAATTCTTCCACCAGTTGCGGTTCAATAGTGGTGCTCGAATCCGTTACAATCTTGACTGTTGACATAATCTTTTCCTACATTTCTCATCAAATTATTGTTTCTATTATATCAAATCTTGTAGTAAAAATGAACTAGGAGGAAACGAAAATGACGACTAAATACTCGAATAAAGAGTGTTTTTAGTCGTCATATCATGAAAAATCACAAGATATCTAGCGGAAAAATGTTTTATGAATCGTTAATGCTCCCATCACAAATACCAGCAAAGCACTTGCATAATAACCAACTGGCAATTGTTGTAACAACTCTTTTGACAACTGAGCAAACTCTCCTAAAGGAATACTGTAAAGATAGATAACAAGAATTCCAAGAAAGAGAGTCAACAAAGAATTGATTATTTTTGAATGGATAAGCTGAAAGGTTAGAAGCAAAAATAGAATGACCGTAAGAATTGTCACAATTGGATATTGGCTAAAAAACTTCCAACCAGTTATTTGAACTACTGTTAAATTGGCTGTGTCCACAGCACTAGCGAACGGTAAAAACAAACTTACACTGAGTAAGAGTACAAAGAAAAGTTCCAATCGTTTCATCCAGTTCACCTTCTATCTGTTTTATATTCATGGCATAATTGCCTTTTGCACGCTCAGTTTTAAGAGGAAGAAACTCCATTTTGTTAAGATTCCTCTAATGAAACTCCATCTCATTTTAGATAAAAATTGACTCAAGTATCTTTTACACATATTTTATTACATTTTTATATCTTTGTAAAGCGTTTTTATTCATTTTTTTGTATTTTATAACGCCAAAATGTCATTCTCAACCTATCAACAAGTTAACGTTTTCCATCCCACTCCTGATAAAATTGTTGCAAATACAGTTCCAGAAAATCATGGCGGCCTTGAGCTAGGTTTTTCCCCGTCTCTGTATTCATCAAGTCTTTTAACTTCAGTAGTTTTTCATAAAAATGGGTAATAGCAGAGTCATTAGTAGAACGATATTCTTCTACCGTCATATCCTCACGCACCTTCAAATTTGGATTATGAATCACCCGATTCTTATTGCCAGAGTAAGCCATTGTCCGAGAAATTCCTATTGCACCTATCGCATCCAAGCGGTCAGCATCTTGTACAATCTTACCTTCTAAACTAAGGGGCCTCTGATGAGCTTTGCCACCTTTAAAGGACATATTTTGAATAATATCCATAATCGCTTCAATATCAGACTCGGAACAACCTTGATGAGCTAGTAGCTGACGAATGTCTTCCAATGCTTGTTTCTCATCATCAACTAATTTATCATCAGCTAAGTCATGTACCAAGGCCGCTATCTGACAGATAAATAGATTTCCACCTTCCGCTTCTGCTATTCGCTCAGCCATATTTCGAACTCGGACAATGTGCCACCAATCATGGCCACTACCTTCCCCGGTCATTTTTTCTTCAACATATTTTGCGACGTTTTGTACAATTTGTGTCTGATCCATAACTTCCTTCTCCAAAAAGAGACTGGAATTCCCATCCAGCCCCTATTATGTTAATGAAAACATAAATGAAAATATAGTCATTTGTATTGCTCTAAAAGCGAATACATTCAGATATATTTTTTTCCATCCATTACTTATTTAGTAGTTGCTTTGCCTGCTCTCTTGCAGCATCTGTTACCCTATCTCCTGCCAACATCTTCGCAATTTCTTCAATTCGTTCTTCAGGACTGAGTAAGCGAACACTTGAGACCGTAGAATGGTCATCCGATACTTTTTCAATGTAGAATTGGTAATCAGCAATAGCAATAACTTGTGGTAAATGCGAAATAGCCAACACTTGCCCAAATTGCCCAATTTTATGGATTTTTTGGGCAATAGCCTGTGCCACACGACCGGAAACACCTGTATCAACCTCATCAAAAATAATGGAGGTTTTGCCTTCTTTTCGAGCAAAGGCTGATTTGATAGCCAACATCAATCGAGACAGCTCACCACCTGATGCCACTCTAACCAGGGGTTTAAAATCTTCACCGGGGTTTGTAGAAATATAAAATTCTATAGCTTCATTTCCTTCGCTATTAAACTTCCCTTTCGTAAAGCGAACCTGAAATTGGGCTTTATCCATATAAAGGTCCTGCAATTCTTGACGAATAACAGACTCTAATTGTTGAGCCAAATCATGTCTGGCTGAACTTAATTGGTTGGCCAAGGAAATCACATCTTTTTCCAATAACCTGACGTGATTTTCAAGATCTTCATCAGAAACAGTATTTCCCGTCAAGAGATTGTATTCTTCTGTGATTTTATCAAAATAGGCTAAAACATCATCAACTGTTCCACCATATTTTTTGGTAATCGTGTTGAGCAAGTCCAGACGGCTCTCCAGTTGTAGGAGTCGGTTGCCATCAAAATCCAAAGCTTCAACAATATCGCTTAACCGTTTTGCCACATCTTCCACAACATAATAGGCTTCCGTCAAACTTGTAGAGAGCAATTTATATTCCGGATCAAATTCTTCCAAACTTTGTAAATCGCTCATAGCCGAACGTAGATTATTTAAGCTAGAAAATTCTTCATTATCCAAAAGAGCATAGGAATTAGCCAAGGTATCCGCAATCTGTTTGTGGTTCAATAGCTTATCCCTCTCCTGTTGAAGTTGTCTATCTTCACCTACCGTTAAATTAGCCGCCTCGATTTCGGCAATTTGGTACTCCAGCATTTCAATCCGAGCCTTATGCTCTTCCTCGTTCTTACGCTTCTCAGCAACTCTCTTTCTCAGTTGACGATAGGCTTCAAATTGTGTTTGATAGTCTTCTTTTAAGTTCCAAAACTCATCATCCCCGAAACTATCCAGCAGTTGAATATGGTATTGGGCTTTCATGAGTTCTTCTTGGTCATGCTGACCATGGATATCTACTAAATGTTGGCCAATTTGCTTCAAAACAGATAGGTTTACCATTTGCCCATTTACACGGCTAACGGAACGCCCATTTTGAAGGATTTCGCGGCGAATAATCAACTCGTCTGCCACCTCAATCCCTTGGTCAGTCAAAATCTGCTTCACTGCTCTTCTATTTTCAAACGAAAACAACCCTTCAATTTCAGCTTTCGGAGCTCCATGTCGAATCACATCTGTCGTTGCACGCGCACCCAGCATCAAATTCATTGCATCAATAATAATGGACTTCCCAGCACCCGTTTCACCAGACAAGATGGTCATCCCTGTTTCAAAATTCAATGAAACATGCTCAATAATCGCGAAATTTTTTATCGAAACCTCTAGTAACATGGTCTACCAACTTCTAATGGATTGAACTATTTGAGGCATCATATCACTGTCCTTCAAAATGATTAAAATGCTATCATCATCTGCAATGATACTAAAAATATATTCTTCGAACTGCTCCAAAATTTGGCGCTTGAAAACTGTAGTACTACCAGGAACCAAGACCAAATTTAGCATCTGCCCCATGGAATCATACTTTAATAGGTTTGATGTCTTATTCTTTTGCCCACTACCCTTTGATAAGCCATAAATATAGCCCTTATCTTTAGCAGGTACCTTAATAATGCCCAATTCCTTAATATCACGAGAGACCGTTGCCTGTGTGGCATGAACGCCCATAGCTTCAAGTCGGTCAACAATTTCTTCCTGTGTATCAATCGGAAAGCGAACTACCAAATCTTTAATGACTTCTAATCGTTCTCGTTTATTCATCCTTTTTAAATTCCTCGTGTGCTTGATAAACTACTTTTGTTAATTCCTCTTTGGCAATCGTACTTGGTTGAATGGATTTCTCTAGGTGAGCCAGGAATTCGATATTCCCATGACCACCTTGAACTGGTGAGAAACTAAGTGCCTTAACTGAATAGCCATTTTCGACAGCCATTGCTGTAACATCTTCCAACACTTTCAGGTGAACTGATTTGTCCTTGACAATCCCATTCTTCCCAATCTGCTCACGCCCCGCCTCAAATTGTGGTTTGACCAAGGCTACAACCTGACCACCATCCACTAATATACGATGGAGAGCTGGCAAAATCAGACTCAGTGAAATAAAGCTGACATCAATCGAAGCAAAACTAGGTTGGCCCACTTCAAAATCAGTTAACTCAGCATAGCGGAAATTGTACTGTTCCATACTAATCACGCGCTCGTCCTGACGCAATTTCCAAGCGAGTTGATTGGTACCGACATCTACTGCATAGACCTGCTTAGCACCAGCCTGCAACATAACATCCGTAAATCCACCTGTTGATGCCCCAATATCAATCGTTGTTTGCCCCTCAACCGTTAATTGGAAAACCTGCAAGGCTTTCTCCAATTTGAGACCACCGCGACTGACATACTTGAGTTTTTCCCCCTTTAGTTTAAGTTCGATTCCCTCATCAATCTTCTCACCGGGTTTATCGTACCGTTCACCATTGATGACCGATACAACCAGTCCAGCCATAACACCACGTTTGGCCTGCTCTCTCGTTTCGAAAAGCCCCTGTTTATAAGCTAATACATCTACTCTTTCCTTAGCCATTCATTCGTAAACTTTCTATGATTTCTTTGATTTCTTTTGTTGAAAATGGGACTAGTTTAGCCACTTGATCTAGCTCGCTGATTGCTTGATTCAGGGTGTCTTCTAGAAAAACTTTTGAGGCTTCCAAGCCCATTAGGGCAGGGTAGGTAGATTTCTCAGCCAATAAATCTTTTTGGGGTGTTTTTCCGATTTCCTCAAAAGTGGCTGTCACATCCAAAATATCATCCCGGACTTGAAAGGCTAGACCGACAAGCTGACCAGCATTTTGCAAATGGTGGATAACTGTGTCTGTCTGACCAGCAATCAAACCAGCTGCTACAAAAGGAAAGGTCAATAATTTCCCAGTTTTATTGGCATGAATGGTTTGTAATTGCTCCAAGGACAGAGACTGGCCTTCACCAGCCATATCCAACACTTGGCCAGCAACCATTCCAAAGGTCCCAGATGCCTTAGAAAGCTCTCTCACGAGAGCAACGATTGTCTCAGCAGGTAAATGAACTTGAGCCAAAAATCCAAAAGGATCTAAAAAGAGACTATCACCAGCTAAAATTGCAGTTGCTTCATCATAAGCCCTGTGATTGGTCAAACGTCCACGACGGAAATCATCATCGTCCATAGCAGGCAAATCATCATGAATTAAACTCCCAGTATGAATCAACTCTACACATGCTGCCACTTGATAATGAGCAGGCTGCAACTCTATCCCAAAAGACTCCAACACAGTCAACAAGAGCAGGGGGCGAATCCGTTTGCCACCAGCTTGTAGCGAGTAAAGGACCGATTGGTTGAGCCGTTCTGCCACTTGAGGCTGGTAAAAGTCAGCCATGGTTTCCTCTAGGATATGCAATTTGTTAGCTACCATCAACCAAGCTCCGCTTCACTACCATCCGCCTGCATGACCTTAACCAAGGTCTTTTCCGCTTCTGCTAACGTCTTTTGTAGGTCTTTCGATAGGACCATTCCTTTTTGAAACTCAGCAAGTGCTTCTTCCAAAGCCACATCTCCTCGTTCCAATTTGGTTACGATTCCTTCTAATTCAGCTAAATTTTCTTCAAATGTTTTCGTCTGTTTGGACATGCTTTACCTCCACATCAAGTTGACCATTCTTCATTTGAATGGTTAGATTCTCACCCATTTGTACGTTTTCTACACTATCTATGACTCGCCCATCTTGTAGAACCATCGCATAGCCTCGAGCCACAATACGGCTAGTATCCAGCATGGTCAAGGCCTCAATCAATTTATCCGCCTTAGCCAGTTTATGGTTATAGATGTTCGTCATATTGTTTTTCAAGAGCCGTTCCTGCTGGATGATTCTCTCTTTGAAGCTCTCTACTTTACGACCAAGTTGCATCCCTAATAGCCGCTGATTTAGCAAGAGACTAGCCTGTTTCTGCTGGCTATAGAGTTCTTTCATCCATGTCTGCAATTGATTGGTCAAGCGGTCTAATTTTTGTAAATAACCATCATACAAGCGTTCAGGCTGACGAAACATGACTGACTGGCTAATTTTTTCAAGCTGACCTCTTAAGAATTTCAATCGATTGCCCATGGCCTGATAGGCTCTATTTTCCTGCTGATTGAGATAGCCCAGCAAGTCTGCCTTGGTCACAGGTGTTGCTAATTCTGCGGCAGCTGTTGGGGTAGCAGCTCGTTTATCTGCTACAAAATCTGCCAATGTTGTATCGGTTTCATGACCGACACTAGAAATAATAGGAATACGGGATTCAAAAATTGCCCGAACGACTACTTCCTCATTAAATGCCCAGAGATCCTCAATTGAGCCACCGCCACGACCAACTATCAAGACATCCAAATCATTCCGTTCATTGGCTTTTTGTATATTGGCAACAACCTCTTGAGCGGCTCCTTCTCCTTGAACCTTTGTAGGATAGAGAAGTATTTCCACTCCAGGAAATCGCCTGCTGACTGTCGTAATAATATCCTGAATTACAGCTCCGCTCGGACTAGTAATGACCCCAATTTTCTTGGTAAACCGAGGGAGGGTCTGTTTGAATTCTTCTTTAAATAAACCTTCCTGTGTCAGAGCTTGTTTGAGTTGTTCAAACTTTATTGCTAAAGCACCAATGCCATCTGGCTCAGCTTTCTCAATGACAATGGAATAAGAACCACTCGGTTCATAAAGCTGGACACGTCCGACAGCGTTGATTTTCATGCCCTCTTCAAGTTCAAAGCCCAACTGTTTATAAACACCTGCCCACATGGTCGCTTGAATGACCGCCTTATCATCCTTGAGCGAAAAATATTGATGGGAAGGTCGTTTGCGGAAGTTAGACACCTGACCTGTCAAATAGACCCTCTCCAAGTACGGATCTCGGTCAAATTTTAATTTCAAATACTTCGTTAGATGACTAACCGATAAATATTCAACCATGCCCACTCCTTCTGTCAGTATCATACTATTATACCAAATTTTGCACTATTATACAGAACCTAACCCATAAATTCCAAACGCTTTCACGTGTTATTTTCAGTATTTTACTATATAATAGTTCATGAAAGAATGGAAGAAACGATGTGGAGAGTTTCTAGGGAGAATATATGAAATTAGATAATTTACGAAAAAGTTCCAATATTGAGGACCGACGAGGCAGATCTAGTTCTGGCTCGTCCTATTCGTCAGGTTCATCGGGAGGTAACGTCCTATTAGGTTTATTGTTTTCACGTCTCGGGTGGAAAGGAAAATTGCTAGTCCTCATCCTACTATTAGCATTCGGTGGAATGTCTAATTTAGGTGGATTGCTCTCCCCTTCTACTGGAACGAATTCTTATCAGTCCAGTCAAGTCACCACCACAGGTACAAATGTGTCTGATGCCGACGCTGAATTTATGAGTAAGGTGTTAGGCTCAACAGAAGATTTTTGGACCCAAGAATTTGAAGCCAATGATTTAACCTATTCAGCACCGACCATGGTTTTCTATACCGATCAGACCCAAACGGGCTGCGGTATCGGATCTGCTCAAGCTGGACCATTTTACTGCTCAGCTGACCGTAAAATTTATATCGATACATCATTTTACCAAGAATTATCTAGCAAATACAAGGCGTCTGGTGACTTCGCTATGGCCTATGTCATCGCCCATGAAGTTGGACACCATGTCCAAAATGAATTGGAAGTTCTTGGGGCATACCATCAAAAACGAGCTCAATTATCAGATAAAGAAGGCAATGCACTGAACGTTCGTCTCGAACTACAGGCTGATTACTATGCTGGGGCATGGGCTAAATATGTAGATGGTCAAGGTATACTAGATGCTGGGGACATCGACGAAGCCATGAATGCAGCTCATGCTGTCGGCGATGATACCCTACAGCAAGAAGCCTATGGCCGCACCGTTCCAGATAGTTTCACCCACGGAACCTCCGAACAACGAAAAAAATGGTTTAACCTTGGGTACACGTATGGTGATCTTGCCCATGCAGATACATTTTCAGTAGAAAATCCCTAAAAAAATCCTCAATCATCTGTGCATGATTGGGGATTTTTGATCTATTCGTGTATCTCTATCTCATCTATAAAAGTTGAAACTAGTTCTTTTCACTTCTGACACAAGCTTCATATGTCTGTTCCATCAGCATGGTAATGGTCATTGGACCAACTCCTCCTGGGACTGGTGTAATGTAGCTTGCAACTTCTGCTACTTCATCATACTTAACATCACCAATCAGTTTGCCATTTGCATCACGGTTCATACCAACGTCAATCACCACTGCCCCTGGTTTGACAAAATCCTTGGTAACAAAATGACCACGACCAATGGCAACGACAAGAATATCAGCTTGTCTAGCTAATTCTGGCAGATTTTTTGTCCGAGAATGGGCAATCGTGACAGTCGCATTTGCATCTAAAAGTAACTGCGCCATCGGCTTCCCAACAATGTTTGAACGACCGATAACCACAGCCGTTTTTCCTTCTAGCTCGATCTGATATTCTTTGAACATCTCCATAATCCCTGCTGGTGTTGAAGGAATCATAACTGGATGTCCTGACCAGAATTTACCCATATTAGTCGGATGGAAACCATCTACATCCTTATCTGGATCAATTGCCAATAAAACCTTTTCCTCACTGATATGGGCAGGTAACGGCAACTGGACTAAAATACCATGCCATTCAGAATCTTGATTATAGCGTTCGATTAATGCCAAGAGCTCCTTTTCAGAAATCGTATCTGGTACTCGTACAACTTCGCTCTTAAACCCTGCTGCTAAGGCTGAACGTTCTTTATTCCGCACATAAACCTGACTAGCTGGATTTTCACCCACTAAAATCACCACAAGTCCTGGTGTCAATCCTTTTTCTACCTTCAATTGAGCTGTTTTCTCTGCTAAAGCCGCTTGCATTTTTACTGCTAATGCCTTACCATCAATGACTGTCATTTCACTATCTCCTCTAGTTTTTTTCTATTATATCGTAAAACCATTCGTCTGACTACGGACGATTCCTTGAAAATCCAACATATAGAAAAACTCCGAACGTTTTCGGAGTTATCCTGTTGTATCTATCGTTATAGGACTTTCGATAAGAAATCTTTCGTCCGTTCTTCTCTCGTATGTTCGAACACATCTTCAGGAGTTCCATCTTCAACGATTACTCCCCCATCCATAAAGATAACCCGATCAGCAACTTCTCTTGCAAAACCCATTTCGTGAGTCACAATCACCATGGTCATTCCCGATTTAGCCAAATCCTGCATAACCGATAAGACCTCACCGACCATCTCAGGGTCTAAGGCAGACGTAGGCTCGTCAAAAAGCAAGACATCTGGATCCATTGCCAATCCGCGAGCAATTGCAATACGTTGTTGTTGCCCACCTGATAAACTCTGTGGATAAGCAGCCGCTTTATCTGGTAAACCAACCTTAGCCAGTAGGTCCATCGCTTTCTTCTCAGCCTCAGCCTTCGTCATTCCCTTTGTCTTAATTGGTGATAAGGTAATATTTTCCAAGACTGTCATATTAGGGAAGAGATTAAATTGTTGAAATACCATCCCCATTTTTTCACGCATCTTAAAGATATCATTTGACTTATCAGTGATATCGACACCTTCAAATGTAACATTTCCCTTAGTAGGCACCTCTAAAAGGTTCATTGTCCGTAGAAAAGTTGATTTTCCAGAACCTGATGGACCGATAATAACAACAACTTCTCCCTGTTGGATATCCAAATCAATACCCTTTAACACTTCATTGTCTCCGAAGTATTTGTGCAAATCCTTGATAGAAATAATAACCTCTGCCATATCAATGTCCCCCCTTATTCATTTTTTTCTCAAAGTATTGGATGCCCAACGTTAACACACTTGTCACAATCAAATAATAGAAGGCTGCAAATAACAAAGGCTCCGTTGTAATGTAAGTTGACGCAGAGACCGTAGTCGCTCCATTCCACAATTCAACAACGCCGATTGTTGATAAAAGGGAACTATCTTTTACGATTGTTACAAATTCATTCCCCAAGGCAGGTAGGATATTCTTGATAGCTTGAGGCATGATGACATAGCGCATCGCTTGACGAGGACGGATACCGAGTGAGTAGGCTGCCTCCAATTGTCCCTTCGGAACAGCATTAATCCCCGCACGTACTATTTCAGATACATAAGCACCTGAGTTCATTGATAGAATAACCATCCCCGGAATCAGGCGAGACAAATCTACAGATAAAATACCTAACTGAAAAGTTGGAGCAACTAAATGAGTCATGGTAAAACCAATCATAATCTGTACAACCATTGGAGTCCCACGGAAAATCCACACATAAATATTAGCAAACCAAACAAGTAATTTATATTTACTCCGTTGTGCAAAAGCCAATAATACACCCAAAATACTACCAAAAGCAACAACAAATACAGCGATAATAAGGGTAACTAATACACCATAATTAAAATAAGCCCAGTAATCAGGCAAAAAAGAAAAATTCATATCTCCACTCCTCAAAAGACGTATACTACATTATAACATTTTCGAATAAATATGCAACTACCTAGACTAATTATTCACAAAAGAAAAAGCACCCTTGGCGCTTTTAACTATCCTGTGTTTAGTACAACAGTTCGTAAATTTCCATTGCAATCAAGTCAATGCTGTCAAACGTATACGTCTCACGAGCAGCAACATCACGTAGGGTAAATACTGAACCATTTTCTTCGTCATAGCTGTAGGCAACTTCTGCAACAACAACACCATCACGTTCAAAATTACGTTTCAAGGTACCACCATCACTGGCCATGGCTTCAAGACGATTGATAATTCTCACCAAATGTGATTCCATATTCATTCTCCTCTTCTTAATATAGGAATATTCTACCATAATTTTGTGAAAAAGTCTTATTTTTACGTAATTTTCTTCCCCCAATTTTTCGTAAAAAGAAATACTAGAATGCATATCAGTTTCTTGCATTTTCTCCAAAACTTGATATAATTAAAACAGAACTGACCTTTATTGACTATTCAATAAGGACCTTACTTCGTGGAAATTCATCTGAATGCGCAATTGTATGTGATTCAATCGATACACAATATTCTAGCATTCGAGTAGGAAAAAATGAGATTAATTTTCACAGAGTTTTGTAATGTTACTATTAGAAAAGAGGTAATTGAATGCTCTGTACAAACTGTAAAATAAATGATGCTACCATTCATCTCTATACAAATATGAATGGCAAACAACAGCAAGTTGACCTTTGCCATAATTGTTATCAAATTATGAAAACAGATCCAAATAATGCTATTTTACGTGGCTTAGGGGACTTAACGAATCCAAACAATATGGATCCATTTAGTGAATTTTTCAATCATTTAGGTGGTTACCCTGGTAATACCCCAGCTGGTAAGAATCGTGATCAAACACCTCCTACTCAAGCAGGCGGAGGCAACGGTGGTGGTCGATTCAATCAACCAAATGCTGGTCGAACCCAAACAGTCCCGCAACCAAATGGATTGCTGGAAGAATTTGGGATTAATGTTACTGAGATTGCACGACGTGGAGATATTGACCCCGTTATCGGACGCGATCAAGAAATCACTCGGGTGATTGAAATTTTGAACCGTCGCACTAAAAACAACCCCGTTCTTATCGGTGAGCCCGGTGTTGGTAAAACTGCAGTCGTTGAAGGACTAGCACAAAAAATTGTAGACGGGGACGTTCCACATAAACTTCAAAACAAAGAAGTCATTCGATTAGACGTTGTCAGCCTTGTTCAAGGAACAGGAATCCGAGGTCAATTTGAAGAACGCATGCAAAAACTCATGGAAGAAATTCGGAACCGACGTGAAGTTATTCTCTTCATTGATGAAATTCATGAGATTGTCGGAGCTGGTTCTGCAGGAGATGGAAACATGGATGCGGGCAATATTCTAAAACCCGCCCTCGCTCGTGGTGAAATGCAACTGGTCGGTGCTACTACTTTAAATGAATACCGCATTATTGAAAAAGATGCAGCTCTTGAACGTCGGATGCAACCTGTAAAAGTTGACGAACCAAGTGTTGAAGAAACAATCACTATCTTAAAAGGTATTCAGAATAAATACCAAGACTACCACCATGTAAAATATTCCCCTGAGGCCATTGAAGCTGCGGCCGTATTATCCAACCGCTATATTCAAGACCGATTCTTACCTGACAAAGCGATTGATTTGCTAGACGAAGCTGGGTCAAAAATGAACTTAACCTTGAACTTCGTGGATCCTAAAGAAATTGACCAACGGTTAATTGATGCCGAAAATCGTAAAGAACAAGCAACTCGTGATGAAGATTACGAAAAAGCTGCCTATTATCGTGACCAAATTGCTAAATATAAAGAAATGCAAAAGGCAACGATTAGTGAAGAGGATATTCCTCTCATTACCGAAAAAGAAATCGAAGCCATCATTGAACAAAAAACAAATATCCCCGTTGGCGAGCTGAAAGAAAAAGAACAGTCTCAATTGATACATTTGGCAAGTGATCTCAAAGCGCATGTCATTGGACAAGACGATGCTGTTGACAAGATTGCAAAAGCAATCCGTCGCAATCGTGTAGGACTTGGAGCACCAAATCGTCCAATTGGTTCCTTCTTATTCGTAGGACCTACTGGCGTCGGTAAAACAGAATTATCAAAACAATTAGCCATTGAGCTCTTCGGTTCAGCGGACAGCATGATTCGATTTGATATGTCTGAATATATGGAAAAACACGCAGTTGCAAAACTAGTCGGTGCCCCTCCTGGATATGTGGGGTATGAAGAAGCTGGCCAACTAACAGAGAAAGTCCGTCGCAATCCATACTCACTTATTCTCCTTGATGAAGTTGAAAAGGCGCATCCAGACGTGATGCACATGTTCCTACAGGTTCTTGATGATGGTCGACTGACAGATGGACAAGGACGAACAGTCAGCTTCAAAGATACCATTATCATTATGACTTCAAATGCTGGTACAGGCAAGGTTGAAGCTAGTGTTGGATTTGGTGCTACTATGGAAGGTCGTACACAATCTGTTCTTGGTCAACTCGGTAATTTCTTCACTCCTGAATTTATGAACCGCTTCGATGGAATTATTGAATTCCAACCACTATCAAAAGAAAATCTGCTCCAAATTGTCAGTCTCATGCTGGAAGACGTCAACCGTCGCTTATCTACAAATGGTATTCGACTACATGTGACCGATAAAGTAAAGGAAAAATTAGTTGATCTTGGTTACGATCCTAAAATGGGTGCACGTCCCCTTCGCAGGACCATTCAAGACCAAATTGAAGATGCCATTACCGATTTCTATCTAGAGAATCCTAATGAGAAAGATTTACGAGCTGTCATGACCAATAAAGGCACCATCCAAATCAAAGCTCAAACGCCAAAAGAAAAATAAAATATGTTAGCGGAGGCATCCGGCTAGGTTGCCCCGCTCTTTTTCACTCACACATAAAATTCAAAAAATTCCAACTATTATATAAGAAAAATTTAGGCTAAAATGGTATAATATTAGAAAGTCCCTATTTGAAGGAGAAACAAATGACAAGTGCAATTTTTGGCGAAAAAAAGAATGGTGTAAACTATACCAACCGTTATGGTGTATACGCTGTCATTCCTGATGAAAATTTAGAAAAAATTGTACTGGTTCAAGCCCCAAATGGTGCCTGGTTCCTCCCAGGCGGAGAAATCGAGGAAGGGGAAAATCATCTATCAGCACTTGAAAGAGAATTGATAGAAGAATTAGGCTTTACCGCTGAAATCGGACAATATTTTGGTCAAGCCGATGAATACTTTTACTCTAACCATCGCGATACTCATTTTTATAACCCAGCTTATATCTATCAAGTTACCAGATACAAGCAAGTCGGGGCACCACTAGAAGATTTCAATCACATTGCTTGGTTTCCTGTTGAAGAGGCCATCAACAAACTAAAACGCGGTAGCCACAAATGGGGGATCGAACAATGGAAAAAGCTAGAATTAGCTCAAAAAAGACTAGATAAATAAATCCAAGAGTGCTATAATGTAGCCAAAGAGACGGAGGAAGTTTCGCATGAAGATTATCAATACGACGAATAGTCATTCTCAATTAGTGCAAAATCAATTAGCCAATACCGATGCCTTCCTGGTAGAAACCTATTCTGCAGGAAACACCGATGTCATTTTCACACAAGCTCCTCACCACTACGAGCTCCTTATTAGAAATAAATATCGTGCTATCCAACCATCGGAAGTCAATAAAATTCGCGAATTTTTCCTACGCCGGAAAATTGATGAACGAACAATAAATCAGGCTGCCATTCAAACGATTCATACAGATCGTCTAATTGAAATGTCTATCCCAATCATTACTGAAGAATAAGAAGCTCATGGCTTCTTTTTTTTTTGAAAAAAAGCCTATCCAAAAATAGATAGACTTTTATACTTATGCTTCAAAACCTTGAGCTACTGCTTCCGCAAAGTTTTCTTCTACTACGCTTGCACAGTGGTCACAGATTGTTGCACCATAGCTACGCTCTACAACACTTGTATCAATGCGACGGCAACGATCACAAACTTCACCAGTGGCACGTACAACAGTAAATGCAAGATCATCAACTACTACCGCAGATGCTGGAGCAGCTTCGGTGGTAACTGTCAAATCAGATACAATCAAAAGTTGAGCAAGGTCAGCATTTAAGCCTTCCAAGAATGACTTGGTTTCAGCTGAGACATAGGCTGTCAAATGCGCTTCAAGTGACTTACCAATCACTTTTGCATTACGCGCTTCTTCCAAGGCTTTTTGTGCCTGAGTACGGAAGACCATAACCTTTTCCCAGTCAGCCAACAACTGCGCATCATTGGTAAAGGCTTCTACCTCTGGCATTTCCGCCAATTGTACAAACTCTTCTGGTTCGTGTTCCAAATATGACCAGATTTCTTCTGCGGTATGTGGCAAGATTGGGGTCAAGAGCTTGGTAATTTTCACCAAGATGTCATAGAAAACAGTTTGCATCTGGCGGCGAGACAAGGATTTCGCACCATCAATGTAGACCACGTCCTTGGCAAAATCCAAGTAGAAGGCTGACAAGTCAAGCGTGACAAAGTTTACCACAGACTTGTAGATGGCCATGAAATCATAGCTATCGTAGGCATCACGGATTTGTGCTACCAGTTTGTTGAATTTCACCAAGAGGTATTGGTCAACTGAGCGAAGCTCGTCATAAGCTACCGCATCGCTTGCAGGATTGAAATCAGAGGTATTAGCAATCAAGAATCGGAGGGTGTTGCGAATTTTCCTGTAAGTTTCAGAAACTTGTCCAAGAATTTCCATTGATACACGGACATCATTTGACGTATCAACTGAAGTCACCCACAAACGCAAAATTTCTGCACCAAATTGTTTTTCAACATCACTTGGTAAAATCGTATTACCAAGTGATTTAGACATCTTCAAGCCTTTACCATCTAGGACAAATCCTTGTGATAATACTGCTTTATATGGCGCATGACCATTGACTGCTACAGAGGTGATTAAGGAAGAGTTAAACCAGCCACGGTATTGGTCAGATCCTTCAAGATAAAGGTCTGCTGGATAGGCAAGGTTTTCACGAGCGTTCATGACACCATTCCAAGATGAACCAGAATCAAACCATACGTCCATGATATCTGTTTCTTTGGTAAATTCGCCATTTGGTGAACCTGGATGAGTGAAACCAGCTGGAAGAAGGTCTTTAGCTTCTGATTTCCACCAGATGATTGAACCATGCTCTTCGAAGAGAGCTGCAACGTGGTCCGTCACTTCCTTAGACATGATTGCTGTACCATCTTCTGCATAGAAGATAGGAAGTGGCACACCCCAAGCCCGCTGACGTGAGATGACCCAGTCACCACGGTCACGGATCATATTGTAGAGACGTGTTTTACCCCACCCTGGAATGAAGTTTGTTGCTTCGATTTGATCTAAAATTTCTTGACGGAATTTAGAAACAGAAGCAAACCACTGTGGTACTGCACGCCAGATAATTGGTTTCTTGGTCCGCCAGTCAAATGGATAAGAGTGATTAATCACTTCACTAGCAAGAAGTAAGTCTCCTAGTTTTTCTTTTACAGTTGGAACAACCTTGTCATAGAATTGTCCTTCAAAATCAGGACCAGCATTTTCCATCATCAAGCCACGTTCGTTGACAGTTACGGCCACCTCTAAATTGTATTTGATTCCGACATTATAGTCATCTTCACCAAAACCAGGAGCCGTATGGACAATACCAGTACCTGAATCAGTCGTTACATGATCACCCAAGATGACCAATTCATCCACTTCAGAATCCCATGGGTGTTCTGTGACAATATATTCAAACTCAGCACCCTTGTGTTTTGAAATCACTTCGAAGGATTCCCAACCAAATTTGGCTGCCAAACTATCAACCAAGGCTTCTGCCAATACATACTTACGGTCAGAACCTTCTGGGTGAACAAGTACATAATCAATATCTGCACCCATTGTCAATCCACGTGAAGCTGTAACGGTAAATGGTGTAGTTGTCCAAACAACGATATAACTATCTGAATCCAGCACCCCTTTGCCATCTTTGACCTTGTTAGCATAGTAAAGGGATGTTGAGTCAATGTCATGGTATTCGATTTCAGCTTCTGCAAGGGCAGATTCAGATGACCATGACCAGTAGACAGGCTTAGCACCGCGGTAGATATATCCCTTGTCTGCCATAGCACCGAAGACACGAATTTGAGCTGCTTCGTAGTCTTTCGTCAAGGTGATGTATGGATTTTCCCAATCAGCAGAGACACCAAGTCGCTTGAAGTCATCACGTTGCTTATCTACCTGACTTAAGGCATAATCACGACACATTTCAAGGTATTCAACCAAGTCCATTTCTTTCCGTTTAACACCTTGTTTTGCCAAGACTTGCTCAATTGGAAGACCATGAGTATCCCAACCAGGTACGTAAGGA
Organism: Streptococcus suis; assembly: GCF_019794615.1. Lineage (GTDB taxonomy): Bacteria > Bacillota > Bacilli > Lactobacillales > Streptococcaceae > Streptococcus > Streptococcus suis_AI. Next base: position 27,484 of record NZ_JAIMDU010000006.1, read on the forward strand.
GCTCGGAAACCAGACATCGATTTAGAACGGACAATGATATCTTTAGAAATTTTATTTAAGGCATGCCCAACGTGGATATTTCCGTTTGCGTAGGGAGGACCATCGTGTAGGTGAAAGGACGGTTTTCCTTCATTCAATTCTTGACGTCGCGCATACAAGTTTGCTTCATCCCAAGCTTTTTGCCATTCAGGTTCGCGTGTTGGCAAACCTGCGCGCATAGGAAAGGCTGTTTTACCCAAATTGAGGGTTTCTTTTAGTTTCATCATAACTCCTTTATTTAACATTTAATTCCATTTTCATTTCTTGACCATCTAAACCGACTGGCTGAAAGCCAAATTTTTCTAAGATGTACCGCATTTTATGATTTCCGATCACATAATTTACGGTAACCTTATGGCACTGCTGATCATCCCTAGCTCGTTGTAACACTTGCCGAATGACCTCCTTGCCAAAGCCCTGATTTTGATACTTCTGATCAATGAGCAAACGCCAGATATAATAACTGTTTTCCATGGGCTGATAGGACAACAAGAGAAATCCCACTGTTAGCTGTCCAGATTTAACAGCATATGGAAATAGGACGTCACTATCTCGATACAGCCATGCCTGAGCTAATGAATATTCAACTGACGCCACTCGGCGCTGATCTTTAGGTGCCACATCAAGATCTAGCACCTGATCAAAATTATCTTTGTTTACCAGTTCTAATCGTATCATAAAAAATAAAAAAACTCCCGCCAAATAAGGACGAAAGTTCGTGGTACCACCTTAGTTCAGATAGAGTTTCCCCTATCCCTCTAGCGTTCGTAACGTGAACCGACGTCTTTCCCTACTTCTTTCAGGAAAAATCATGCAAAGGGATTATCGCAAGAAAGGGATTGTAGGGCTTCCACCGTCTCCTACTCGCTAAAAATATTTCTATTGATAGTGTCTTTGCTCTCATTTATTCTTCATCAATTGACAAGGCAATTGTTTCATTATTTTCAAAAGCAGATGCCTGACGTGTCAACTCAGCAATCTCTTCTTCAGAAAGTTGCATAGTATAGTCCAAGTGATTCTCTTCTTCTGGAACTTCCTCATCAAGAACTTTTACCAATACTTCTCTGAAGGCTTCATCACTTGTTTGTAGATAAGATGCAGTTGGGCGTAAAATATCTTCCCATTCAGGAGAATTCACCAATGATAATTGGCTTTCAATTGTAGATTTTAACCGCTGATGGAAAATACGAGTTTTATTTTTCAATTCTTCTGTTTCAACAGCTACTCGCTTAGCGTTGTCGGTTGAAATACGAAGAATTTCATTCGCCTTATCTTTCGCTTCATGCAATAAAGTTGCAACATCATAATCTGCTTGTTTAATGATATTTGCTGCTTGCTCATCCGCAGCTTTTTTCACTTTTTCAGCAGTATCTTGAGCCAATAGAACTGATTTGCTTAGCGATTCTTTCATTTCATCAAAATAGGCCAATCGCTCACGTAAATTTTTCAGTTCCAACTCTTGTTCATGATTTTTACGGATTAGGTCCTCATAATCACGGGTTACAATATCCAAAAAATCATCAACTTCATCTGCATCATAACCTCTGAATTTTGTTGCAAAGGTTTTATCTTTTAATTCTAGTGCTGTAAGTGCCATAGTTCCTCCTAAGTTTTAACAATGTCTAACTTTAATTTTACCTTCCCTTGCTTAGAAAAACCTAAAAATTCATTTAATCGAATTCTTCCGAATTTCCTCACACTAATCAATTGCCCAATTTCTACTGTTCGACTAGGTTGATCAACTTGGAGATAATCCAACTTTGCATGTCCAGCTTCAATCAACTTATTCGCTGTGGAGCGTGAGATATTAAATCCAACAGCAACCAACTTGTCCAGTCTCAAACTGGAAACGAGTACGTCCTTAGAGCGCCAGTCCTGTTGATTCATTAATTGAACCGACAGCCACGAAACTTCTTCTACCTTGACCGGAACGCGAGCTATTTTGGTGACAGACTGTTGAGCAATCGGTCCAAACTTTTCATCTAATAACACCAACAGCTGTTCTTCATTGACAATGATATCACCCAAGTATTCTCTTTTAATCCCCAATTGATTTAGAAAAGTTCCTAATACTTGAGAATGAGATAGAGTATGAAATTTTCTTGAAAAAGATAATTCAAGGGCAGTTAACCTAAAATCCTGAGGATCTAATTCATAGTAATTTGGAGCAATAATCACACGTGAGTGCTCAGTAGATAAAAAATCACGACTTGAAAAGGTCTTTAACTGATAATAATTTGCAATTTTCGTTACAATTTCATCTTGTCGGGGATGTAGAAAGTGCGTTAATCTATAGGAATATGTATCTTCAACTTGCTGACACATATCCATTATTTTCTCAACGAATTCCCTTTCTTCCTTGGCAAAATGTTGCATTATTTGTTTATCATTTTTCATGATTAAGCTAGCAAAAGCAGGATGCGAATCAGTATCCGTGTTCCAATGTTTAGTGCAATCATTGCAACCATAACTGTCCAATCCAATCCCTTGAATTGTAGATTGAGCCGTCTAAAGGGCTTTAACAGTGGTGCAACTGCCCACTGAATTAAGCGACCTAATGGAGTTGCATAAAGATTTGGAAACCAGCTTAATAATGCATATGCCAATAAAAGATATGAATAAATTTCTACAATTTTTAAAATAAGAAAAATCAAAAATTGCATAAATGTTACCGTTTCATATCAAAGTCAAATTGTGAATCTTGATTCGCACCAACATTTGTATTTCGAAGTTCCTCAATATGGACTGTCACATTAACAGGTGTCAGTAACCACATGGTATTTGAAACTTTCTTTAAATTTCCAGAAAGAACTGATCGAGCCCCATCCAAATAATCCAAGCAACGACGTGCCTGTTGTTCTGACATATATTGGAAATCAATTAGGATACTTGCATTGTCTAGTAGGAGATTAACCATTTCTGGAGCATCTTCATAACGCTTTGGAAACTTAATATCAATCGTTGATTTAATGTTCCCTTGATCACTATGAGCCATCAGCTCTTGTTGACGATCATGCAGACGTTGCAAGCGAGATTCATTACCCATACTCGATTCACTACGTGTTTCAACTCGAGATGGTCTCTCAACAGGTTTGTTAACTGGTTTTGTGGCAGCAACATGCATTGCTGGCCGCTCATTTCCAATAGAATTTGCTTGATGCTGCTCTTCTACTTCATTAGCATCTTCTACTTCGAAATAGTTAAATAAATTTTTAAATGTATCTTTAAGTGCCATACCTACTTCTTCTCCTATTCAGTAAAAAATGCCGAGCCTATGCGGACAAATGTTGCCCCATTCTGTATTGCTTCTACATAATCACCGCTCATTCCCATACTTAATTCATTAAAAGGCATATGCGGTATATTTCTTGCTGATAGTGTTACTTGTATCTCTTTCATTTTTGAGAAAATTTTATTTAATTCTTTTGAATCAGCATCAAAAGGTGCCATTGTCATTAAACCAACAACTTCCACTTTTTCAAAAGGAATTAATTGTGAAATTGTCTCTTCTAATTCATCTACAGAGAAACCATGTTTACTTTGCTCACCTGAAATATTCAATTGTAAGAAGCATTTAATCGGTTTCTCTGCGCGTTTATTAATTTCTTCGGCCAATTTTATAGAATCTAAAGCATGAAAGTAATCGACAAAATGAATAACATCCTTTACTTTCCGTCTCTGTAAGGTTCCAATCAAGTGCCATGTTAAGTCGATATCGGATAAGGCATGATACTTGTCTAAAAATTTATCAACGCGATTTTCACCAATATGTTGAATACCAGTTTTTACCAATTCTCTAACAATAGAGCTGTCAACATATTTTGTGACAGCTATAACATTAACCGATTGACTAGGTCGATGTGCTTCTATTACTGCTTGTTCAACAGTAGCAAATACATCATCTCTATTTTTTTGTAAGTTCATTTTAACGATTTCTGAAAAATGGTGGAGTATCTAACTCATCTTCATCAGCTTCCATCGTAAATTTTTCAACAGAAACTGTAGGAGTCACTTCTGTTTCCGCAGGGTGAATCAAGTTTTCACGACGCAAGTCCCACTCACCAAAAGCAGAACCCTTAGGAGTTTCAGGTTGTGATAAACCACGACTCACTGAAGGGGCTGAACTACTTGGCAAATCAAAACGTTGTGAATGACGCGGTGCAACATGCTCAGTAACACGTGGACGACTTGCTCTTTCTGACTTTTCTTGACGAACACCTGTTGCAACAACTGTAACACGGATTTCATCCTTCATGGTTTCATCAATCGAAGTTCCCAACCAAATATTCACGCCTTGACCGGCAGCTTGATTCACAATTTCTGAAGCTTCTTCAGCTTCTGTCAATGTCATATCATAACCACCTGTTACGTTGACAATAACATCTTCAGCACCATCAATTGTTGTTTCAAGAAGTGGTGAATAAATCGCTTTACGAGCCGCCTCCACTACACGATCTTCACCTGTACCAATACCAATACCCATTAAGGCATTCCCTTTGTTCTCCATCACTGTCTTCACATCAGCAAAGTCCAAGTTGATCAAACCAGGGTTGGTAATCAGATCAGTAATCCCTTGAACACCTTGACGTAAAACATTATCTGCTTCACTCAAAGCTTCTAGAAGTGGAGTTTTCTTATCAACAATCTCAAGGAGATTATTATTTGAGATGATTAACAGTGTGTCAACTTGTTCACGAAGGCCATCGATCCCTTCAATAGCAAAATTGCCACGTTTATTCCCTTCAAATCCAAAAGGACGTGTAACAACTGCAACTGTTAGCGCACCAAGATTTTTAGCAATTCGTGCAATTACTGGAGCCGCACCTGTACCAGATCCACCGCCCATACCAGCAGTAATGAAGACCATATCAGCACCACTTAAAACGTTGGTCAATACTTCTTCACTTTCTTCTGCGGCTTTACGGCCAACTTCAGGCTGACCCCCAGCACCCAATCCTCGAGTCAATTTTGGACCCAATTGGATAACTGTTTCTGCTTTCGAACTACTCAAAGCTTGTACATCTGTGTTGGCTGCGATAAATTCAACTCCAGCCACACCTTCTTCAATCATACGGTTAATGGCGTTACCACCGCCACCGCCGACACCAATTACTTTAATGACAGCACCATGACTTGCTGCTGCTTCAAATGAAAATGCCATAGTTTTTATCACCTTTTCTTTACTTATTCAAACATGCTTCCAAACAAACCACGGATACGATCTGTAAAGTTCCCTCTTGAAGTAGATTCAGTCTCTTCCTGTTCCTCTTCATAGCTTGGTATTGGTCGTTCCTCGCGTATTTCAGGTTCTACAGGTGTAATCACCTCTGGTTGAACTGTGGGAACTACCCTAGGTCGTGTAGCAGTGAAATCAACAGGTTTTTGACGCAAGTTTACTTCACCATTCACTGCTCGTTGAGCAATTTTCTCTACTTCCTCTAGGTTACCAACATACTCAACCAAACTAATCACGCTTGCGAAAGCAGGATTACGAATCCCAATTTGATTTGGTACAAATAATTTTGCATTAGTACCAAGCACTTCTTGAGCCAATTCTGCAATACCTGGTAAAATAGCACCGCCACCTACCAGGACAACTCCTCCTGGCAAATCAAGTGCTCTTGTACGTTCCAAGTCTTGTCTAACTCGATCAAAAATTTGACGAAGACGAGCTGAAATAACTTCTGATAAGTAACGCTCTGTTACTTCAACAGGTGTGTTTTCACCAATAACTTCCACAGAGAATTTTTCTTTGTCACTCGCATCTTGTGGGTTTGCTATACCGTAATTATATTTCAAGTTTTCAGCAATACTTTGTGATGTTGTCAAAACTTTTGAAATATCTTTGGTAATGTAATCGCCACCTTCTTGGTAAATATTTGTATATTGTAATTCTTGATTACGCATTACAGCAACTGTAGTTTGCCCACCACCGAGATCAATAACTGTCGCACCAAACTCGCGCTCACCCTCATTTAAAACAGAGCGAGTCAGAGCAAGTGGAGAAATGACGATGTTTTCAACCTGTACACCTGCACGCTCAACTGTTTTACGTAGGTTATGAAGAATGGTACGAGGTCCTGTGTAAAGCATACCACGCATTTCCAAACGAATACCCATCATGCCACGAGGATCTTTTATCCCTTGGAAACCATCTACAATAAATTCCTCTGGAATAAATGAAATAACTTCACGTTCAGGCGTCATACTCTTTGTCAATGCAGATTTCACCACATTTTCAACATCTAAATCAGTAATTTCTTGAGAATCCGTAGTAACAGGAATCATTCCTTGAGTTGGTTCGATTTGCAATAGATTAGCTGGTAGGCCAACATTTACTTTATCGATTCGAATACCTGATTTTTCCTCTGCTTGTTGGAGTGCTTTCTTAATTGCACCTGCTGCCACTTCAATATTCACAATAATGCCATCTTTAACGCCAGCACTTTTTACATTGCTTACGCCGATAACATTCATTTCATTTTCTGTAAATTCAGCAACCAAGACTTTAACGGAGCTTGTACCAATATCTAAACCCGTAAAAAAGCCGCTTTTAACCATTCTTTCCGTCCTCTCTTACTTTCAACTTTAACAAACATAATTCCAAATTATAAAATAGTGCAATTAGTCATCTTTTATTATATCATATCTTCCAGAAAAAAAGTGTCTCTAACGGCTTTTTCTATGAAATTTTTATCATAATTTTACTGACTAGAACTGACATATCTAAAAATTCCAACTTCCATATCAACAACGGATGGCTCAACTGTTTCTAATGAAATTTTTGAATAATATGGCAACTTCGTTTCAATCTCACTAAGTGGTACCAAAATAGTATTTCCATCTGACATTTTCAAGGTCAACAAATCGGATGTAGCTTTAGTAGGAGTTAAACTAATTTCTTGAATTTTCGAAGTAATTTGCGTGTCCACGTTAGCCAGTTGTTTAGCAAGTATCTTTATTGATGCGAGGTCTGTTAGTTTGACGAGCAAATGTGTTTCGGGTAGTTGGTCCGCTGAAAGTCCTTCACTTGCAACTTCTCCATTTGAAAAAATTCGATAATATTGATTGCCAGTTTCCAAATAGCCAACGACAGGATGTTCTTTTATACGAATGATGAATTTATTTGGAAAATAAAATGAAATTGTCGCTTCTGAAACTTCTGGAGTTGACTTTTTTATATTACTTGCGTAGTTAGTAGCATTCAGTGCTATCGTTACAATATAATCATTTGGTGAGATCAAACTAAAATCTTCCACCTGTTGAGCAGTTAGTCGATCGTTTCCTTCAACAGTAACCACCTTATTTTTACTATAAGGGCTCATAAAGTAAATTGATAAGAACAACAGCACGCAACTAACCAAAAGCACAGGTACTGCCCTCAATAACGTTCCTTTCGGTAGTGGGGCTTTTTTCTTCTCAATCCTTTTTCGACTACTATCACCGATACCTTCTGATCTATCTTCTAACTTTCGAGCTTTTCTACCTTTTTTTAAAAAAGAAGTCTTATTATTTTCTTGCTCAATAATTGGAGATTCTTCTTCCATTTTATGCTCTTCCAAATAAGCTTGATGTCGTGCTTTCCATTGTTCAAAGAAGGCACTTTTTTCATCGTCTGAGGCATCCATGGTTGGAACAGAGGATTCTAAATCAGGAGATGGCTCTGAATTCTTATTTTCTACCAACTCTTTCGGGTCTTTTTCATCCATACCTCATCTACCTTCCTATATCTTCCATCAACAAGTGATAAAAACTATCAACTGATTGTATTTCAGTAGATTGTTCCATATTTTGGATATAAAAGTCTTTGTTTTCTAGCAAAGCTCCCACCTCAGACAACAAGGTATCAACTGTAAATTGCTCCTCACTAATTTGTCGAGAATAACCTTTTTTCTCCGCATAGAGAGCATTTTCAATCTGATCTCCTCGACTTGCTTGACGGCCGAGTGGAACGATGAGGTGCAATTTTTTCATTGCAATCAATTCAAATAAGGTATTGGAGCCACCACGTGTCACCACGACATCCGCAAAATCCATCAAGGGTTGATAAAGCTCCGTAACATAATCTACACGATAGATATGTTTGTCCAATTGGTTGAGTCGTGCATCGCCAGTCAGGTTAATAATATTGAAACCTTCTGTCAATGTCTTAGCATGCTGGCTGATTAAATTATTAAATACCTTGGCTCCGCCAGAACCACCAACAAATAATAAAGTCGGCAATTGTTTGTCAAAATGGCTTAGAATTTCAGGTAATTGGATTGGAGTAACCTTGTCCGTATGCTGCCCAACCTTGGTCACTGCCCCCACGTGTTTTACTTTTGACAGTTCTGATGGTTGCTCAAAGGTACTATACATTGTCGTCGCAAACTTATAGGCAATTTTATTGGCTAGTCCCATCGACAAATCAGATTCGTGGATAAAGACCGGTACTCTTAACAAGTTTGCTGCGATAACTGGTGGTACTGAAACAAATCCACCTTTTGAAAATAGAGCTTGAGGACGAATTTTGGCAATAATCGCAATGGATTGAAGAATGCCAAACCCAACCTTGAATACATCCAACATATTTTGGAAAGAGAAATAGCGACGCAATTTCCCAGTAGCGATGGAATGAAATTGGACATCTAAGCCAGAATTTTTAATTTGCTCATACTCAATCCCATTTCGGTCCCCAATATAATGCACTTCCCAACCATCTTTGATGAAACGAGGCATTAACAGAAGATTGAGCGTCACGTGTCCAACTGTTCCTCCACCTGTAAAAACAATTTTTTTCATATTTTATTTACTTAACTCCTCATAGGTTTGTAGGAATACATCGCCACGAACCTCAAAATTAGGATACATATCCCAACTTGCATTTGCTGGGCTCAAAAGAACAACATCCCCTGGTTCAGCAACTTTAAAGGCCTTACGAGTAGCATCCGCAATCTCATCAGCCGAGATATAGTCAACACCAGCTTTTTCAGCAGCCCGTTGCACACGTGGTGCTGACTGACCTAAGATAACCATTTTCTTCAAGCCTACAAGATCTGGTACTAAATCATCAAATTCATTGCCACGATCCAAACCGCCCGCAATCAGTACTACCTTTTGATTATCAAAGCCTGAAAGAGCTTTTTGAGTTGCTAATATATTGGTAGACTTGCTATCGTTATAGAATGACACATCATTTATTTTACCTACAAACTGTAGGCGGTGTTTCACACCACCAAATGCAGACAAACTCTCTTGAATCGCCTGATTCGTTACTCCCAAAATCTTGGCAACTGCAATGGTAGCCAAGGCATTTTCGATATTATGAGCTCCTGGGACACCCAGCTGATCTGCGTCCATGACATATTCACCCTTGAAGTACAATTTTCCATCAGCTAAATAGGCACCATCCACCTCTTCCAAGGTTGAAAATGGCACAACATTGGCTTTGGTTTGTAGAGCCAATTCTTTGATTTCAGCTTGATTGACGTTCACGACAATGAAATCCTCTTCTGTCATTTGACGTTGAATCATCCATTTCGCAGCCACATAGTCTTCAAAAGTCCCATGGTAATCAATATGGCTTGCAATCAAATTTGTCAGTACTGCAATATGAGGTCTGAACGATTCTGTTCCCATTAGTTGGAAAGAAGACAACTCCATGACTAAAGTATCGTCCTTAGTTGCTGTCTGTGCCACAGATGAAGCGGGATAGCCAATATTCCCACATAATTTAGCAGGTTTGTGTCCAGCATTTAAGACTTCAGCAATCATAGTGGTTGTAGTTGTTTTACCATTAGAGCCAGTAATGCCGACAATTGGAGCCTCTGAAATCAAATAAGCCAATTCAACCTCAGTCCACACAGGAATTCCTTTTTGCAAAGCCTTTTCAACCATTGGATTATCATAGCGAATACCTGGATTTTTCACAACAAGCGCAAAATCTTCATCCAGTAAATCCAAAGGATGACTTCCACAAATGACACGAATCCCTTCTTCCAACAATGATTGGGCCATAGGATTTTCATCAAATGGTTTTCCATCATTTACTGTCACAATCGCACCCAATTTATCCAATAAACGAGCAGCTGATTCCCCAGATTTCGCCAATCCCAAAACTAATACTTTTTTATTTTTAAACTGTTTAATCATTTTCATATACGTTACCTTTGACTTTCTAACACTTTATTTTACCTTGAAATAGCACCATTTTCAAGACATAGGGGCAGAAAGTCTATGTCAATTAGGTAACAAACTATAGATTTTATCATTGTCAAACTCCTTCCAACTACAAATAAAACACAGACAGTTCGGCTGGATTTCATCAAAATCAGCTTGAATCTATCTGTGTTTTTTATTTACTGTCTACTTTTGCCTAGCCTGTTTACAATATATGATCTTTATTTCAATCCATCTTTCGTATATTGTCCATCCAATTTGAAATCAAAACCAACTGCAGATGGAAATTGTACATTGCTATTTGGTTTATTGAAAAGAATTTTCACATTCTTTTCTGCATATTCTTCTGGTAAGTCAATAAAGAAATGACCATCATTTCCTTTTATCATTGGTTTTCCAGGCCATGCCCCAAGGGGACTTTGAATCGGATATCCATAATATGCATAGACATTGGCAGCATCCCAGCCACCAGGATTTTCAAACTGAATCCGGGTATATCCGTCCTCTGGTAGGACAGGATAATGGTTCCCAGTTTGATCATAGAAATGTCCTAACTCAATCGTAAAGCCAGCTTGATTTTGCGCAGGATATTGTACCTTCGTCTCAGGATTATTGAAAATAATTCTTCCCCCCACCAAATCAGCAGACAATTCAATATAGTAGCCAAGTTCATCTTTGGTCATCTCTTTCCCTGGCCAAGTGCCAACAACAGGTTGACCTTTTTGGTCATAAACATAGGCATAGACCTTGTTCCATTTCTGAGGATTGCTGAAATACACACGAGTAGCGATTTTTTCCTCATCTACACTCACCTTGGTTCCAACTTCGACAACTTTTGGAGTTGGTTCTGTTACAACCACTTCCTTCACTTTTTCACGACTAGCTTCAACCCCATTTTTATAGGTCACTTTATAGGTAATCTCTTTACTACCAGCTTTTCCTTCAGAAAGGGTATTGCTCACACCCTTGTCCACTTCAGGGTTTTCCACCGTTTTCGTTTCAAATGGAATGGATTCTGTAACAACCTCCTCTTTTACCGTAACTTCTTCTGCCACTTTCAAACCAGTCTTAGAATAGGTTCCTTTTGCAACAAAATCAAAACCAACAGATTGAGGGTATTGAGCCCCCTTGTTATTACTGAATAAAACTTTCACACCCAATGTGCTGTATGTTGAAGGTACATTTAGAGCATACGCACCTGATGCCTCTTTCGTCATCTTAGTACCCGGCCATGCTCCAAGAAGGTGGTTGCCTTTAGCATCATACATATAGGCATAGACATCTGTCCAATTGTCTGGATTATCGAAATAGATAGTCGTTTGAGCAATTGGCTCCTCTTTCGGCTCTTCTGGAAGCTCCACCGCTTTTTTCGTGATGGTATAGGTTTTTGTAACGGACTGGTTATCCAATGATGTCGCAGTCAATGTCAATGTTACACTACTACCTGCTGCCAAATTTTGACCAACTGTAATGGTTTGTCCGTTGCTGAATGTGACAGCAGAACCATTTCCTAGCTTGTAAGAAGCCGTCTTCGCATTGGCTACTTCCAATGTCAATGTTGCAGTATCAGAGATGTCAATTGTATCCGTAGATTGATCTTTCACTCCAAGAACAACAGGTTTCACTGGCGCTTCCTTCACCGTCACTTGACAAGTCGCCACATGTGAACCATCCACTGTTGTAACAGTTATTTCCGTTTTTCCAGCCTTGATTGCTTTTACAAGACCATCCGATGACACTGTCGCAATATCTGACTGACTAGAAGTCCATGTCAATCGTTTATTGGTCGCATCACTTGGTGTAACTGTTGCTGTTAATTGTTTCGATTGATCAATATCAAGCTCTAAACTTGCTTGATTCAAGGTCACACCCTCTACCGCCTTCACGTCAGCAGACTCATAGTTTGACCATGAAGATGAACCAAACTCATAGAGAGTCTTTGCCACATCAATTGTCAAATCTTTGGTTTGTTGGCTACCGTTATTAAAAATAATCTTGTCGTAATTAGTCTCAGGAGACAATTCAATACTATAGATTCCATCTCCTAAAGCAACCATGGATTCACCTGGCCAAGCTGCATTTTTCTGAATTGGATTGCTGGTTGAAACCCATGCATAGGCATTTACTGTCGCCCAATTAGCCGTATTTTTGAAGTAAATAGTTGTTGCATTCGTATTCTTCTCAACACATACTTCACATTGAGCCTTATGATTGCCATACCGACTTATTACCGTAATGATTGCTGTACCAGGTTTCAGAGCAGTCACTTTTCCAGACTCATCCACCTTAGCCACTGTTGGATCTGAACTTTCCCAAACTACCTCCGGATAAGTGGTGTTTTCTGGTTCAACCTTAGCCTGTAATTGTTCCGATTCCTTGGTCAATAGAGTCAGACTCTTCTTATTTAATGTGATAGAGGTTGGCTTGATAATGTCTGGATTTTCTTCAACCGTCACTTGAATCGTTTTCTCAATGCCATTTGTGGTTTTTACAGTTACTGTCGTTTTCCCTACAGATACACCGGTAATTTCACCATTTGAAACCGTCGCAATATCTGGATTTTTTGAAGTCCATTTTACAATAGGAGAGGCACCCACAGGACTTACTTTAGCCGTTACTTTTGTAGAAGTTGCTTCCTTGATGGTAACGGATGATGTGCTCACTTCCAAGTTTGTAGGTTCTACAACTGAAATTTGGCCATTATCAATCGGTGCAACTGCGCCACCATCAGTCAAATATTGACCATTCGGAATGACACGGCCTGGGGCAGGTGTCTTGATTGTATTCAACACATAGACCTTCATGTTTCCTTTACCAGAAACTTGAGCTGTCAAAGTGCCATTTGACACTACTTTTGTATCGCCTGTCACAGCATCTACATAGGTACCATTTGGGATTCCTGAGAAGGTTGCATTTCCTGAGATAGCTACCAAGGCGAAACTATCTGTCTTATCATCTGTATACCGCCTCTTGAAAGCCATATTTCCTGAGATACCATCAGTAGAATATTGCCCTTTTCTAAGAGCAGGAATAGCTTGGCGGAGACGATTGAGACGAATGATATGTTGAGAAAGAGGAGCTTGTAAAGTCTCAGCAACTTTTCCACTCAGATTTCCAAACTCTGTAAAGTCAGTCGTATCGACATTTCCTTCAAGGTAATCTCCGTAATAAGCACGACCTGTTGCACTCAAAGGCGCATTCGGCCCAACATCTATTGGTTTTCCAGCTTGAAACTCTACTTCACTACCATAGTAAAGCGTCGGAATCCCACGGAATGTAAACATTAATGAGAGATTTTCTGCCCAAGCATCCGTACCACCATTGTAACGAACTGTTTGAGAATTATCTGGTCCATAATCATGTGAATCAACGTAAACCACATTCCAGGTCGCATCGTTGAAATAACGATCCTGCGATTTTGCCGTATTGAAGGCTTGGTTGGCGTTGTTAAAGGACCAGTGCATTTGGAAATCAATCGCACCAAGATCTGATTTTTGAGAGTAATCTGTTGCATGGTAATCATTACCATTCAAAAACGCATTGGAAGAAGTCGGTTGATTCCCTGTATTCATATGATCAAGATAGTGAGATTCGACTAGCTTTTCGTTGGTCGCCAAATCGGTATCGCTCCATCTTGCCTTATAACTTGCATCCGTATCCCAAGTGTAGAATGAGGTTGAAATTGGCGGAGCATCACGGTACCAGACATCGTGACCTTTTGTACAAATCTCCCCGAACATATAAAAATCATTGTTCCCATTCGCTTCAGCTGCCCCTTGTAACTGAGGAAGGAAAGTCGTATTTAAGGTCAAACGAGATAAATGTTTCACCGTATCTACACGGAAGCCATCCACACCCATATTGATGTATTTCTTATAGGCATCAATGAGGTAATTGTAAACCAGCGGATTTTCCGTTTCCAAATCAAAACAGTCATCCGCAATCGTTTTCCGCTGGGCCTCATAATTATCCCAGTCACCACCTCCCGCAAACCCATTATGGTGGTAAATATTCAGCGGATCTCCTGTACCATTCATAACCACTTTGTTGCGAGTTGGATAATCATTGCTTGAAATTTGGTTTTTCAGACTTTCTCCACCCAGTTCGTTCAGGCCTTCTTCACCAAAATTGGAAGTATGGTTGAAAACAACGTCCTGAATAATTTTCATCCCCTTGGCATGCACGGCATCAATCAGAGTTTGATAATCAACCCCATTGGATTCGTACCGATAGTCCACAGCATTAAAATTTGAAGCATGGTAGCCATGATAATCATAACCAGAATTATTTTGGACAACAGGGGTAATCCAAATAGCCGTGAATCCCAATGCTTTAATGTAGTCTAACTGTTCAATTAAGCCCGCAAAGTCCCCACGCCAGGATGGGTCACTTTCAGGATTATTGGCCTTCTTATCTTCAGACGTGCGGGCATTATTGCTTGAATCACCATCATAAAAACGAGTTGTAATCAAAAAATAGATGGTTTCATCCCGAAAATCCGTCCGTGAATTGGCATAGAGAATCCCCCGATCTTTCGCTGACAAAATACCTGTATTTTGAGTATTTGCAGAGACGGTCTGTGAATACAGGGGAAGCATGTTTGGAACGATAGTACTCGCCCCAAGCACCATTGACATGGTTAGCCTTGTAACTTTACTAGCAAACTGTTTCTTATTCATTCGTCACCTTTTTAAACATTCTTTTATCTCCAACAATTAGGAAGCACTTTACAATCTTCCTAAAACCAAACGAAATTGTGCAACCGTTTTCATTTGAACTCAAAAAATAAAGTGGACCGATTTGTCATTATCGGTACAGCTTCTTTGAAAAGTGAACCAAACCCTGATTTGATTCATAAGTAAATTAACACACATTTTACTAATAAGATTCTACAGAAGATCTGAACTAAACAAGCTGTGAAATCGTTTTCGATAGGTTCAGAAATAAAATACCACTAGATCGGTATTATCATCTCAGATCTATCTTTCAACAGGTTCCGCACTTGATGGCCATTTTCCTGTTAGAAACACCTAAGAGTCGTATCAAACACTGCAAATTACCTAACACGTTTTCATCACAAATTTATAAGCATTTCACCTAGCACTATTTCTGTTACCACTCCTTTCACACTGAATGACCTAATATTAGCAATAGTTTGTGAAATCGTTTTCATAAACTACCAAAAATAAAGTGATCAGTATTTTTACTAAGATATTGATCACTTTACTTTATTTACATTTTTTAGGAGTTTATATAGTGTATTAACAATTATCAGTTACAACATTATCATTTTTATTATCCATATTTTAAAGAAAATAGAGCTTTCAACCGCTATGGCAGTTAACGTTTAGGAGAATGTTTACGGTTTCTTCTATATTTTCCAAATAGCAATAATAAGATAAGGAAGAGTGCAATACTTGCAACAAGAACCGGCATCAAAGCATAATAGTCAACTTTTGCTTCCTTCTCATCGCTTTCCATCTGTTCAGGAACATATGGAATACGATACCCTCTAACCAGTAAGCGATGACTATTGACCATATATGGTGTACAAGTCACTAGTGTAATATAATCTTGTCCCTTAACAATTTGTAAACTACTTACATCGGTCGGCTCTACAACTTTTATATCATCCACTTGATAGGCATGTATCTCACCTTCACCAAGTTCTATATAAAAACGATCCCCTTTTACCAAATCTGGTAAATCGGTAAATAGTTTAGCCTCGGTCAAACCACGGTGACCAGAAATAACAGAGTGAGTAGACTCTCCCCCAATCGGATAAGAAGTCCCCTCGAGATAAGTAGCTCCCTTTGACAAAAAAGCTTCAGTCGTCTGGTCAAAAACCGGTAACCTAACAGAAATCTTAGGAATTGAAATCACTCCTATGATATGGTCTTCATAGATTACTTTGGTTTCTTCAATTTCCTTAGCTTCGTCAGAAAATGGATCAAATCCTGGAGAGATATTTTGATAAGCAAACTGCTTATTCATCTCTTCCATTTTCGAAAGTTGTTGTTGATATTCTTCCTTGCTTTTCTGATTTGCTTCTTCCTGATAATGTCGAATCAATTGCTGATTGATTAGATCATTTAATGAGTTTCGAATAAATGGATAGGAGAGAACACCAATACCAGAGACCAAAATCAATACCATGATTGTATCAATTAGTCTTCTCTTGATATTCTTTCTGGTTCTAGCCATGTTCTCACCTCCAATCTATTTTTACTAGGCTGCTTTACGACGAGCTACAAAGTATACGCCAGCAAGCCCAACCATTGCAGCACCAAAAGCTACAAAGAGAATGATACCTGTACCACCAGTTGAAGGAAGGAAACCTTTAGGTGTATTAGCAACGTTATGTGGAGTTGTAGTTGTAGTCTTATATGAATCAAATGCAACAGTGAACGCAATACGTTTAGACAATTTCACGTAGTCTGTTGGTGCTTTCGTTTCTTCAAGATAGTAAGTACCATAAGTCAAACCTTTGATGTCAACAATACCTTCAGCTCCAGTTGTGAATTTAGTTGCATCATCATAGTTATCAACCCATGAAATTTCTTTTGTTTTATCATTAATATACAAGTATTTTGCAGTAGTAGCATCTGCATCACGTACAACGAATTCAGCACCAGCAAGTGGTTGTTTGCTATTCACATCAGTCTTGATGAAACGGTAGCCACCAGTGTACACTTCTTTTTCGTTACCTGGTGTTGTCACAACGTCATTGAAATCATCTGTCTTACGACCATATTCAACAGTTACTTTGTTGACATTTTTTTCGTCTATTTTTGCAGTAGCATTCAATTTCATTGTATAAGTGAATTCAAGAGTCTTACCACCTTGTTCAGCAAGTTTGTTAATACCATCTTGAGTCAATTTCACTTTGAAGGTTTCTTTACCTTCTACAACTGGTTCACCCACAACAATTGTATAATCTGTATTTTCTTCTAGAATAATATCAGTGCCAGCAACTTTCAATTCATGTACACCGGCTTTATCGAAAGCTAATGTTGTATCATGAATATCGACTAAACCAAAAGTATTGTAGTGTGGAGTTACACCATCAACTTCTTTTACACCAATGTTAGCAGGGATTTTTGTTGACAATTTGAATTCAATATCTTGACCGATATTATAGTTGTTGCGTCCAGCTGCATCAGGGTTAGGGTTTGTGATATCTTTTACTGGAGTAATCTCTTCCGTAGTGTTTTTAGGATACAAATGAATAGTTGGTAATTCAATATCAGTGTATGTTCCATCACCATTCAATTGATATACTGGGAAGCTAAGTACCAAGTTCTTTTCAGCAGCAGTAATACCAGTTTTTGGCTTTTCAACAAAGACATAGACAGCATTGCTATCACCAGATTTTTTAGGTAACTCGAAAGTTGCGGCTCCGCCATTTGCAGTTACTTTAGTAGCCAAAGGTTTTGCACTTGAAACAACTGAAGGTTTGTGACCCGCGGTTCCTTGCACATGAGCACGAGCTGCATCATCAGCTGCTTGCGCATTTGTTGAGTTATAAACTTCGTTATACTTAGTATAGTATGCAGCAGTTACATCATATACATCATAAGTAATACCATCTAGGAATTCTACACCTGACAAAGTTAACTCACTACCAGTATTGGTGATAGTACCGTTGTAGTTTTTAACTTTATGAATTGTTACGGTTGCAGATCCACTTGTATCCTCAGCCGATACGACCGGGGTAAACAAATTGCTGAAAACACCTACAAAAAGTGTCGCTAGCAAAGCAAAAATTTTGAACTTCTTCATTTGATTTCTCCTCGTTTTATTTGTCGTTTTTTCTCCTAATCATCACAAGTGATGATGCCATAATGAACAATCCCACAAAGGCCGTTGATGTCACTACTACCCCAGTCTCAGGTAATCGAATTTTTGGTTTTTTAACGTTAATTATCGATAACACTGGACCGTCTGTGTATGTCGAAACATCGACAGTAAATGTGGTAGGTTTGTCATTTAAGACATAACCAGAAGGTGCTCGCACCTCACTAACAAGGTACTCGCCATATCTCAATCCTTTTATTTCAAAATAACCTTCATCATCTGAGGTTAATCGAACAACTCCAGATGCATTTGTAGCTACTTTTTCGAATTGATACTTTCCTTCCTTATAGGTGAGGACTGCATCGTTAGTAGGATTTTTGATAACAAAAGTTGCCTCGGCCAAAGGATTTTGTTTTCCTTCAGCTGCTCGTTTGATGAATCGAAAACCTCCTGTTTGGACATTTTCTCTATCAACCAATGGAGTTAAATCTCCTGGATACAGTGTTGCTGTATTGACCAAATCTTGATCAATAGCTGCCGTATCCTTGATAACCATATTGTAGGTTATTTCGATTTTCTTCCCACCAAATTGCGCCAATTTGGCTACATCAAACACTACTCTAAATTGATTTTCTGACAGGTTTACAGCCTTGGTAATATCTTGTTGCTCTTGCCCGTCTACAAAAATCACTAAACTATCAGGAATAAATTGTAATCCTTTATCGTAAATGTCTTCGATCTCATATGACGATAAATTTGCAATATCTTGTGGAATAATCGTCGATAAACGATAATCTATCGGTTCACCGAAACTATAACTTGACTGTTTCTCATCAATCGTTTTATCAAAAGTAAACGTCCCATGTGACTTTGGATAGAGCGGAATCACTGATTTTTCATTCCCTTCATCATCCAGTATTGGCAAAACCACGACTAGTGATTCCATTTTTGTTACAGCAACAGGAGTTACCGTTTCTCGTATGAGATAAACCGCAGGTCGCTGGTTATTAATCTTTGCAACTGTAAAATTGACAATCCCTGATTGATCCGTTACGGCAGTAGTTACAGATTTTCCTTTCACATCACTACTGTCTCTCAATCGTTCCTGTGCATTTTTGGGTGTTAGCTGTTGGTTACTGACTAAATCATAAAATGTATCCGTAACATCCAGAATCTCTAACTCTGCACCTGGAACAGCTACTCCTGATTTGTATTGGGTATCGCTCGGTTGATACACAAGCCGATGTACTTCAAAAGTAACCTGATTGTTTTCTTGTGCCAATACTTTCTGAGTACCACTATTCAACCCCATTAGACCAGCAGTTGAAACCAACAGTACGATAAACCATTTCAATATTCTTTTTCTTGCAAGCAAGAATAAGAATGCTACGGCAATCATACTCAAACCGATTGTGATATACTGTAAAATTCCATTTCCACCAGTTGTTGGAAGAATTGATTTCCTTTTGTTGTATATTTTCAATTGTCCTGAGTAGATGTCACCATCTTTTTTCGTAAATTCAAATGGATTTGCATCAGTTTCAGTATCAGCTTTATCGTAGGTCACATTGATTCCATCAGCTTTAGAAGTCGTGATTGTAAAGTAACCCTTTAATTGAATAAAGCCATCAACTGTCTGACTTTCTACAAGATAGTAGGTTTGGTCAGCTTTAATCAAATCACTACCAAAAACAATTTTACCCTCTAGGTTCGTTTTCAGAGTGGTAATCTCATTTGAGAATGTATTTCCTTCACGATTTCTATATAATGTGAACGATACATTTTCAAGTGGTCGTTGGAAGGTGGAACTTTGTTTCTCCAGAATTAATTCAAAGTCTTGAGGTTCGTTGGTTACCTGGGTCGGATCGTATTTATAATTTTGACTTACACCGTCAATTTCTAGACCTTCACGATAATTCACCTCAAATCCATTTTCATCTGGGTAATATTGTTGTTTGATTTTATATCCAGCAGGCGCGGTAACTTCCTTCCAACGATAGGTACCAGCCTTTAAATTTGAAATGGTGATTTTTCCATCTTCACCTGTAGTTTTGTTATCACCTACCGCCTTCCATTCTGAACCGACTTTTTGTTCCAAGGAGAAAACTGCTCCAGGCAATGCCGCATTGGTATCGCTTGCTTTTTTCTCTAGACTCACTTGATAGAGTCGTGAGTTAGTCTGGTTTGCCGAGTAGACATATTTATTATCTGTGCTTGCTGTGAAAACTCCTGTCAACGTACCTGAAGAATCATATCCCGCTGGTACTGAAACCTCTTTCCATGAAAGATTTGGTGCATCTGGGAAATATTTAACAATCAATTTTCCAGCATCCCCAGATTGCTCACTTATTTGGCCATTCTCAACTGGCACGTAGGACTTCCCTGACAAGAATTGTTTAGCTTCTGTTTCAGTTTCAGTCCACTCAAAACCTGTAGCTCCAGCATTTAATTTCAAATAATACTGCTTATCATTTTCTGTTTTCGAAATAATAAACGGCACATCATTCAAAGGCTGCTCCGTATCACTATCTATTTTGGTCAGTTCCAGCTGATACAGTTTTTTATTGGTCGCGGTAAAGTTGAAAGCATTTTCTTTTAGAGACTCAGAATAATTAACTAAGAAACCATTCTCATTTGGATAATATTCTTGTTCCAGTTGATACCCTGCTGGTGGTGCAATCTCTCTCCAACGGTAAGTACCAGAGGTCAATTGAGTCAACTTAATCTTTCCAAGACTTTGGAATACACCGCTATAAACTCCAATTTCCATGTCTTGTTGTGTTCCAGTCATTAGTTGTTTCACATATTGACCGTTTTTCGGATTATAGAACTCTTGGACTTCCCAATCACCAGTTGTCTCATTCTTTTTTTCAAGGTGGAAAACTGCATCAGAAACTGGATTATTATCCTGATCCACTTTGCTCAACTCTGCAGTATAGTAATTCACTGGCAGTTGCAACATCTGTACTGCTTGGTTGTTTTGGAAACCACCTGTTGAACCTGAGAATCCCCAATAGACCGAGTCAGCCGTGCTATTTACTGCGAATACGTTTACTACATTTAAGTCTGAGATAGTGTAACTAAGAATATCAGAACCATCATAATAGGTATTTTCAATCGTAGAAATATTTTGATACCCTTGGTGTCCATTTCTATAGATCTTATAGGTTAAGTCACCCGTTGTATCTGTTTTTGGCGTCCATATTACTTCCAAACGGTGCCACTGATTATCTGCCAATTTTTTTGTTGGATTTGAACTAACTTGCCAACCTTTTTGATAATCTAGGTGAGAGATCGCACCATCCCAACCAACTGAAAGCATCTGTTCATGTTTGGTTACCTGATCAAAGGTTAATCCTGTATTATTTGCCAAGTTATCCTGAATTTTATTTAGATAGTTTATAGCGATATGCCCATAACTTGAATTCAGTGTACCTTGACGAATCCCTCCATCGCGGTTCGTTCTGTTTACAAAGTCCCATAAGTCATTATCCGAAAATTGCTTACCGTTTAGTAAATACTCATCATTTAGAAATGTATCAAACTCTAGCGCAATACCATTTGTCACTCCTTTTTGCATGTACACATATCTATTTTGACCCGCTGCTGCACTAAAGTTGTTACCATAAATACCCAAGCCATTACCCAGGGCACCATATGCATTGATCCCAAAGTTATTTTCATTACCAGATAGAACTTTTCTATCATAAGCTGATAATGTTTCATCCTTCTTGTCGTTGTGCATGGTAAAGGTAATACCATCAGCACCACTATCATTATCGCCCTTGTTCCCTAAATAGACATAGGAAACCATGTGAAACGGCTCATTCAGCCTAACTTTGTAGTCGTCCAAACTCCACATGACCCCAGACTGCCAAGTCGAGTCCCTTGTCAATACTGCAACAGAAGAATCAGTTGCAGTAACATAAGATTTAAGTTCGGTATAGCCACTAACAACAGTACCAGAATCACGCGGAATTCCGCCGTAATCCAACTTTGGATAGTTAAACATTGAACTGAGGTCTACGATATTTTTCACAGCAGGTGGTTGGGGCAAGGTGCTTGTAACATCGTTACCACCACCCGTTGGCCACTCATTAAGACCATTATTCGGTAGCGCAAACACCTCCAAAGGGCTGCTCCCAAGAGCTACGAGAAAAACCATAAGCCCCGTGATAATTTTTTTTATAATTTTCATAAATAATCTCTCTCACATATAATATTAATGATTTTGCATACATTTATATATCAAATGCAATCGTTTGCTTAATTGTATCATGTTTTTACAACAAATTCAAACTTGTAAAAAATTACCTGTTTTCATTCATACGCCTTTTGCGTACATGTTTTCCCGCTGTTTTCTTTTTACTTACAAACTTTTTACAAGCAAAATTGTTACCGGTAACAAAATCGTGAATGCGTTTTCATATTAATTTGAGCTAAATCAGCGCATAGCTATGTGTATTTGTGTGCATTATTACTCAAAATGAATTGTTGTATAACATTCTATTTATCATTGACTCTTCAATCAACTACGGAGTCTTATTTTGTTTATAAATGAGACGGGACTCATACATCAATATCTTGTCGAGTTTTTGAAACGAGTTTACTCGAACAATCTTCACAAAGACGGTTCTAATAGTGCTCTAATAATAAGCATTTGACTGAAATCCACCACTAGAATACTCATATATTTAAGTGATTTGAACAAATTGGGGAATGCAAAATATACAACGAGTTCCTGATGTTTTTCAAGATAGCGCAAAAAAAACCACCAGCAAATTAAGCTGGTGGCCGAAAGGAGGCATTCACGTTTTCACAAATTTTAGTAGATATCTCTCTTCGTTCTTGATGAACGTTTGGTATTTGGTTTATCTAAATGATGAATATCCCACATAGCCCAGAATGCAATCATGAGCATGATAATGGCAACCCAGACATGAGAAGAGAATTCTAAAACCTTTAAAAAAGCTAATAAGAGGGCTATAAAAAGTGCTACCAAAACAAATACTGCAACCATGAGATTAATGGTTCCTCGAATACTATTTGGTGCTGCAAAGATGTAGAATAGCACCAGCAACATGGCTAAGATTAGATAAAACATGCCTCTCCTTTTTCTTATCCTTCTTCAGTCGCTAATTTTTTCTTTTTAGCAGCCTTATCACGCTCTGCCTTGTTCAAGACTTGCTTACGAAGACGAATGGATTCTGGTGTGACTTCCATGTACTCGTCATCATTCAAGAATTCAAGTGATTCTTCAAGAGTCAAGATACGTGGTGTCTTAATAACCGCTGTTTGGTCTTTCGTCGCTGAACGAACGTTGGTCATTTGTTTAGCAGTCGTGATATTCACAGTCAAATCATTTTCACGAGAGTTTTCACCGATGATCATTCCCTCGTATACTTCAGTACCTGGGTTGACAAAGATGGTACCACGTTCTTCGATACGCATGATAGAGTAAGTCGTTGCCTTACCTTGGTCGATAGAGACAAGGGCGCCACGGTGACGACCACCAATTTCACCAGGAACAACTGGTAGATACTGATCGAAAGTATGGTTCATGATACCATAACCACGAGTCATTGAAAGGAATTCTGTAGAATAACCAATCAAACCACGCGCAGGTACAAGGAAAACAAGACGAGTTTGGCCATTACCTGTTGAAACCATATCCAACATATCACCCTTACGCTCAGAAAGGGATTGGATAACAGAACCTTGGTATTCTTCAGGAGTATCGATTTGCACGCGCTCAAATGGCTCCATTTTCACGCCGTCGATTTCTTTGATGATAACTTCTGGACGTGATACTTGAAGCTCATAGCCTTCACGACGCATGGTTTCAATCAAGATAGACAAGTGCAATTCACCACGACCTGAAACAGTCCATTTATCTGGTGAATTGGTTGGATCTACACGAAGAGATACGTCTGTCTGCAATTCAGCCAAGAGACGCTCTTCAATCTTACGTGAAGTTACCCATTTCCCTTCACGACCCGCAAATGGTGAGTTGTTCACCAAGAAAGTCATTTGAAGAGTAGGCTCATCGATACGAAGAACTGGAAGTGCCTCAACTGCATCTGTCGGTGTTACTGTTTCACCAACGAAGATGTCTTCCATACCAGAAACGGCAATCAAGTCACCCGCTTTAGCTTCTTGGATTTCTTTACGCTCAAGGCCGAAGAAACCAAAGAGTTTTGTAACGCGGAAGTTTTTCGTTGTGCCATCTAGTTTAGAAAGGGTAACTTGGTCACCAACTTTAACAGTACCACGGAAGACACGACCGATACCGATACGACCTACGAATTCATTGTAGTCCAAAAGTGAAACTTGGAACTGCAATGGCTCATCTGAGTTGTCCACTGGAGCTGGGATATGCTCGATGATGGTATCAAAGATTGGTGCCATTGTTTCTTCTTGGTCATCTGGATTGTCAGACAATGAAGAAGTACCATTAATCGCTGACGCGTAGACAACTGGGAATTCCAATTGATCGTCGTCTGCCCCAAGTTCGATGAAGAGTTCAAGCACTTCATCCACTACTTCTTCAGGACGAGCAGATGGTTTGTCAATCTTATTCACAACCACGATAGGTGTCAAGTTTTGTTCAAGCGCTTTTTTCAATACGAAACGAGTCTGTGGCATGGTTCCTTCATAAGCATCCACGACAAGGACTACACCATCAACCATTTTCATGATCCGCTCAACCTCACCACCAAAGTCCGCGTGTCCTGGTGTGTCCATGATGTTGATACGAGTACCGTTATAAGCTACGGCAGTATTTTTTGCAAGGATGGTGATACCACGCTCTTTCTCAATATCATTTGAGTCCATGGCACGCTCATCCAATTGCGTACGCTCATCCAATGTTTGGGATTGTTTTAATAGTTCATCAACGAGGGTTGTTTTTCCGTGGTCAACGTGGGCAATAATAGCAACGTTACGGATGTCTTCTCTAAGTTTTGTCATAATATCCTCTGTATATTTTAATTTAACTAAAAAAGTATATCATAGATTGGCGTAAAAATCACAGATAATCATGTTGTAAATGTTTTCAACAATGAATTGCAAGTATTCAAAAAGAGAATGAAAACAAAAAAGTTTGGAACTTCTAAAATAAGTCCAAACATTTTTATCATTTTCCTATCGCTGGCAAGGCCATTTTGCATGATTCTTTATCCTGTTTTTAAAGAATATTTTCAAAGGTGTCACGAACATCTTGTGGCCAAACGCTAGATTGCACTTCACCGATATGTTTCTTACGAAGCAAGAACATAGCCAGACGTGATTGACCAATCCCTCCACCGATTGTCAATGGGAACAAGCCATTCAAGAGTGCACGGTGCCAGTCATATTCTAAACGGTCTTCATCACCTGTAATGGCAACTTGGCGTTTGAGTGCTTCCTCGTCAACACGAATTCCCATTGACGAGATTTCAAAAGCTGACCCAAGTGCTTCGTTCCATACCAAAATATCCCCGTTAAGGCCTTTATAGCCTGCTTCAGATGGGCTTGTCCAGTCATCATAGTCAGGGGCACGGCCATCATGTGGTTTACCATCTGCCAATTCACCACCGATACCGATTAGGAAGACCGCACCGTATTCCTTGGCAACCACATTTTCACGCTCTTTTGGTGTCAAGTCTGGGAAATTTTTCACCAAGTCTTCTGTGTGAATAAAGGTAATCTTCTTCGGTAAGACAGATTCGATATCGTAGCGTGCTTCAACTGCAAGCTCAGTCAATCGAATGGCCTTATAGATTTGTTCGACCGTTTCCTTCAGATAAGCCAAGTTGCGACGGCCATCAGGGATGACCTTTTCCCAGTCCCACTGATCCACATACACCGAGTGAATCGGATCCAAGGAATCCTCATCTGGACGCAAGGCTTTCATATGTACAAAAAGACCTTCTCCTTCGTGAAATCCAAAGCGAGCCAAGGTATGACGCTTCCATTTTGCAAGCGAATGAACCACTTCATAAGTAGCATCTGGTATCAGCTTCACATTAACGGTAACTGCATTCTCCACACCGGACAAATTATCCTGCATACCATCCCCGACACGACTCAAGATCGGTCCTTGCACTTCTACGATTTCTAACTTATCTTTTAAATACTGTGTAAATGTATTTTTGACAAAAGAAATCTCCTCTTGCTGATGAATGAAGCTTTTCTTCATACCTACTCCTCCTTAAATTTTAATAGTCTTATTATACCGCTTTTTTTGCAGATGTAAAGATTTTTATTAAATATTCTGATAATTTAATAAATATTTATCACTTCCGATGTCAGAACGTCTATCAACTCCTTTGTGAGACGTCTAGGACCACGTACCGCCTTGACACCTAAGTCCAACATACGCTCCCTCGGCAAGACTGCATCAGATAGCTGGGCAATCAATTCCACTTGCATGACTTTCTTCTCTGTTGGAATGTCTGATTCCCCGCGATTTTCCAAGTTCGCCCCCAAGACACGGCAGACATAGCGGATGGCCTGTACAGGCGCCGTCACATAGATAGCTACAATATCTCCAGCTTGAATGATTGATTTTTGTGGCCAATAGACTATCTTATTTTCCGCAAACTCGGTATCAATATCATAGACCTTTGGATTGGCAGGAATAACCCAGTAATCAGGCCCTTGATCCGCCTTATAGGATTTTGGTCCTACCAGATAGCGGCTCTTCTCAAGGAGGGCCAAAATCGCCTGATCCTCCACAGTATCATCCAGCAAGACCGACCCCCAGGTCTTCTTTGACATATGGTAGGCAGGATAGATGCCCGACTGGCTTAGCAGCTCTGCTATTTCCCGACCATCGACCTTGAGATTGACAATCTCCACCAACTCTTGGTCAGTGCTCCCATCCAGCTGTCCCCGCTTGACCTGAGTTACCAAAGCGTACCACTTATTATTGGCAGGATGACGAAAAGCCCCCGTCTCTGGCGACTTGGCAAAGGGATAATCAGGTAGGTCACCCCACTTCTCCTTGATGAGCTGGGCTATGCGGTTGCTTTGGTCCTTGGAAAATGGCAGAGCGATACAACAAGCCTCCTCTACTCGAGCCAAAATGGACTGATAGCTTTCTCTCACCTGCTCCACAAATGCCCCAGCTGGCGCAGTCACCAGATGGGCGGTATAGACCTCCTCCATCTCACAATCCCAGACAAAGGACGACAGCTGACCAGCCTTATCAACCTCCACCACCGCCTCAAACTGCCCCTCCATGAACACCTCACGGTAGGTGTAACGATTGTCGGCGAAATGAAACCCGAAAGGGATGAGGGAGGGGAGGTGGATTTGGTAAGAATTGGTTTTGTTCATTACTCTACTCCCCATCATTGTTTTCTAGAAAACAATGGAATTACATTATCAAACGTATCTAATTGAAGCAAATACTTATCAAAAAATTTCACATCAAATGAAAATAATTGACTGATGAAATTCTTTGATACCCTCTGATTTCGTTCAATATCTGACAGAGTTAAAAGATTGTTTGAAAGGATGACATCTAAGATACTTCTGATTTTACTTGGTTTCTTTAAGGGAATTTCCAAATCTAGTGGCTCAACTACTTTATATCCTTTTTTTGAAATCTGCCGATAGAAATAAGAATTTTGCTGTGGAGTCAGTAAGCCAAGCTTGTAGGCTCTATATTCAAGCGCTTGAATTGAGACACCAAAACGTTTTTTTAACAAGATATATTGATCAGGATTGCTGACACGCTTACCTACAATATTCACAAAATCCATTAAAAATTGTTTCCTAGGTAACAGGAAATAGGAGGCAAATTGATTGGCTTCTTTCTCTTTTTCCTCTAATTCTTCTTTTGACAGTTCCTCAAAATCCACTTGGTTGTGCAAGAGTAGATGCCCTAGTTCATGTGCTAAATCAAAATTACGTCGCACCGCTGATTTTCCTAGCCCCAAAACGATAAAAGGTCGACCATTACGTGACCAAGCACTATAGGCATCCGCATTTCCATTGATTAATCTCTCTGAAATGTATATCCCAGATTTTTCTAAACTATAGAGGAGATTGGCATTATCAACTGATACTGCCAATACCTCTCTAGCATGATCAGCAATAAATTCAAGTGATTCATGTTGCTGAAGTTTTTGCTCAATACTATCAACTAACTGGTAAATTATTTGATTAGGAATGGATACAAAGTTCTCCAAATAATCTATCATTTGATTCATTTTTTCCAAATATACCATTTGGATATGGATAGTTTTTTTGGCCTCAAGGTCTGCATTCCGAAAGGCAATGCGACTTAGTGAGAATGAACCATTCTTATCAACAACATCAAAATAATCAACTTCAACCTGAAAAAAACGAGCCATTGCTATCTTATTTTTCATTTTTGGAAGAGTAACTCCTGTTTCAAATTGCCAAATAGCCTGTTCGGACACCTCAAGCTCTCTTGCCAAATCTGCACGTGTAAGGCCATTCAGAAGTCGTAATTCTTCCAGTCTTGAACCATTGAACATTTTTTTGCCTTTCTAAGCTTCTTTTTCTGAAGCGAGACGTGGTATAATCTCAAAATCAGCTACATCATCAATCTCTGATAAGCCTTGTAACTCTTGATATTTTTCATCGTTAAAATCGACATTACTTGTAGAAATAAATGTTGATAAATTTTGAATTTCAATCAATTTCCCAGTTCTTGAATCAGGCATGATAACCTGAATATTCGTCAAGTGATGTAATTCATCAGCCTGATATGTGATAAAGAAAAAGTTATTGATAGATTGTTCAGACCGATTCAAAAGTTCAAATAAATTGTCATCAAACAATTCCATTTGAACAGGGAAAAGCGTACTTTCATCTGTATTCCTTGAAAGATTTTCTAGGTAACTTGTATTAATTTGAGCATAGTCAAATAAATAGCCCTTTCCACTTTTTACTGCTGTTGGAAAAACCTGTCGCAAGCGAGTAAGACCTTTTAAAACAAAACATACACGTCCTAATAGTTGATTTTCTGAGTTAAATTCTAAAAATTCCCAAGATTGACCCGCATGTTTCAACTCAAATTTATCAATAAAATTTAGGTTTGCAGTTGCAAGAGCATCATCTATATGATTAGCTTTAGTCCAAGCATAACCAGCAGAAACATGCATTGTTCTTCTCTTTTCAATTCGCTCATCAAGATAGGACTTGTATCCCTTCAATATAGCATCTACAATAGATTGACTTTGATCGGGAGTAAACACTTCTTTTTCCATATGCACCTCCATTTTTAATTATTTTATCATATTTCTATATAAAATATTAAATTTTACTACAAATATGATTCTTTTTTTAAAGAAAAATCTAAACAAGTACAATTCGGACTTTTTTTATTTAATATTTGAATTCTCAAATTTTTCAAGCAGCTCAGTTGCAATCGATTGACTTTCCAATCTCAACAAACTAGCTTGGTCATCCGAATGATATGTAAAGGGGGATAAATTGCCATACCAAACGAGATTACTATCTAAGATAACTGTGGTCGTACCAATCCTTTCTGGTACAAGCTTCACCTTTACATTGTCACTGTTTACTCCCGTTAGCCACTCGCTTAACTTATGGCTTTTAGAAACTTGAATAACGACTTGTTTTCCTAGAAGTAGTCCCAATAACTCCTGAATCCTACTAGAAGTGAATGAATGCAATTGTAAATGGACTGTTGAACGTGTGTTCCGCAAATCCTCTCTAAATTTCTCCTCGTAATTCCTACCACTATAAAATACTTGGGTTTGCTTCTTTTCTCCAACTTGGTAAGCCATTTTTCGATAGGCTATCTGACGTTTCTGGTACATTTTTTCGAGATAAGGAACGTGTATATCTAGATAATCGACTATTCTCACCTCAGTTTTGCCTTGATAGGGACGGTGAAGCCGCCCTGCATACTGTATGAGGTTATTTTTCCAAGACAAAGGAGCTGCCAAGATTAATGTATCCAACTTTGGCATATCAAAACCCTCACCAATATACTTTCCTGTTGAAATGAGGACAAAGGGACTATTCTCATCTAGCTCACTGATTCTTTTCAGGAGTTCTTTCGTATCTCTTCTTTTACTCGCTCCACTCAGACAAAAAATATTAGTCATTTCTTTTTCAATAAGTAGCTTTTCCAATAGTTTTATATGTTCCAGTCGATTGACCAAGACAAGGATGTTTCGCTTTTCTTGATATAATTTGAAAATATCTTGCACAATCAAAGTATTGCGATTTAAATCTTTGGCAAGACAATCATTAAGTACAGAAAAGTTTGTGCTCCTTGACTGCTCCAAATCCAACTTTCCAAAAGATGTTAATCGGAGAAGCATCCTCTTATTAAATTCAAATTGTTCAGATTGGGCAGTATGTAAAATTGGGCCAATCCGTTGAAAGACAATCGGTTGATGTCCATTTTTACGCTCTGGGGTTGCTGTAAGGCCATATAGATATTGACCAGCAAATTGAGCAACTACCTTTTCAAACTGCAAGGCTGTCACATGGTGGCACTCATCCACAATCATCATATCGTAATCCGACAAAAAGTCGGAAATAGCGTCCAATTGCAAGAGAGATTGAATCATAACCACATCCACCAGTTTACTCCTCCATTTTTTAGAAGCACCATATTGCCCAATATGCCCTATTACTTTTATACGCCCTGAAGGAGTATAGCGAACCGCTTCTTCCTCTTCAATCTCTAAAAATTCATCCAACCTTTCCAACCACTGCTCCATCAGTTGACGATTATGAACTAAGATAATCGTTCGGCATTTCCTTTGTGCAATCAATGCTGCCCCTAAAACTGTCTTCCCGAAACCTGTTTCAGCACATAGCAAGCCATTCTCACTAGCTAATAAATCTGCCAAAGCAAGCTCCTGCTCAAAACGTAACATCCCTTTGAAAGTAATCTGAATCATAGATAGAATGTTACGATTATCCGTAACAGTTACTGTTTCAAATATTTCTTGTAAGCTAGCAAGTATTCCTCTTGGAAGATGCAATGCTTCATCCGTTTCTTCAAATAAATAAATGCGTTCTGGAGTCTGATAAGTTGGCTGTCTGGTCGCTTGTTTTAGATAAAATTCAGGATTAGAAAAAGATGCCAGCTTTCTCAATAAGTAATTTGTTTTTGAAGAAATAGCCCTCTTCTCAACTCGAATAACATTTGATAGGCTACAATCTAATACTGTATTATCTACAAAATCTGAAAACTCCTGCCCTAAGAAATCTAGTATTTTCTTCTGTCCAACCTTTTGAACCTGTTGAAGATAGGTCCATTGTTCAGAAAAGGGCTGAAAATGTTTATCAACAAAAACGGTTCTTCCCTTCTTGAAAGCTTCCCCTTGTAAGGGCAGGGCGATAAGATTACCAAATCCTCCCTTGGGCAGAATATCTTGATTTGGAAACATACGGTCAAATGAAGAAAAGCGAATATCTTTTGACTCCTGCATAGCCAATTCCAGCAATCGTTTCCCAACATTTCTTGCCTGCTGACAAGCAATTTCTTCCTCGAAGAAAAACCAGAGGTGAGCACCATTGCCCGAACGAGAGATTTCAATATGCCCCTCAAAACCATACTTTTCTGCTGTATCTCGTAGAATGGAGACCTCTTCTCTCCAATTCTTTTTATCAAAATCAATCGCCAAAAAGGAACACGTGTCTGATAGACTCATTGGAAAAATGCCAATACTCATTTCGCCACGTAGGTGAGTCAACAATACCTGTTTGGTCAAGGGTTGACAAGTTCTCTTTTCAACAGGAAGTTTTTTCCAACCATAGTTGTAAGAAGGAAAATAGTTAATTTTTCCATTTTCATCAATATAAGATTTCGCATAAACATCTACACGTCCCTTAAATAGGCTGAACAGAATGGAGAGTTTTTCATCGGTACATAGTTGATGTTTTTGTTTTTCAAAGTAATCGTGTAAATGCTTGTCACTAATCAGAAATTGCTGATTGTTATCTTGAAATTGCAATAAATTCAGAATCTTATCGGTAGCATAATAGGGAAAACGAGCAAGATGCTTTGCAACCTTACCCGTTGATTTTTCGTAATAATAAGACATGTGAGTTCCTCCAAATTGCCTATCGAGACTATCAATCAAGATGATATTTTTACATCGTATACGCTAATACTATTTCCTAGTTACCCAACCAATCGCATCTGCTGGTGGATTTTCCGTATCAATCCAGATAAACTCAATCCCAATTTCGCCATTTTTGAATTTGGATAATCGAATACCATTTATTTCGAGAGACTCCAATTTTTTCCCAGTCAATACTTCACGCTCAGCCAATTGGAATACACCTCTTAGTAACCATTCTCCAAGAATATCTTGCCTATCCACTGATTGAATAGCCTTACCTGATTCTTGGTTGATGTAGGCGTCAATGGTATCTCCTGATGATAGAAAACGAAGTGTGAAAGTTCGTTCTTCTTTTGTCAAGGCGAGCTTCTTCCCCGTTTCATCAAATGTTCCTACATTGTGACCGAAAAAGTCTGGTCGAGCATCATGAAACTTTTTAGAATCCGGAAGTGGAATATAAACTTCACTAACAGGACGGTAAACCAATTTCTCCAGTTTTTCAGATAGCTTTTCAACTCCCGATTTATTAGCAAAATTCATCAAGTCCGAGCGAATTTTCTTCATCCCAGCTTTCTCTTCTTTAGTGGACCACTTTTTCAATAAAATTTCTTCCAATGAATAAGTCACAAATGCCAGTTCTTCCGAAGTGAGCTGACCCGAAAATTCATCTTGGACTTTCTGAATACGTGCCAACCTATCTTTTTTGGCTAATTTAGCACCACCATTGAAAGCGTTGAAACCTGAATTCTCTTCAACATGGCCATGCTTGTCTGTAATGACCCATGAAACTGTATCAATAACTTGATTTTCTTTCTCGTCTGAGGATAAGGTATGGAGATTTTCAAAAATATAAAATGGATCTTCCACATAGTCCACATCCCAGGTATCTACCACTATTTCTTTGTTATGGAAGGTCATGTGAAGTTGGCTATCTGCTGCAGAATATTTGTAATCATGTTGACCATCTGTAAAGACAAAATTTGTAGGAGTTTTTAGACTGGTCGCTCCCTTAATCTGCAAGTTTTCCACATCAATCGGAAGGTAACTGGTTTCCCCTACAAATATTTGTGGCTTGGTTCCTTTTGCTGTTGGCATTAAGACATGGTAAACAGACTCAACCGTTGAATCCGAAGCAAAACCACGAATTTGTGCTTTTGAAGATTCTATTCGTTGATTTCGAAGTCTTGAAATTTCCACGGCTAAACTTTCATAAAGTGGATAATTATTTTTATCAGCAGTTGCTTTATCTGGCGCAATTGATGCATTAAACTTAATCTTTTGTAGCGTTTCTGTCCATCCTTGAGAATCTTTTTTAAATTGGGCGACTTTTTGATCCCCTGATTGAATACCAAATGACTTTATTCCAACTAAATACTTATGGTGATTGTCAACTACAACAGATGCATCAAAAGAAGTATTTGCAATATCCTCGCCAACTGCATGAAATGCCCGTTGAAAAACCGTTTCTTGAAACTTTGAATTAATAATTGGTGCGACATATTGAAATGTATCATCTTCCTCAGCTGTTTCTGATTTTTGAGAAAATGCCTCACTAAGACTTGCAAAATTCGTAATCAGTGTTCGATACTTTTCTTTATGCTCTGATTTTAACTTTTCCCACATTGACTGTACCTCTTTGTTCCTAATTATAGTATAGCAAAAGAAGACTAGTTTCTACTAGCCCTCTATTTAATTATTCGTAACGGCAATGCTATAAAATTCCAAGTGACCGCCTTTTTTGACCAAGCGTAAATAGTCTTCATCTGACAAAATTCCTAAACCGTCATTATACCCATCTAACTTAGCTATTGCTTCGTCATAGTTCTCAACAAAATCTTTCACATAGGACTGTCCTTCAAACTGACCATTCATCTTGGTATAGATAATCGCAACATTTCCTGTTCGCTCCAACTGTGATATACCTTTGGTAGTTTTCATTGCTTCAGCAATTTTATCTGCAATCCGCTTGATAACTGGTACAACAACGCTGTTTCCAGCCTGTTTATAGAGCTGGCCGTTGGATACACCTTCTGGAATTTTAAAGGTCTTGGGATAACCTTGAACGTTAAAGGTTTCTTTCGGAGTCAGCTTGCGAATTTCTCCAGTATCTGTCAAAATGAGGGGAACATTATGTCCACCTGTTCCCATATTTGCTGTTAAAGTTGGTACAACACCATTTTTGTTTTCCCTGACATATTGGCGTCGCCATTGGTAAACCGTATCTTGACTGGTCACAGCGTGCTTCAACTCTTCAAAGAAGGGTTGCTTTCCTTGGCGATAATAGTAATTCTCCTCTGGTTTTGCCCCAAAATCAATAACATCTTGAAGCCCAGTGGTCAGCTTAATTTCCTCTGGAAATTTAAATTTATCGTAGGCTTCCTTGTTATCAAAGCCAACAATGTAGATCCGCTCGCGGTTCTGCGGGATGTTCCCGTAGTCCTTGCCGTTCAACACCTTCCACTTGATAAAGTAGTTGTTCTCGGTCAAGGCTTCACGGATAACCTTGAAAGTGTTCCCGTGGTCATGAGAAACCATGTTCTTCACATTCTCGACAAAAATCGCCTTGGGTTTCTTGGCTTCAATCATCCGAAGCAACTCAAAGAAAAGGTCGCCTCGGTCATCTTCAAAGCCCTTGCGGTAGCCTGCAATACTAAAGGCCTGACAAGGAAAACCTCCGACAATCACATCGACTGTTTCCGAAGGAATTTCCTCTGGCAATACTGCGTGAATATCACGCCCGTCCAGATAAGTATCTGGGTAATTCAACTGATAAGTCTGTCTGGCATACTTATCAAACTCGTTGGCATACACCACTCTGAACTCGTTGGTCTGCTCAAAGCCCAACTCAATTCCACCAACACCTGAGAAGAACGCTGCAATAGCAAACTTCCCCTGCTGGCGTGAACTTACAGAATTTGTCATGTAAGCACCTGCTTTCTAATTAGATCCATTAACAATTAGATAGTCAAACCTTTCTAAAAGATTATCTAAAAATGTCCCCCGATAAGAGTTTCTGAAGCCATTACAAAAATTAGGAAATTTCTTATAAATCTGCTTGCTATCCTTATATTCTCCTTTACTAACTTTTTCGTAATATTCATTACATTTCTCTTTAATTTTTTCTGGATTATCATGAGCATAAAACATGTAAAGATACGTTTGATAAATTTCTTGCTCGTCAGCTTCAAGATGATCGCAATATTTATTTAATTGTAAATATCCGTCTCCAAATCGATAATGTGAATACCCATCTTTAGAATCAATATCAAAATATTTTCTTTGAATAATAAACTTTACCTCTATGATGGTCATCTGGTTATCTTTATTTCTAATTGCCAAATCCACAGACTCTTCAT
Source organism: Streptococcus suis (assembly GCF_019794615.1). Classification (GTDB taxonomy): domain Bacteria; phylum Bacillota; class Bacilli; order Lactobacillales; family Streptococcaceae; genus Streptococcus; species Streptococcus suis_AI. The sequence goes on from NZ_JAIMDU010000006.1 coordinate 62,903, forward strand.
CATCCTTAGAGTAAGTATTCTCTTCCTTTGTGACAACACCTTTCATATGTTCTCTAAGAAATTCCCATAAATCATTTCGAAAATCCTGCTCAGATAATGAACTATTAATTTTATCAGTACCTTCTTTCAAAAAAACATCCGGTTTCTCAATTTTTCGTAAGGCTTGATATTTTTGGAACACCATCGGTAAGTTACATAGATCATATTTATTTAAATTTTCTTCATGGGATTTCTTTTTTTCTTCAAAGAAATATTGAAAATTTGGATCAGTATTCCCATTTATAAAATATTCTACTCCATTATTAGTTTGACAATAAACTCCTGCACAACCTTCATTACTCTTTTCTAGAGCTTGGTTCTTAAGATGAGAACTGTTACTATCAACAATCAACGGAGTTTTTTCGTTAGTTATCTTTTGACTCTTAAGAGAAAAGATATTTAAAGAATCATTGGAAAAATTTGAAGATATTTCTTTATGTATTTGATTTTTTAATGATAGTAAGCCGTCTAATTTATCAATTACTAATATAAAAGACTTTTTCTGTAGTTGCTCATCAAAATATAGACTCGTAAGAATCGTAAACTCAGCTTCATTTGGTAAAATAGTTGACTTGCTATTTAAAAAACTATTATTAATGTCAATCAACAGTTTCACCTCGCTTATCATTTTGGATATGCTGTATAATGAAATTTAACCAATGACTTAAAACATCATACTTTTCAATAGTCTGTTCTGTTATACTATCATAAAATGTATTTAATAGTTCTGATAATTCGCTATTGGAGACCGAAACTTCTATGTTTCTATTCTTAGCACTTTTAACACTTGGTTCTTCAAAAAGTAATGAAAAAACAGTATCATCGTCATACGAAGTCAATAAATTTACAAAGGATTGAATCTCTTTTAATTTTTCAGCAGATAAACCATCTGGCGACAATGAGTTTCCCCAGTTCACTAATTTAGCATTTGGGCATACAGTAGTAGTTTCTCTTGATAAAAAATCTGTAGCTACTAATCGATCGATTTCCTCTGAAAAGCCTGAAATTTTAATCCCAAAGTGTCTATCTGTATATACAGTAACTTCACTTTTCACCTCTTCCTGTAAAAATTGCCCTGTTATATAGTATAAATACAAATATCTTTGTAAGGTATTTATATTTATTTTCTTTCTAATTTGGCTAATAGAAAAAACGAATAATAAAATTGTTTCACGAAATGAATCACTCACTATACTGTCTCCTTAATTCTATATCTTGAAAGTTTCGTTAAATCAATTATATTAACAACATCTCCATACTCATCCATCAGTCCATCAATAAGATAACTTGATCGCTCATTTGAAGTGATAAAAAGGGAATTACCTTTATTTATGTAATATTTAAGAGTGGCAACAGCATTTTTCTCATGATATAAATCAAGAGAACTATCGGGAGTCTCACATAAAAATAAAGAATTTTTATGGAAATGACATAATATAGAAAAACGATAAGATAAATCAACAAATATCCGCTGTGATTCCGATAGAGTCATCTTATCATCTCTTAGGACATCATCCAAAATAAGTTGGATCAATCCCTCTTCATAATCATCCATAGATTTTTTGGGTAGCCTCAATTCTATCTCACGATTAGAACCAAAAAAACCTTTTGCGAATTTTATAAACTGATCAGAAAAATCAACAAATTTCTCAGACAGAGACTGCTCAATAATTATTTTCAACTCCCGTTCTTTTTGTTGAGCACTCTTCAACTCCATTAGCGCGTCTTCTTTTTGGTTTTCTAAAATAGCTAATCTATTTTTGTCTTCCCCCAAGTAATCTTTAGAGACTAAATTTATTTTATTAAATTTTTGTTGTGTTTCAATCAACTGGCTTTTTAAAATTCTTAGTCTCGTTTCGTCTGTCTCAATTTGGTTATTTAATTTTTCTATCTCTAATTTAATTTGCTTTATGCTATCAGAAATTTTCTTCCGTTCAATATCTAAATCAGATAAATTTCCCTTTTCCAAGGATTTTAATTTCTCATCACACAGAATACAATTTTGACTGTCCAACTCAAACTCATGTTTACTATTACAAAAAGGACATCTGTTGGATTTCATTGCATTAATATACTTACTGTATATTTTTTTATAATCAGGCTCAAATAAAATAGAATAGTATTTTTCTTCTACTCTCTTCTGCTCATCATAAAATTTCTCATACTTTTTTTTCAAACCAATCAGATTCGTCTGATTTTTGCTAATGCTTATATTAATACTTCTCTGCTCGCTATCAAGTCGACTTAGTTTGTTTTCCAATTCATCCTTCGTTTCTTGAATGTTCTCGATTTCTGAATTACCTTGCTGCTCAGCATTTAAAAATTTATTAGCATAATTCAAAGCCTCACTACGTTGTTTATATTTACTTTGTCTGTACTGAGTTTCTGAAACCGCTTCTCTATATCGTATATAATCATCTGAACTCAATATATACGAACCGATTATTTTTTGTTGCTTATCCGAATTCCAAAACGAATAATGTCTATCTTCACTGAAGAAAATGGTATCCGTAAACATATCAACTAACGTATTAAAACCATCAGGAACATTAGTTGCTTCTGCTATTTTTTGATTATAAACACCTATCAAATAGCTTTCAATCTCACTTAGTTCCTCATTATCTTCTTCAGAGTATTTCTTTTCATAACGTTGATAAGTAATTGTTTTATAGTCTTTTTTATCGTATACTTCATTATCTACCGAAAATTCTAGTAACTCAGTATTATAAAGGCTACGCTTAACTTTAAACAATTTTCCAGCAATATCAAACTCAACTATGACTTCTGCATCTTCTTGCTTTTGAATCATTCTATCTCTAAAAAAATTCTCCTTGAGCATTGGACGATTCGCTTTTTTACGATTTTTATAATTTTTAAATTTAATACCATAAGTATAGGGACCAATTATGGAATATAAAATTATATGTAACAATGTACTTTTTCCTGTCCCGTTAGTTCCTCTAATTAAATTTAATGTTTCTGAAAATTCGAGTTCTAACGGACAAGTATACAAGTCATAATTATTAATTATCATTTTTTTTAGAACGGGTAAATTAAATGTTTCCATCTGTAAGTACCTCCTATTTTTCTAGAACTAAAACTCCTTCAAGTAATTTCCCGATTTTTTCTTTTTGTTGTGGACTAGGGTTGATATACCTCGCCTTTCGGATTTCAATAACTTTAAATCCTATGTTTTCAGCTATTTCAGCACAAATTTCCAATGTATTGATTAAAACTCCAAAATAGGCAGAATTAGAAACATTAAAATAAACCCTACGACTATTTTTCAATTTTTGATACATGCCTTCAAAAATAATCTGCATATCCTCAAAGTAAGCCAGAATCATATTTAAAATTTCTTCGTTCCAAGATGAAATAGTTTTACTCGCAACTTCAAGTTTATCAAGGGTGATTTTTAAAAGAGGACTATTTACATTGTCTAGATTACTTATCTTTAATTGTACATGCGAACGAATCGTCTGAGCCCTAAGCTCCTTAATATCATTATAGTTTTTAAAAAAATCAAGGGCTTTTAACTCCAGCATATAAGAATCTGTATAATCTCTTGAGTTCAAATATGGGGGAGAGGTTATAATAAGATCTACTGAATTATTCGCAACTTTTTCAAAAATAAGTTTTCTAGAATCGCCCCTGTATAATAGTGGATTGTTTGAGAATGTATTACTTGGTTGCTCTTTTATATCGTCAACGATAATCTCTTTGATAAATCTAAAAAAACTATTGATAACATCTTCTTGAGAATATCTCTTCTCTTGCCAATTTTTTTTATAAGATAGACATTTCCCATTTCTGTATAAATTACTATAATCCAGTAAGATTTTGGATAGACAAATTATATATAGTTCTTTATAAAGCTTTGTATTCAATGAGTCTATCGCCAATTTCAATTTTTCAAGGGCAATAAAAACCTCTTTATCAAGATTCCATTTTTTCTTATCTTGACTTTCAACTAAAGTAGGAAATTCACTTTTTAAATCAATTTCACTATCATCTAAATTTGCTAAAAAATCTGTCATTACAGAGACATGATTTCTAATTGTTCTAATTTTATATTGATTCACTTTCAATTTAGCTTTAGATAGAACAAACATAAACGGATTGACTTCAAAAGATATACAACTAACGCTTCTTCTAGATAATTCTAGAGCAGTGGTTCCACTACCTGAAAAAGGCTCTAGGCATAACTTGACATCGTATCCTTGTTCATCGACTACAGAATTGATAAATTCTTTTGAGTATCCCTCAACAAAAGGATACCATCGATGTACACTAACTTCTTTGTTTTTATTAAATTGCATTATTCTATCATATTGCTCTAAATAGTCTGTATATTTATACATCTTTTATCCTTTTATTTAATTGACTAATCTATTCTAAGTATCAGCTATAGTGTATCATAAAACACGGAAAATATCCGTGTTTTAATCAAATTATCCAGCATTTCCCTAGCTGACAAAAATTCAAATGTCATCGTATTTTATCAGTCACCCCACCAACTTCTTCATCTCTTCAATCCGCGCTACTGTCGCATCGTATTTTGCTTGGTAGTCGGCTTGTTTTTCTTTTTCTTTTTCAACGACTTCTGGTTTGGCGTTGGCGATGAAGCGTTCGTTGCTGAGTTTTTTGCCGACCATATCTAGTTCTTTTTGCCATTTGGCAAGTTCCTTGTCTAGACGAGCTAACTCTTCTTCTACGTTGAGGAGGTCTGCTAGTGGCAAGAAGATTTCAGCTCCGGTGATAACAGCTGACATAGCTAGTTCTGGTGCAGCAATACTTGAGCTGATTTCCAGATGTTCTGGATTTGTAAAGCGTCGGATGTAGTTTTCATTTGCCTTGAAGAAGGTTTCAAGTTCAGCATCCGCCGTCTTAATCAAGATAGTAATCGGCTTAGAAGGAGCAACATTCACTTCTGCTCTGCTATTTCGCACCGAACGAATCAGATCCTTGAGACTTTCCACTCCCTTATGGGCTTCCGCATTGTCAAAGGCTGGATTGACAACAGGGTAGGCCGCCACTACGATAGAGCCTTCTGCGTACTGGGCGAAGATCTCTTCCGTCACAAACGGCATGATTGGGTGGAGGAGGCGAAGGATTTGGTCCAGCGTGTAGAGAAGGACAGAGCGAGTCATGACTTTCTCAGCCTCGTTATCGCTGTAGAGCACTTCCTTGGTCAGCTCGACATACCAGTTGGCGAACTCTTCCCAGATGAAGTTGTAGAGGATGTGACCAGCCACACCAAACTCGAACTTGTCGAAGTTTTCAGTGACCTTGGCAATGGTTTCGTTGAGGTTGTGGAGAATCCAGCGGTCCGTCACGTTGCCAGCCTCACCAGCTGCCACCTTGGCAACATTCTCACGTGCCACATCCAAGGTCAACCCTTCATTGTTCATGAGGATATAGCGGGAAATGTTCCAAATCTTGTTGATGAAGTTCCAAGAAGCGTCCATCTTCTCATAAGAGAAGCGAACATCTTGACCAGGGGCAGAGCCGTTTGACAAGAACCAACGCAAAGCGTCCGCACCGTATTTCTCGATGACGTCCATTGGGTCGATCCCATTTCCGAGCGACTTGGACATCTTGCGACCTTCTTCGTCACGGATCAAACCGTGGATCAGCACATTCTTGAATGGCTGACGGCCTGTGAACTCAAGCGATTGGAAAATCATCCGTGACACCCAGAAGAAGATGATGTCGTAGCCCGTTACCAAGGTTGAGGTTGGGAAGTAACGCTGGAAGTCTGCCGCATCTTCGTCTGGCCAGCCCATAGTTGAGAATGGCCAAAGGGCAGAGCTGAACCAGGTATCTAGGACATCCTCATCCTGTACCCAACCGTCACCTGCTGGAGCCTCTTCTCCGACGTACATTTCGCCAGATTCGTTATACCATGCTGGAATCTGATGACCCCACCAAAGCTGACGAGAGATAACCCAGTCGTGTACATTTTCCATCCATTGCAGGAAGGTATCGTTGAAACGCGGTGGGTAAAATTCTACCTTATCAGCTGTGTCTTGGTTGGCAATGGCATTCTTAGCCAATTGGTCCATTTTAACAAACCACTGGGTTGACAAACGTGGCTCGACTACCACACCTGTACGCTCCGAGTGACCAACGGAATGCACACGGTTTTCGATTTCCACAAGGGCACCCAGTTCTTGTAACTTAGCAACCGTTGCCTTACGGGCTTCAAAGCGGTCCATACCTGCAAATTCACCTGCCAACTCGTTCATGGTACCGTCTTCATTCATAACGTTGACTTGTGGCAGATTGTGGCGTTGTCCTACGAGGAAGTCATTTGGATCGTGGGCAGGAGTGATTTTCACAACCCCTGTACCAAATTCTGGGTCTGCGTGTTCATCCGCAACGATTGGAATTAACTTGTTAACGATTGGCAGGATAACGTTTTTGCCAATCAAGTCCTTGTAACGTGGGTCTTCTGGGTTAACCGCCACCGCAACGTCACCGAACATGGTTTCAGGACGAGTTGTCGCAACTTGAAGGGCACGAGAGCCGTCTTCCAACATGTAATTCATGTGGTAGAAGGCACCTTCTACGTCCTTGTGAATCACTTCGATATCAGAAAGAGCTGTGCGAGCCGCTGGATCCCAGTTGATGATAAATTCGCCACGGTAGATCCAGCCTTTTTTGTAGAGTTCTACAAAGACCTTGCGAACAGCTTTTGACAAGCCTTCATCAAGTGTGAAACGTTCACGTGAATAATCCACAGATAAACCTAGTTTACCCCATTGCTCCTTGATGGTTGTAGCATATTCATCTTTCCATTCCCAGACTTTATCGAGGAATTTTTCACGACCAAGATCATAGCGTGTGATACCTTGCTCCCGCAAGCGCTCCTCAACCTTAGCCTGAGTGGCAATCCCCGCGTGGTCCATACCTGGTAGCCAGAGGGTGTCAAAGCCTTGCATGCGTTTTTGGCGGATAATGATGTCTTGAAGAGTGGTATCCCAAGCGTGTCCCAAGTGCAACTTACCAGTTACGTTTGGCGGCGGAATGACGATAGAATAAGGCTTGGCCTCCGCATCGCCTGACGGCTTAAAGACATCTTGATCCAACCAAGTTTGGTAACGACCAGCCTCAACCTCGGCTGGATTGTATTTTGGTGATAATTCTTTTGACATTATTTTTTCTCCTTTAGTATTCTTTAAGAAAATTGGTTTATACTATCCTCAAGCTAGAAATAGCCCAATTCTTTTTCATATAATCTCCTAGAAATAGTCAGTCCCTTGGGCTGGCTATTTCGTTTGTTCTTGCTCAAGCTCCTCCATTTTTTGGATAATCAGTTGAGCTACGTCATTGGCAGAAAGATGGGTATTATTAATTTTGAGATAATGCTGAATCCCCTCTGGAATGCCTAATGAGGTATATTGACATGTATCAGCTGTAGAAAGAATCTCAGCCTCTGAAACTTCAATGTTTCGTTTCAAAGGTTTATGGGTCAGTCGATTTTCTGTCCGATTACGCCACAGACGCTCTTCTAAAGCAGTTTCCAATTCAACAAATAAAATTTCCTGACCATGATGATGAAAAATCGTCTGAACTGTTGTAAGGAATTGAACATCTATGAGATTTTTAAAATTAATCAAGGCAGTTCCAATCAGTGGGCGGCCTGACCTAGCAAACACATCATAAACAGCAAATGTAATACGTGTATTGAGGTCAAACATATCCTCAGAAAATTCTGGAATAAAACGTAGGCTAAAATCAATCGAATCATGATTATGAAAGAGGGTCATCCCTGTCAATTTTGCAACTTCCTGCCCAATGGTCATCTTGCTAGAAGCTTGTGCTCCAATAATAATTAGATTCATACTGCCTCCCCCACCAACTCTATCTTGATTCCATCTGGGTCTTCTAGATAGAGGGCATAGTGGTCTGGTCCTCCTGCATGTGGATAGCGGTCGTCGTAGAGTAGTTTGACTCGTCTGGTCAAAAATTCCTTCCGCCATTGGTCAACCTCATCAGGTGTGCCCGCATGAAAGGCTAGATGATTGAGACCAGTGCGGCACCGGTGATAGCCTGCTCCTAGGAAGTCCTTTGGCGTTTGGACAAAGACCAGGTACTGCTCTACTTTTTTATAAGACAGCCCGTCCTCCCACTCCTGATAGAGCGAGTAGCCCAGCTTGGTCAGAAGAAAATCGTAAAATGCACGTGAGGTTTCCAAGTCTGAAACATATATTTCAACATGATGTAACATATCTTCTCCTTTCCAAATGAAAATCCCTGCCTAGACTTGCTAGACAGGGACGAAGTTATTCCGCGGTACCACCCTTGTTCAGATAATTTATCTGCACTTTACTTATTCGATTCACATCATCAGCAACCAGTTTTGACATTTGTGCGGATTTCTCAGTACCACCGCTTCCTGTGACAAATGGGGCTCAAAACACCTCTGATTGGCTTTATTCTATCAAAATATTTTAGAAAAAGCAATTAAGAATCATTCCCTTTGTTGTATTTTTCAAAACCCGTTCCTTTTTCTAACAATAATATTTGGTTTAACTCTCTTAAACTCAAGAATTTTCCTCCACTGATGGATTGA
>NZ_JAIMDU010000060.1:0-4883 GCF_019794615.1 Streptococcus suis
CTCAGAGACAGATTTTGGACTTCTTTTGGACATGATAAAACTCCCCTTATCGTTTCTAGTGAAAATTTTTGTTTTTTCACTGTCCACTATAAGGGGAGTATATCATAGGGTTAGGGAGGTTTTTGTCGTTTAAAACTGTCAAAGATGGGAATTTTACCAAAAGTTTTTCCTTCTGGCAAGTCTTTTAAACCAATTTTTAACTATTTTAGGAAATTTCAAAAACTCCCAAAAACCATTTCAAAAACTAAAGTGCTGATGCACCCGAAGCTACATCAGATGTGACCCTTGCTCCAAATCCCCCTCTTGAAGGACTGCCCAAGCTATCAGAAACCCTTTCTTTACCAGCAAGAACTTTCTCAGAAAGCCCTGAGGTCACTAGAATCCTGCCATCCAGCCCAATCAGAACCGCTTCGATACCATCCGTTTCTTCTACCATCTTATAAATCCGAGTTATTTCTTGGCCAAACAGTCGAGTCGTCCAAATCTCACCATCAACAGATTGTTTGGACACAATGGTCAAACTAGCCAGCTGCGACTCGATTGGATAGCCAGTCTCAGGACTCAAAATATGATGATAGGTCTTTCCATTCACGGTAAGGGTTCTTTCGTAAATACCAGAGGTGACTACCGATTCTTCTCCTATTTTGAGAACGAGGGCATTTTCACCACGTGGTTTCTGAGGATCCTGTATACCAATTCGCCAATAGCCATCTGCATTGTGAGGAGCTTGACCAAAGGTCAGGACATTGCCACCCAGGTTAATCAAGCCAGCCTCCACACCTATTCTTTTCAAGAAGTCAACAATCTTATCAGCTACATATCCTTTAGCCAGAGCACCCAAATCAATCGCCATGCCCTCTTTTCTCAAATAGACTGTCTGTTCCTCATCATCTAATTCAATGTCCCTTGGATTGATGAGTTGGAGTTTTTCACTAATCATTTCTTGGGTTGGAAGTTTGGCATCGCTAAATCCAATCCGCCAGCTTTGCACAAGGGGACCAATGGTAATATTCAAAAAAGATCCCTGAGCCAGACTGTGTTCTTTGCCCAATTTAATCAATTCATACAGGTCATCAGCAACAGGAACCGCCTGAACACCTGCATTGAGGTTGACCTCCATCAATTCAGAGGTCAAGTCATTGGCAGAAAACCGATCCTTGTAGAGATAGAGCAACTCTTCTACCTGATCCAAAATCGGTTCTGCCTGTCGATGCCAGATTTTTGTTTCAATGACAGTGCCCATTAAACGAAGGGAGCGACTACTTGCTTGCATTCCTCACTACCTCTTGGATTTCTTGGTATATTTGCTCATTTTCGGAGAGTGAATAAGAGTTAGCACCACTTGCTAGTGGGTGGCCACCGCCATCATGACGTTTGGCAATCTCGTTGATTGGAAGATACTTACTGCGCAAACGGACTCTGTAATTTCCGTCAGTTTGTTCCACAAAAATCCCCCAAGATTGAACGATTCCAATCCGTCCTGGCGCACCTACGATAAAGGAAGTGTCCGCATCGGTCACCCCGTATTTTTCGAGAATGTCCTGTGTCAAAACGACACGTGCCGCACCATGTTCATCCACCTCTAAGTTGTCGTAGACGTAACCTGTCAACTTGGCAATCTTGAAATCGATGGTATCCATTTGGCGAGACATCCTTGCAAAGTCAAAATCTTCTTGGCGGAGACGAGCAACAATCTCAAAGGTGCGCGAGCTGGTTGCTGGATAGAGAAAGCGGCCAGTATCGCCCACAATTCCTGCATAGAGTAGACGAGCAATCTCTCCATCGAGTTCTAGTTGGCATTGGATGGCCAGTTCCGTAATCATTTCACTGCATGAGCTGGCTTCCGTATTGACCCAGAGCAGGTCACCATAAGGCTCTTCATTGGGGTGATGATCGATTTTAATCAAGAAATCTCCTTGAGTATAACGGTCGTCATCCACACGCGCCGTATTGGCAGTATCTGTCACGATAACCAAGGCTCCTTGATAATCTTGGTCTGCAACTACGTCCATTCCTGCCATCCAAGCAAGATTTGGTTCCTCAAAACCGGTTACCTTGATGGTTTTTTCAGGAAAATTCTTCTGCAAGAGTTTCTGCAAGCCAACTTGACTACCAATGGCATCCGGATCTGGTCGTTTATGTCGGTGAATAATAATCGTGTCGTATTCGTGAATTTTTTCAATAATTTTACTGTAAATTGTCATAGCAACTCCTTTTCATCATTTTAGCATAAACTTCCCCTTTTGAAAATGATAGGAGTGTGGTATAATGGGATTACTATGTAATTTGGAGGAAATTATGGCACTAGCAAAAATAGTTTACGCTAGTATGACTGGTAACACAGAAGAAATCGCTGACATCGTCGCCAGTAAGCTAGAAGAGTTGGGCGTTGAAGTACAGGTTCATGAATGTACGACTATTGAAACAGAAGAAATCTTGGATGCTGACCTTATCGTGGTAGCCAGCTACACCTACTCATACGGTGGAGACGGTGAACTTCCAGATGAAATTGTTGATTTCTATGCTGACTTAGCTGACTTAGATTTGACTGGTAAAGTGTATGGTGTGTGTGGATCTGGTGATACCTTCTATGATGACTTCTGTAGTGCAGTAGACGATTTCGATGTCATGTTGGGTTCACGTGGTGCAACTAAGGGTGCTGAAAATGTTAAGGTAGATCTTGCCGCTGAAGATGAGGATATTGTTAACCTTGAGCAATTCGCAACTGACCTTGTTACAAAATTAGATACTTTGAATTAATTGACAAACAGACTGGCTTATCAATAGGTCTAGTCTGTTTTCTTTTAGCCAATTATTAAGATTGTACACCTATTGTTTGCAATCTTTATTTTTTTGATATATAATTAACTGGTTAAGTTTTAAAAAAGGAGAATTTTATGGCTAAAAAATCAAAAATGGCCCGCTATCAGAGGCAATTGGAATTAATCGAACGTTACGCAGATTTGCGAAAAAGTCTCAAAGAAAAAGGTGACTACCAAGCACTCAGAAAATTGCCTCGCGACTCAAATCCAATTCGGCTGAAATACCGAGACCGGACAGATGGCCGTCCGCATGCTTATATGCGAAAATTCGGTGTGAGTCGGATTACCTTCCGTGAATTAGCCCATCTTGGTCAACTCCCTGGGGTTAAAAAAGCAAGTTGGTAAACATTCTTAACAAGGCTGGTTTTCCGCCTTGTTTTTTGCTATACTAAAAACCAACTGAAACAATCTTTGGAGGAGTTAATAATGGATTTAGACATGATTCGTTCACAAATTAATCAGCTTGATGAGGAACTTGTTGCACTATTAGAAAAACGAATGGAGTTGGTCGACCAAGTTACAGCCTATAAACGAGCAACAGGTAAGCCTGTTTTGGATACCAGCCGAGAAAAAGCTGTCCTTGAAAGAGTTGGAAAATTAGTCCAAAAGGATGATTACCGCTCTGCTATTCAAGCGACCTTTAGTGATATGATGGCCCAATCAAGAGCATATCAATCTTCCAAGTTAGCAAATCATGAGTAATAAAATGAAACATGCCATCCAACTCCTTTTCTTTTCTTGCTTAATTGGAGTCGGTGCAGGAATAATCACCACACTTTTTGGGAAAATTCTACTAGGGATTGGAGACCTACGGTCTGAATATTTTACATATCTAATCCCCTTTCTACCACTTGCAGGTGTGTTGATTGTTTTCATTTATCAAAAATGGGGAAGGGAACTCCAAGCAGGCATGGGCTTAGTCTTCAAAGCTGGACAAGGGGAGAAAGCGCAAATTTCTTCAGTTCTCATTCCGCTCATCATCTCTACAACTTGGCTCAGTCATCTTTTTGGCGCTTCCGTTGGTCGCGAAGGTGTAGCTGTCCAACTTGGAGCCAGTCTCTCACATTGGTTACAAAAACATGGTTTCACACACTTGCCCAAAGATATGATAACAAAGATTGGTATGGCCGCAGGTTTTGCAGGGCTATTTCAAACACCATGGGCCGCTAGTTTCTTTGCCATTGAGGTATTAATCGTTGGCCAATATTCTTGGACTAGTCTCCCCTATTGTCTAGTTGCCGCTTTCACGGCTTCTACTACTTCCCATTTATTGGGATTAGAGAAATTTTCGCACACTATTTCATCTTTTTCATTCCAGTTTACAGATAGTTTCAAATGGCTATTTATTGCTCTTTGCTTCGGTTTCATCGGTAATCTATTTGCCTGCTTTTTGGTACAAGCAAAAAATATCTCAACTCGATGGCTTCCAAATCCTTACATTAAAATAGCTATCATGGGAGTCGGACTGACCGTTCTACTATTCTTCTTCCATCAAGGTCGTTATGCTGGTTTAGGAACCAATTTGATTGATGCCAGTTTAGCTGGGGAACAGGTGTTTGCTTACGATTGGCTACTAAAACTCCTGCTCACCTGTCTTTGTTTGGCTGCAGGTTTTCAAGGGGGCGAAGTTACCCCACTCTTTGCGATTGGAGCAAGTGCTGGGGCTGTTTTAGCAGGATTACTAGGACTACCAACTGAATATGTTGCTGCCCTTGGGTATTGTACTGTCTTTGGAACAGCCACCAACACCTTACTGGCTCCTCTCTTCATTAGTTATGAAGTATTCGGTGCAAATATCCTGCCCTATGCTATTCCTGTACTTGCCATAGCTTATCTTATAAACAAAAAACAGACTATTTATGGGGTACAGGTGAGATGAAAGTATTGGATTCATAATTTGCCCCTTTCTTGCCCCTCAGTCACATTTTAGCCAAACCAAAACCCTTGAAAATATTATGATATACTCCCCTTATAGTGGACAGTGAAAAAACAAAAATTTTCACTAGAAACGATAAGGGGAGTTTTATCATGTCCAAAAGAAGTCCAAAATCTGTCTCTGAG
>NZ_JAIMDU010000061.1:0-4850 GCF_019794615.1 Streptococcus suis
CTCAATCCATCAGTGGAGGAAAATTCTTGAGTTTAAGAGAGTTAAACCAAATATTATTATTAGAAAAAGGAACGGGTTTTGAAAAATACAACAAAGGGAATGATTCGATAAAGATTATCTTTGACTATTTGCTTTTTTTAGCGTAAAATAGAAAGGAAAGACAAAAAAGGAGAAAAGCCTTGGAACTTAACGTATTTGCAGGACAAGAAAAAAGCGAACTTTCCATGATTGAAGTAGCTCGTGCTATTTTGGAAGAACGTGGACGTGACAATGAAATGTATTTCAACGACTTGGTCAATGAAATTCAAAATTACCTAGAAAAATCAAATAGCGAAATTCGTGCAGCTCTACCAATCTTCTATTCAGATTTGAATGTGGATGGTAGCTTTATCCCACTTGGGGATAATAAATGGGGTCTTCGTTCATGGTATGCTATCGATGAGATCGACGAAGAAGTGATTACTCTTGAAGAAGATGATGATGCACCAAAACGTAAGAAAAAACGTGTCAATGCCTTCATGGATGGAGATGATGATGCCATTGATTATGGTAATGATGATCCAGAAGATGAAGATGGTTACGAAGATACGGATGAATCAGGATATGACGATGAAAATCCTGATGATGAAAAAGATGAAGTGGAATCATACGATTCTGAAATAAATGAAATCATTCCAGAAGACGACTTAGTTGATGAGGATGTTGATTTGGCTGAAGATGACGATGATGATGATTATTCCGACGACGAAAATTTGGAAGATTAAAATCAATTGACAAGTTAGCTAAATTGCGATAAGATAATATCGGGCACCTCTTTTGAGGTCGGAGCTCCCTAGTTCATAGGGAGCTATTTTTGTTTTTTCGTCAGGTTAGTAAAAGGATCTTCCCCAAGATCTTTCGATTAGCTTGATTTGTAGAAAGGGAGTTTGTATGACAAAATATATTTTTGTAACAGGTGGTGTGGTTTCATCTATTGGTAAAGGGATTGTGGCAGCCAGCCTTGGTCGTCTATTGAAAAACCGTGGACTGAAGGTAACCATTCAAAAATTTGACCCATATATCAATATTGATCCAGGAACCATGAGTCCTTACCAGCATGGGGAAGTGTTTGTGACGGATGATGGTGCAGAAACTGATTTGGATTTAGGTCACTATGAACGTTTTATTGATATCAACCTCAATAAGTATTCAAATGTTACAACTGGTAAAATTTATAGCGAAGTCCTTCGTAAAGAACGTAAAGGTGAGTATTTGGGCGCAACTGTTCAAGTGATTCCTCATATTACGGATGCTTTGAAAGATAAAATTAAACGAGCTGCTCGTACTACAGATGCGGATGTCATCATCACGGAAGTAGGTGGTACAGTTGGTGATATTGAAAGTCTACCTTTCCTTGAAGCGCTTCGTCAAATGAAAGCGGATGTGGGTTCAGATAATGTCATGTATATCCACACGACACTTCTACCCTACCTTAAGGCGGCTGGTGAAATGAAAACAAAACCAACCCAGCATTCTGTTAAAGAACTGCGTGGTCTGGGGATTCAACCAAATATGTTGGTGATTCGTACTGAGCAACCAGCTGGTCAAGGAATTAAAAATAAATTGGCTCAATTCTGTGATGTGGCTCCAGAAGCTGTTATTGAATCACTGGATGTTGAGCATCTTTATCAAATTCCGCTGAATATGCAAGCCCAAAACATGGATCAAATCGTTTGCGACCATTTGAAATTAGATGTGCCACCAGCAGATATGACAGAGTGGACTGCAATGGTAGACAAGGTATTGAACTTGAAGAAAACGGTAAAAATTGCCCTAGTTGGTAAATATGTTGAACTTCAGGATGCCTATATTTCAGTTGTCGAAGCCTTAAAACATTCCGGGTATGCTAATGATGCTACTATCGAATTAGACTGGGTCAATGCCAATGATTTAACAGCTGAAAATGTAGAGGAGTGTCTTAGCCAAGCCCAAGGGATTATCGTTCCTGGTGGATTTGGTCAACGTGGAACAGAAGGTAAGATTCAAGCTATTCGATATGCGCGTGAAAATGATGTGCCAATGCTAGGTGTTTGTCTGGGAATGCAATTGACTTGTGTTGAGTTTGCTCGGAACGTTCTAGGCTTGGAAGGTGCTAATAGCTTTGAATTAGACCCAGAGACTAAATATCCAATCATTGACATCATGCGTGACCAAATTGGAGTAGAAGACCTTGGCGGAACACTTCGTTTAGGCTTGTATCCAAGTAAACTCAAACGTGGCTCAAAGGCTGCTGCAGCTTATGATAACCAAGAGGTTGTGCAATGTCGTCACCGTCATCGCTACGAGTTTAATAATGCATTCCGTGAACAATTTGAAAATGCAGGATTTGTCTTTTCAGGAGTATCACCTGACAACCGATTGGTAGAAATTGTTGAAATTCCAGAAAATAAATTCTTCGTTGCTTGTCAATACCATCCAGAATTGCAATCTCGTCCAAATCGTCCAGAAGGTTTGTATACAGCTTTTGTTACGGCAGCGATTGAAAACAAATAACTGCCATGTTGAAGAGGAATACATGGTTTCAGTGGATTCCTCTTTCCTATTTTTATCAATTAGATGCTATTTTATCACCGATTGATAAGAACATAATTATATTTGTGTAAAAAATGACAGAATATTTGTGCTTTCCAAATGGTGATTTTATGGTATAATATGTCGGTGTGTTTATTATTGAACAGACGAAAGAGGAAAAAATGACAAAAGAACAAGAATTTTTAAAAGAATTTGAAGCTTGGGTGAATACACAAGTCATGGTCAATGAAATGGCTGTTGAAGAAAGTCGCCGTATCTTGGAAGAAGACAAAGATGAGCGTGCTGCGGATGCATATATTCGTTATGAGAGCAAGCTGGATGCCTATCGCTTTATTCAAGGGAAATTTGCCAACTACCACGCTGGTAAAGGATTTCATGATTTACCAGATGAACTGATTGGTCAAAGGCATTATTAAGGAGAGGAGTAACCATTGGCAAAGAAAAAAGTAAATCGAAAAAAACTATTAAAAAAACAACTATCAGACTTGAAACGTGCAGGTCGTGTAGGTCTTGAAACTGCTCGTGGAGCTGTTGAGACAGTCGCACATCAGGCTGAAACTTTCGTAGAACATGCTGTGGAACAAGTGAAAGAAGTTGTTGCAGAGGTGACTTCTTCAGCGGCTTCATTGGAAGACTTTTTGGCACTTACTGAGTTGGAAGGCATTGCGGTAGCACGTTTGGAAACTTTCTATGAAGCAGGTATTCAATCTGTAGCTGATTTTGCAAACCACACAGAAAAGGATCTCTTGGCTCTTAAAGGCATCGGTCCTGCAACCATCAAGCAGTTGAAAGAAAAAGGGATTGAGTTGAAAGCTTAATATAACAGAAACCAACTGAAATGAGTTGGTTTTTTCTTGTTCTCTTGCTATAATGGAATTAGAATATTCAAGGAGAAAAGCTTATGGCAAAGAAGAAAAATAGGAAGAAAGAATTAAAGAAACAACAAAAGTTGGATATCAAGGTCCTGAAACAAGAGGAAGCGGAATTATTTGAATTTTTCCATAAAAAACCAACTATTGTTGAGCGGCGGACGATACAAAATTATGATGATCAAAAAACAGCCATATTTCAAGAGTTTGAAAGAACGGGTGTAGAACCAGATTATAGGCAGATCAATCATCAGTTGGCAGATGGGACGTTTTCTTTTTCGGAAGACTATGCTTTGTTTAGGAAAGCAATGCACACTCTAAATGCAAGGGCTAGGAAGAAACTGTTGAAGGAAGTTTTGGCGATAAATTCAGATTTTTTTGCGGCACGTTTCCACCTGCTTTTAATCGAGGAAGAACCATTTGAACGTTCTTATTTTGAGAAGGTATATAAGTTCTATCAGCAGGCGCTGGATTTATGGAAGGCTGAAGATTACGCGGATTGGAGTTGTTTTGAAACACGACCAATTCATCAGGGGCTGATGTACTGTTTGGAATATTTTATTGATGAGGGCTTTTATGGTTTGGCCGTGGAAATTATTGAAACATTCCGTTCGCATGGGTTACGTCGCTTCCCTCCTAACTTTTTACCAATCATGTTCTCTTTGTATAACCAATTAGGACAGTACGACAAGGTCGAACAAGCCTATTATGCAGAAGTTCAAAAGGGAAATAAGGATGACGGGGCGCTGCTACATTTATTGATTTCGAAAGTTTTGCAAGGGAAATGGGATGAAGCGGATAAGCTATTTGTCCAACTTGAAAAAATGAACGGAGAGACTAGTTTGTTCTTTGGTGAAGTGGATTGGTTGGATAGAGTTTTGGAAATCGAAGAAAAAGAAGTTTATATTCCATTCACAGAGGAATCCTTGCAAACAGCTCTTTATCCACTGTTTGATTTTCTAAATAATAATATGATTTTAGAGAAATACCTGACGAGATGTTCAGACGATTGGGATAATGATTGTGATTTTGAAGATGATTTCTCCGAAGTAGAATATCACCGAAATATTTCACACTTACATAGGACACTTAGCCATGCGAATGACTGGTTTTCAAATTTAAATAAACCTGAATTTGCAGGTATTCGAATGGACTTGGTTCGTATTTTTACGGAGCAAAAGTTGGCTTCTGAAGCGGATTTTAAGAAAAAGACAGAGAAGGAAATTTTGTCTATAAAAGGAATTGGCCCAGGAACGGTCAAAAAATTAAAAGAAAATGGTGTTGTTTTCAAAAAAGAGAATTAATGAATCATTCCCGTAGTTATTTATTCCCGTCCTATCACCGGATTAGCACCCTATAAAAAGAAAAATCGCCACGTTAAGTAGCGATTTTTCCCTTTTGTGAGCCTCA
>NZ_JAIMDU010000062.1:0-4783 GCF_019794615.1 Streptococcus suis
AACGTTTTCAAGAACGCAACAACGGCCTTGCCCCTCTTGAAATGAGGAACAAGGCCGTCGCCTAATCTTTTATTATTTCATTGTCCACTTGACAGGGAGCAGTTCATTAATATTTCAAGGGTTTTCGTTGTATTTATATCTCCCCTGCAGGAATCGAACCTGCAACTAATTCTTAGGAGGAATTTGTTATATCCATTTAACTAAGGGAAGTCTGCCTTTCTATTGTAACTCAGAAAGGGGCAGAATGCAAGACCGAGACAGTTTTTCAGTCCACTGCATGTTTACGGTATTTTTCCATTTTTCCTTTGAAAAGATCTCCATTACTTGGCGCTGTATACGTAATGGCATTTGCACCAGCTGCAATTACCTGGCGAATGCTCTCTTCGGTTGGTCCACCAGTTGCCATGATGGGAAAATCAGGATAGTCTTTCCGAATTTTTTCTACAACTTTTGGAGTTTCAATACCACAAGATACATTCAAGATATCAACCCCCGCTTCAATACGAGATTTAATATCCGATTTGTCTGAAACGACTGTATAGATAATGGGAATATCGATGACCTTATTGATTTCTTCAATTGTTTCAACCGTTGTTGGTCCATTTACTACTACAGCATAAGCCCCCTCAGACTCTGACAATAAACTCATATTTGCCGAGCGCATACCGGTTGTTAAGCCACCACCAACACCTGCAAGTACAGGAACGGACGCAACCATCATAATACTCTTAATAATGGCAGGAATTGGAGTAAATGGATAAACAGCCAGAATAGCATCTGCATTGTGGTTAGCAATAATTGAAACATCGGTTGTAAATAATATGGAACGAATACGACGCCCGTAAATGCGAATGCCACTACATTCTTTCATCACTTCGGGCATTTGAACAATGTCTTGTCGTAAATCTGACATGACTGATGGAATATGTGGTTGAGTCATAATAACCTCCTTCTGTTGAATAAAAATCGAACTATTGTGCCAATTGACCAGCCTGTAGCTCATACATCCGATGATAGGTTCCCTTGAGAGCTAGTAATTCGTCGTGGCTACCCGATTCAATAATTTTTCCTTTATCTAGAACGTAAATGCAATCCGCATCCTGAATCGTAGATAGTCTATGTGCAATTGCGATGGTGGTCCGACCTTTTCTCATTTTTTCAAGCGAATGCTGAACAGTTTGTTCCGTTTCAGAATCAATATTGGCTGTAGCCTCATCTAAAATTAAAATTTTGGGTTGGCTAGCCATGGTTCTTGCAAATGCAAGTAACTGCCTTTGCCCAGTTGAAAAGGAAGAACCCCTCTCTGTAACAAGCTGTTGGTAACCATTAGGTAATTTTTCAATAAATGGTGCTGCATCAACAAAACGAGCAGCTTCAATGATGTCATCCTGACTGATATCTTGATACATTTGAATGTTGGAAGCAATTGTTCCATGATACAAGAACGGTTCCTGCAATACAAGCCCAATATTAGAACGCAATTCGTGAGGTGCGAATTGACGTATATCTTGTCCATCAATAAGGATGCGGCCCGATTGAAATTCATAAAAACGCATAAATACATTTATTATGGAAGATTTTCCAGATCCTGTAGCCCCAACAAAAGCAATGGTTTGTCCTTTTTTTACTTCGAATGAAACATGATCCAAAATTTTTCGCTTGCCATCATAAGAAAATGACACATCTTCAAAGACAATATCACCTTTAGTGATTCGCACATCCGTACTCTCCTGCCTTGGCTCCTCAATCGTTTGATCCATTAGAGTAAACACGCGACCCGCAGACACCATAGAAGTTTGAAGGGTTGAAAAGTGTTGGGTAACTTCCAAAAGAGGGTCAAATAAACGATTGGCATATTGGATAAAAGCATAAATGAGTCCTGCGGAAACTGGAGCATCTGACCAATCCAAGCCAAAATAGGTCATTAGAAAAGCATAGGCTAGAATTTTTATCAGCGAAAGAGCAGGTCGTAAAAACAGGCTATCCAATGCCATTGACCGACTGGCAAAGGCTAGATGTTCTTGATTAATAGCTTCAAACTCATCAGATAAACGTTCCTCTTGTCTAAAGGCCTGAATAATCCGAATTCCCTCAATACTCTCAGCAAGTTTACTATTGATTTGACTCAATAAACTCCGTGTTTTTTCCACAACGGGTGCTGATTTTTTTCGATACATATTCACCAATATAAAAATGATTGGTAAAAAGAGGACAATGAGGCTGGTTAATTTCCAATCAAGAGCAAACATGGTATACAAAGTAACAGCTACGACAAAAATAGCGGAAATGAAACTGGACAGTATCCCAGAAAACATCTCTGAAATACTCTCCGTATCATTTGTCAATCGAGATACAATCGAACCACTCGGTGTTTGATCAAAATAGGCCATCCCCAAAGATTCCATTTTAGAAAAGGCATCCTGGCGAATATCTCGAACAATACTATAAGAAACCTTAGCAAACCAAAAATTACCAATATACTGAAACAACATCTGAAGGATATACAGACCAAAATAGCCACCTAAAACCAACAAAACCCCATCTGTTACTTGATGGACATAATGATCAATAAAATAAGATGCCAGTAAGGGAATGATACTACGAATTACTGTGGTTAACAATAAAAAACTTAAGGCAGCGATGGTTAGAAATAGATAAGGTTTGACATAGGACAATAGCCGCCAAAAGACATTTTGTGGTGCTTTCTTATTCATCATTCTCCTCCATTTCTAATTGCTGCATCCTATATGTATTGTAGTACCAACCTTTCTTCTCAAGTAATTCTTGGTGACGTCCCCGTTCAATAATACGCCCATTCTCTAATACCAAAATCATCTCTGCATGGACTACTGCCGATAAACGATGGGCGGTGATAATGGTTGTTTTACCTCGCCTGCCCTCCTTGACATTTTCAATAATAGCATGTTCCGTCTTGGCATCAACTGCTGATAAGGAATCATCTAACAATAGGATTTCAGGATTTAAAATCATTGCGCGTGCCATAGCTAATCGCTGCTTTTGTCCACCAGATAAGGCAATACCTTTTTCCCCCACAATGGTGTCAAATTTTTCAGGCATATCCATTATATCATCATACACATGAACAATTTTAGCAGCTTCCTCAATCTCCTCTTTTCCCAAATTGGGATGTCCAAAGCGAATATTTTCAGAAATACTTGTTGCAAATAGAAACTGATCTTGGGGAACATAGCCCAGCAGACTCCTCAAATCTGCTAAACGATAGTCTTTTACATTTTCATTGTTTAATAAAATACGACCATCTTCCACATCATATTCACGCAAGATTAATTTTAATAAAGTAGTTTTCCCAGATCCTGTAGGACCTACTAGACCAACCGTCTGCCCTTTTTCAATAGTGAAATAGATGTCTTCAAGTGTCGGTTGTTCTTCATATGAAAACGCATCAATTTCGTAACAAATATCTCCATTTTCAGGTGCTGGTAAAGGATTCTGTGGATTTTCAACATCTGAACGAATATCTAATAATCGTTGGATACGCTCATAGGAAACAGCGCCACGTTGTGTAATATTAAACAAGAAACCAATTGCCATTAAGGGCCATACTAATAGATCCAAATAGGTCATAAAGGTTACGAGTTGTCCAACTGTCACCTGACCTTGTCGAATAAATTGAGCACCAACGAACAAGGTCAGTACGTAAGAAAGACCAACAAAGAATAAAACGGCTGGATCAAACATGGCATCATACCGCATGGTCTTAATATTTTGTAAATAGGCTGCTTGATTGACTTCTTGGAATGCATGAGTTTCCTGTTCCTGATAACCAAATGACTTGGTCACTTTGATGCCTGATACCGATTCTTGAACCTTGTTATTTAATTCTGAGAAAGCTGCCTGAGAAGCCTTAAAATTCTCATGTGTCCTTCTGCCCAAAAAGCTAGTTGTCATGGCCATAAAAGGCAAGGGAAGAATGGCAACTAGGGTCATTTTCCAAGAAATCATGAAACACATGGTCACCAAGGTCATGAGGGCCGTTACCGTCGCGTCGACAAATGACATCACTCCTCCACCTGCTAATCGTGTCAAAGCATTGATATCGTTAGTAGCGTGCGCCATCAAATCACCTGTTCGGTGATTTTGAAAAAAGGATGGAGACATTTTCATAAAATGTTCAAATAGCCTAGCACGCATAATTTTGCCAAGCCGAAAGGAAGTCGCTAGAATATTCATTCTCCAAATATAACGCAATACATACATACCGATTGCAGAGAGAACCAAACCAGCGACCCCAATCAGAAGTTGATTGCCTGATAAACGGTTTCCTGCAATCTGATCAATAATTTCTCCCATGATATAGGGCGGAAGCAAGTTCAATGCACTTACCAAGCACAAGGAAACAATCCCCATTACATACCGTTTTTTCTCTAGCCTAAAAAACCACCAAAGTTGTTTTATTATTTTCATTTCTGACTTTCTAAATGATGAAAGAAGTATTGGCAGTATTAGAAAACTGCCAACCATATGATATTATATTTAGTTTATCACAATTAATGATGAATAGAAAGATTGCGATACGTCTATCTCATATTTTTCCAGATATCTCTTCTTAGTATTCTACCAAACCGCCCGTCTTTTTCGATATCATCATAGACTGTTGCTGAATAATTGTCTAGAACGAAAAAAGACAGCTAACGCTCAATGTCATTAAGTTAACTAATCTATCACATTTTGTGGTAGGTTAGTTTTTTATGTTACACTAGAAATAAAAGGGGAAAAATCATGCTAGACCAGATTAAAGCTC
>NZ_JAIMDU010000063.1:0-4473 GCF_019794615.1 Streptococcus suis
ATTCAGAATAAAGAATGAGTGCTTGTATTTTTCTATGATGCGGAGCATTATTTTTATCTTTAAGTGCTTGCTTTAATTCTTCAACTTGTGTCTGGGTAAGTTCTTTTATCATAATACTATTATATCGCTATTTTTGATTTTTGTTAAGTATTAGATATACATACTTGCTATTATAAACTTATAAAGATTCATTCAGTATTGACTTACAATACATTTATTAATCCATCAATTATTTATAATTGTTTTATAACAAGGAGGTTATCCTATGAAATCTGATTTCTTTAATATTTGTCTGGCTATCAGTTGCTCTTCGTTAGCGATTATCTTGTTCATTGACTCATGTCTCACTTACGACAAAGAATATTTGAGACCTCTGTCTTACATTGTAATCGTATCTTATATCATTTTCTTAATCCTCACTAAAATATCTGAAAAGAGAAGTAAGTAAGGATAGATTAAAATGGATATTGCACATATTGCCCAATCGCTCGGTGGTTAAGAAGAGCCACAGTATATTTATTTTATAAAAAAGTCTTAGCATAAAGCTAGTAAAAAACACATAAAATCTTTGTTGCTACAAGCATTGATTTCATGTGTTTTTTATATTACCAATTATTAACTAAATTTGCTTTATTAATCACGTTGCAAAGGTTGTTTATTCTTATCTAAAGTAAACCCTTCGCCAAGTACCTCATGTGCGTCTGTAATGGTGATAAAGGCATGCGGATCTATTTGATGAATCAGCTCTTTCATTTCTTGTAACTGACTTTTATAGATTACAGAATAAATCATATTGATATTGGTTTTGCTATAAAAACCTTGCGCCTTTATGAAGGTGATACCACGTTCGATTTTTTGGTCAATCGCTTGCGCAAGCTCTTCTGATTTCTCAGAAACAATCATCACACCCTTGCTACCATATCCACCATCTGCTACCAAGTCTATTATTTTAGAAGCGATCCCAACCATCATCAGTGTATACAGTACCAGACGAATATCTTGAAAAACAAGGACGATCAGTGTTAACACAATGGTATCAATTGCGAAAATAATTTGGCCAATAGAATAGGGGAGGTATTTGTGACCGATACGGGCAACAATATCACTACCACCAGTTGTCCCACCGGAGCGGAAAATAATGCCCAGACCGAGTCCAATGAGCAACCCCCCAAGGATGCTTACAAGGATTAGGTCTTCGTGTAAATCAATTGCAAATGGAACCTTTTCAAATAAGGCTAACCAAACGGTTACACTAAGGGTTCCAAGAATGCTCAGATAGAGTGTTTTTCGTCCCAGAATTTTCCAACCAATGATGAATAAGGGAATATTGATGACAATGTTCATTACCCAAGGTTGCACCTTAAAAAGATAGTAAACAATCAAACTTAATCCTGTCGCACCACCTTCAAATAAATGGTTCGGCATGATCAGATAGTTCAAACCAAAGGCAAATAAACCAGCCCCGAATACAATCAACAGAATATTTCTGAAACGTAGCATACTTTTTCACTCTCCTTAGAAATCTATATTGACATTGTACGGTATTTGGTCAAGAAATACAAGTCAATTTTCAAGTGCTTTTTTGGCTAGATTTTGGTAAAATAAAAAGAACTATGAATGAGCAAATCGAAAGGTAGAGACAGTGAAACAAGGAATGTTTATTACATTTGAAGGTCCGGATGGAGCTGGTAAGACTACGGTATTACGGGAATTATTACCAGCTTTACAAGAGTTGGGACCTGAAGTGGTGACAACGAGAGAGCCAGGTGGTGTAGCCATTGCAGAAGAGATTCGTAATATAATTCTCAATCCTGCAAATACCGAAATGGATGACAAAACGGAGCTGTTATTGTTTATTGCGGCTCGACGTCAGCATTTAAAAGAGAAGATATTGCCACCATTGGCTCAAGGAAAATTACTATTGATTGACCGTTTTATCGATTCCTCAATTGCTTATCAAGGTTTTGGTCGTGGTCTCAATGTGGCTGATATCAACTGGCTCAATCAGTTTGCGACAGATGGATTAAAACCTGATTTGACCCTCTATTTTGATATTGATACAGAAGAAGGATTGGCACGAATTGCCCGCAATGCGGATCGTGATGTGGACCGCTTAGATATGGAAAAGGCAGATATGCACCGTCGGGTACGTCAAGGTTATCTCAGCTTATTGGAACAAGAACCTGAGCGATTTGTTAAAATTGATGCCAGTCAACCGTTGGAATCAGTCGTTGCGGATGCTCTGGCGGTTATTAAGAAACGGTTTTCGGAAAGAGTATGAATATTCAGGAACTAAAAGATCTTCAACCACTGGTCTATCAGCAATTTGTCACGATTCTAGAACAAGGTCGTTTGGCACATGCTTATTTATTTTCAGGTGATTTTGCGAGCTTTGAAATGGCCCTTTTTCTAAGTCAAGCTTTGTTTTGCCAAGAAAAGGTTGGTGTCCTTCCATGTGGAAAGTGTCGCTCTTGTCGGTTGATTGAATCAAATGACTTTTCGGATGTGACCATTGTGGCACCCCAAGGTAATTTCATTAAAACAGATACGATACGGGAGTTGGTCAAGAACTTCTCACAGTCTGGTTTTGAATCTAGCCAGCAAGTATTTATCATACGTGATGCTGAGAAAATGCATGTGAATGCCGCAAATTCTTTGCTCAAAGTTATTGAAGAGCCTCAGTCGACGATCCATATTTTTCTTTTGACCAATCAAGAAGAAGCTGTTTTACCAACCATAAAGAGTCGTACCCAAATTATCTCATTTCCCCAAAATCTTCCATATTTAGAGAGAATTCTAGAGGAAGAAGGCTTATTGAAAACTCAAGCAAGTCTTATCGCACGACTAGTTTCTAGTCAAGAGGAGGCGAAAAGGCTGGCTACAAACAAATCGTTTATTGACTTGCTGGGTCAGGCGAAAAAGTTTACAGAATTGCTTTTAACTGATTCTAACCGCGCTTATTTACAAGTAGGGATGCTGGTTTCTTTAGCGGTGGAAAAAGCAGAGCAGGGGCGCTTGTTTGATGTGTTGAGCTTGTTACTTGCAGAAAGATTAACAGAGATGATAGCTCGTGAAAAAATGGACGCAGTCCTGAAAGCCAAGAAAATGTGGCAGGCAAATGTCAGTCTGCAAAACTGTTTAGAATACCTTACCATGTAAAGCGAATCATTGAAAGGACAGGAATGGATAAAAAAGAACTATTTGATGCACTTGATGATTTTTCACAAAATTTATTGACAACCTTGGCTGATGTGGACGCCATTAAAAAACATCTTCAAAGTGTTATTGATGAAAATACACGATTACGCTTGGAAAATTCTAAGTTGCGTGAGCGTTTGGAGAAAGAAGATAAGATAGGACACAAGCCTTCAAACTTTGGTAAGGAGAATTTGGAGAATATCTATGAGGATGGTTTCCATATCTGTACCTATGAATACGGCAAACGTAGAGATAATGATGAACCGTGTATGTTCTGTATTGAATTATTGAATCGAGATTAGAATGAAACTACAAAAATCATTTAAGGGTCAGTCGCCCTTCGGGAGCCTCTATCTGGTCCCCACCCCGATTGGAAACTTGCAGGATATGACCTTTAGAGCCATTCAGACCTTGAAAGAAGTTGATGTCATTGCGTCGGAAGATACCAGGAACACAGGTTTGCTTCTCAAACATTTTGAGATTGATACCAAGCAGACCTCCTTTCATGAACACAATGCTCATGATAAAATTCCTGTCTTGCTCGATTGGCTCAAATCTGGTCAATCAATTGCTCAAGTATCTGACGCTGGTTTGCCTTCCATATCAGATCCTGGTCACGATTTAGTACGTGCAGCAATTGAAGAAAATATTCCTGTAATTGCCCTACCTGGTGCTTCAGCAGGGATTACTGCTCTCATCGCATCCGGATTAGCCCCACAACCGCATATTTTCTATGGTTTTTTACCGAGGAAAGCAGGACAACAAAAGGAATTTTTTCAAGAAAAAAGAGCCTATCCGGAAACTCAGATTTTTTATGAATCGCCTTACCGTGTGGCTGATACCTTGGAAAATATGTTATCGGTTTATGGTGATCGCCAGGCTACGATTGTTCGGGAGTTAACCAAGCTGTTTGAAGAATACCAAAGAGGTTCAATCTCAGAACTCCTCGCCTATCTTGAAGAAAACCCGCTTAAGGGAGAATGCCTGATAATTGTTGCAGGAGCTCGTGAAGAAGACCGCCCATCAGCTGAAGAAGTGGATCTAAAAGCTGAGGTAGAAAAGGAAATTGCAGGTGGTCGGAAACCCAATCAGGCCATCAAAGAAATAGCCAAACGTTACCAACTAAAAAAACAAGAAGTATACGATATCTATCATGGACTAGGCTGATGCCCAATGTCATTAAGTTAAGCATTTAAGCAGCTAAAGAAACTATTCCCGTCTGAGCAGTTGATGACAAGACGGGAATAGTTTTTGTATTTAGGGCGCACAAAAAGG
>NZ_JAIMDU010000064.1:0-3824 GCF_019794615.1 Streptococcus suis
CTGAGTGACTCCGCTTCGGTTTCCGAGTCAGTTTCAAGTTCGATGAGCGAATCATTCTCGATTTCCGAATCAAATTCAAGTTCGCTGAGCGCCTCCGTTTCGGCCTCCGAATCTGTTTCAAATTCACTGAGTGACTCCGCTTCGGTTTCCGAATCAACCTCAAGTTCGCTGAGCGCGTCCGCCTCATCCTCTGAATCAATTTCAAGTTCACTGAGTGAATCCGCTTCGGTTTCCGAATCAGTTTCAAGTTCACTGAGTGACTCCGCTTCGGCCTCAGAATCAGTTTCAATTTCGATGAGTGAATCAACATCGATTTCCGAATCCGTTTCAAGTTCGCTGAGCGCGTCCGCATCAGCTTCAGAATCAGTTTCAAATTCGTTGAGTGAATCAACATCGATTTCAGAATCAGTTTCAAGTTCGCTGAGCGCGTCCGCTTTGGCCTCAGAATCAGTTTCAAATTCGTTGAGCGCCTCCGCTTCGGTATCCGAATCAGTTTCAAATTCGTTGAGTGACTCAACATCGATTTCCGAATCAGTTTCAAGTTCGCTGAGCGAATCATCCTCGATTTCCGAATCAGTTTCAATTTCGTTGAGTGAATCCGTTTCGGTATCCGAATCAGTTTCAAATTCACTGAGTGAATCCGCTTCGGTATCCGAATCAGTTTCAATTTCGCTGAGCGAATCATCCTCGATTTCCGAATCAGTTTCAAATTCGTTGAGTGAATCGACCTCGATTTCCGAATCAGTTTCAATTTCGTTGAGTGAATCGACTTCGATTTCCGAATCAGTTTCAAGTTCACTGAGTGACTCCGCTTCGATGTCTTTTAGTGTAACTAACACAAAGGAAAATCTGGATTTACAATCTGAATTAGCTAATAAGTCTCTTCCTGAACAGGTGACGACTCAGAAATCAAAGACTGAGGAAAAGAAAATGTTACCAAATACAGGGGAGGAGAGCCTTTCATTGGCATCTATGTTGGGAGTAGGACTCTTGCTAGGTACTTTCTTTAAGCAGCGAAAGAAAAATGCTAGCAATGAATCAAATGACTAGTTCTAAAATCTTCGACTTACCATAAATGCAGGCAAAGTCCCTCGTGTAAAGCAAGGGACTTTTCTTTATTCATTTCTACCACTTACCTCCAATTTGTAACCACTTACTGAAATGCTCTTGTATTCCCCGAATTGCCTGTTATAATAGGAGTATCAAAAGCAAAGGAGGGTTTATGAAAGTTAGGATTGAATTTGATGACAGCTTAGATCAGGTTGAAGTTGTTATCCGAACCAGTCAGCTGGGACTAGAGATTGAACAGATTCAGCAAGCTTTGCAACAAGTTAGTCGTCCCTCGCTTGTTTTTTACAAGGGGAGCAGCGAGTATTTTCTTTCATTGGGTGACATACTTTTCTTTGAAACGGACGGAACCAAGATTTTTGCTCATACAGGCGATGATGCCTACGAGGTTAAGATGAAACTCTATGAACTTGAGGAGCATTTGCCCATCTACTTTTGTCGGGTTTCTAAATCAACGATTGCCAATGCTAGAGCAGTGTATTCATTGGATAAGTCTTTTTCAGGAACTAGTCGAATTTCTTTTCATAAAACCCATAAGGAAGTTCATGTGTCACGGCATTATTATCATTTGTTAAAAGAAAAATTACAAGAAGTGAGGTAGGAAGATGAAAAGAAATGGTTTGGGAATAGCTTTACTGATCTTGGCAGGCTTAGTCTTGTTTCAAGACTACTTGCCGGTTGTGGAATTTCCTCTTTGGAAATTGGCGCTGGTAGTCGGTTGGAGTTATCTCTTTTTTAAAGCAATGATAAAAAAACAGCTAGTTACAAGCTTTGTCTGGGGAACCTTGGTCTTTATTGTGCTAAACAGTCACTTTGATTGGTTGGAAATTGATACCTGGACCTTGATATTAGGTGCGATACTGGCTTGCACAGGGGTAAAGTTGTTAATAAAACCTAGGAGGAGCAAGAATATGGTCGATACAAAAAGTTTTGTCAAAGGAGTGATTGGCGATAAGGGACGCGATACAGCTTTTGGTTCCTCGACTCGATACATCCATGAGGAGAATTTTATTCATGACAGTGTGGATGTAGCCTTTGGATCTAGTACGGTCTATTTTGATCAGGCGGTGATTCTAGGTGATAAGGCAGATTTTCATATCGATGCGGCCTTCGCGTCAGTTGACCTCTATCTGCCGGCAAATTGGCTGGCGGTCGTGGAGCTGGATAGTTCCATGTCTACTGTCAATAACTATGCAACTGGTATGGGGGAAAAGGTGCTGCGTATCACAGGAGATATGGCTTTCTCTACTCTGAATATCTACTACACCTAGAGTGAACAGAGAGCAGTCTATCCCGGCTCCTCTGCAAGACAAAATATCTGAATATTCTGGAAATTACACAAAGGAAAGGGATTATCATGAAAAAGATTTTGAAAAATGCTACCTACCTATGGGTACTGACGGCGGATATGCTGTCCAATTTTGGTGATGTTGTCTATTATCTGGCCCTGATGAACTATGTCTTGCTGGTGCCCAACAGCCGTCTGGCGCTGGCGATCGTGACCTTCTCAGAAATCTTTCCTAGCTTTATGGGCCTCTTCACAGGCTATCTGGCAGACAAGACAGTAAACAAAATCAGCACTATCAAGCTGACCCTCCTCTTCCGTGTCCTTCTCTACCTCATCCTCGGATTCTGCATGGGCTTTGAGCCAGCCCTCTGGATTGTCGTGGTGGCTGCAACTTTCAATGTCTTTGCAGACTTCGCTGGCTTTTATGAAAACGGCCTCTATACACCTCTGGGATTACGCGTAGCGCCCAAAGAAGAGCGGGAGCAATACTCGGCCTTTCGCCAGACTGTGACCAGCCTCCTCAACATCGCCTTTCAGGCCCTCTCTGCCCTCTTGGTCGGCCTCCTCTCCTACCAAAAACTGGCCTTTCTCAACGCCGGCACCTTTTTAGCCTCCCTCCTCATCATGCAGCTGCTGACGCCAGCCTTTCGCAAACTCCTGACGGAGCAGCCTTTGAAAATAGCAGAGCAGCCGAGCCAGCCCGAGTCAGAAACCAAAGGTCCGGGCATTCTAGCTTCATTCAAGCAAGCAATCGTGGAGCTGCGCAAGATTCCAGAGTTCCGCCTGGTCCTGATTACCAGCCCCATAATCAACGCCTGTGGAGCGATTCTCTATCCTATTCTGGTCCTGCTGATTAGCGAAGACCCAAATCTTGTCTTCCTCAATGTTGAAACAACACTTGCCCTGACCATTCTAATATTTTTTGTCGGAAATATTTTGGGTTCCTCTTTGGTCTTTACCTTGTTCAAAAAGACCAGCATGGTTACGCTTGAAGTGGCAGCTACTTTTTCTCTATTGGGGGTATTTGTAGGAATGTTGACTCACCAATTGCCTCTCATCCTATTCTTTTTAGCGACTATGGGAATTGGTTTCGGAGCTAGTGGTCCAAAATTTAATGCAAAATTTGTCAATTCCATGCCAGAGGAGCAGTTGGCAACGATAGGAGGTGGTGTTTCCACCTACTTCATGTTGGGTCAAGCTCTATTTCGGCTAGTTGTATCCGGTTTAGTCTTGCTATTATCAGTTGATCAGATTAGCTGGATTTTCCTGAGTGCTAGTGGGTTTTTAGCCTTATATGTTATCTACTGGCTTATCAGAAATCAAAAAATACCTCAAAATCAGTCTGTATAGGCGAATCATTTCCATAGTTAGTTATTCCCGTCCTATCACCGGATTAGCACCCTATAAAAAGAAAAATCGCCACGTTAAGTAGCGATTTTTCCCTTTTGTGAGCCTCAATGAAACGTCA
>NZ_JAIMDU010000065.1:0-3238 GCF_019794615.1 Streptococcus suis
ACTGGTTTTGATGTAGTGATAACCGGTGTTCCCAATTATTATACACGTGTTCAGATTCCGACATGGACCAATTATAAGAACCAGGACGACATTAAATGGTATGAGGGTATTCGTCAATCAGATGGCAGTTATAAAGTATCAGTTGATATAAACAATCACAACTATGAAACCGGTCTGTATCACGTACACGGCTATGGAGTTCTGCCGAATAAAAAACTGCAGGCTATATTTAGCGCTACACATACTGTTTCAGCTTTTGATATTGCCAAAGAACAGCCTTCCGCTCGTTCTTACACAATTTTCATTGATCCAGGTCATGGGGGGGGTGACTCAGGAGCAGCATATGGAGGCACCTATGAAAAGAATTTAGCGATGTCCGTTGCCAATAAGTTAAAAGCTAATTTATTGCAACAGGGCTACAATGTATTGATGACGCGGACTGGTGATTACAATGTTGATTTCAAAACAGAGCGCTCGCGGATGGCCAATTCAAGTAATGCTGATCTTTTTATCAGTATACATTTCAACGCTACAGGTATGGGTGTGACCACTACAAGTGGTATTGAAACGTATTGGTATCAATACGATCCTGAATATCAGCCGAAAATTAACCAAGCCATGCATAACGATCCAACTCGCTTGGCAGAAAGTAAGATTTTAGCTGAAAAAGTACAGACCAGCCTCATCAAAGAAACTGGAGCCGTAAACCGAGGTGTTCGGAGAGAGACATTTGCGGTCTTACGTGAAACAGATATTCCTGCCATTTTAGTAGAACTTGGTTTTATGGATAATCCTACTGAACTGCAAAAAATTAAACAGGATGCCTATCATTCTCGACTTGCTGCAGCATTGACAAAAGGTATTGTAGACTGGTACGGTGCAGTTGGGGGAAAGTCTAATTCTGGGCAGACGACGCAGAACAATACGCAAGTTCGGGCAATTGACAACAAAGTTGCAGTTGTATCAGAGCCTGTCCAGATGACTTCTAGTCAGGAGGAATTTTTCAATAAAATCCTACCATTGGCGCAACAAGTATCGAAAAACACAGGTCTAGTCACAAGCGTGATGCTGGCGCAAGCAATTTTAGAATCTGCATGGGGAACATCGCGTTTAGCGACAGAGGCCAATAATTTATTTGGTATCAAGTCGGACGCTTTGTGGAAGGGTGATGTCTTGAAAGTTGAGACGAAAGAGTTTCGAGATGACAAGACAATTACGGAAGAAAAATTATTTAGATCTTATGCCTCTATTGCAGACAGTCTAATAGATTACGGAACTTTCTTTACATCAACGCCATGGAGAACGCAAAACTACTCGAAGTATGTCCAATCTAAAGACTATCAATCCGCGATTACTAACCTTCAATCGTCTGGCTATGCGACAGACCCAGTTTATGGAGAAAAGTTAAAATCACTGATTGAGCGGTACAAACTAGATCGCTATTAGTGTGCTGGATTTCTATAAGATTTGGTATTTACAATGTATGCAACAGAAAATGTTGCGTACATTTTTTAATAATTCTTTAAAATATCCCCATTTGAGTGGTTCTTATATTTTTAGCTCATAAATATGTTACAATATATCTAGAGATATAATTGTAATTGATTTTACATAAGTTTATCTTATAAAACTAGGAGCCCGCTTTGAAAAAGAAAAAATATGGTTTTTCCAAAAGAACTTTGTTGTTCGCACCAGTAGCTATTAGCTTGTTATTCGGAAACATTGTCCAAGCCGAAGAAAATACGATTGAGCCATCACTTCCATCATCTACAGATATTGCTCAAGAACAACAAGAGGATACGACGGTTTTTGTACAATCTAGCACAAATTCTAGTCTAGAAGATACTACAACAGAAACAGCTACTGCTGTATCAGAAATTGAAATAACGAAACAAGGAATAAATTCTGTTGACGAAAAGACAACTGTTCAAGTAGAAGCATCTGTATCACTTGAACAGGAAAATGATAATGATATAGAGAACACGGAAAATGTTTCGGATTCGAAGGAGCAGGAGACGTCTATTTCAGAAATATCGTCAGAACCAACTCAACGAATATTTTCCAAGCAGTCTGCTGTAAGCAATGGTGAAGCAGAAAAGTCAACAGCTTCTCTACCTAGGGAATATAGCCCTGTAATCGTACCAATAACTAGTGTTGAAAAAATAGAGCAGAATTTGGTTGTAAATTATACACGACCTATAAAAAGCAATGAAATCGTTCAATTTGCCGTTTGGTCTGAAAAATCAGCCCAGGATGACATTATTTGGTACAATGCAGATAAAACAGGTGCAGCCTACGTAGAATTGAGAAAACACAGAGATTACGGAAAATACCATGTTCATACTTATTCAAATGCAAATGGGAAAATGGTATTTCTGGATAAGCTGGAGTTGGAAGTTGCAGAACCTGTTCCAAGTCAAAAAATTATACAGACCTCAGTTTCAACTTTTGATGTGATAATATCTAATGTGCCAAATTATTATTCACGTATTCAGGTTCCGACATGGACCAACAGTAAAAATCAAGACGATATTAAATGGTATGAGGGTGTTCGTCAGTCAGATGGTAGTTATAAGGTATCAGTTGATATAAAAAATCACAACTATGAATCTGGTCTGTACCTTGTGCACAGCTATGGCGTTCTACCGAATAAAAAATTAGTAGCCCTGGCTCAAGCTACCTACACTGTTCCTCAACCACAGACTAAGCAAACGATAACTCAGACCAGTTTGACTAGTTTTGACGTAGTGATTACAGGATTGCCAAATTATTATACACGCGTTCAGATTCCGACATGGACTAATAATATGAATCAGGATGATATAAAGTGGTATGAGGGGGTTCGTCAATCAGATGGCAGTTATAAGGTATCAGTTGATATAAAAAATCACAACTATGAATCTGGTCTGTACCTTGTGCACAGCTATGGCATTCTACCGAATAAAAAATTAGTAGCCCTGGCTCAAGCTACCTACACTGTTCCTCAACCACAGATTAAGCAAACGATAACCCAGACCAGTTTGACTGGTTTTGATGTAGTGATAACAGGTGTTCCCGATTATTATACACGTATTCAGGTTCCGACATGGACCAACAGTAAAAATCAAGACGATATTAAATGGTATGAGGGCATTCGTCAATCAGATGGCAGTTATAAGGTATCGGTTGATATAAAAAATCACAACTATGAATCTGGTCTGTACCTTGTGCACAGCTATGGCGTTCTTCCGAATAAAAA
>NZ_JAIMDU010000066.1:0-3142 GCF_019794615.1 Streptococcus suis
CCACGTCGAGACGGTAGCATTATTGTCCAAACTTAATGTCGATAAGCATATAAGTGTTGAAGTAGAGCTAGATGAACTTGATTTGACAAGTGCGGAGAGCAAAGCTACTTATGCTCAGATTAAGGAATATATATTAGAAAAATTTGGTTTGAAAGTTTCAGCACTCTATATTGCCCAGATTAAAAAGAAATGTGGAATAGAGTTGAGAGAAAATTATAATAAGTCAAAAAAAGAAAAACAAGTTATTCCACAATGTACACCTGAGAAAGAAGAAGCTATCATGGATGCGTTAAGGCATTTTACAGAAAGAACAACATCAAAAGCCTGATGGTGTTATAACAAAAAAGATAAACGGAAAAACCTTTATAACAGAGATATATTTTGACAAAAAGAGCAAAGATACATTTCAAGATAAATTGTTTAAGGTAGTGAAAGCGGAACGGAAATAGTGAAAACAGAAATTTTGTATATATCATTTAGGTTCCTTTTTATCCGTGCTGCATGTGGGAGAAAATAGGAAATTTGACAATAGAAAAAATGGCTTAAAAATGGTATAATGTTGTTGATTATTCAGAGAGAAAAATTAGAATTAAGACGAAAGCAATGTAAAATTTAAGGAGGGCAATCATTTGAGATATATACTTTTATTGCGTGGGATAATTGTGGGTGGAAAGATTAAAATGAATATAAGCGAAAGGAGAAATTATGAATAAAATAATCCATTGCAAGGCACTCTTAAACTGTTCATCAGAAAGAGCATTTTGTTTATTCACTAAGAATGAAGAGATTATAACTTGGCTAACAGAAAAATCAGAAATAGAACCTTGGGTTGGTGGGAAATATGAACTTTTTTGGGATAAAAATGATAATGAAAATAATAGTACTTTAGGGTGCAAAGTAACAGCATTTGAATTGAATAAACTATTATGCTTCAATTGGAAAGGTCCGGTACAATATGCGGATGTAATGAATGTTGCAAAACCACTGACTCATGTATGTATTACATTCTTTGCAGAAAAAGAAAATAAGACGGAAATTCATTTGATTCATAGTGGTTGGGGAGAGGGAGAAAAATGGGAACAGGCACGTTTATGGTTTGAAAAGGTTTGGAAACAGTCATTTTTAAGACTGGAAAATTTGTTTTAATATAAGCGTATATTGATAAATTAGAGCGTAGACAGTTAATTACAGCTTTGATTTCTGAAATTCAAATTTACGAAGAAAAGCAACCGAATGGACAATGGCTAAAATCAATTACATTTAAACTTCCTATCATCGATGAAGATTTAAATATAGGTTTGGACAATGATGAACAAGTTGAGTGTGTTGCTCTGCTCGTAAAAGCCTAGAAACCTTTGAACGAAAGGGATAATGAAAAGCCTTGATTGCAAGGCTTTTTGTCGTATGGGGGAAGTATTAGAGTGAGAAATTTTTTGGAGTGAGTAGAAGTGATAGCAGGAATTATCAAAATCTATTTCCATTTACCCTGTGGGTACGTGTTTGTTTCCATTGACAAGGAGTTTTTGGGAATAGAAACGTACCCACCTCTAATATCGCCTTAATGGTCGATTGAAGTGTGAGTTCTGAAATTGATACAATACAATTTAACTTTTTTTGAAAAAAATTCCAAAATTTATTTTGCATTGCGAATATAATAAGTGAGAGCAAGTTGCTTACTTATTAATGATGAAGAGGAAAAGTAGAATGACAACAATTTTTTTAACAAAAACAAACTGCACTAATTGCGGAAAACAAAGTACTTTTGAAAGATTTGATATGGCTTTTTGTGATTGGTAAAAGACTTTGAGGGTATGATATAATAGCGCAGAATTTTAGTATAATTAAGATGTAGAAAATTAATGGGAAAACAGCAGGAGAAGATAAATGATATTGAACACAAAGCGATTAAATATACGACCGTTTAGATCAGATGATATCGAAGATACTTTTGAGATTTATACTGATGCAGATGTATGTAGATACCTTTTAGAAGATGAATGGAATACTAAAGATAAAGAAGAGTTCGAAAAGAAAACTAAAAATAACAAATTAGAGGAGAACTCGAGCTTAAATCTTGCTGTAGTATTGGATAAAAAGGTTATTGGTGATATATCCGTTTGGTATACAGGCATGAAACAAACTGTAGAGATTGGATTTGTATTTAACCCAAAATTTTCTGGGAAAGGTTATGCAAATGAATCGGTTGAAGCCGTAATAAAAAAATTATTTGCTGAATATAATATTCATAGAATTCAAGCAAATTTAGATGCTAGAAACATAGCCTCTAAAAAATTATGTCAAAACCTTGGGATGAGACAGGAAGCACATTTCATAAAGGATTATTGGAATAAGGGTGAATGGACAGATAGCTTCGTATTTGGAATGTTGATTACAGATTTGAAGAAATAATTCGTAATACGTTACTCATCAGATTATAGCATGACGGTGAACGAGAACTTTGTTACATTTAGTAAAGGAATTGTCCAAGCTTTAGAATACCCTGCACATGTACTTGTTGCTTTTAATAAGGATACAAAGGTAATGGGTATACAAGTTTGTCGGGCAAAAACTAGGGGAGCATTTTCTTTTTCAAAACCTGTTGGGGAGCAAAAAGGTATTGTTCAGGTAGGTCATAAAAATTTAAAAGAAACACTCTTAACAATCATGAGTGAATGGAAATCTGATAAGTGTTATAGGGTAGAGGGGATTCACATTCCTGAAGATAAGGCATTTGTTTTTGAATTAAAGGATTTTGAGGAACTATCTGACTTTCGTAAAAACGACAATAAATAGTAAGGAACGAAGATAAAAATTATTGGTGGGAGTACAACTATTGTATTCCTGCCATTTTCATATTTTTGTAAGGGGTTTCATGTTATAATATATTGTAACTATATACATTTTTTCGAATGAATCGTGTACAAGAGGTATTGCTTTATAGAATCTTTATGTTTGATAACACATTTATTATCATACAAGGAGGTGCATTAAATATTCATGAAAATGTCAGTTTATCTGCTATAAATCTGTCTAGATTTATAGCAAAAAATTTTGCAATCATAGAGAATATGATGAGTCGGAGTAATATTTTGAAATATATTTGATTTAAAGAGGAGACCTAGTATCAATGGTAACTTTTCTA
>NZ_JAIMDU010000067.1:0-2861 GCF_019794615.1 Streptococcus suis
AGGATAAATCGTCAATGACAAAACAAAAACAATAAAACGGAAAGCTAGCAATAGCTTGAGTTTGAATCAAAACTTTTAATGAGAGTTTGATCCTGGCTCAGGACGAACGCTGGCGGCGTGCCTAATACATGCAAGTGGAACGCATGATTGATACCGGAGCTTGCTCCACCATTAATCATGAGTCGCGAACGGGTGAGTAACGCGTAGGTAACCTGCCTCATAGCGGGGGATAACTATTGGAAACGATAGCTAATACCGCATAACAGTATTTACCGCATGGTAGATGCTTGAAAGGAGCAACTGCTTCACTATGAGATGGACCTGCGTTGTATTAGCTAGTTGGTGGGGTAACGGCTCACCAAGGCATCGATACATAGCCGACCTGAGAGGGTGATCGGCCACACTGGGACTGAGACACGGCCCAGACTCCTACGGGAGGCAGCAGTAGGGAATCTTCGGCAATGGGGGGAACCCTGACCGAGCAACGCCGCGTGAGTGAAGAAGGTTTTCGGATCGTAAAGCTCTGTTGTAAGAGAAGAACGTGTGTGAGAGTGGAAAGTTCACACAGTGACGGTAACTTACCAGAAAGGGACGGCTAACTACGTGCCAGCAGCCGCGGTAATACGTAGGTCCCGAGCGTTGTCCGGATTTATTGGGCGTAAAGCGAGCGCAGGCGGTTTGATAAGTCTGAAGTAAAAGGCTGTGGCTTAACCATAGTACGCTTTGGAAACTGTCAAACTTGAGTGCAGAAGGGGAGAGTGGAATTCCATGTGTAGCGGTGAAATGCGTAGATATATGGAGGAACACCGGTGGCGAAAGCGGCTCTCTGGTCTGTAACTGACGCTGAGGCTCGAAAGCGTGGGGAGCGAACAGGATTAGATACCCTGGTAGTCCACGCCGTAAACGATGAGTGCTAGGTGTTGGGTCCTTTCCGGGACTCAGTGCCGCAGCTAACGCATTAAGCACTCCGCCTGGGGAGTACGACCGCAAGGTTGAAACTCAAAGGAATTGACGGGGGCCCGCACAAGCGGTGGAGCATGTGGTTTAATTCGAAGCAACGCGAAGAACCTTACCAGGTCTTGACATCCCAGTGACCGTCCTAGAGATAGGATTTTTCTTCGGAACACTGGTGACAGGTGGTGCATGGTTGTCGTCAGCTCGTGTCGTGAGATGTTGGGTTAAGTCCCGCAACGAGCGCAACCCCTATTGTTAGTTGCCATCATTCAGTTGGGCACTCTAGCGAGACTGCCGGTAATAAACCGGAGGAAGGTGGGGATGACGTCAAATCATCATGCCCCTTATGACCTGGGCTACACACGTGCTACAATGGCTGGTACAACGAGTTGCAAGTCGGTGACGGCAAGCTAATCTCTTAAAGCCAGTCTCAGTTCGGATTGTAGGCTGCAACTCGCCTACATGAAGTCGGAATCGCTAGTAATCGCGGATCAGCACGCCGCGGTGAATACGTTCCCGGGCCTTGTACACACCGCCCGTCACACCACGAGAGTTTGTAACACCCGAAGTCGGTGAGGTAACCTATTAGGAGCCAGCCGCCTAAGGTGGGATAGATGATTGGGGTGAAGTCGTAACAAGGTAGCCGTATCGGAAGGTGCGGCTGGATCACCTCCTTTCTAAGGAAATGGAACCTGTACGTGAGTCTTCTTTAATTTTGAGAGGTTTTGAACTAAGTAATGAGAACGTTAAGAAATCCGTATGAAAAAAGGAAACTGACGTAGTGTGATCAACACACAAGGAAGTTTATCTTTTTCACTTGGATATTAGTTCGAATACAATTTGACTTCTCAAAAGTCCCTTAATAGTTTTTAACAATACAGTAAACACGTAATTATACGTGGGGCCTTAGCTCAGCTGGGAGAGCGCCTGCTTTGCACGCAGGAGGTCAGCGGTTCGATCCCGCTAGGCTCCATTAGGATAGAAATCCTACTAAACTGAATACCAGTGAAGTTGAATTCACGACTAACTTCCTAGGAAAATAGATAATCTTCCTTGTGTGCAAGACACAACGTCAGATTCCTAATTTTCTACAGAAGTTTCGCAGAAGCGACCGTCGTTCATATCCTAAACTTGTCCATTGAAAATTGAATATCTATCAAACATTCCTTGTGTATCTGTAAGGATACATAAAGAAATAGTAACAAGAAAATAAACCGAAAACGCTGTGAATATTTAATGAGTTTTCTAATTTTTGAAAAAATTAGGTTAATAAGGTTAAGTTAATAAGGGCGCACGGTGGATGCCTTGGCACTAGAAGCCGAAGAAGGACGTGACTAACGACGAAATGCCTTGGGGAGCTGTAAGTAAGCAATGATCCAGGGATGTCCGAATGGGGGAACCCGGCAGGTAATGCCTGTCACTCACTACTGTTAAGGTAGTGAAGAGGAAGACGCAGTGAACTGAAACATCTAAGTAGCTGCAGGAAGAGAAAGCAAAAGCGATTGCCTTAGTAGCGGCGAGCGAAACGGCAGGAGGGCAAACCGAGGAGTTTACTCCTCGGGGTTGTAGGACTGCAATGTGGACTTAAAGAGTATAGAAGAACTACCTGGGAAGGTAGGCCAAAGAGAGTAATAGCCTCGTATTTGAAATATTCTTTATACCTAGCAGTATCCTGAGTACGGCGAGACACGCGAAATCTCGTCGGAATCTGGGAGGACCATCTCCTAACCCTAAATACTCTCTAGTGACCGATAGTGAACCAGTACCGTGAGGGAAAGGTGAAAAGTACCCCGGAAGGGGAGTGAAATAGAACCTGAAACCGTGTGCCTACAACAAGTTCGAGCCCGTTAATGGGTGAGAGCGTGCCTTTTGTAGAATGAACCGGCGAGTTACGATATGATGCGAGG
>NZ_JAIMDU010000068.1:0-1929 GCF_019794615.1 Streptococcus suis
TTCCCGACTTTATCACTTAATTTTTTAATAAACCACTTCAATTGCTTGATATAATTGAATTTTTCAACGATTTTTTAAACCTTTTTCTTGTGTTGTACGGCGTTGTATGTTATAATATAAGCATGGCTTTTATTCGAACTACTACTAACAAAGAAGGTAGAACACATGTCTATCTTGCAGAAAGTTACCGTATAGATGGAAAAACAAAACAGAGAATTATAAAAAAATATGGACTTCTTGATGATCTAGAAGCGGAGGAACCAGGTATTCTTGAGCGATTAAAGCGTGAAGCAAAAGCAGGATCTTTGACAGAAAATACTACGGTTCACCTAAGCTTGGATCTCTTAGCCCCTATGAATGAACCAGATAAATCCTATGGTTGGATGGTCTTTGATAATCTCTTTGAAGAATTAAAACTTCCTCATGTTATGAAGCAGGTAAAAACTAAAGCGAATTACGATTTGACAAAGGCTTTAAAACTACTGGTATTTCAACGAATCTTAAATCCCACTAGTAAATTAGCCACTGTTGAAACGCAAGCGGATTTATTTGGAGATTGGAATATTAACTTGAATGCCATCTACCGCCACCTTGATACATTGAATAAACTCAAAGACGATATCCAACTTCATCTCCATCAAGAGATTAGCCGGCTAACTAATCGGGAAGGACGTCTGGTTTTCTACGATGTCACCAACTATTACTTTGAGACAGATATCCTAGACATAGAAGAACAAACTGATGATGGAGAAATCATCAAAGTTGGTCTTCGCAGACGAGGACCAAGCAAGGAACACCGACCTAAGCCTATTGTACAACTGGGACTTTTCATGGATACAAACGGGATTCCCATTAGCTACAAGCTCTTCCGAGGGAATCAGACGGATCCTGTTACCTATCTCCCAGCAGTTAAAGAGGTTAAAAAGCAGTTTGGGATTGACCGAATTGTGGTTGTAGCAGACAAAGCCATGAACAGTAAAACCAATGTTTCAGCCATGTTGGAACAGGGGGATGGCTGGCTCTTTTCACAAAAGCATCGTGGAAAGAAAGGAGCTCCTAAAGATATTCAAGAACAGATTCTAACTCCAGAAGGGTGGCATTTCAATGCGAAAGAGACTTTCGCTAAGAAATCCTATATTCGCAACCGTAAACTAGGTACACGAAAGGACTCCCCAATCATAAAAGAGAAAGTCTTGATTACTTGGAATAAAAAATATGCGGATCGCGAACGGATTCGCAGAGAAGGCGCTCTTGAATACGCTAGCCAATTGACCAACGCGGAACTCTTTCGTCAAACTAGTAAAAAGGGGGGAAAGAAATACCTTGATTTGACTTATATAGATAAAGAAACAGGTGAAATCAAACCCTTCTCTCCACTCATTCAAATAGACTTCGAGCAGGTAGATTTCGATGCTCAATTTGACGGCATAAATGTCCTTGTCACCAGTGAGATTGAAATGTCAGATGAAGCAATCCTTGATTCCTATAAACAACTAAGTAAAATAGAAGATTGCTTTAGGGTTACCAAGACAGAATTGGAGAGCCGTCCGGTATATGTCTGGACAGAGGAACACATTCAAGCACATTTCCTAACTTGTTTTATGGCGCTCATTCTCATTCGACTATTACAGTACAAAACAAACTGGGCTATGAGTCCAGAGAGAATGATCAGAGCATTAAACAGTGCGAAAGCGACACGTCTACAAGACGATTACTACAGATTACAAGAGAGTCCAGATATGCAGGAGTTAAATAAACTTCTAGGGATTACGTGGAACCGTGGTCTCGTAAAGTTTGAAGAACTTAAGAGATACGCAAAGGCTGCATACACTACAGAAAAATAATGAAAAAGGATAGCCAAACTCCTTGTCCCACAAGGGGATAGCTATCCTTTGCTTTTTTTTATGTGATAAAGTCGGGATTTTACCA
>NZ_JAIMDU010000069.1:0-1908 GCF_019794615.1 Streptococcus suis
TAAGTTGAAGAGACGGAGCCGTAGGGAAACCGAGTCTTAATAGGGCGCAATAGTATTATGTCGTAGACCCGAAACCATGTGACCTACCCATGAGCAGGTTGAAGGTGCGGTAAGACGCACTGGAGGACCGAACCAGGGCACGTTGAAAAGTGCTTGGATGACTTGTGGGTAGCGGAGAAATTCCAAACGAACTTGGAGATAGCTGGTTCTCTCCGAAATAGCTTTAGGGCTAGCGTCGACATTAAGAATCTTGGAGGTAGAGCACTGTTTGGATGAGGGGGCCATCTCGGTTTACTGATTTCAGATAAACTCCGAATGCCAAAGATTTATGGTCGGCAGTCAGACTGCGAGTGCTAAGATCCGTAGTCGAAAGGGAAACAGCCCAGACCACCAGCTAAGGTCCCAAAATAATTGTTAAGTGGAAAAGGATGTGGGGTTGCACAGACAACTAGGATGTTAGCTTAGAAGCAGCTATTCATTCAAAGAGTGCGTAATAGCTCACTAGTCGAGTGACCCTGCGCCGAAAATGTACCGGGGCTAAAACAATTTACCGAAGCTGTGGATAACACTTAAGTGTTATGGTAGGAGAGCGTTCTATGTGTGAAGAAGGTATACCGTGAGGAGTGCTGGAACGCATAGAAGTGAGAATGCCGGTATGAGTAGCGAAAGATGGGTGAGAATCCCATCCACCGTAAGACTAAGGTTTCCAG
The DNA here is from genome assembly GCF_019794615.1 of Streptococcus suis. Taxonomy (GTDB): domain Bacteria; phylum Bacillota; class Bacilli; order Lactobacillales; family Streptococcaceae; genus Streptococcus; species Streptococcus suis_AI. Next base: position 711 of record NZ_JAIMDU010000069.1, read on the forward strand.
GGGAAGGCTCGTCCGCCCTGGGTTAGTCGGGACCTAAGGAGAGACCGAAAGGTGTATCCGATGGACAACAGGTTGATATTCCTGTACTAGAGTATGAAGTGATGGAGGGACGCAGTAGGCTAACTAAAGCGGGCGAATGGAAGAGCCCGTCTAAGCAGTGAGGTGTGATATGAGTCAAATGCTTATATCTATAACATTGAGCTGTGATGGGGAGCGAAGTTAAGTAGCGAAGTTAGTGACGTCACACTGCCAAGAAAAGCTTCTAGCGATGTATCATACTCTACCCGTACCGCAAACCGACACAGGTAGTCGAGGCGAGTAGCCTCAGGTGAGCGAGAGAACTCTCGTTAAGGAACTCGGCAAAATGACCCCGTAACTTCGGGAGAAGGGGTGCTGACTTTACGTCAGCCGCAGTGAATAGGCCCAAGCAACTGTTTATCAAAAACACAGCTCTCTGCTAAATCGTAAGATGATGTATAGGGGGTGACGCCTGCCCGGTGCTGGAAGGTTAAGAGGAGGGTTTAGCGTAAGCGAAGATCTGAATTGAAGCCCCAGTAAACGGCGGCCGTAACTATAACGGTCCTAAGGTAGCGAAATTCCTTGTCGGGTAAGTTCCGACCCGCACGAAAGGCGTAATGATTTGGGCACTGTCTCAACGAGAGACTCGGTGAAATTTTAGTACCTGTGAAGATGCAGGTTACCCGCGACAGGACGGAAAGACCCCATGGAGCTTTACTGCAGTTTGATATTGAGTATCTGTACCACATGTACAGGATAGGTAGGAGCCTACGAAATCGGGACGCCAGTTTCGATTGAGGCGCTGTTGGGATACTACCCTTGTGTTATGGCTACTCTAACCCGGTAGGTTTATCATCTACGGAGACAGTGTCTGACGGGCAGTTTGACTGGGGCGGTCGCCTCCTAAAAGGTAACGGAGGCGCCCAAAGGTTCCCTCAGAATGGTTGGAAATCATTCGCAGAGTGTAAAGGTATAAGGGAGCTTGACTGCGAGAGCTACAACTCGAGCAGGGACGAAAGTCGGGCTTAGTGATCCGGTGGTTCCGTATGGAAGGGCCATCGCTCAACGGATAAAAGCTACCCTGGGGATAACAGGCTTATCTCCCCCAAGAGTTCACATCGACGGGGAGGTTTGGCACCTCGATGTCGGCTCGTCGCATCCTGGGGCTGTAGTCGGTCCC
>NZ_JAIMDU010000007.1:0-69829 GCF_019794615.1 Streptococcus suis
ACGAGTAAGCGCTTTATTGATGAGAAAGAATATCAAAAAATCCGCCTTATGTATCAAGATGAGGCGGGTTTTGGGCGTATCAGTAAACTTGGTTCGTGTTGGTCTCCAAAAGGTTATCGTCCTCACGTAGCTAGTCACCACATTCGTGAGTACCGTTATTGTTATGGAGCTGTAGATGCCCATACAGGTGACTCATTTTTCATCATAGCAGGTGGATGCAATAGTGATTGGATGAATGAATTTTTACGCCAACTATCGGCAGCTTATCCAGAAGATTATATTATTTTAGTCATGGATAATGCCATCTGGCATAAATCTCAGACCTTAAATATTCCTAAGAATATTGAATTTACATTCATTCCACCCTATACCCCTGAAATGAATCCTATTGAGCAAGTCTGGGCCGAGATTCGTAAACTTGGTTTCAAGAATAAAGTATTTAGGACTTTAAATGAGGTAATCGATAAACTTGAAGAGGTTATTCAAACCTTAACTTCTTATCAACTCAAATCAATTGTACATAGAGATTGGACTTCCGCTATTTTTGATTTTAACTGAGTATAAGTCAATCAAAAAGAGGTAACTTTTGTCAACATTTGGACACAACATCATTCTTTCCAGTCGTTTTACTACAAATAAAAACACACGGCACTACTATATCATGCTATGTGTTTAATAGTATCTAGAGAATCTACATATTGGTGAATAACAGTTGAGCAATCACACAAACGATATTTAATTCTTATTGTGGATTTTCCAACGGTTGTTCTGCCTCAGTTTGTGCTTCTTTACCTTGGTCTAACAAGGCTGCAATAATTTTTTGGTCTCGTAATTTCACTGAGTCATTGATGGTCTCAGCAGAACGTACGATAGCTGCCTCCAACTCACGACGTTTCTGACGTCCTTCATCTATTGCTGCAATGATGCCATTATTTTGGGCAACCAAACTTTCTGCCAACTTTGTAACCGATGCTACTGAAAGGGTCGGATTTTGGGCTGTGCGTTCCATCATTGGAATAGCTTCTTTTGATGTATCCGCTAGCATTTGAAGTGCCGCATTATTAGCATTGACAATCGCATCTGCCGTCTGACTTGACTTGATAGATTGTTGCAAGATACCCAACTGTGCGATGGACAGTTTCATTGTAGGAATGGTATTGCGACGCAACATTCCCAAGCGCTGTTTCATATCCGACGATACTTTTACTAGGTTACGCATTTGGGGAGTTGTTGTCCAAGCAACATACAAACGGCTCATATATTCAGAATGCTGCTGTTCAAGGATATTTGCCACTTCGGTCACGCGCGCCAATTTCTCAGAAGCAACTTGATACTCAACAGTTGTCGGTGCCAAGTTCGAAATCTGTTCTTGTGCTTGTCTCGCGCGCTCAGCCGCTTCCTGACCAGTCGCTTCAATAAAGGCGATAACTCCGACTAAATTCTCAATCGATTTGGTATTATTTTCAATCAAAAGCTCAGCAGAGACAATATTACGTGCCAACACTTCTTCCTGTTTGACCACACTGGCTGCCATGCTATCCATTTTCTTTTCAATGGTCTGAGAATCAAAGTAGAATTCCTGTAAATCATTCTTGGCTTGTTTGAACAAGCGTTGGAAGAAACCAGGTTTCTTTTCCAATTCCACCGATGTGGAAATATCTTTATATTTCGCTACAAATCCATTCAATTCACGATTGGTATTGGCCAACAGTTCATCTACCTGTGGAATTTCAATCTTCTTCTGTTCTGACAAAATGTGATTGACCGTCGCGTTGACTTCTTCTACTGCTTCCTTACCAAAATCCAAGAGCGCATTTTGATTAGCCAAGAAATTGTCAACCAACTGAGGTGCTTTTGCACGAATACCAGTTTGCTGCTCTGGCGTTAATTGAGCCAAAAACGATACTTTTTGACTATCTCCTGCAGGCGTAGCTTGGATGATTTCTGTCGTCTTGTCTTTTACATTCAAACTATTGCTTGCAATCTGATCAATATCAAAATTAAATCCTGACATCTTCTTTACTCCTCTTCCCTTTTCATCATACGTAGACTGACTTCAAAGTCTTTCATATCAGCTTCATTAAATTGCTTAATGGTATCGTCCAAATCCTTATCGAAACTTTCCATGGCCAATTTTGCCTGTGCCAAGCGTTCTTCAGCGTTGAAAAAATCCTTTGGAGATCGTTTTATTTTCACATATCCTTGTAGAATATCGTTAAACCGTTGCATATTAGCCTCATGAATAGCTGTCAACTCTTCCTTTTTATCGCTTGTATTTTCTAGCTTTTCAAGAATAACAAGATTGTCTCTTTGGATATTGCAATAGGTTTCTAAAATCTCTGGCGCAATTTCTGCAATCATTGCTTGTTCATCCATTACCTTACCACCACTAGGTGAAACCTGTTCACTCGTTTCTTTTTCTACCTTAGTTTCTGGTAATTTCAACTGGTATTTCAGTTGCAACGTATCAAAAGCTTCTTTGCTTGCATAAGCGTCAAGGTATTTTCCAACCTTTTGATACAGTTGATCCAGTTCGAACAATTGACCTAACAAGCGTTTACGCAACTGCAGGACTGACTGATTCTCTCCCTGTTCTGCTAGCAACTCTTGGTGTTTTTCATAGCCAGAACGAATGGAAAAAATCAAGGTTTGGATTCGTTTTATTTGGTCACTATTCAAGAATCGGTGAATGGCATCTCGTTTATATACATAGCCAATCAAGAGTCCAAGTGGCAGTAATATATACCAAAAACTCATGATAAAACTGATAGCAAGTAAGACCAATAATATCGTAATGCCCGAATTCTTCTTCCCATGTCTATGGTAATTTCTATATTTGTGCCCCATAGAGCCTCCTCATACATGATATACATTATTATATCACATTCCTCTAAAATACTTGAAATATACCAAAAGAAAAAGCCAAGAAAAATCTTGACCTTTAAATAATCTTCACTACGTTTATCCTTATCGGAAAACCGAGTCTTCTATAAACAAAACTTATTGAAATTCATCAATCCGTGAATTATTTTTACATTTAATTTTTTTATTCTTGGAGGAGAAAAAATCAGCTAATAAATAATAATTCCGTCAGTTGTTCACGAAGTCTAGGTTCTAACCGATTTAATGAAGCTATCTTATGCAATATATTTTGACTATTTTCCAATTCTCGAACTACAATGTGCTTTGTATCATAATCAATTTCCAATTCTTGTAAACAAGAGTAAACTCTGTCAATAAATGTACTATTTTTTTCAAGTTGTGTAGCATCAAATGGTACCATAGTATCCCCATTCTCCACTATCACGTCTTCCTGTCTTATTGCATGAAAAATGAGACGATGTTTCCGGTTGGCCGGAATGATCGTAGCATCACCTGAATAAGAAAATTGAACCACTCTTTCATCCCATCGTAATTCACATTTAGTAACGAACCGCTTCCCATTGAGGTCTTCAACTAAGTCAAATGAATTCGAGGCTCCTGGGAAAATATGCCATTCAATTAATTCCGGCAATTCCACACCTGTCTTAGCTGGTTTTGCATCCAAGGGGATTATTGCCCCTTCTTTAGCAAACACTGGAATCTCTTCTTTTTTTCTATAAATAGGAAGTTTGATTGGTCCAGCATATTCGTCATCCGTGAAAAAATTATACCATTTACCTTCAGGAAACCAGACTTCAACACGTCCTTTTTTATCTGAAGGGTTTGATTTTTCAGTGATTGGAGCCACCATTAATTCTGAACCAAAAAAATACTGATTCGGAACTGAATAACTTTCATCGCTATAAGGATAATTATAGTACATTGGGGTAATTAGTGGCATACCATTTTCATGGGTCCGCACATTCATTGTATAAAGGTATGGGATAAATTTATGTCGAAGTCGAAGATATTCTTTCATACTCTCAGCAATTTCTAAGCTGTAGCCCCAAGGCTCCTTACTCTGAAACGGACTATTTGAACTATGGAGGCGATTTATCGGACTAAAGACCCCAAATTGTAACCAGCGCAAGGCAAGTTCTTCATCATGATAACCGAGCATATGGCCTCCAATATCATGACTCCACCAAGAATAGCCAATATTTGAAGCTGTACTAGTAAAGTAAGGTTGAAAAGCTAAAGAAGCCCATGTTGTCACTGTATCTCCTGAAAAACCAATGGGAAATCTATGACTTCCAGGACCTGCATACCGAGATAAAATGATATTGTTATCACCCTCTCGCGTAATATCTTTAAAATGATAATAATTCAATAACCAAAGGGGATCTATCTGTCCCTCAGTCCCTTGTTGCCAGTCAATCCACCAAAAGTCAACACCTTGTTTTTCTAATGGATGATGGACATCTTCAAAATATGCCTTTCTAAAATCCTCGTTTGACATATCAAATAGCGCAGGTTCTTCAATTGTAGTATTGAGTGAAAGTCGTTTCGCTACCGCCGGATATGCATCCTCAAAGGCACGTATTCCATCAGCTGGATGTACATTTAAAGTTGTCTTCAACCCACGATGATGCAACTCATTCAAAAATCTCTCTGGATCAGGGAATAATTTTTTATTCCAAGAATAACCTGTCCATCCGCTACCAAATCTTTCTGGTACATCATTTGTTAAATGCCAATCCATATCGATGACACTTACCGAAAGAGGCACATTCTCAGCTTCAAACTTATCCATAAGACCAAGGTATCCTTTTTCTGAATAAGCCCAATATCTACTCCACCAATTTCCAAGTGCAAAACGAGGTAGCAAAGGTGTCGAACCTGTTAAGTGATAAAAATCTTTTAAGGCCGTAAAGTAATCTCGTCCATAACCGAAAAAGTAAATGTCAATGACCTTTTCTGGTCTTTCTACAGGATTGTTCTTATTATCAAAAACAAAGCTATCTGAGTCATCTAAAATTGCAAAACCATTTTTGCTCATTATTCCATCTTCTAGTTCTATCGAACCATCAACGAAATCTAATGTTCGCGTAGTCCCGCCCAAATTTGAATATTGGTTCCCAAAATACCAACGATTCCCATATGCGGACAGATTGTTTTTTACATCAATGAATAATCCACTATTACTAAAAAGACTTTTATCATAGTGTAGGTGTAAAGAATCCGTAATAATTTCCAATCGATTTTCATCTTCTATTACATTAAGAGATAACTCTGACGTAAATTCTCTATTTTGTACGACTCTGGTCAACCTATCTTCAAAATAACCATTCTCTGAATACTCCAATCGAATTAACTGATTAGTTAATACTGAAATTCTGTATTTTTTTCCTTCAAAAACTGTTTGCATAACTTCTCCTATTCTGTAATACTCAAAATATGTTTCGTTAACCAAGCATTTAATCCTGCAAGAGCAGATATTCCGCCAAATGTAAACACATATAGAGCTGTAAAAAGACCAACAATATTACTAATTGAAAAATATACAACTAAGATATTTATCCAGATTAAAACGAGACTATAAAATGGTTTCTTTACTATCAGCAAAAAGCTATTTTTTATTGCTCGTACTATCCTATCCTCATATAGACAAATATATGTTAGACTCACTAATACTATTATAAACCACATGATTGAAATCACAATCAAGGAAGTCAAACCAACCCATCTAATTGGTCCTATTTGATTGAGAAAAAAAATCAATTCGACCAATATCAACCAAGCAGTTGACAGTAGCCCAACCCAAATAATCGTAGACTGACGAAAATTTGATATAAAATAATGAAAATAGGATTTTATAATCTCATTCTCTTCTCCTCTTAAGATACGCTGCCAACTGTCATTCAATGCAACCATCGATGCACCAATGGTTACGAGTGGCAGACTGGTTAAAATAAATAACAAATTTAGCATAAATATATCTGTTATTCTTGAAAAAATACGAAAATACCTAGATTCAATTGAAAAAATTTTTCTCATCTTACAGTCCTATTTTAAAGTAAGGGGAGAATTTCTCCCCTTATGGCATTTACAGTAATTACTCTTTATTGAGCTACGGACTGATAACGTTCAAAGGCAGCTTCTTGAATTTGCATAAATTCATCTAGTCCCATAGCTTTTAATTGTTTAATATAGTCATCCCACTCTTTGTCAATTCCGCCTTCGACAACCCACTTAGAGGCCATTTGAGTCGCATAAGAATTAATATCAACATAGATAGCAGAAAGTCTTGTTAATTCTTCTTGTGAATAAGAAACATTTGGGAATGCTGGTAGTGCATACTGATTGATTTCTGAATCAAGTTTCAATTTAAGACCATCTCCCTGACTTTCATCAATTTCAACTTTATCATTAAAACCATCTGCTACATACTTAGGACCAAAGTCTCTAAGTGAATTGACCCATGCCCACTCATCCGCAGATTTTCCATCTTGAGGTGGAAGTACTGCATAACCAGTTTCAGTTTTCTCAGTACCAATACCGAAAGAACCATAAAATGTTTAGTTATGAATACATTGGACATCAGAACACCATATATACAGTTGATAATAAGGCAGAAACCATTCATTCAGATATTAGTATATTACCTGCGGATTCTACATTATTATCTTACAGTAAATTATCATCGTTTTTATTTGAACAATACCCTAGTTTAAAAAACAATCGATTGTTTCCGACTTCATGGTTAAAGAGAATGCAATTAGATATCTTACAAAAAATCAGTGTCATATTAGATCAAAAAGGAATCTCAGCACATAAACTATTTCAGACTAAAATGCATGATTATTATCAAGAACGGTGTTTTAACAGCATTGAAGATTGGCTGAAATACATTGAGTTTTATAGTAATACAGCTGGTGATTATATTAAACTACTTGAATCACAACAATCTCTTTCACAAATTATTATCGACTATATAGACCATCACTATTCCGAAGAATTAAATCGTAAAGTGCTTGCCGATTTGGTTTTCATCAGCCCAGATCATCTTGCAAGATTATTTAAACATGAAACAGGTAAAACTCTTATTAATTATATTACAGATAAGCGAATTGAAGAAGCTAAAAAACTTTTATTAAATAGCAATGCAACAGTATATATTATTGCAGATCAAGTAGGATATGATAATTATTCATATTTTTCTAAAACATTTAAAAAAAATACCGGTTTGTCACCGATTGAATTCCGGCAACATCATTCTGTAGAAATCTAGAAAGACATTCAATATTGTCTACTTCTACCATTTTAAATTGTGAATCATTGAATGGAGGTGAATTCTATTAAATTAGAACTCATCTCTATTCTTTTTTAGGCTATCTATCTTAGCAATCAATCTCATAATATAAGACACAAAAAGCTAATTATCATTCGGATATCAATAATTAATCCATTGATTTTATATCGTTGACCAAAAGAAAAAGCCAAGAAAAATCTTGACCTTAGATATTTTTTGCGACAGTTGGAACGAGGCTGTCAACTTCAATTCCTGCATCTTCAAAGAGTGACCGAACTTCTTCTAAATCAACCTTTCCTTCAATTTGTACTTCAATGACTACTTTTCCTGATTTAGTAGCAATTTGTACAGTTGAGACGATATTATATTCTTTGTCCGAAACCAGACGAATAATTTTTTCCAATTCCCCAGCTTTATTGTCGACGATGAAACGAGCACGAACTCCTTCTTCACCGTAACCAGAGACTTGTAAAAATGCGGCAAATATATCGCGATCGGTAATCACACCATATAATTGGTCATTGTCAACGACAGGAAGAATACCCACTTTATTTTTGTACATCAAATAGGTAGCATCTTCAAGACTGGCATAACCTGAAACAGTGATCACATCCTTAATCATGACATCCTTGACCTTGGTTTTATTGAGTAGATAGTTCATCTCATAGATAGATAAACTAGTAGCTTTAGAAGGACTTGCCTCTGCAATAGTTCCCTCAGTCACCAAGCCGACCAATTTATCATTTTCAATGACAGGCAGACGGTGCAAATCCTGTTCACGCATGAGATCAGCAGCATGAGCAATCGTTGTATCTGGAGAAATGTAAACAACCTTTCGAGTCATAAAATCTTTAACAGACATGAGATACCCTCCTTAGTTTCTTATGGATTCATTATAACACAAAAGCGAAAACGATTTCAATGTTTTGTAAAAATAATTGAAAATACTTCGTGTTTTCTTTTCTCAACCTTCCAGACGATTTTCAGGATAAACACTCGGCTAAAATAGAAACGGCCTTCTCTATCTCCTCTTCTGTAATGGTTAATGGGGGTAAGAGACGAATCACATCACTTCCAGCCGTCAAGACGATTAGACCATTCTTTCGTGCCTGTGTGACTATTGTGCCCAAATCACCAGTAACTTGGATTCCCAGCATCAAACCAAGCCCACGGATGGCTACTACTGTTGGTAAGTTACCAAGCTGGTTTACCAATTGATCTTGTAAGTAGCTAGCCTTGACACGAACTTTGGCTAGAAAATCTTCGGTCAGGATTTCCAATACTGCCTTACTACTGGATAATACTAGTTTATTACCCCCAAAAGTCGTACCATGACTACCATAGGTAAAGGCCGTTCCTAGAGCTGACTTTCCAAGCATGGCTCCAATGGGTAGACCATTGGCCAAGCCTTTGGCTAAGGTAATAATATCTGGTGAAATACCGTATTGCTGATATGCAAAAAGCGTTCCAGTCCGCCCAATTCCTGTTTGTACTTCATCGATAATAAGGAGGAGGCCTTGCTCTTTACAATAGTGGGCTAATTCCGCAACAAAATCCTTGTCAGCTGGAATGACACCTCCCTCACCTTGAACCAATTCCAACATAACAGCTGCAGTGTTTTCGGTGACCAATTGTTTTACAGACTCTAGATCATTGTAAATCGCATAGTGAAATCCTTCAACAAGTGGTCCAAAACCTAGTTGTATTTTTTCTTGCCCTGTAGCTGACATCGCACCAAAGGTTCTTCCATGGAAGGATTGTTTAAAAGTAATAATATCCGATTTACCTGAGAATTTTCGAGCTAACTTTATGGCTGCTTCATTGCTCTCTGCTCCACTATTGCAGAAAAATGCCAAATAATCTTCATCCCCAATCAATAAGCCTGCAACTTGTTCTTGAAGACTATTTTGATAGAGATTTGGACTATGCCAAATGGCTTCCAATTGCTCCGAAACTGCTTGCTTGACTTGCTTATGGAAACCTAAATTTGTGACCCCAATTCCAGAAGAGAAGTCTAGATAGAAATTTCCTTCCTGATCCACCAAGTAATTGCCAGCTGCTTTGATAAATTCAATGGATTCACGTTTGTAATTTTGAAATAGTTTTGTCATAGGACCTCCTAGGCTAGACAAATCAAGGTGCCCCTGCTCAGATTGTCACTGATGAGTACCGTTTCAACCCCCGCTTGAACCGTTTGACTGGCTCCTTTTATTTTTGGAATCATTCCACCAGTAATTATCCCCGATTGGATTTTTTCTTCAATTTGAGTAGTATTTAAAGTTGGTAGGATTGCACCATCTTCTTTCACACCAGGTACATCTGTCATTAATATCAAACGTTCTGCTTTTAAGGCAACCGCTATTGCTGTGGCTACGTAGTCTGCATTGATATTTAACAATTGTTCATCACAAACACCCATTGAGCCAATCACTGGTATCATACCTTCTGCCAAAATCGCTTCTAATGGCTGTGTATGGACCTTTTTAATCTGACCCACAAGGCCATACTTTTCTTGATTCAAATAATCAGCCTCGATTATTTTTCCAAGACTTGATTTGATTTGAATACTATCGCATCCTGCATTGTTCAAGCTACTGGTGATGCTTGGACCAACGATTTGAAATAGGCTATATTCCACTAATTTCATGACATCTTTGCTCGTCACACGTAGACCATCAATCTTCTCAACTGAGAGATGTTGCTCTGCCATTAATTTATCGATCGCAAAGCCACCACCGTGAACAACAACAATCTGTTTGCCTTCTTTGTGCCATTGTTTGATTTGCTTCACGCAACTCTGAGATAATTGTTGGCTCGCCAATCCACCAATTTTTATAACGATACTGTTTTTCATATTACACCTCACTAATTAGGTCCGATACAAAGCATTAATTTTTACATAGTCATAGGATAAATCGCATCCCCAGGCACATCCGCTGGCCGATCCCATCTTTAGATGAACTTGGATGTCAATGGTGCTTCCTTTGAGAAACTCTTGCATTTGCTGGCTATCAAACGACAAAGGACTTGAGTCAGCCATGACTGGAATACCACATAGCTCAATATCAATTGCGGTAGGATCAATCTCAACACCTGCATAGCCAATTGCAGCAATAATCCTGCCCCAGTTAGCATCCTCACCAAATATGGCTGTTTTGACTAAACTTGAGCCAACTATACTTTTAGCCACCATCCGTGCAGCAAGTGGGGTCGTGGCTCCAGTCACATCTACTTGAATTAATTTGGTTGCTCCCTCGCCATCTTTGGCAATCATTTTAGCTAATTCTGTCATCACAAGATGCAACATGGAAACAAACTGTGCATACTCTTGTGAGCCTTCCTGAATTTCTGCGGACGTAGCACAACCATTCGAAAGGACCAAGACCATGTCATTGGTAGAAGTATCCCCGTCCACTGTAATCTGGTTAAAACTCGTTTCGACCTCTTCACTCAGAGCTTTTTGCAGAAGCGAACTTGAAATAGTTGCATCGCAAGTAATAAAGGCTAACATGGTTGCCATATTGGGGTGAATCATACCTGATCCCTTGGCAACACCAGACATGGTCACTGTAGAACCAAAAATCTCTTCTTGAACGGTGATGGTTTTGGTTCCAGTATCTGTCGTTAAAATAGCTTGAGCAAACTGTTCCGCATGACCATCTAGGTCTAGTTGCTTTAAACCTGATGCAACAGTCTGGAGAGGTAAAAATTCCCCAATCACACCAGTTGAAGCAATCCCAACTAAATCTTTCTCAATCCCCAGTTGGTTTGCACTTGCTTCTTGCATAAACAAGGCATCTTCATATCCTTTTTGACCTGTACAGGAATTTGCAACCCCAGAGTTTACTACAATTGCTTGCATCTGTTGCTTTGTCGCTATTGATTGTTTGGTAACAAGTAGTGGGGCTGCTATAACTTGATTGGTTGTATAAACACCTGCAACGCTGGCAGGAACGTTGGAAACAATCCAGCCAAAATCTAGTTTTTCTTTTTTAAAACCTGCGTGGACTCCATCAGCTGTAAAACCTTTGGGACTCGCAATCGTGCCATCAATAATCTTCATTTTCAAACCTTTCTAGATAAACGTTGGTAAATTGAGCAGACCAGCTGTTTCTTCAAAGCCAAATAATTGATTCATATTTTGAACAGCTTGTCCAGCTGCACCTTTTATCAAATTATCCAAGACTGCTACAACCGTTAAAATTCCTGTTGTGGGATTGTAAGCAAAACCAATGTCTGTATAATTGGATCCAATCACATGATGTAAATCAGGTAAGTGTCGTCGGACACGTACAAAGGGTTTATCATGATATGCCTCTTGATAGATCTCAAACAAGTCTTCCTCACTCAACTCATTTTCCAATTTCAAATATGCAGTAACAACAATTCCACGAGAAAGAGGCAAAAGTGACGTTGAAAATTGAATATGCTCCACTCGCTCATCGAATTGTTGAAGCATTTGAACAATTTCAGGAATATGCTGGTGCTTATTGAGTTTATAAGTCACATAATTCCCCTGAATATGAACAAAATGACTTGCTGAGGTTGGAACTTTACCAGCACCGCTCAAACCGCTCTTGGCATCAACAATCACACTATTTGGATCCACCATTTTCTTCTGTAATAAAGGAATCAATGCCAACTCCGTGGCAGTCGCATAACAACCTGGATTTGCCACAAATTTTTGTGAGGTCAAATTAGAAAATTCTGCCAATCCATAAGAAAACTGTGCAATCACATCCTCACTAGCTGGTTCCTTTCCATACCATTGTTTATAGGTTTCTGCAGGTAAACGATGATCCCCTGATAGATCGATGACTGGAAATTGATTTTGAACAAAGACAGCAGCTAAATCTTTGGCAATCCCACTGGGAGTTGCAAAAAATACTAAATCAGCAATTTCCATGATGCGTTCTGCATTAAACTCCTCGATGAGGTGATCAAAACCATCTGTTAAATGTGGATAAATATACGATAAACTTTGGCCAACTTCTTTACTGGCATGGACCGAAACAACTTCGACATGCGGATGATTTTTCAATATTCTAAGCAATTCCAGTCCACTATATCCAGTAACACCAACAATCGAAACCTTCATTCCATACCTCCGATAGTAATTATGCTGACTAGTTTATCGCATTTTTATACACTTGTCAACATTTTATTGCATAAAAATACAAAAAATTGTTTAAGGATGAACATTCGGGGTTTCATATTAACTGTAATTGAATGATGATTCTGATATTTTCAGGAAATTTTCACACTCCTATTCAAACAAAAAAACACTCCTAGAAATGAGAGTGGATAGAATCCACCTTCTCCTCTAGAAGTATTTGTACACAAATCATATGAACACGATTAGCCTTTTACAGCAAAATAGTGTCCGCTTGGGCTAGCGAAATTAAAGTTAGGGAATGGCTCAGCATTCACTGGGCTACATGTATCCGTCAAAGCAGCAATGCGCTCTTGCAGTGCTTGAATGTCATTTGACTCAAACAGCACACTTGGTGTCATATCAATAACTTCAGGCGATACTTGACGAATGAACTCTTTTGCATAGACTGTAATGGTTGTAGATGCTTCAGCATGGGGTTTCATGTCGAATGTTTCAAAGCCCATCATTTCAGCTTCATTCAAAATCGTAAAGCCAGCTGCTTTCCAAAAAGCCTTCTCAGCAGCAACGTCTTCTACGTACAACATCAAACCAAATTCTTTTGTAAACATGAATTCTCCTTAAACTAAATTCAAATGCAAGCTGATAAACTGGCCACATTTGATTCACTCTATTTTTGTGAGTCTGTTTTTTCTTTGTTTTGTAGAGCAGGTAATTCTGATAGCTCTTTTTTCAGATTCTTGATTTCACTCTTTAATGAAAGATTTTTGGTCAAGTCTATTAAGTATTGGATGACGATTCCAATGAGAAGCGAACCAATAATAACCAAAATCAAAGGCATACGAAATTGACCGAACAAATAATGGACAATAACCTCTTGACGGTTGGCTAATGAAAGAACAACTGTCAAAATAATCACGAGCAATAAACCAATAAGTGATAATCTCTGTTTCATCATAACTCCTTTTCTACTATGACAGTCTAGCATAAGAATCAAAACATAGCAAGAAAGACTTCTTTGAATTTACCTCAAATTGAATTGAAGAAAAATGTATCGATTACTATTTAAAACCACTATTTCCACTTTTCAAGAAAAGCTGTCAGCTCTGCCTGTGCTTCTGGCGTGGTGCCGACAAGCTGACCTAGCATGGCTTCGAGACGGGCTGTAGTTTCTGCAATTTCCTTATCGGTCTGGGCAAGCTTATCCGCAAGCTCTGTCAGTGGAACAATAGGCTCTTCTTCAAAGGTATCGACATAGCGAGGAATGTTGAGGTTGTAGTCATTTTCCACAATCTCATCAAAGCTAGCTAGGTGGGCAAACTTGTCCACATCTTGACGGTCTTCATAAGCTTTCAAAATCTTAGCGATATGGTCATCGGTCATGATATTTTGGTTTTTACCCTTGTCAAACTCTTTTGAGGCATCAATAAAGAGGACATCTTTACTGGTGCGGTTTTTCTTGAGAATGATGACCGTTGTTGGAATAGAGGTATTATAGAAGATGTTGGCTGGCAGACCAATCACGGTGTCAATGGCCCCTTCTTCTAGAAGATGCTGACGGATTTTCTGCTCTGCATTTCCCCTAAAGAGAACCCCGTGAGGAAGGACAATGGCCATAACTCCTGAGTGCTTGAGATGGTAGAAACCATGCAAGAGAAAGGCGAAGTCAGCCTTGGACTTAGGTGCTAAGACACCGTAGCTAGAGAAACGTGCATCTTGCAGGAAACCAGCATCCCCACTCCACTTCTGAGAATAAGGTGGGTTCATGAGAACACCGTCAAAGTCTGTCGGCTCGGTCGTTGGCCAGTCCGCATCAAGAGTATCACCGACATGAAGTTTTTGGTTTTCAATGGCAACACCGTGGAGCATCATGTTCATGCGGGCCAGGTTGTAGGTTGAGGTGTTAATCTCCTGACCGAAATAGGAAACGGTCGAAGCCTCTTTACTGTAACGCTTAGCGTTAAGAAGGAGAGAGCCAGAACCCATGGTTGGGTCGTAGAGGGTCATGCCCTTTTGATGCTCACGTCCGAGGAAAACTATCTGGGTCATGAGGTGGGATACCGCTTGAGGCGTGTAGAATTCACCTGCTTTCTTACCTGAGTCGCTGGCAAACTGACCAATCAGGTATTCATAGGCATCCCCCAAGACATCTCCATCATGGTTGCTGAGATTGAGTTCATTGAGTTCTTTAATCAGGGCTGAAATAACCTGATTCTGCTTTTGTGGTGTTGGACCCAACTTTTTAGAATAGAGGTCAATGTCTTCAAAAAGGTTGTCAAAAATCTCATTTGACTGCTCAATGTCACGGAAGCCCTGGGCCAAGTCTTCCAGCTGGAAATTGCTAGAGTGGACTTTTGCCACCAAGGCAGTAAAGGTCAAACCAGGCTCGATAAAGTAGCCCAGCTCATCATCAAGGACATCCAGCAAGTCTTCCTTGACATCTGGATCCGCAAAGTTTTCTTCATAGAGCGCTTGTGCCTGTGACAAACCGTCAAAGGATTCATCAAGGTTGTCACACACTGCCAGAAGCAACTTATCTGACAGGTATTTGTAGAAAATCAAGCCCAAAAGATAGGACTTGTATTCGTTAGCGTCCATCTTGCCACGGAGAATATCCGCCGCATTCCAAAGGGACTGGTAGAGGGATTGGGAGTTGTTTGAATTGTTCATGTCTGTGATTCTTTCTAAACTTATTTTCTAAATCATATATTTATGTTATACTAACTTGGTAGAAAAGTGTTGTTACTTTCATAGTTGAAGTAACATGAGACGGTGGCTCTCATTTCTAAAAAGGGAGGTGATGCCTATGGGCATAACTGAACAAATCTATTTAGAAAGGATGAGCTAGTTTTTTGACAGCTTTTGAGGTTGTGCAAACTATTCTAGGCTTTGCAAGTTTTGTCATAGCCTTGATTAGCTTGTGCTACAAACTCTTCAAAGATGAAAACAAAAAATAATCCGTCCCCACTTTCGGCAAGTTGAACGGATTATTTCTGTAAATATGAGCCACCGTCTTAAACGGTTCTACTGAGAGTTGGATTGCCGTCCAACTCTTTTTCTATGCTCATTCTATCAGAATAACAACCGTTCGTCAAGAAATAAAATGGGAATTATGAGGACGAACCTGTCTCCCAGACAGGCTGAATTATACAAATAATTTACGGAGTAAGGTCTTTTTCATTTCTTTCAAGCTAGCCAACTTGTCCTCCACCTGAGCAATCTCTTGGTCAAGGGTTTGGAAGAAAATAATAATTTTCTCCATCTCAGCTTTAGTAGGAATACGCAAAAGGATTTGTAAGAAATCATTTTCATGAATTCTCCATTGTCCATAAACTACTCCTTGTCGAAATTTAATCATTTTTGCAATAAAATCTTTTCTTTGAGATAAGATTCCTATAAAGGAGCTTTCAAATTCATCCTTACTATAAAAAATACTATATACTGGAGAGATAACAGCCTTCCCTGTTTTATTAAACCCAATTGATCCTGTTTCTAAATTATTTGAACTATAAATGAAATCACCAAGTTCTGTTTTTTTATATTTTTTATTATCTTCTTTTACAAGAAAGCTCCTATCATATCTTTCCCCTTTAGGTGTAACACCAACTCCTTGAACAAATGACATTAACGGATACTCTTCATTTTCTGCAATTTGTTCATTACGCTCTTTTAAAATCTCCCCCAACTTGACTTCTTCCCAGTCGTCTTCAAAGCCTTGGAAACGGAGGGCTGGTTTGGTTTGTCCCTTGGCTGGAAAGAGGAGTTTGAGATAGGTCTTCTTCTGCTCCTTGAGCATGTCCAACTTACGCTGATGAAGGGTGATGTATTGGTCAAGGGTGGAGAAGAAAGTGCCGATGGCTTCTTGTTCGGGGAGGGAGGGGAACAGAATTATTGAATTTTTAATATCATCAGAATTTATTGATTCGAAAGTTGAACCTGTACTCAACTTTGTCCAATAACCAAATAATTTCATTTTAACTAATAAATGATAAATAAATTCATTCCCTTTTAATCCCGCAACTCCTCTACCAAGAACAACATTATAATTTGTTCTTCCAACATCTCCAACAGGTGCTCTAACTGATAAAATCAAATCACCTTTTTCTGCGGTTTTTGTTACCTGTGTCGTCCAAACTCTTGGAACAACAAAACCATCTCTCAAGTCAGCATTTCCTTGAACCAAAATATTATCTAATGGATTATCTGTATAATTCTTAGAGTCAGGAGATTGCCCCATGACTATCTCCGCCACCTCCCCCAACTTCCGCAGTTCCCAAGCGTCAGTGTAGCCTTGAAAACGATAGGCGGGGATATTATTGTTTGTTTTCATTTAATCTCCTTACACTATTGTATTTGAATTAGTATCAATAAACCTCAGTTGATAAGCTTTCTTCGCTCCCCAATCATTCAAAGTTCTCTTGATTTTATACTCATCATCCTTGGCAAATGCATCAATATAGATATCTATATTAGGGACTTTTTCAAAAAGTTCCTCAAAGTATGGTCTATCCACTATATGACTATCGGTCAAGTTAAAACCAATTACATAGAGTTCTTTAACATCTTTCAATCCATCGAAAAACTCAGCGTGTTTTTGCAATTGCTTTTGAACAGGTTTCCTAGTCGCTTCAACAGCCACATCTAAATAGTATGGAGTTGCAGTTGGGTCTTCTTGTGGCTTCGAATAGTAATCACCATGCCCCATTAAAAGTTTTGTTTTATCTAACTCTCCATGAATATGGCAAATTTGTTTTGGAAAAATACCATAGTATTCTTCCAAAACAGGTGTATAGTTAAAAGTCAAGAAGTAGGCATCCTTTGAAAGCATAATCGTATCTTTTGAAATATGCTTTGAAATTGTTCTCTCTTCTAACTCGTTTTCCCAATCCTGATACACATTAGAAATCCACTTTCTTAATAACTGTGGAATTGCATAAGATATAAACTCTTTAATGCTATCCGCTGTATCTTCTGCTATATGTGGAGCATATTCTGGGCTTGATGGAAACGTTTCGACAAGCAATCCACCAATATTAACCAAAGATTTTTCAAAATCTCTCCAAAATTCTTCTATCTTGCATAACTTTAATAGAATTTGGTAGAAATAGCGATAAAAATTATTATCTATTGAATATTCAAAGTTAATTGAAGCCGGCAACTCAATGCTATCCAACTCTAGTTCAATCTTTTCGTCTTCTTCCAAGAAAAAATCTTCAATTTGTTTTGTATCGTCTATGGAGGATAAAATTTGATTTTCTCCAAAAGCTTTTTCATAAACAAACTTTTTGAAATATAGATAGTCTGATTTTAATCCATGTGCTATATCAAACCCATTTCCAATAATAAATAGTTTATCCATCTTCCTACCTCCCCCTCAATGGTAGGATGTCTTCCGCAATCATGTTCATATAGTCCTCTTTGAGGGCTTTTTTGTATTTGAGCTTATTGAGGGCTTTGTCGCCCTTGTTTTCCTTATAGCTTGTATAGTCGTAGGTGTCAACTAAAGCTTTTTCCCCGATTTGCTTGTCCTTACCGACGCGATAATTGTCCACGATAAACTGGAGTTCGTCTTCACCAACACACCAATCACGCGCTGTGGATATGACTTGTTCACGGATGGTCAGGTCAATCATTTCATCTAGCTTGTGAGAGATAGACTGACCTTTGAATTCTTGAGTATTGGTCTGAGCTTCCTGCCAGATTTTAGAGATGAGTTGGGAAAGTTTTGGATTGGTCTTGTCCAAGTCGGCGATGTAGTTGTCCACCAATTTTTTCTCCTTGTCAGGGATGACTTGATTTTTACTATCAATCAGGTTTTGGATGAGGGAGATGATGTAGTGATAGTTGATTTCATCTGTACGGACAGACTCCAGCTCGTACTCAATGTCAAAAGGTGTTTCATCAACGCCTTCATCTTCTTTACGGCGTCTACGGAGTTCTTCAATAACGTTTTGGTACTGACCTGAAAAATTTTCAATATCCTCTAAGCTTAGACCAATTTCCTTAAGAATTTCTTCTTGATCATACTTAGAATAAACTTGAATAGAAGCAAACAGTTTATCAAATTCCTGAAAAGCTTTTGCAAATCGTTTCAATTCGACATCACTGCTGGCATCCAAGTCTGGTACCATTTCAGGACTTGGAGAAATGGCTAACAATTGGTGAACTTTCTCCAAAAATTTTGCTTTTTCTTCCAACCAAGTCGGAGCTAGCACCGCAAACTCACCACCATTTGAGTAAAGACTGAGGGCCTCGTCAACCTTTTCCTTGAAGCGTTCTGGAGTCTGAAATGTCACGATTTGCCCAAACTTCTTGCCCTCGTCAAAGAGGCGATTGGTGCGGGAAAAGGCTTGGATGATGTGTTGGGGTTTCATAGGTTGCCTGTCCATGAAAATGGTAGACAAGCATGGAGCATCAAATCCCGTTAGCAGGCGATCCACCACGATAACCAAGTCCAACTGCTCCTCACGGAAGGCATACTTATCTTTTTTCCGTGCTAAGCGTTCATTGAGGTCAGTATTATAAGAACCAAGTGTCGCAAGTGTAAAATGAGTCCCGAACATGGCATTGTAATCGTCCAAACTTTTGCTCATGTAATCTTGATTGGCAAAAGATGACTCGTCATTCTCGGTCACTGAGTAAGTGATAGCAACTTTTGGAAAGTCTGGCAGTACTTTTTTTACAGATTCAGAAATTGTCAAGCTCTTATGACCAGCCTTCACTTCTTGTATCAAATCATAATAGGCTTGGGCACGAGCGATAGATTTGACAGTCAGCAAGCCCTCGTAGGTTTTTCCAACACCATTTTGGAAACCAAGTTTTCTCTTGGATTTGTTTAGTATTGAATCCAAGACAGATAACATATGACGCTCGTCATCATAAAATTCGTCCTCAATCTCATCTTCATACCAACCTGGCATAGTGGTCTTATACTCTACTTGGAATCCTAATACTGCTCGGTCATGGATGGCTTCTTTTACAGTATACTCATGAAGACATGGCCCATACTGTTCTTCTGTAGTCTGAGCTAAATCCCCTTTTTGTTCCCGCTTATTTTCTTTAAAAATAGGTGTCCCAGTAAAACCATACCAAAGAGAGTTGACAAAGAACTGTTCTAAAATTCGTTGGCGTTCTGGTGTGACAGCACGGTGGCACTCATCCACTACAAAAGCTAATTTAAGATTTTTGACTCGTTGGAAAAATTTCTCATGCAAGCCCTCTTCAAATTGACGCAATAGTGTATTGAGTTTCTGGATAGTCGTGACAATAACACGTCGGTCTTCGGAAAACAGATTTTTGAGTAAGTGCTGTGTATTATCCGTCTGATCGATATCAATCATGTCGTTTTCAGCGTAGGACAAAAAGGCCGAGGTAGTCTGCTGATCAAGATCCGTCCTGTCAATGACAAAAATCGTCTTTTCAATAGATGGGATTTGTAATAGATTTCGAGCTACTTTATACGATGTCAATGTCTTACCTGAACCAGTCGTATGCCAGATATAGCCTGACTGACGAAGCCGACTAGCATCTTTGATTGCCTCAATAGCATGTACCTGATATGGTCGAAGTAAGATAAGAGCTTTTTTATCGTCGTCAATCACGCTATATTGCATAACCATTTGATGGGCCATAGGAATAGAAAGGACCTCTCTAGCAAAGTCAAAAAGATGAGGTTGCGGTTGGTTATTCTTATCTACCCATTTGGTCAAAAAGCGGTCGTTGAGTTTAGATTCCTTGGCAGCCGCGATATAGCGTGTCTCCGTAATATTTGAAACCACAAACATTTGCAGACTTGAGAAAATACCCTTAAATTGCCCTTCTTGCTCATATTTACGAATTTGACGAAAGGCATCCATATAAGGATGTGAACGACTTTTAAGCTCAATCTGTATCATTGGAAGACCATTAATCAATAACGTCACATCACCACGTCTTTGTCTTGCAGCGTCACCCTTTGTTACAACTTGGTTGACGACTTCATAGCTCGACTTGCCTCCCGCAACATTGTGTCGCCAGATGACCTCCAATCGAATGGTTCCCAGACTAGCATCTTCCCGTTGAACTTGAACTTTGGCAATACCATTTTCTCCTGCTAACCACTTGGCAGCCTCGTAGAAATTTACAAAATTTAGCTGATTTCTAATTTGATGTTTCTCTTGTTCGGTCAGAGGGTGATCGGATAAATAGCGTACATTATTTTCTTCCAATTTAGCAAAAAAATTCGCCCAGAGAAGTTCCTCAGTGTTTAATTCAGGACGATAAACCCACTGGCTTTCACCACTAGTCAAATGACGAATAAGTTCATCTTCAAGCTGGAGTTCCTTAGAAGGTTTTGGGGTCTGATAAAGAGCTTGAGGGTCAACCAATTCTCGTTTCCCTGGCAATAAGCGCATGCTGATCTGAAAATCTTTCAAGTCCTCTTCATTCACTTTTTGCAATAAATTATGAAGATGCTTTCGAAAACCAATTAATTGACCAAAGGCAGCTGTCAATTTTTGTTCAGCTTCTGCATAGTGACTTGGTTTACGTTTTATATCAAGATAACCCTTAAGAATGTCAATCAAGCGATCCTGTTCTATCTGATAAACCGCCTCTAGTTCTTGAGCATTATCCTGCCTCTCTAACTTCTCGATCAGTCCAGTCTGATAGTCATTAATAAGGTTAATTTCTTCGAGTAGTTCTGGTGCATATACTGGAATTTCCACTAAAATTTGATTCCAATTCATCTAAATCCCCACCTTTCGACAACGCAAAAAGCCTGCCGATTTGGGCAGGTTTTGGGTATTGATGGATTGGAAAGGAAATTTAAATTGCCAAGATATATATATATATATATATATATATATATATGTGTGTGTGCAAACATGTATAGAAGTTTCATAGTTTTCCCCTAAAATTTACAATGGATTGTTACGTATATTTTACCACACCTCTACCTAAAAAGAAATGATATTTTCACTCCTTCTCCAACACCTTAAATGGGATATGGGAGTAGTCTCTATGCTCTTTTAAAAATTCCAAGGCTTCTTTTTTTACCTGTACGAGATTGACACCTTGGGCATGTGCCCCATAAACACAGCCACAGTAACACTGGCGATAAATATCATATTCTTCACACATCTGAACCGATCGCTGGTAACCACTATTTTTCTTGAAATCACTCGGAAGATATTGGGTATCGTACAGCTTCTGCACCTCAATTCCAACAGCATTGATGGTTTGCGCATTCTTATGTGGACTAATTGTCAATGCCGAACCAAAGTAGTCAAAACCAAGTTCAACCGCATTTTCAGCGGTCTTGTCCAAACGATAATCATAACATACCTTGCAACGGTCTCCTCCCTCTGGCTCATTTGCCAGATGCTGGGTTTTTTTGAAAAATTCCTGAGGGCTATAGTCAGCTTCCAAATACCCCACAGTTTGACCTGTTTTCTGGTTGAAATCACTGACAAACTGGGCAGTCACAGCTGCTCGCCGTTGGTATTCCGCCTTTGGATGAATATTGGAATTGGCAAAATAGATAGTAACATCCGCATATTGTGTCAAATATTCCAGTGTATAGGTAGAACATGGTGCGCAACAAACATGCATGAGAACCTTGGGACGAATTCCAGATGACTGCCATGATGCTGCCATTTTCTGAAAAACCTTGTCATAATTGACCTTTTGATTTGGCGATAATTGAGTTAAAATCTCTTCAACTGTTATCATATAACCTCACAATCATCCTTTCTTTCACTTCCAGCCAACTAAAAGCACACCTTCAATGGTAATTTCAGTCAACTGCTTTAAGTCCAGCCTAGACTGGTCCACTTGGAAAAAGAGGGGGGTCATATCTGCCAATACTTGAGCATGATCGGCAGAAATCGGCAGGGTACGACTGACAAAGACCTCCTCAACCTGTCCCACATAAGCCTTAAAATGCTCCACTATATCACGATTATCATAGGACTCCTTTCGGAGTTGGTCTTTGGCTAAATGGCGGAGCTCCTTGAGGTGATTGGGTCCTGGGACCAGTTTGAGAATAGCCCCACCGTCTTTTAGTACTCTGGCGAACTCCTGATAATTGGCTGGGGAAAAGATGTCCAAGATGCCGTCAATGGTCTTGTCTTGAATCGGTAACTTGGTCAAGTCTCCAACAAACCATTTGACTGACTTGGTACTGTCAGATCTGGCTGCTAGGAGTATGGAATCCTTAGAAATATCAAAAGCAAGAATGTCCAAGTCCATTTTCTCGGCTAATTTGCGGGAATAAAAGCCCTCTCCACAGCCGATGTCCAAGACTGACTGCAAACCCAGCTCTGCTATTTTCCCCTCCAAAGCCTCGTAGAGATGATCGTAATAGCCTGCCTCTAAAAAGGCCTGACGATTTTCAAAGCTAGACTTGTGGTACTTGGCAGACTGCTTGACCTGGGGTGCCAGATTGACGTAGCCTTGCTTGGCGATGTCGAAGGTATGGCGGTTGGGGCAGCGGAGGCTGTTGAGGTCAAGACCAAGAGCCTGCCCACAATGTGGACAGGCGAAAAATTGGTCGCTATTGCTAAAACGTGGATGTTTGGTCATGTTAGGTATTTTCTTTTCTAAAGCGGTGCAGGGCTAGTCCTGATAGGAGCGTGGCAATGGCTCCTGTAAAAACTAGCAAGTAGCCAATTGGGAGCAGGTAGAAGTTTTCATGCAGGATGCCGTTGGCATCGACATATTCGACGGAATTGGCCTTGATGAGAAAGCAGACAAGGCCTAAAACCATGAGAAAGCTTCCAATAATGGTAATGGTCAGGTGCATCTGGGTACGACGGCCTTCGCGACCGTCCTTGACTAGTTTTTCTGTCATGTTGTTCATGTCAGTTCCTCCTAAGATAAGTTGATCTAGGGAGATTGAAAAGACAGAGGACATGAGAATCAAGAGTTCCAAATCGGGTAGGTTTTTGTCATTTTCCCAGTTGGAAACAGCCTGCCGCGTCACATTGAGTTTGAGGGCAAACTGTTCCTGAGTCAAACCATTTTTCTTGCGTAAGTCTTTGATTTGTTGTCCAAAGTTCACTTCCTTCTCCTTTCAGGACCTGGCTTGCAGGCCCTGACTTTATCTTAGCTTGTCGGTCGATCTTTGCCAAGAAAGGCTGGCTTGCAAATAACATTTTTGACCGCAAGGTCATATTGCGGCAGACTTTTTCCAGCGCAAGTCCTGCTTGCAAGCCTGTCCTATCAAGGTATTAGGTTAGTATCAACTTCCTGTCAACCTAGCCAAGCTGTTCCGATAAGTCTTCCCATTCTTCCATGAGGCTATCTTGTTGGTTTGTCAGTTGGTCGATTTCTTTTTGGTAATCGGTCAACGAACCAATGTCATTGGTTTCTAGCATGGCTTGGTTGAGCTCACTCAAGCGGTTCTCAATAGTCTCGATTTCTACCTCGATTTGCTCGATGCGGCGGGCCAATTTGCGTTGCTCTTTTAGATTTTCCTTTTGGGCTTGGTAGTCCATGGCTCCGGTTGATTGGTTAGCCGTTTCTATCTGTTCAGGCAAGGCTTCTGCTTCCAGCTCTGCCTTTTTCTCCAAATAATAATCATAGTCGCCCAAATAGAGCGTGGAGCCCGTTTCCGAGATTTCCAGTACCTTGGTGGCGACGCGGTTGATGAAATAACGATCGTGGCTGACAAAGAGGAGGGTGCCATCAAAGTCGATGAGGGCATTTTCCAAGACCTCCTTGCTGTCGATATCCAAGTGGTTGGTCGGCTCATCAAGGATGAGGAAGTTGTTGTTTTCCATGGACAGCTTGGCGAGGAGCAGGCGGGCTTTTTCCCCACCAGACAGCATGGAGACGGACTTTTTGACATCATCGCCTGAGAAGAGGAAGGCTCCAAGGCGGTTGCGGATTTCCACTTCAGGTGTGGTCGGAAAGGCTGACCAGAGCTCCTCCAAGACCGTGTTGGAGGGCGTCAGTGCCGACTGGGTCTGGTCATAGTAGCCCACTTCCACATTGGCACCTAGCTTAGCTTCCCCTTTGATAAATGGCAGAGCTCCGATGATGGATTTGAGCAGGGTTGTTTTTCCGATTCCATTGGGACCAACTATAGCAATGGCATCCAGCTTTCGTTGGTCAATGGAAATAGGCTGAGAGAGAATGTCTCCATCGTAACCCACCGCAGCATTTTCCACTGTCAAGACAATATTGCCAGAAGTCTTGTCCGACTGGAAAGTCATGTTGGCAGACTTCTGACCAGTTGTTGGCTTGTCCAGTCGCTCCATCTTCTCCAACTGCTTGCGTCTAGCCTGGGCACGCTTGGTGGTCGAAGCTCGGACGATATTTTTCTGGACAAAGTCTTCTAACTTGGCAATCTCCTTCTGTTGCTTTTCATAGTTTTGCAACTCGGTCTGCAGCTTCTGTTCTTTGAGCTCAACAAACTGAGAATAATTACCCACATAGCGATCCAAGGAATGCTTGGTCAAATCCAGAGTGACCGTTGCTACCTTATCCAAGAAATAGCGGTCATGGCTAACAATGATCAAGGCTCCTTTGTAATGTACTAGGTAGTTTTCCAGCCAGGCAATCGTGTCAATGTCCAGGTGGTTGGTTGGCTCATCCAGCACCAATAATTCCGGGTTTTCAAGCAACATTTTTGCCAGTGCAAGACGAGTATTCTGCCCACCAGAGAGCTCAGAGATTTTCATATCCCACATGGTCTGGTCAAACTTAAAACCATTCAAAATAGCACGAATATCTGCCTCATAGTTAAAACCACCGGCCAGACGATATTCTTCCGACAGACTATCATAGGTCTTCATCAGCTGGTCGAGTTCATTACCAGAAAGACTGCCCATTTGCTCTTCCATACCACGTAGACGTTTTTCTGTCGTCCGCAAGTCGTCAAAGACATGGAGCATTTCATCGTAAATGGTATTTTCCGACTGGAATCGACTGTCCTGCGCCAGATAAGAAAGGGATAGATCCCGTTTGGTAGAAATCTCACCGCTAGTCGCTGCTTCTTCTCCGACAAGGATTTTGAGCAGAGTAGACTTGCCTGCGCCATTTTTTCCGACAAGGGCAATCCGATCCCGTTCATCTACTTGAATGTTGATATTGTTAAATAAAACTTCGCCCGCAAAAGAGCGTTCAATCTTGTTTCCACTTAGAATAATCATAGCAATATTGTACCATAATTTAGGGTAACAGTGCGGAATCCTTTTTCTGATTTCAACAAAAAACAGCGACTTTTCAGTTGCTGTTTTTCATGTGATTTTCACATTTTCTAACCTAAGCCATTCAGTAGTTCCTTATTCTGCCAAAGCAGGTAAAGTCCACCAACAATAATGATGACCATGATCATAAACTTAATCAAGCCTTTCACAAATCGAATGATGACTAGCAATATCATCGAGACAATCAACCATCCCCATGCAGAGGAATTCAATAATGATTCCATTCCAGCAAGACTGTTCCCCGCCAAATCACGCACCGGGGCAGGAATTTTTTCCACCCAGTCCGATGATACACCCAATTGATTCATAATTGACTGCCCACTTGTCTTCAGCCATGCAAAAATGCCGGCATTATAGAGAAATAGCAGAGCTTGCTCAGGATACCGCTTTAATAAATTGCGAAACATGTTAAGATAGACTCCTTTATTTATTTTATGATTCGTATATCAGTCAATACGTAGTATAAAGCTGGACAACTGCATCAATATCTGCCTGCTGAATACCATGATTGGAACCCGCTGACTCCATGACAGAGGTCTGATTATCTTCATGGTCTAGACCAATCGCGTGTCCTAATTCGTGTTCAGCTGTGTGAACAATCCGATCCATATCATAACCATATTGTTCTTTTAACAAATAATAACTATTTAAGCGAACCGTTACTGAACTATAATAATTCGTAAGTAAGTTCGTTGTTGAATTGGCTTCGCCTGCTGCCTGCGTATTTCCATCATTCATCTCTGTTGCAATAATATCGGCCTGACTGGGGTCAGTAGTAAGGACAAGGGTAAAGGCACCTGTCGCATTCCAATTAGCAATGGCTGTCTCATAGGCAGCCATAAAAGTCGGGTTTTGGGTTTCAATATAGACCGTCGCAGTATTACTTTCCCAACGGCCATGATCGGCTGTATTCACCGTATCAGTTGTGAGGTGTTTAATGGTATCAACACCTTCTTCTAAAGATACCTCTGATTGTCCATTGACCATCAATTGAACTTCTTGTGCCAATGTTTGAAGCATTTGAGGGGCCGCATCTTTTTGAAAATAGAACAGCAATCCCAAACCACAGGTGATGACCACCATTGATAACCAAACTAAGCCCCAAAACGTTCGCCAAATCCACCGAAAAATACTTTTAATAATATTCATATACTACACCTCTACCTGGAAATAGGCTTCAGTATAGCTAAATTTTCTAAATCTTTTCTTAAAACTTAAGATAATCTTTCTTCTAATTCAAAATCAATTGGTAACCAAGATAAAACCTTTTCAATCTGCTGGTTCCAATAATACCATTCGTGTTTGCCAGGACCAACACTTGCTTCAATATCCAGACCCGCATTTTTTAAAGCATCAACCGCCTTTTGATGGCCATCAAAGAGAAAATCTTCTTCCCCACACCAGGCATAGAACTTTGTTTTTTTATCCGATTGTTTGACCATTTCTAGCAAGCTATTTGGATTTTTTGTGTCAGAAATATCCCCAAAGACTCCCTGCCAGTAGGCCATATTTCCCAAGGACGCTGAGGCGGGATTGTCAAAATCAAACTGGAGAGCTCCTGACAAAGATGCTGCGTAAGAAAAACGATTTGTCCCCAGTGCCAATTTAAAAGCACCATAACCACCCATTGACAAACCAGCTATAAAGTTCTTTTCGCGCTGATTAGACATATTTGGGAAGAAGCGTTTCAAAATCTGAGGCAATTCAATCGCAAAGGCGTCATAGTAATTCATACCATAAGTAGTATTGGTATACCAGCCCTTATCTGTATTGACCATAACAACAATGAGATTGGTATAGCGAACCAGTCGTTCAATTGTCGACCGATTGAGCCAAGAGTCGTGGTTCCCTCCCATTCCATGTAGGAGATACAAAACAGGAATGTCTTTATCATCTGGATTTTCAACCCGATTCCGGTCTGGATAAAGGACATTGACCTGCCTAGACATATCCAATACTTCCGAGTGATATTCTATTTTCATAATAGCCATATATTTCTCCTTATTGGAAAGAGCCTGAGTTATCCTCGGCTCTTCACAAATTTATTAATTTCATTTAACTTCCATAATCACTGGCAAAATAGCTGGGCGACGTTTAGTCTGTTCAAATAGGAATTTAGCGAGGTCGTCGCGAACAGCAGTTTTCAACTCTGTCCAGTCAAAACTATCTTTTGTAAAGTAATTTTCAACTGTTGCATTCACTAACTCTGAGGACTCACGCAAGATATCCTTACTCTTCTTGACATAGACAAATCCTCGGGTATTGACTTTAGCCTTAGAAATAATTTTCTTTTCACGACGATTGACTGTGATAGCTACAATAAAGATGCCATCTTCAGAGAGAATTTTACGATCACGCAGAACAATATTTCCAACATCACCGATTGCATTACCATCAATCATCACATCACCAGAAGGTACGGCACCATTGTGAACAAAGTCTCCATCTTCGAAGGACATCACATCACCGCGTTTGACGATGATAATATTCTCTGGGTACATACCGATTTCAAGAGCAGCTTTTGCATGAGCTTCTAATTGACGGTATTCCCCTTGGATAGGGAAAAGATATTTGGGCTTCATGATATTCATCATCAATTGAAGATCTCTAGAATTCCCATGACCTGACACGCGCAACTTCTTCGCTATAGACTGTACAATCCCACCAGCTTTATACACTAAGTTTTCAACACGGGCTACCACCGCTTCTTTTGAAATACTTGGAGTCGTAACAATATAAACTAGATCTCCATCTTTGATTTCAACATACCTGTGTCTACCGATAGCCATTTTTCTCAAGCCATTCAAAGGCTCACCCATACGACCTGTTTCAAGAATAATGAGCTCATGGTCCTCATACTTCGCAATGTCTTTCGGCTTCACAAGTAATTTTTCACTGACAAGATGCAACTTCTTCAGTTGAATTGCTGTACGGACAATGTTCTCCACGTCATGACCCGTTAGGACAATACGGCGACCTGTTTTTTCCGCTGCATCAAAAATTTGTTGGATACGGACAATATTGCTGGCAACTGCTGCAACAATGACACGGCCATCCCAATCGGCAATTGTATTTAGAATTTCTTCCCTTGCTTCATGCATACTTGCACCCTGTTCACTGCTGTCAGCATTGGCAGAATCAGACAAGAGCGCTAAAACTCCCTCATTACCAATCTCAGCTAAGCGACTAAAATCAGTCTTGTAGAATTTATCTGCCGCTTGGTCAAATTTAAAATCACCTGTATAAACAATATTACCTTGATCCGTTTTAATCACCACTCCCAAGCTTTCAGGAATGGAGTGAGTTGTTTGGAAGAAAGAAACAACCGAATCCCCAAAATCTATTTCAGTCTTCTCATTGATTACATGAAAATCATTGAATTTTTTCGTTGCATTATTATTTTTAACAATCAATTTTGCTAATTCAATCGTCAAATGCGAACCAAATACCGGTACCTTCACTTTTTCCAGAAGGTAAGGAAGCGCCCCAATAGCATCCGCATGCCCATGCGATAAAAAGACTCCTGCTACACGGTGCTTATTTTCTTCCAAATATTCAAAGTTCGGAACGACAACATCCACACCAAGTTGTTCATTTTCTGGATACTTTGCACCCGCATCCAAAACAAAAATATGCTCATTTACTTCGGCAATATAGAGGTTTTTCCCATTTTCCCGAACACCACCAAGAGCCATAATTTTAATTGTGCTCATCTTTACTCCTTTTGGACATCCCACAGGTGTCCATTTTATTTTTCTTACCAACGGTCCTTGGGATGCCCAAGTCGAATTACAGTCTGCTATTTATCGTCATTTAGTTTTTCTTTTATTACTTCGACGTACGAGGAAACTTCGTTTCCCTATTTCCAACTTCAAACACTCCACAGGAGTATTTGAACTCGCCTTGCCTGATTGAAACAGTCTGGGGGATACGAATAGTCCGGTGGACTATTCGTACCTGAGCCTGAAAACAAAAAAGCGAAGTACACCAGCTGGTCACCTAGAAACAAGAAAGCATTGAGTTATGCCTGCGGCTTTTGATGCGAACTTTGTTCGCTCTATTTCCAACCTCCAACTATCTCCCAGATAGTTGGAGCGAGTACTAAAAGTAAACTAAAAGACTATATTTTAGCTATCGTTTCTATTATACATTTTTTCAAGAAAATTTACAAAAACTCCGCTGAAAATCAACGAAGTTCCTATAAATAAATTTGTAACAAAATCACTTTTGTCTCCATTTGATGACGTCCATGCGAACCAAGTCCATAAACATTCTTACAAAATTGAAAAACTAACTATTTCATACTACATCACAATTCAACGATATGGACTGAAAAACCAATTTCCTCAACAAAACGTAAAACATCTTCAGTCTTGACAAAAATTGTTTTGGTATTCACATTTGGATGGAAGGTTAGTATGGGTTGAGCTAAAATTTCTTTGTCAAAATAGACTTGAATATCCTTTTCAACATTATGCAACAAACCAAAAATAGAAACCACTCCAGCTGGCAAGTGCATCTTTTCCATCAAACTATCACTGGAGGCCATCCGGATGCGGTTGGCTCCCACCAAATCACGAAAATGGTTCATATCCAACTGCTTCTGGTCATCCATAATCAACAAATAGAAAGCTGTTTTCTTTTTGTTTGTCAGAAACATAGACTTGGTGCGGACTCCTTCTAATCCTTCTATATAGCGGTCCGCATCTTCTGTGGTCAAAGCAGCTGGATGTTCAATAAACTCGTAATCAATTCCTAATTCTGCCAGTTTATTAAAAACAAGGTTTTCCATGACGCTACCTCTCTATGTATAGTCGAATGAATTCGCTTTCAGACAAGAAATTGAGATGCAGGTAGCTAGAACAGACTAATGGGCTGTTCTAGGTTGGAAATAAGACTTGCGAAACAAGCCACTTTCGTAGAGTATGACAAACCCAAAGTGACGATGTATCAAAGCTAATTCAAATGACTTTATATAAGTATAGTATACTTCATTTTTTTATACCGCTCAAAGGAAAAGAAAAGCCTGGATTGCTCCAGACTATAGGGACCTGTATTCACAAGTGAAATGCACTGAGTTAAGTCTATTTTTGTGCTAAAACTAGACTTAGAAGTACTGAACTATGACTACAGGTTCTTAATCAAACAACTTATAATAATCTTCCAGTTTCATCTTAGATTTTTCTTCAGCAGTCTGATCCTGAATGATCTGACCATTTTTCATGACAATCAGTCGATTGCCGTGACGCAACGCATCTTCCATCTGATGAGTGACCATAAGCGCAGTCATTCCCTTGGTCGCAATCAATTCATCCGTTAACTGCATCAAGGATTGACTGGTTTTGGGGTCAAGTGCAGCAGTATGCTCATCCAATAACAATAATTCTGGTTGTTTCAAACTCGCCATCAAGAGACTCAATGCCTGACGTTGACCACCTGATAAAAGCCCTGCTGGCGTTTCCAAATGTTTTTCCAAACCATTTCCAACTCGCGGTAAGAGTTGAGCAAATTCCTCTATCTGTTGAGATAATTTACGTGGTACCAAACCCCGTCCCTCGCCACGGTATTTTGCGATGAGCAAGTTTTCAGCCACCGTCATACGAGGAGCTGTTCCCATTTTCGGATCTTGAAAGACACGAGCTAAGTATTTTGCCCGTTTCTCTGCAGGCCAATTGGTTACATCCTCACCAAGAATATGAACTGAACCACTGGTCAAGGGCAAGGTTCCTGCAATGACATTAAAAAGTGTTGACTTTCCAGCTCCATTACCACCTAAAATGGTAATAAAATCCCCTTGGTAGATGGTCAGATTTACCTTATCTAAGATGACACGCTCTTCATTAAATCCATTGGTCACTACTTTAGTAGCATTTTTTAATTCTACAATTGCTTTCATCTTGACAAACTAGCTCCTTTCAACACTTTATTTTTCAACTCGGGAACCATGAGACAGATTGCCAAAATCATAGCAGAGAAGATACGAAGGTAGCTAGTATTGATTCCTAGTGAAATAACACCGAGAATTAAGAATTGATAAAAGATAGCACCTACAGCAATGGCCAATAATCGCTCTAGCATGGTCAGATTTCCATAAAGAACTTCACCGATGATTAGACTTGCCATTCCGACCACAATGACACCAATACCACGAGAAACATCCGCATAGCCTTCCTGTTGTGCAATTAAGGCGCCAGCAAGAGCAATAATCCCGTTTGAAAGTACTAAACCGAGCAATTCCATTCTGCTGGTGTGGATCCCAAAACTACGCGCCATATCTGGATTGTCCCCTGTCGCGATAAAAGCTTGTCCAAGTTTTGTATATAGGAAGAACATCAAGGCTGCAATCACTAAGGCAACACTTCCCAAACCTAACAACAAGCTATTGACCTGATCAGAAAAAGGAAGTAAATCTTGTAAACGATTCGTATTCAACAAGCCCAAATTAGCACGACCCATGATAAATAATATAACAGAGTGGCAGGAAGACATCACTAAAATACCAGCCAAAAGTGTAGGGATTTTCCCCTTGGTATATAACAAGCCTGTAACCAAGCCTGCCATGCACCCTGCCAATACAGCTGCCAAAGTTGCCAAAACAGGATGAACTCCCTGAGTGAGCAAGGTAACAGCAACTGCACCACCTAGAGGGAAAGAGCCTTCGGTCGTCATATCTGGAAAATTCAATATTCTAAACGTGACGAATATTCCTATACCAAGTACAGCCCATAAAAGAGCCTGTGAAACTGTTGATACAATCATAACTATCCTTTGTTTTATTCAATAACTTTACTTGCCTGATTGATCACATCATCTGACAAGGTAATTCCTAATTCTTTAGCAACTTTTTGGTTGACTACAATGGTACCCTCGTTAAAGATTTGCACAGGTGTGTCCGCTGGATTGGCACCATCAAGAATTTTTGCAGCCATTTTACCAGTTGCAACACCCAAGTCATATTGACTGAGGGTAACAGATGCAATACCGCCACCTTCGACCATGTCTTCTACGCTTGTGAAAATCGGTGTTTTGGTTTTATTTGCCACAGATACGACAGTTGAAAAGGCAGATGCAACCGTATTATCTACAGGGGTGAAGAGGGCGTCTACCTTGCTGCTTGCCACCTCTACAGTAGAAGCCAATTCATTGCTTGAAGCAACTGCATATTCAAGAACTGTATAGCCAGCCTCTTCTGCTGCTGCCTTAAATTCAGCAACTTGAATTTTTGAATTGTCTTCGTTTGAGGAGTAAAGAACACCGATTGTTTTTGCATTTGGTGTAATTTCTTTAATGAGAGAAACTGTATCTGCTACTGGTGTTTGGTCAGATACTCCTGTAATATTTCCACCAGGATTTTTCAAGTCAGTTACCAAGTTAGCCCCAACAGGATCTGTTACAGCCCCCATGATGATAGGTAATTCTGTCGTAGCGTTTGCTAATCCCTGTGCAGCAGGTGTCGCAATACCAATCAATAGCTCATTGCCATTGTCCACCAATTTTTTACTCATGGTTTGAACCTGTGACTGATCACCTTCTGCATTCATAAAATCAATGGAGAGATTCTCAGTTGTTGTATAGCCACCTTCTTCAAGTCCTGCTTTGATTCCCTTGTAAATTTCGTCTAGTGAATCATGTGTGACAAATTGGAGAACCCCAATTTTAACTTTTTCTGTGCTATTCGTTGAATTGTTCTGTTCTTTTTGCGTCAAAAACAAGGCAGCAACCACCATCACAGTAAGGGCAATAATTGTAGCAAGCAAATTCTTATTTTTCATCATTTCTAATTCTCCTTTTTAATAAACAAATCCTACACCATCAGTATACTTTTCCACCATCGCCATCGTTTCATCATAAATACCTCGTTTAGATAATAGTCTTTCAGTTTGCTTTTAGTACAAGGCAACGAGCTGCAGTCAGCTTGTACAGTCGAGTGACTGTACAAGGTTGGAAATAGCACTTGTGGAGCAAGTCACCCCTGCAAAGTACGGCAAAGCGAGTTCAAATAATGATGAAATTATTTGAAGTTGGAAATATGGAAACGAAGTTTCCTCATTCGTCGACGTAATAAAAGATAAACTGAATGACTAAAAGGAAAAAGCCCCCGCAGGAAAAACCTGCGAGGGCGTCAATGACACGGTGCCACCTCACTTATGGGAATTGTCTAGAATCCTCCCATATCTCATCTCCTCTAACAAGGAGTTGCACTGTAAGGTGTGCCAACCGAACTATCATTGTTTTAAGTTCATTTGCGTGACTGTTTTGGCTGATTACTTCGTTAGCTCTCCTTGCTATACCGCTAGTATAAGCTGCGTCGACCTGCCTCGTACTCAGCCAAAACAGTCTACGCAAAGTATGTTATGCCAAACAATCCTTGTGAATTTAGGGCATTTTAGGACTAGGCAGTCGAGTGAAGGCAGTACTGGTGGTACGGCAAGACCGACTAACGAGGTCATAAAATAGACATAAATGCACATCAGCCCATTTCATAAAACTCCGCCACCCGTTCCCAGTACCACAGGCTCCCTGAAGACTTCTGCTTTACTACTTCTTCTGATTACAGACGATTATACGGCATCCATCAATCTTTGTCAATACTTTTGATTAAATTTTCTGAAAATTTTTCTTCCGGCTCCGTGCTGGGTCTCATCAAAAAATCTATGAAATATGATATACTAGACTGAGTTATAGCGATTAGAAAGAGGAAAACCATGTCTTTTGACGGATTTTTTTTACATCACATGACGGCTGAGTTAAGGGCCAATTTAGAAGGTGGGCGGATTCAGAAAATCAACCAGCCCTTTGAACAGGAAATTGTTCTGAACATCCGAAGCAACCGCCAGAGCCATAAATTACTCTTGTCTGCACATTCAGTTTTTGGCCGTGTCCAGCTCACTCAAACAGAATTTACAAATCCTAAGGTGCCTAATACCTTTACCATGATTCTGAGGAAGTATTTACAAGGTGCGGTTATCGAGGAAATTAAACAGTTAGAAAACGATCGCATCTTAGAGTTTTCGGTGTCCAACAAAGATGAGATTGGAGACCATATCCAAGCTACCTTGATCGTAGAAATTATGGGGAAACATAGCAATATTATCTTGGTAGATAAGTCTGAACAGAAGATTATCGAGGCTATCAAGCATGTCGGTTTCTCGCAAAATTCCTACCGAACTATCTTGCCTGGCTCGACCTACATTCGTCCACCGGAGATGCATTCTCTCAATCCTTACACGGTGTCTGATGAGAAATTGTTTGAAATTTTGTCCACGCAAGATTTGTCTCCGAAAAATCTGCAACAAATCTTTCAAGGTTTGGGTCGGGACACGGCTTCTGAACTGGCCAGTCATTTGCAGACAGACCGCCTGAAGAACTTCCGTGCCTTTTTTGACCAGGCTACACAGCCTAGCCTGACAGACAAGTCCTATGCTGCTCTGCCATTTGCCAATAGCCCTGAAAACCAGCCACACTTTGAGAGCCTGAGCAGTCTGCTGGACTTCTACTATCAGGACAAGGCGGAGCGGGATCGGGTGGCCCAACAGGCCAATGAGCTGATCAAGCGGGTGGCGAGTGAGTTAGAGAAGAATCGCAAGAAGCTGGTCAAGCAGGAGCAGGAATTGGCGGATACGGAGACGGCGGAGTTGGTGCGGCAAAAGGGTGAGCTCCTGACCACCTATCTGCATCAGGTACCCAACGACCAGCCGAGCGTGCGGTTAGACAACTACTATACGGGCCAGGAGCTGGTGATAGAGTTGGACGTGGCTCTCACTCCTAGCCAAAATGCCCAGCGTTACTTCAAGAAGTATCAGAAACTCAAGGAGGCGGTCAAGCACCTGACCAACTTGATTGAGGAGACCAAGGCGACCATTGTCTATCTGGAGTCCGTTGACACCATGCTGGGGCAGGCTAGTCTGCCTGAAATCGACGAAATCCGCGAGGAATTGATTGAAACAGGTTACCTCAAGCGTCGCCACCGTGAGAAAATCCATAAACGCCAAAAACCTGAGCGTTACTTGGCGACGGACGGAAAAACCATTATTCTGGTCGGAAAAAATAACCTGCAAAATGATGAGTTGACCTTCAAAATGGCCAAAAAAGGCGAACTCTGGTTCCATGCCAAAGACATTCCAGGCAGTCACGTGGTCATCACAGACAACTTGGACCCAAGCGACGAGGTCAAGACAGACGCGGCCGAGCTGGCTGCCTACTTCTCCAAGGCAAGGCATTCTAACTTGGTTCAAGTCGATATGATTGAAGCCAAAAAACTCCATAAACCAACAGGTAGCAAGCCAGGTTTTGTGACCTACCGCGGTCAGAAGACCCTCCGCGTCACCCCAACAGAAGAAAAAATAAAGACCATGAAAATCAATTGATTTTCATGGATCTTTTCGTTTACCCATTTTTTGGAAAGTGAACAGTCATTGTGGTGCCTTGACCTAGTTGACTAGATACTTGGACACTGGCACCATGAACCTGTAAGGCATGTTTCACTATTGATAGTCCAAGGCCTGTCCCCCCCACTTGTTTTGAACGACTTTTATCCACACGATAAAAACGTTCAAAAATACGTTCCTGATCAGCTTGCGAAATACCAATGCCGGTATCTCGAACCTCTAGATTAATGTGTTCTTGATCTTGATATAGATCAATTGTGACCTGACCACCATCTCTATTATATTTGATAGCATTGTCACATAAATTATACACAATGGATTGTATGAGAGCGGGATTGCCGGTAAAATCAACCTCATCCCCATTAAATTGAAATGAGATCCCTCGCTGATCTGCTTTTTCTTGTAGACTAGCAACCACCTGTTGGATCACTCCTTTGAAGTGGATCGGTTCTTTACTGATTGTCCGCCCCTCGTCTAGTTGCGTCAATTGAAGAATATCTTCAACCAATTGGATCATCCGCTGTGACTCTTGATAAATTTTTTCAGAAAATAATTGTACATTTTCAGGAGAAACCACATTAGCCCTGAGAATTTCAGAATAGCCTGATAAAATATGCAAAGGCGTCCGCAATTCGTGTGATACTGTTGCTGTGAATTCTCTCCGTAACTTATCAAGATAATATTGTTCAGTCACATCAAAAAATAGAAAAACTGCTCCGGATTGGAGTTTGTCTGTCAAAATAGGTCTGGCAATAACCTTGTACTGACTATCTTTTATTTCACAAATGGACTCCACTTTTTGCCCATTCAAAACGGTATCCATCAGACTTTTCAGGCCAAGATTCCGTTGAAAGAAAGGCAAGGATTGGCCAAAATCATCAGATTGAAAATCAAGTAGTTGGCTGGCTGCTCCATTGTAACTAACCAAATGCCCCTTGGCATCCACAATAACCATTCCTTCTCTTATCTTGGAGATAATGGTGTCAAACTCATCTTGCTTTTGTTGCAATAAGGTTTCTTTTTCAGCAAGTTGTGATTGATGGTAATCCAGACGTTTCAGCAAAGGGTGGAGTTCCGCGTAGACTTCATTGTCTAATGGTTTATCCAAATCAATTGCTTCTAAAGGTGCAAGTAGTTTTTTTGAGGTTAGTCTTGCTAGGAGGATTGCTGCAAAAACAGAAATCAAAAATAGTAGACTAACCCATGGTGCTAAATTCCATAATAAAACAACAATCGTTTTCTGTGCGATAGCTAAGCGAATCACTGTACCATCATTTAAGCGTTGAGAAGTATAGAGCAATCGCTGGGTTAAAGTGGCTGATTGTCGAATACTCTCACCATAACCAGTTTCGAGTGCTTCCACCACTTCTTCACGATTGCTGTGGTTGTCTAATTGTTTGACATCTTTTTCAGAATCATAAAGCACTTGACCGTCATGTGCAATCCAGGTAACACGCAAATCTTGCAAATCAATTTGATCCAGATAGGTCTGTCCATCCTCCTCAACTGCTTGTGTAATGAGACTGGTTTGGAGCCTTAATTGATCTAACTGTGAATTTGTAAAGTAGTGATATAAATACCCTAAGATAAGGATAATGGTACCTAAGAAGATGGACATCGAAGACAGCAAAACTGTTCGAAAAATTTTCTTAGTCATCTTCTTCCTCCAGTTGGTAACCAACACCTCTAACAGTCTTTATGTACCCACCTGCACTCCCCAGTTTCTGACGTAAGGTTCCAACATGCACATCAACTGTACGGGTTTCTCCGAGAAAGTCCTGTCCCCAAACCCTGTCCAATAATTCTTGACGACTAAATACTTTCTGAGGTGCTTTTAGGAGCAAATGGAGCAATTCAAACTCCTTCAATGTCAGTTCAACTTTCCGATTTCTAACCGATACTTTATGTCGCTCTACATCCATCTGTATATCGCCAAAGCAACAAAGATCCGATGGTTGATTTCGCTGACTTCGCCGTAAAACAGCCTTAATACGTGAAATCATTTCCATCATTCCAAAGGGTTTGACCAGGTAATCATCAGCACCAAGATCCAGGCTTTGAACCTTATCGATTTCCGTTCCTCTAGCCGTTGCCATCACAACAGGGAGATCGCGTGTGTAGGACTGACTTCTTAGTTCCTGTAAAATGGAAATTCCATCCTGCCCTGGCATCATTACATCTAATAAAACCAAGTCTGGTAATTCTTGTTCAATGACTGGCCAAAAAGCTTCAGCATCAGCAAAACCTCTAGCCTCAAAACCAGCGGTCTTGAGGCTATAGATCATTAATTCACGAATGGCATCATCATCTTCAACACAGTAGATCATTTATTTTACCCTTCTAATTGACCTGTGATAGCGTAATGAACCCATTTAGCGATATTTACAGCGTGATCCCCAATGCGTTCTAAATACTTAGCAATCATCAACAGGTCAATGGCCTGGTCCCCATTTGCAGAATGGTTCCCTAAATAATTGGCTAGTTTTTCTTTTATTGTACCAAAATATTGGTCAACTGTATCGTCTTTTTCAATCACTTCATGTGCTAATCGATCGCTTTCCTTTACAAAGGCATCCAAACTACCAACAACCATCTGGGTAACCTGCTCTGCCATTTTTTTAACCAAAGGAATTTCATCCACCAAATCAATTGTGTTACGGCTGATTAGATCCGCAATTTCAGAGGATTGGGCTCCAATCCGTTTCATATCATACACCATTTTTAGGGCTGAGGAAACAGTTCGTAGGTCTCTAGCAACTGGCTGTTGGCGCAAGAGCAATTTAATACAACGTGCTTCAATATCTCGCTCTAACTCCTCAATTTGCAGGTAGGTTTGCTGAATACGCTCTTGATCGAGACTTTCAGAACCATTGAGCCCTTCGAGTGAACGATTGATAATCTCTTCGCAGAGGGCCCCCATAAAGACCATATCTTTTTGCAAATCTTCTAACTGACTTTCGAATCGTGACCGCATTAGCCAAACCTCCCTGTAATGTAGTCTTCTGTACGTGGATCTTCAGGCATACTGAAGAGAGCGCTGGTTTTATTGCATTCCACAACTTCACCCAACAAGAAGAAAGCTGTTTGGTCTGAAACCCTCAAAGCCTGCTGCATGTTGTGCGTCACCATGATAATGGTATAATCTTTTTTCAATTCCAGCACTAATTCCTCAATTTTAGCTGTAGAAATTGGGTCAAGAGCACTGGTTGGTTCATCCATCAACAAAACTTCTGGCTCAATAGCAAGCGCACGCGCAATGCAGAGACGTTGCTGCTGGCCACCAGACAAACCTAAAGCCGACTTGTTAAGACGGTCTTTTACCTCATCCCAGATAGCTGCTTGACGCAATGATTTTTCAACAATTTTATCCAACTCTAATTTATTGTGAATTCCGTGAGTTCGAGGACCGTAAGCCACGTTATCATAAATGCTCATCGGGAAAGGATTTGGTTTCTGGAAAACCATTCCCACTTTTTTACGAAGTACTGTTGTTTTCATATCCGTATAAATATCTTCCTGGTCCAATAATACTTTACCAGTGATACGGCAATTTTTCACTAAATCGTTCATCCGGTTCAGACTTTTCAAGAGTGTTGACTTACCACAACCAGATGGGCCAATGAAGGCAGTGATTTGATTACTTGGAATATCCAAGTTGATATTTTTCAAGGCTTGAAATTCTCCATAATACAGATCCAAGTCCTGAATGCTAAATTTACTCATGCTTATTTCTTCCTAATTTATTTGCAATCCATTCGGATAAAAGGTTCATCACGATAACGAGAATCAAGAGAATAACTGCTGTAGCGTAGGTTTGATTGACATAAATACCTTCGCCAGAAATCAAGTACATATGTACAGCCAATGTTCGTCCTGAACTTGTTAAACTCTTAGCAACTTCCGCCACTGTACCTGCAGTGAAGATAAGAGCTGCAGACTCACCAATCACTCGCCCCAAGGCCAAAACAACACCTGAAAAAATACCAGGCAAGGCTGATGGTAGAACAACTTGAAAAATTGTACGTAACTTTCCAGCCCCAAGTGCGAAACTACCTTCACGATACCCATCTTCAACTGATAATAAAGCTTCTTCTGTTGTACGCATTATCAAAGGTAAAATCATAATACTTAACGTCGCTGCACCAGCAATAATCGATAAGCCTAGATTTAAAAATTTTACAAAGAAGAGCGCTCCAAACAATCCATAAATAATAGAGGGTATTCCGGATAAGGTTTCTGTTGCCAGCCGAACAACTGTGACAAGTGGATTACCTGACTTAGCATATTCCGTTAGGTAAACAGAAGCACCGATACCAATGGGTAGGGCAATCAACAAGGCTAAAATAGCCATTAAAATCGTATTTAGTAAGGCTGGTAACATTGAAACATTTTCACTATTATAGGTCCAGGAAAATAATTCTGGTCTAAGAAAAGGAATCCCTTTCAGTAAAATATAGCCCACAATAAATACGGTTGCTAATCCAGCAAGGCTAGCAGATAGATAGACTACCAGTCTCAAAAAGAGCGACAAGCGGTCATCACTATCTTGTTTCTTAAAAAATGACACTACTTAGTCCTCCTTTTTATATAAGAGATAGAAAGCCAAATTGATGATTAAAATAAATACAAACAAGATGACTGCCGTACCAATCAAGGCTTCACGATGTAAATCAGTTGAATATCCCATTTCCATTACGATGTTTGTTGTCAATGTCCGTACACCTGATGTAATGGAAGTTGGAATCAACGCTTGGTTACCGGCTACCATAATGACAGCCATTGTTTCCCCCATAGCACGACCCAAACCTAAAATGACGCTGGCTAAAATGCCTCTACGTGCTGCAGGTAGAACGACGAAAAAAATACTCCGTTCATGCGATGCACCTAAAGCAAGCCCACCTTGATAATAAGATTCTGGAACAGCACGTAGCGATGCTTCGGATACACTGATAATGGTTGGCAAAATCATGATGCCCAAGAGAATGGATGCCGTCAACACTCCCATACCATGCCCACCAACATAATTCCGAACAAATGGCACTAAAACTACCAAACCGAAGAATCCATATACAACTGAGGGAATTCCTGCCATCAAACTAACTGCTCGTTTAAAAATGGGGTACCATTTTTCCTTACAAAAGAAAGCAAGAAAGAGTGCTGTTAAGATACCAATTGGAACCCCAATCAGTAAGGCACCAAAAGTAACATAAACAGACCCAATAATCATTGGCAAAATACCAAAAATTTGATTAGAAGGTCTCCACTCTAGACCAAATAGAAAATTGCCCCATCCAATTTCTTGAATAGCTGGTAAACCTGCTGAAAATAGAAAGGCACAAATAAAAATAACTGATAAAACGGAAATGCAGGCAGCCAGAAAAAAGACTGCTTGCATACCGGTTTCTCTGAATTGACGCATGAAACTCCCCTTAGTTTGAAGTAAAGGCTGACCACTTAGTTTCTTTACCAGTAAAGATGTCCTGTACTTCTTGACTTGTTAATCCATTAATTGGATTATCCTTGTTCACAATCACTGCGATGCCATCGATAGCAATCGCTGTTGCTGATACACCAGCCGACGTTTCAGAATCTTTTAATTCACGTGAAGCCATACCGATGTCTGCACTACCTTCAATAGCGTTTGTAACACCTGTCGATGAATCACTTTGCTGAACTTCAACAGTTACACCAGCATTAACTTTTTGATATGCTTCTTTCAGTTTTTCCATCACTGGGTTGACTGAACTTGAACCTGAAACAGTTAC
This sequence comes from Streptococcus suis, assembly GCF_019794615.1. Taxonomy (GTDB): domain Bacteria; phylum Bacillota; class Bacilli; order Lactobacillales; family Streptococcaceae; genus Streptococcus; species Streptococcus suis_AI. The sequence continues at coordinate 41,634 of NZ_JAIMDU010000007.1, forward strand.
CTTACCAGAAGTAACACTAGCCTTGTATTCACCTTGAGCATCGACAGGAATATAGCCAGCTTTCTCAACTACTGCTTGACCTTCTGTACTTAAAATGAAATTGATAAAGTCTTGAGCTGTTTCTGAGACACTTGCCTGTGTAACAATATTGAAAGGACGGGCAATTTTGTATTCACCAGATTTGATGGTATCAACACTTGCAGCAACGCCATCAATCTCAAGTGTTTTACTATTTCCATCCAAGGCACCAAGTGAAGCATAACCGATTGCAGTATTGTCCCCAGCTACAGTTTGTAACATAACAGCTGTTGAATTTGTTACAATAGCTTGATTTGTTGTGTTATCAACTTTTTCACCATTTGCATCTTTGGATTCTACTCCAAACAATTCAATAAAGGCACCACGAGTCCCTGAACCTTCTTCACGCGAAACTACCGTGATTGGTTGATCAGCTGTATCAGTTGAAGATTGTCCACAAGCAGCAAGAAGACCCAAACTAGCCAAACCTACTGCAGCAATTTTTGCAAAACGAAATGTGTGTTTCATAGATAACTCCTTTTCTTTATGAACACATTTTACAAATTCTTTATCAAATATATTGCCTATTTTTTGTAAAGTTTTTGTAAAATTGTAAGAAAATATAAAAAAAGAGAGTAGTTCCAATAAGAAACTTCTCTCTTTTTAGGCTCAATTGCTAGATCTATTCTGCCTTATCAATATCTTCTCTAACTTCCTTAGCATTGAACTTAGCGAAAAGATACTGGCGGTCTTGGATTGGAAAACGCTGGTCTAGTTGATCTACTGGTCCCACTTCCACCATTCCTTCTGAAATAACATAATCCATAACATGACCACCGAAGGCCAAATCATCCGAAATAAAATGCAAATGATAGCCAGCCACACTGACACCATGGAAAATCTCTGGCGTCCAAATACCAACAATGGTACCTGAAATATTCTCAGCGGTATACTCAGGCTGGCGACTTGCCACCTCCGCAAAACGAACATCAGAGGCCGACTTTGGAATCATACGCACATGCATATGCGAAAACGTCCCTTTTATTTTGATGGAACGAAAGAGATTTTCACCATCATAATATGACTCAATCCGCTGATGCAATTCATCGTTAGTCATTTCAAAGCGTTGTTTGAAAATGACTTCTGCTTCGTGAAAAATAACCGCCGCATAGGGAACTTTCATATCAGCTGGAACTTCAACCACTTCTGGTTTTTCCCCTGCTCCCTTGGCCTGATAGGCCTTTCCATCTAAAACAATCAGCTCTCCATCAATGGAATCCAGGGTTCCCAACCCCAAATCACCATGTTCCAACAATTCACCAACCGTTAAAGAACCGCCATACAGCCCCGCCATCAAGGCACCTAAGGTATTGTATTGAAATAATCGATTTACTTGCATAACCTACTCTTCATTCAAAAATTCTTGCATGGCCAAATCATCCGGAACCAATTGGATATACCGACTAGCTTGCTCTTTTGCCTCATCCAAACGACCAAGTTGGCGCAACACTTCTATATAATCAGCCAAAAATTCTGGGTTCTCAACTAGATCAAGGGCCAATTCATCATACAATTGAATAGCCACATCTTCCTGCTCCAATGCCTGGTAAGCTTTTGCAATATTCCATCGAGCCAAGACATTCTCAACCTCTTCATCGAATAAAGCCACAACCTCTTCAAATCGTTCCTGCTCAAGATACAAATTAGACAAGCGCAAAGCGAGCTCATTCCCGTCGTCTGCCACCTCTTTTGCTCGGAGCAGATAGTCTTCTGCTCTCGCCTCATCATGTAATTCATAGGCATACTGAGAAGCTTGAAGTAAGAGATTGGCATCAAAATCATTTTTCGCCAAGCCTTTTTCCGTCATAGCCAAGGCTTCTTCAATCTTATGCTCGGCATGAAGCGACTGACCATAGGCATACTCGTAGCCATCAAAATCAGGATTAATCGTATCCAGTTGCTTAAAGTAGAGATTTGCCTTCTGGTATTCTTCACTTTCAAATAGCAGAGCAGCCAATTCAAAAACAGTCTGGTCATCGTATTCCAACTCAACAGCTTTTTCCAAAAATTCAATGGCCGCTTCAAATTTCCCTAAACTGGCATAGGCAATACCTATTCTCTGATAGGTAGAAACTCCAGTTAGTTCATAGATGTCACGATTGTCTAGCTGTGCATAATAAGAAATGGCCTCGTCAAACAATTCCAATTCCATATCCAATTCAGCCAATCCAAAAAGAATAATCGGCTCATCGGACAAGTAACTTGCTTCCAACATTTTTTCACGCGCCACATCCGACAAGCCTTCTGCCTGATACAGGTCCGCCTTGACCAACAAAGCCTCCACATAAACAGGACTATCCTCTGGAATTTCCTCCAAATAGGCAAAGGCTTCTTCAACCAAACCATCTTCAAAGGCAATTTGAGCCAAATTCAGGCCTACTTCAGGAAAATCATCTTTCACTTGAGCATAGATTTGACTAGCCTGCGGGAAAAAACCAATTCCCTCCAAATATTCCGCTAGAGACAACAAAGTCTCTACATCATCTTCAGCCAATGCTCGTTTAAAATACTTATTGGCTTTCTCTAAATCCTGCTGACTGATACAAGCCACCATTTTTTCACTATTGTTCATTCTTTACCTCATTAGATTCCTCATTATATAAAGCACTATGGTCTTTGTACCATTCAAAGATTGCTTTCACCAAAACCTTGATAGAAGCATAAATTGGAATCCCTAATAGCACCCCAAGCACACCGTACATTTGACCAGCAGTTAGGAGTACAAACAAAATAGTTATCGGGTGAATACTGAGTGAGCTACCAATAATAAGTGGAGTCACAAAACGGCCCTCTATGGTCTGTTCAATCATAAAGACAACCAAGACTTTAATCAACATGATTGGACCTGCAATCAAACTTAAAATAATTGCTGGAATCATGGCTAAGAATGATCCCAAATACGGAATTAAATTAAGGAATCCAGCCATCACCCCTAAGGTTATAGGGTAGCTAAGCCCAATAATGGAAAACATGACAGAGAACATAATTGCAACGATAATCGCAACGGTCACCTGACCTCGAACATAATTTGATAATTGACTATTTACATCGGATAAAACTGTTCCGATTGGCTCCCTCCACTTAGTCGGTAGATATTGAGTGATATGTTTTTTCAGATATTGTCCGTCTCGTAAAAGATAGAAGAGAATAAATGGCATAATCAGTACAGCTACAACAATCTGCGATGCTGTCGAAATTAAGTTACTTGCCCAGTTAACAGCACTTGAAGAAAATTTCTGCGCAAAAGTCACTATTTGATCATTCACTTTATTTAAGACTTCCAATGCAGTTGGCCTGAATTGTTCAAACCGCTGATCTTGTAATAAGCCCGTTACACTCCCTTCGATTTTTTGAATATTTGAAGGAAGATTTTGTGCAAATGATGTAACTTGTACTTGAATACTTGGAATAGCTACAGCAAGTCCCCAAACAATCAAAAGAGCAATCAATACAAACAGTATCGAAATGCCGATTGTTCGAGAAATATTATGTTTCTCCATCCAATCAACTATTGGATTTAATAAATAATACAGGAGCCCCGTCAGAATCATCGGTAATAGTAAAATTTCCAGAAAACTTCCAATCGGTCTAAACAAAAAGCTAATCTTACTAAACACTAGAATGGTCAAAAAAGTCAATAGGATTACTAGCAAAATGGTAACGGCTTGATTATTCAAAAACCAACGGAAGAACCAGCTAAAACTAAATTTTTGATCTTTGTCGTCCACGATACTCACTCCTTTTCTTTTTATCTATTGTATCATGTAGAAAAGAATTTTGTAATAATCAACTACAGAATTTATGCGACTTTATCAGAAAAAAGTGGTATAATTTTATCAATCATTTCCAAAAGGAGAAGCCCATGACGATCTATTTCGGTACGTATACCAAACGCGAATCAAAAGGTATCTATAAAGCACAATTTGACGCAACCTCAGGTCAACTTAGCAATTTAGAATTGGTTGCGGAAGAACCAAATCCTACCTATCTAGCTTTTGATCAAGCTGGTCATCTCTATTCAGTAGGGTCTGAAAATGGCCAAGGTGGTGTCGCTGCCTTTTCTGCTGACTTTACTCCACTAAATCACGTGGTAGCTGAAGGTGCACCACTTTGCTATGTTTCCGTTGATGAAGAAAAAGACTTGGTCTATGGTTCAAATTACCACAAAGGGCAATTGCTGGTCTACAAGCGTTTGACTGATGGTTCTCTTGAACTTGCAGATGTTGCACAGCACGAGGGCTCTGGTCCACATGAAAACCAAGCTTCTGCTCACGTTCATTTCTCTGATTTAACACCAGATAAATTTCTAGTAGCCTGTGATTTGGGATGTGACCAAGTGGTTACATATAAAGTGGACAATCAAGGACAATTAGAAAAAGTAGCAACTTATCAAGCTACACCGGGTAGCGGACCACGCCATATCGTTTTCCATCCAGTTGCAAAAATTGCCTATCTCATCTGTGAACTGAACTCTACTATTGAAGTACTCATCTATGATGGCTGGGGTCAATTTGAACTGATGCAAACCATCTCAACCCTTCCAGAGGACCACACTGGTTTCAATGGTACAGCTGCTATTCGTATCACGAAAGATGGTCAATTTGTATATGGTTCAAACCGTGGCAACGACTCTATCGCAGTATACAAAACCCTCGGTGACGCTAGCTTAGAGTTGGTTGAAATCGTTCCAACTAATGGTAAAACTCCTCGTGACTTCACTCTTAGTCCTGATGAAAACCACTTAATTGTCGTTCACCAAGACTCTGACAATGCGACAGTCTTTGCGAGAGATACAGAAACTGGTAGTTTAACAGAGCTATCTCATGATTTCTATGTTCCTGAAGCTGTCTGCGTTACATTTTAATAAGACATTTTAGTTGTGAAATAGAGTCAATTTTGGTTTAATAGTTCCATAGGAGGTGAATTCAACATGAATCCAGTGGATCTTTTCAACCAAGTAAAAGACTTAATCGCAAACAAAGACTTTGACGGTGCAAAACAATTTATCGAGGAAAACAAAGATAACTTCGGTGAATATTTGGAACAAGCAAAAGGCTTGTTATCAGGTTCTGAAGGCGTTAATGGTATTTTGGACAAGGTAAAAGGCTTGTTCTAAGATAGGAAAAACTAGGCTGATTTTCAGTCTAGTTTTCTTTTTTCTTTGAAAATGGTTGAAAGTTCTTGGATTGAATGCAGTTGCCAGTCACTCTTCCACTCCATATCCTCAACAGCAAATCTTCCCATTCCTGTCAATATGCGAACAGCCCTCATACCTAGCGATTTAGCTGGTACAATGTCATTATCGTACCTATCTCCAACATAGACAACTCTATTTGCTGTGGTGTTTGCTTTTTGCAAGGCAAGTTTGAAAATAGTTGAATCTGGCTTGGATAGTCCGACTTCTTCAGAGAGGATAATTAGTTGAAAGTATGACTCAATTCCCCATTCCTCCAACAAAGCCCTTACCGTAGCAGATTGATTGGCAATAATCCCTAATTGATAGTGTTTTGATAAGGTTTCAAGAACTACCTTTGCTTCAGGATAAAGTTTTACACCTTTATTTGTCCACAAAGGTCGCAGCTCAGTAGGTGCAAAATAGTGCCAAGTTGCACGAATTGGATCTTTCCCCTTACTAGCAAATTCTTCCATTTTCTCGCTGTAAGATTCTACTGTGACCTTTAAACCAAGTAAGTTTAATGTCCTCACACATTGATTTATATAATGAACATAAGCATCTTCTTCATCCAAAAGAGTTGAACCCAAATCAAAAAATATCCATTCTATCATTCCATTCTCCATCACTTTTCAACATGAGAATACTTAAGTTGATTAGTCTTTTTAGAATATCATTTTATCAATTTCAAGGCAAAGAAAACTCCCTAGGAAAAACCAAAAGAACCATATTATAACCCTCGTTATACTAACTCGAGGATAAATTGGGCGTGAGAAAGAACTCGACTAGTAAAAAAAGAGTTCGTCAACAAGTCTTTATTTCAAGTTGTTGAGCTGAAACAGTCTATTCCCAGACTGTTTCACTCCCACCCCCGCACAGCTCAAACTGTCTGGGAGACAGTTTGAGGTTGGAAATGGAGCGAACTTTGTTCGCAACAGTCGTAATGGTCAGATTTGGAGTGTAAAACACGAACAAATCTGCCAATCAACCACTGCGCTGAGATGTTGACACGAACTCTGAAGAGTGGTGCTAGGCTTTTTGCCCAGCCTCGCGAAGAACAAGTCTTAATATTTCCAGACTTGTTCTTACTATGACCCTCGCTATGCTAGCTCGGGAATAAAACAGTCGCCCAGACATTGTAAAACAAGTCCGAATATTTTCGGACTTGTTCTAACTATAACCCTCGTTATACTAACTCGGGGATAAATTAGTACACTGTACTAATTTATTTTCTAAGGTTGTAGAATGAGTTCAAGCCTTTGTAGACTGCAACTTCACCCAATTGATCTTCGATACGAAGCAATTGGTTGTATTTAGCAATACGGTCTGTACGTGACAATGAACCTGTTTTGATTTGGCCAGCGTTAGTTGCAACTGCGATGTCAGCGATTGTTGAATCTTCAGTTTCACCTGAACGGTGTGATACAACGGCAGTGTAACCAGCTTCTTTAGCCATTTCGATAGCTTCAAATGTTTCAGTAAGAGTACCGATTTGGTTAACTTTGATAAGGATTGAGTTAGCAGCACCTTCTTTGATACCACGTGCAAGGTAGTCAGTGTTTGTTACGAAGAAGTCGTCACCAACCAATTGAACGCGTTTGCCAAGACGCTCAGTAAGAGCTTTCCAGCCATCCCAGTCGTTTTCATCCATACCATCTTCGATAGTGATGATTGGGTATTTGTTAACCAATTCTTCAAGGTAGTCGATTTGTTCAGCAGATGTACGAACAGCAGCGCCTTCACCTTCGAATTTAGTGTAATCGTAAACTTTACGTTCTTTGTCGAAGAATTCAGATGATGCACAGTCGAAACCGATCATGATGCCGTTTTCGCCAGCTTCGTATCCAGCAGCTTCGATAGCTTCGATGATTGTTTCAACGCCATCTTCAGTACCTTCAAATTTAGGAGCGAAACCACCTTCGTCACCAACAGCTGTTACCAAACCACGAGCTTTCAAGATTTTTTTCAAAGCGTGGAATACTTCAGCACCCCAACGAAGACCTTCTTTGAATGATGGAGCACCAACTGGTACGATCATGAATTCTTGGAATGCGATTGGAGCGTCAGAGTGAGAACCACCGTTGATGATGTTCATCATTGGAGTTGGCAATACTTTAGTATTGAATCCGCCAAGGTAAGTGTAAAGTGGCACTTCAAGGTAGTCAGCAGCAGCACGAGCTACAGCGATAGAAACACCAAGAATTGCGTTTGCACCCAATTTACCTTTGTTAGGAGTACCGTCAAGAGCGATCATAGCGCGGTCGATAGCTTGTTGATCACGAACGTCGAAACCGATGATAGCGTCAGCAATCACGTTGTTCACGTTGTCAACAGCTTTTTGAGTACCAAGACCAAGGTAACGAGATTTGTCACCGTCGCGAAGCTCAACTGCTTCGTGCTCACCAGTAGAAGCTCCTGAAGGAACCATACCACGTCCGAAAGCACCTGATTCAGTATAAACTTCAACTTCAAGTGTAGGGTTACCGCGTGAGTCAAGGACTTCGCGAGCGTAAACATCAGTAATAATTGACATTATATTACTCTCCTTTGAGTTTAAAATTGTTACATTGCTATCATACCCTAAAATACGTTATTTTTCAAGAAAAAGTCGGTATTTTTACAGAAAGAAGTAATGTAAACGTCTTCCTTTTTTCTTACATAGTTTTATGTTATACTAATAGTATGAATAACGATATAAATACAAGCATTTTAAGAAAGGCTTCCGGGGAAACTCGTCTAAATCCGGATGAACAACGTCTGTACATGGGAACCTACCGGGAGAGGGTTGTTCTCCTACTTACTTTTGACGAATTGGCAAAGGAACAGGTCTCTCAAGACTTTAATCAGATTTGCCAAAAATTAGTTAGTAACTACCAACCGCTCTTTCTTAAACTATCCCCCTCTCTATCGGATAAGCAACAGATTTCGCTGATGAAAATGGCACAAACACACAGCATTACTACAGCTATTATCGACGAGAAAGTTGGTCAATCACCATATGCTTTGATTTTTCATACTGACCATGCTGTAGATAATGAAGATGTTACCTTAGAATCAGTATTTCCAAATATTTTCTTAATAAAAGAAAAAAAGGAAGATACAAAAACTTCCTTCTGGAAAAAATTATTTGGATAGACTGATTTACCAATGAACTAAAATAAGTACAAGACAAATAATTATACTTAATAAACACAGAATTCCTAGCAATCTGCCTATATCATTTTTTTCATTGAAAAAGAAAATAGTTCCATTTCCTTTCAATACATTCGATTCCGTCCCTCTTTCATTCTTAGAAAGTCTTACAAGGGTTTGCAGCTTTGCAAGACAAATTAGAATAAATAAGATAATTGCTATTGATTTCATCCATTCCATCTTACAGTTCCTCCTAATTGAATGACTCTTGCCACCTGTTCTGCTGTACGGATCAGGTTTTTTTCTGCATTTTGGAGCGTGTGTTCTAAACTGTCAACACTTGCAATGATAGGAAATGCGGCGCAGATATTTTCAAAAGGAAAATCTGGTAGGTCATCTTTGAGACTGCCACATATCGCAATGATAGGAACTCCAACTGGTGTTCGTCGAGCCACTCCTATCGGAGTTTTCCCTGCTAGACTCTGGACATCCATCCGACCCTCACCTACAATGACAAGATCAACCTCAGCAACTCGGTGATCAAAATTCAATTGATCCATGACAAAATCTACACCCTTTTGGATATGTGCACCAGCAAATTGGACCAATCCTGCAGCCATACCACCACCAGCACCTGCTCCACTTACAGCAAGTATTTCGGGATTCACATTACTATAAAACCCAGCCATTTCCTCATCAATCCGTTCAAACTCTTCAGCCGCTAGACCTTTCTGACCCGCAAAAACATAAGTTGCACCCAAAGGCCCACAAAGTGGATTATTCACATCCGTAACCAAGTCAATCCTAACTTGGGATAAGTCCACCAACATTTCGTCTGTTGAATAGCGTACTATCTTTCCCAAATGAGCCCCAATAGCCTCGACCTCATCTCCATCACGGTCATAAAATCTAACACCAAGACCTGATGCCATACCAATGCCACCATCATGACTAGCAGATCCGCCAACACCAATTAAAATTCTCTGAGCTCCATTTTGCACCAGTTCAACGATTAGCTCTCCAATTCCTTCTGTTTTGAGCAAAAGCGGATTTCTTTTTTCGTGTGGAATACTGCCAAGGCCAACTATTGCAGCCATTTCAAACACTGCAAGGTCATCTTTCATCGCATAGGAAACCTTGACTTTGTCTCCAAATGGACCAGTAACATAGGTATGTTTCACAACCAGCGATAAGGCAGCTGTCAAACTCTCAACTGTACCTTCCCCACCATCACCCAAGGGAAGTAAGTCATAGCTTGCATGAGGATAAACCTTTGAAAATCCAAGTTTAATCGCTTCAGCGACATGTGTTGCTGAAAGAGATTCTTTAAACGAATCTGGCGCTATGAGAATATGCATAGTGGACCAACCTCCTTTATATTATTAGTATACCATTCCCAAAAGAAGCTTTCAATAAGTCTTATCAGATTTTAAAAGAGTATGATATACTGAAAGAAAGGAGGCAGCTATGTATCAAACTATATTATTTGATTTAGATGGAACATTAACAGATTCTGGTCAAGGCATTTTAAATTCCGTTGCCTTTGCACTCGAAAAAATGGGGATTGAAGAAACAAAGCCAGATCATTTGAGACGGTTCATCGGACCACCACTCTATGAATCTTTTTCACAGTTCTATCAATTGAACCCTGAAGAAACACAGGCTGCAGTCGATGCTTTTCGCATTTATTTTAAAGAAAAGGGAATGTTTGAAAACCAACTTTATCCTGGAATTGTTCCACTTCTTGAAAAGTTAAAGACTGCCGGCAAAACCCTTGTGATTGCTACTTCGAAACCCGAATTATTCGCAAAACAAATCCTTAAACATTTTGAAATTGATCATTTTTTTGATGTGATTGCGGGAGCAAGTCTGGACAATAGTCGTATCACTAAGGCAGATGTGATTGCATATGCGCTGAAACAATTAGGCAATTTTCCTCAACCTGCAGTCATGGTCGGTGACAGAGAGCATGATATAGAAGGTGCTCACATGAACCAACTTCCTGCCATCGGAGTTCTTTACGGCTATGGAAGTATCGAAGAGTTTGAAAAAGCAGGTGCTACTTGTATTGTAAAGAATGTAGCTGAACTGAGTGATTTTCTTCTAAGTTAATACACTTACCAAAATTTTTATATTTTTCCATACACAGTTGTCATAAAAATTCAGTAGTAATTTTTTGTCAATAGATATTGTTTAAGGGAATTGGTATCAAATGAATAAATCATAACATTAAATATTCTTACAAAGGAGAATTTCCAACACTCTCAAAAACAACGATGGGAGTGGGAAAGAACTCAACCAGTCTAAAAAGAGTTCGTCAACAAGTCTTTATTTCTAGTTGTTGAGCTGAAACAGTCTATCCCCAGACTTCAATTTATGTGAGCTGACTGCCGTCAGCTTATATCTCCCACTTTAAAAGGTCTCCCAGACCTTTTAAACTCCCACCCCCGCATAGCTCCAAAGGTTCGGGGAACCTTTGGAGGCTGGAGATATAGCGAACAAAGTTCGCATCAGTCGTTAAGTCAGAGTAGTGACTGTTGGAGGTTGGAAATGGAGCGAACTTTGTTCGCAACAGTCGTAATGGTCAGATTTGGAGTGTGAAACACGAACAAATCTGCCAATCAACCACTGCGCTGAGATGTTGGCACAAACTCTGAGAAGCGAGGCTGGACTTTCTGCCCAGCCTCAAGCAATACTTATCCAAAAAGAATTCTACTACATAATGTTAAACAACCACTCAAAAACAATTTTAAAAATGTTTTCGAGTGGTTGTTTCTTTATGATAAAAGAAGAATACTGAAACCTTTATTAAATTTGATGTCCATCTTATCATAGATTCATTCATAAAAGGTACATTTAATGGAATTGTCATGCTTCCACACATTTACAGTAATTAATATTAAAAGTGGATTATTAATTTTTTTATGCAGTGGCCAGCTACATTTGTACTCTTAGTATATTATTTAGCCAGTGAATCGCCTCTCAATTCAATTTCATTCTAGTGATTCGTATTATCCTTATATATCGATCTACCCTTAAACTTAGAAGCCAAAATGAGTTTAATGAACAAAAAAATATTGACATAAAATAAATAAAAACAAAAATTAACCTTTTGTTCCTCCTGCAGTCAAACCAGATACAAAGTTTTTTTGCAAAAAGAAGAATAAAATTGAGATTGGAATCGCCACTAGAATAGCACCTGAAGCAAAAAGTGTAACTTCTTGTTTTTTTGAATCAGAGATAAATGTTTGTAAACCAATTGCAACTGTATAATACTCTGGCTTCCTTAGTAAAAATTTTGCTAACATAAAGTCACCAAATGGCCCCATAAAAGCCCATAACGCTTGTACAGCAATCATTGGTTTGACAAGTGGTAATACAACCCTATAAAATATTTTTAAATGTCCAGCTCCATCTAGTTTAGCTGATTCATCTAAATCATATGGAACTGTATCGAAATATCCCTTCATCAGCCATGCATTCATCGGAATTCCCGCACCAACATAAATCATGATTAAAAACCAATATTGATTTAATGCATTAAATAGCCACGCAACAACGAAAAAGGCTGTTAATGATGCAGTCGTAGGCACCATTTGGATGATTAAAAAGAATAGTAAACTATTTTTTTTACCAACAAATTGATATCTACTATATGAATAGCCAGTAAGTGTCACGATTGAGACTTGTACAACCATAGTCCAAAAAGCAACTATTAAAGTATTTTTGTACCAATTTAGATAGTCTGTCTCATGAAAAAGTCTATTGAAGTTACTAAATGTCCAGTTTGAATTTAAATTTAATGTGAAAGCAATATTATTTCCGAATTTAAAAGCTGAACTAATTGTAACCAAAATTGGAAATAAAATTATTATGGAAACTAGTATTAAAAATAAATATGTAGCTGTTGTCGATAATGCTTTCCTGCGTTTCATACCTAATCTAAAAGTTGATTTATTCATTTAATTTTCCTCCATATTGAAAGCATTAAACTTTTTAAAAGTGATTAGTGATACAGAAATAACAATGAAAGATATTACCAAAGTTACAGCTGCAGCAATCGAGAATTGAGGAGCATTTTGAGTCGTTAGTTTATAAATCCAAGAAATCAAAATATCAGTAGAGCCTGCCCCCCCACCTACACTGCTCGGTCCTCCGTTATTAAATAAATAAATGATTGAAAAATTATTAAAATTAAAAGTATACTGCGAAATAAACGTTGGAGCAGCTACTGTTAATATCATTGGTAATGTTATATTATTAAACTTTTGCAAAGCTGTTGCTCCATCAACCGTAGCCGCCTCATACAAATCTTGCGGGATGGATTGTAATATACCTGAAGTCAGTACATATATATATGGAAACCCTAGCCATCCTTGAATCATGATGATTGCTACTTTTGTCCAAAATGGATCAGTCTTCCAAGGAATTAATCCAAAATCAATGAATGGTAGTATTTTTTCTATAAATGGCAATACTTGCATATTCATCGCACCAATTGAATCATTAAAAAAATTACTAAAACTCATTATTGAAACAAATCCCGGTACTGCCCAAGGCAACAAGAAAATAACTCCAAAAATCCTTTTAAATTTGATATTTGGTTGATTGTAAACTATCGCAATTATTACCCCAATGATTATTTGCAAGCTAGACGCTACTATAGTCCAAATAAATGTCCATGACAAAACAGAAGTGAACGCACTTTTAAAAGTGCTCAATTGGACAATATTTAAAAAATTTTTAAATCCGATCCAGTCCAGTAACTTATTTGGTGGTATATGTCTGAAATCGTAATTTGTAAATGCAATCAAAAGAGTGACAATTACAGGAAAAACGATTGCAAATATCATAGCTAAATAAGAAGGTACGATCAATAAATATGCAAACCCCTTATTATAAAGATTTAGTATAGTATCTTTTAAAGTAGTTGGTACTTTAATACCCAAATTTATTTGACTGGCAGTATGTTTTGCATCAAGCATACTTAAAAAATGAAATGCTATCATTAAAAAAATTACAATTATTTGAATTGCTCCTTCAATCAATAAAAACAATGAATGGTCTTCCATCGGAGTCGAACCTAATGTTACTAACCCAATTAGTGCCGGAATCCCAAAAGTTATTATTTCAAAGAGCTCAAGACCAAATAATAAAAGCAATGCTGTCCCTTTTACATACTGCCTGTTATAAAATTGACCAAGTCCGGGTATTATTGACAATAACAATGCAAATTTTTCGTTCTGTTTTTTTCTAGTCTCCATAATTACCCCCTTACACTTATAAAAAAACTGGGCACTTTTATATCAAATGCCCAGGATTACGATTATTATTCACCGTATTTTTGCTCAATTGCATCCTTGATTGTTTTTAATGCATCAGCGGATGCTTCTTCAGGAGTTTTAGAACCAGATACTACATCAAAGTACATAGATGCTGAAGGTTCCCAAACTTCTGCCATTTGAGGAATATTTGGCATTGGTTTTGAACTAGTAAATTGATTGATTACAGCTTTTGTTAAGTCATTTCCTTTTTCAGAAGCAAATTCTCGTGCAACAGTATTTGCAGGTATTTCTTGAGTTTCCTCAAAGAATTGTTTTTGATTTTCGCTATTTGTTACATAATCAAGAAAATCTTGAGCCACTTCTTTATTTTTTGAATAATTTGAAATTACCCAAGCCTTACCGCCTGCAAACGGACTATATTCATTGCCATTCGGTAGTGTAGGGATTTTAGCAACACCGTAGTTAATTCCAGCTTCTTTAAAAGAAGCAGCAACCCATGGACCATCGATTAGTGCACCAACTTTCCCTTGGATAAATTGATCCGATGCAAAACTACCTGCTTTGGTCATGTCTTGCATCCCTTTAGGCCACATTGCATACCATGACTTAGCATATTCTAGGGCTTTAAGAGCATCTCCTGATGCAATACCAACATCACTTGGATCAGTTCCATTATTTCCAAATGCATATCCACCATATCCTGCTGTCAAACCATATGCGTAATAAAAATTAGTCCAGTTCGCCAAGAAACCAGTTGCGGTTCCTTCTTCTGTTGGAAAATCAAACTCAGGGTTGTCTTGTAACTTCTCTAAATCTGCAAACGTTTTCGGTTCCTCATTTACCTTATCCTTGTTATAGTACAAAACAAGTGTTTCAATAACAGATGGCTCACCATAAGCTACACCGTCAAGTTCCACTAAACTTTTTACAGTTTCATCAAATTCATCTTCATTCCCCAAGCTAACTTCTGCAATATGACCTTCAGATCCTAACCCTCCTACTCTATCATATGGTGCCATCATTACATCTGGTGAAGTACCAGTAGGTCCATCAATAGGTAGGTTAGTTAGAACATCACTCTGGTCAACTTCTTTTACTTCTAAAGTAACATTATGTTCTTTTTCAAAATCTCCTTTAATTCCATTAATATAGTCTACATAAAGTTTATCGACAGCAACAGTTAATACACTATTCTCTGTTGATTCCTCTACTTTTTTTTCTTCTGATTTACAAGCGACAAGTGATAAAACAGTTGCTGCCATTAATGTAACAGTAGCAGTTTTTTTAATATTTCTTCTCATTATTTTACTCCTATTCTTATTGATTCCAAATATAATAGTCCGTATCAACTACACCAGTACTGTCCACTGATGATGTGACTTTTCTATTTTGTATGCTATCTTCCCATACAACATTTCCATTTGCATCTTTTTTAATAAATTTAAATTCTATTTCTTTTCCAACAGGAACACTGACTGGCAAATACCAATCTGGATAGTTTGGTGTCATAAAAGCCTCAGAAGCTTTATTAACATCCCAGTTTCCTAATTCAGGAATGTTACCGACTACATAAATATTTTCTCCAAGTTTAGTTTCAGCTTTTACATGGAAAATTATTTGATTTTGATCACCAGATAACACATTATATTCAAATGGATTACTTATCCCATTCTGACCTATAACTGTAATAGAATTATAACCAGGCTCTACACCTTCTGGAACCATTACTG
Organism: Streptococcus suis; assembly: GCF_019794615.1. GTDB lineage: Bacteria > Bacillota > Bacilli > Lactobacillales > Streptococcaceae > Streptococcus > Streptococcus suis_AI. The sequence continues at coordinate 57,032 of NZ_JAIMDU010000007.1, forward strand.
TTATTTGATTATTTGTTTTATTAATAATTGGTGTTTCAATATCATCAAATTGAACAGATGTAGCAGAATCAAAGCCACTACCGTAGATATATACCATATTTCCGACTCTACCCATTGTAGAAGTCACATCACCAATTTGCACAGTATCGTAATTGTCAACTGTTTTACTCCAAACACTAACTTCTCCCCCACTTAATTCAATGTTTCCAATTACCCCACCTTCAACAAAAGTTTTTGAACCACCCAACAATCCGTTTAACTCATCTTGGTATTCTCCATTCGGAAGGTTTGTCGGAATATTTGAAATCGTAAAGGATTTGTCTGGCTGCCTATTTATTGCTACTAAGACAATATTATCAAAAAATTTCCTTTCAAATACAATAACGTCATTATCACTATACATAACGTTAGTTTCCCCGTATGCTAGAGCATCATTATGAATTCTCAAATCTGACGCTTTTTTAATTAATTGATAAGCCTCAGTATCTGTATTAAAACTGCTTTCAGTTTCCAAGAATACACGTCCGGATACATCACTTGCATCGCTAGGTATAATATATTGCTCTGTTCCATAGTATATATTTGGAATTCCTCTACTCATTAACAATGCTGCTAAACCTGCATTATAAGCTTTTTTATTTTGTTGGATATAGCCAAATCTCGTTACATCATGATTATCAATAAAAGTTACGGCTTGGTTTTCATATTCGTAATCTTTCTGAGTATAACTCAACATGTTGGCAAAATCAGACATTGGCTTTGAGAAATCACCGAAAGTTGAAGTCAACGATCTATACATTTCAAAATCCAAATTGTTTACACCAGTTTGCTTAGGAAAATTAATGTAATCACCATATTTTAAATCAGGACGTCCAATAAAGTATTCACCAAAATGTGTAATTGTATTAATCGTAGAAACACTATCTTTTAAGCCTTTAACAAAAGCTGGATTCATATGGAGCGTAGCATCATGTCGTAAGCCATCTATTCCTAAATTTACCCAAAAATTCGTGGCATTTTCTAAATAGGAAACAACTTCTTGATTTTCTTGTGAGAAATCTGCTAAGGAACCCAAATCTTTATTCCGATATGCCCACCTGCTTTCATCCCCAGCTCGATCTCCAAAATTATGAAACCATCCATTTATGTCATTGTTAGGATCAGCTATTAAATTCTCAATTATTCCATCGTTGTTGAAATCATATGGTTCACCATTGCCATCAAATGCATATTCTCCATTTGACATTTTATCTGGCTCATAAAGTTTTCCATCTTCAGATTGAAAATTTGCAGTTGGATTTTGAGATCTACTTGTATGATTCGTTACAAAGTCAATTATCAATTTAATATCATTTTTGTGTAATTCGTCCCTTAATTCCTTAAACTCATTTAAAGTACCAAAATGTTTGTTCGTTGCAAAATAATTTCTAACATGATATCCATGAAAACTAGTCCAACGATTAAGTGACCCATCAGCTTGATAATCAATTATCTCATCATCACGATTAGAATATGGAGCGGAAATCCATACAGCAGTAATCCCCATACCTTTCAAATACGGAATTTTATCAATAATTCCTTGCCAATCACCTCCTTGATATAATTTTAAATCGCTACCACTGCCATCAAATAATGACTGGTCAAACCCTGTAGGTATATTATTATCTTTATTACCATCAACAAATCTGTCCGTAATTATTTGGTATATCGTATCTTTCGAAGTTACAGGACCAATTGAAGTTAACTCAGATGCACTGACTATTCCAGTATATCCTGGTAAAAAAGTGGATGACAGTAATAATGATGCTGCAGTTAGTTTAACAAGTTTACATAACTTAGTATTCATACATTCTCCTATTAAATATACATAATACTCACAACTATACAATTTACTACTCTATCTAAAATAACCTACATAATTGCAATTAAGTCATATTATTTTCCACCTTTCTTCAAAAATTTGTTTGTTGTTAAAATTATTGGATCTCTACGACAATTAATCTTATTATCGTGTACTGCAATGACACTACCATCTATTTTGTTAATATAATTACCATCTTGGAGCTCTACATCAATAACACCCGCTTTTCCTTTTAATGATGCAAACAACATCGTAACAAAATCATTGTGATAATATTTTATTATTAGAATATCAAGTGTATCAATTGGAACCAACTCACATACTGATTCTTCTGGAATTTCATCACGTAAATGTTTTAACTGCCTAAGAAAAAACCACAGATTAGTACCCGACTCGGTAAAATCGATAACATCTTTTTCGAACAAATTTGGTAAATGTTCAGAACCTACTTCTTGTCCATTATAAATCAAGGTGCACCCTTTTAAAAATAACGAAACTGCTGTCCAGCCTAGTAAACCTTTTTTACTGGTTACTAAACTTGCTATGCGAGGCTGGTCATGGTTTTCCAAAAATCTCATTTTAATGTAATCACTTGGATAGATTGCTTCTTGCATCTGAATAGCCTCAACATACCTACTTAGTGCTATATCGTTATTTAAATAGCTATTAAATATATGCCTGATATCATAATCATATGTGATATCAAATACCTCATATAATTCTCCATCACTATGTGCTATCAAGTTTTTACTTCTCATGTATCGAATAAAATTATGATCGATACTTTCGGCCAACCAAATACAATCGGGTTTTATTTCATTTATTGCTTTACTAGCTTGCTTCCAAAAGTCCAATGGTATTAAGGATGCAACATCACATCTAAAGCCATCAACTCCATTCGCAATCCAGTATTTCAAAATATCGATTTGATAACTCCATAATTCCCGATTCGAATAATCCAAATCTATGATATCTGTCCAATCACCAACTTTATTACCAAATTCACCATTTGGTTTTTTATAAAACCATTCTGGATGCTGTTTGACCAAATCTGAGTCAAGAGCGGTATGATTGAAGACAATATCAATTATTATTTTCATACCATTTTCATGCACAGCATCACAAAGTTTTTTAAAATCTTCAATAGTTCCATATTCATTTGCTATTTCTTTATGGTTTCGAATTGAATATGGCGAGCCAAAACTACCTTTTTTCTTTTTAATCCCGATTGGATAAAATGGCATAAGCCAAATAATATCAACTCCCATTTCTCTAAGATTATCAAGCTTATCCTCAACTGCTTTAAAAGTTCCTTCCTCAGAAAAATTTCTAACAAAAACTGAATATATGATTGAATTATTTATTGATTTACTATTTTTCAATAGCATTAGAGTTTCCTCCTATTACTTGAACTAATAGACCATCTCTACTAAGTAGTAACTCTCTTCCAAATTTTATTAAACGATCTGATAAAACTATGCTTCCATTTGGTTGTATGGAGATATCATAATTTGATGAGTTAAAATATGCAATTAATTTCGTATCGTTATCGTAATAAGTAACTCTTATCACATCCTGATCTACAATTTCTATTTTTTGATGACCAAAAGTTATCAAATTTGAATATTTTTTTCTAAGTGTAATAATTTTTTTTACGAACTTGTAAAACTCGTTTTCATTTGAATACTTTTCCCATGGCATAACTCTACGACAGTCCGGATCCGGTCCTCCAATCATCGCCAATTCTGTTCCGTAATAGATGCATGGAGTCCCAACCTGCAAAAAAAGGAAGAGAAGAGCTGCTTTAACTCGTGATAATTCTCCTTGTGCAGTTGTTAAAATTCTCTCTGTGTCATGAGAATCTAGTAAGTTAAACATTACTTCAGTAACTTGACGTTTATAATAAAATGACTGAGTAGCAAGATCAGAAACAAAATTTTCTACACTTTTTTTTCGTTTTAAAAAATATTCTTTAATGCTTTCAGATAGTGGGTAATTCATCACAGCATGAAACTCGTCTCCATTTAACCATGGTTGTGATGAATGCCATATCTCACCCAATATATATAAATTTGGTTTAATTGCTAAAACAGCCTTCCTAAAATCTTTCCAAAATTCATGATCAATTTCATTAGCGACATCTAATCTCCATGCATCTATATCAAAATTTTTTACCCAATATGTCGCAATTTCAAGAAGATATTTCTTCACTTCGTGGTTAGATGTATTTAATTTCGGCATTCCTCCTTGAAAGGCAAAAGCATGATAAGTCAACTTTCTATTATTAATTAGATTATTAGTAGTTACTGGAAATTTTTGGATATGAAACCAATCTTTATACTTAGAATTTTCTCCATTCTCTATAACATCTTGCCATTGTTTCGAGGAATATCCAATATGATTAAATACAGCATCTAACATAATCTTGATTCCTCTATTATGTGCTTCTTCGATTAATTTTTTAAAAAGTGATTTATCACCGAAATGCTTATCAATTTCAAAATAATCTAATGTATCATATTTATGGTTACTTGGAGATTCAAAAATTGGACAGAAATAAATTCCGGTGATTCCTAAATCAACCAAATAATCTAATTTATCTAGTACACCTTGTAAATCCCCACCAAAAAAATCAAAATTTCCTGGCTTAATTGAATAGTCCCAAGGTTTAACTTCCTGAGGTGAAATATCTTCATTACCATTACAAAATCGTTCTGGAAAAATTTGATACCAAATTGTATCGCTCACCCATTCAGGAACCTTACAACGGTCAATTTCATGGAAATAAGGCAATCTAAACCCATTCATAAAAAAATTCAGATTATCTAAACTATAGGGAACCGGCCCCCTATCACCAAATAAAATTCTCTCTGAACCGTTTTTAACTTCAAAAATATACTGAATTCTGGCATGATCTACCTGTACAAATATTTCCCAATAATCGAATAAAGAGTCACTTAGCACTTTGAACATTTTTTCCGAATATTGATAAGAATCTTCAAAGAAAATTACAGAATCTCCATAATGTAAAATTATCGAAGATACATCATCTCTTTTAGTTTTAATTCTAATATGCATAACATCACGTTTGTACAGATATGCATATTCAGAGTCAGGTCTATGAGTGATTGAAGATAAGTCCATGTACTAACCTCCTCGGAAATCGACAATGTTAATATGTTAAATCGGAATGAGTACGCTTACATTATAACACTTTTTATTTTTTTTGCAATCGTTTTCGTGTAAAAATTTAAAATTTTTTACACAAATAATAACGAATTTATAGGTAAATTTAGCAAATAATGGAAATATTTAGCCATTTCAACAAAAATTATTATTTAGTTTATAAATATTTCTAGATTTAATAATTCAAGACAATCCAATATTTGAGAAAATGACGAAATCGATTGCATTTTCAAATTTTACTTCATTTCACTAAAGTTTAATATTAATGTGCTAAGTGAAGTCATTAAGTAAAACTTTTGAGAAAGAGACCCCACAAAAAAAAATAAATAAATAAACGGCTTACTGCGTAAACCGTTTTGGAAGGAAGAATAACTTATTAATTGTTAATTTATAAAAATAAAATATTTATCTAAATACAAAATTTATATTGTTATTATATTCTCTTTTTAATTACTTTGCAAGAGTTTTGTCATAAAAAATAAGCATTTATCAAATAGTTTAGAATCGTCGACAAAATTATACATATATACATTATGCTTTGCTTTTTTCCAATTCACTTTAATCATTTTTGGGAAAAAGTCATCCATATACCGACGGTCCCAATCTCCAACTTTAAAAGGTCCCCCGGACCTTGATATAAAGAAAACTGCCTGCCGGCAGTTCCCATTTCCAACCTAAAATGAGGCGTCAGCCTCATTTTAGCCACCCAGATATGCTTTTTTGACTTCTTCTGAGGCGAGGAGTTCTTTTCCTGTTCCTGTGAGGACGACTTTGCCTGTTTCGAGGACGTAGCCGCGGTCTGCGATGGCGAGGGCTTTGTTGGCATTTTGTTCAATCAAGAGGACGGTTGTGCCTTGTTTTTGAATATCTTGGATAATATCAAAAATTTCTTGAATAAAGATTGGTGCTAGTCCCATTGAAGGTTCATCAAGGAGCAAGAGTTTTGGTTGGCTCATGAGAGCACGTCCCATGGCCAACATCTGTTGCTCACCACCTGAAAGAGTTGCCGCATCTTGGTTCTTACGTTCTTCCAAACGTGGGAAACGAGCGAATATTTTCTTCAAATTGGCTTGGTTCTCTTCACGATTATTGCGTAGGAAGGCACCCATCTCCAAGTTTTCCATAACAGTCAAACCTGCAAAAACATGACGGCCTTCTGGAACTTGTGATAAACCATCTGCTACAATTTTACGGGCCGGAACTTTTTGAATCTCATTTCCCAGGAAAGAAATCGTTCCTGAAGATGGACGAACAAGTCCAGAAATGGTACGAAGGATGGAGGTTTTACCTGCACCATTGGCACCAATCAAGGTAACGACCTCTCCTTCGTTTACTTCAAATGATACATTTTTTACCGCCTCAATGACGCCATAATGTACCGATAAATTTTCAACTTTTAACATTGACATTAGGCTTCACCTCCGAGGTATGCTTCAATAACACGTTTGTTGCTACGGATTTCTGCAGGAGTTCCGTGCGCAATTAAACGGCCATATTCCAATACATAAATTCGCTCTGTAACTTCCATAACCAGACTCATATCATGTTCAATCAACATAATCGTGATGTTGAATTCTTCCTTGATTTTACGGATGAGTTGAGTCAATTCTGCTGTTTCTTGTGGGTTCATACCAGCCGCCGGCTCATCCAAGAAAAGAATTTTTGGTTCAGTCGCAAGGGCACGAACGATTTCCAAACGTCGTTGTTGACCATATGGAAGGTTTTTAGCTAGAGTATCTGCATCGCCATCCAAATCAAAAATTTTCAAAAGTTCAATCGCCTTTGTTTTCAGGGATTCTTCATTCTTATAGAAAGCTGGAAGACGGAAAAAACTTGCAAAAACTTCAGCTTTCCCATGGTTGCCAAGACCAATCAAAACATTTTCTAAAACGGTCATGTTTTTAAAGAGTCGGATATTTTGGAATGTCCGACCAAGACCAAGTGAGGCAATTTTTGATGGTGCTTTACCATTTAAAAGTGTACCAGCAAGAGTGATTGTACCTTCGCTCGGTTCATAAACTCCGGTTAAAAGGTTAAAAAGCGTTGTTTTACCAGCACCGTTAGGTCCGATAAGCCCAACCAATTCTCCTTCATGGAGCTCCATGGTTACATCACCAACAGCAGTTAGTCCACCGAAGTTCTTGGTTAAATCTTTTACTTCAAGTAATACCATTACTTAACCTCCTTCTTCTTGAGTAGAGCTGCTACGCTAAATTCTTTGGTTCCTAAAAGACCACCAGGACGGAAGATCATCAAGAGAATCAGTGCCAATGAGTAAATGATCATAGAAATATCTGAATAACTCTTCAAGAAGACATTCAAGATTCCCAGTACAATAGCTGCTACAAAGGTACCTGTGATAGAGCCCAAACCACCCAATACAATGACAATCAAAATATTCACTGAAGTCATAAAGGCAAAGTCTTTAGGAACAATTGTACCAACATAACCTGCGTGGAGACCACCTGCAATGGCTGCTGTCATTGCACCGAAGACAAAGGCTGAAACCTTAACAAATGTTGGATTGACACCTACAGACTCAGCCGCAATTTCGTCTTCACGAACTGAAATCGTTGCTCTTCCCATTGGACTACGTAAGAAGTTTACGGTTACCAAGGTTGTGATAATAACAAAAATATAAACTAATGGCCAGCTTGTAAAGAGTGGAATAGACATGATACCAGCTGCACCGTTGGTAAGACTTCCACCGTTGATAATCAAAATACGAATGATTTCAGCAACACCAAGAGTCGCAATTGCAAGATAGTCACCCTTTAGGCGCAAGGTTGGGATACCGACCAACAAAGCAACTACACCTGAAATCAACATTCCAACAACCAACGCAACAGCAAATCCACCGTAAGATGGCATCATTTTACCAATAATCCCGACAGAATATGCTCCAATAGCCATAAAGCCAGCATGACCGAGAGAAAATTGACCAGAGAAACCAACAATCAAGTTCAAACCGACTGCCAAGATAATTTGAATACCGATTTGTTGAACAATTTGGATATAGTAAAAGTTTAAAATCCCTGCTGCAACAAGACCTTGAATCAGACCAAAACCAGCTAATAAGATAGCCAACCAAATCGCATTAACTTTTAAATTTTGCTTCATGGTTACACCTTCTCTTTCACATTCTTACCAAGGATACCACTCGGACGTACCAAGAGGATGATAATAAGCACAGCGTACACGATTGCATCACGGAATGTATCTAAACTAATCACATAGGTGAAGGTTTCAATAATACCGATAACAAATCCACCAAGAGCTGCACCTGGAATAATACCAATACCACCCAATACCGCAGCAACGAAGGCTTTCAAACCTGGTGTCATCCCCATCAAAGGCTCAATTTGGTTGTAATAAAGGCCTAAAAGAACACCGGCTGCACCAGCAAGGGCTGATCCGAGAGCAAAAGTAAAGCTGATTGTACGGTTTACGTTAATCCCCATCAACTGTGCTGCATCACTATCAACTGAAACCGCACGCATGGCTTTCCCCATTTTTGTACGCTTCACGATTAATTGCAGAGCGATCATCAAGAACAATGAGACACCAAGAATAATCAACTGAATATTGGTTACAGAAACTGGACCCAAGTGGAAGGTTACTGCCTCAATTGCTTGTGGGAATGCTTTAACATCAGCTGAAAAGAACTTAATCATAGTGTATTCCAAGAAGAAAGAAACACCAATAGCTGTAATCAAGGCAGCAATACGTGTTGAATTTCGCAAAGGACGATAGGCCAAAAACTCTATTACAACACCGAGAATAGCTGTTCCTACCATTGCCAGAATAAGTGCAATAAAGAAACGAGTTCCTCCATCCCCAATAAACGTTAAATTATTTAATAGAAAATACCCCATAAACGCACCCATCATGTATAGGTCACCGTGGGCAAAGTTAATGAGTTTGATGATTCCGTACACCATGGTATACCCAAGGGCTAATAGTGCGTAAACAGAACCAAGAATCAAACCATTGACAAGTTGTTGAAGCATAGGTTCACCAATCTTTCTAAATATTTTTCAAGCTCAGTAAGCATTATTGCATTATACAAAATTTTCTGAAAATAAGCAAGTTCGAATACCATTCATCAACCACATAAGGGGTAAAATCAATCTGAGCTAATCAAACAGTTATGTCCACTCAAAAAGTCTGCATTGATTCCTTAAAATTCGTATGATCAATTTGTACAAACAGAAGAATAAATACTTTCTAAGCGATATAGCAAAAATAACATAATTTGAAAAAAGAGGGAAATCCCTCTTCTATCTTTTTATTAGTCAACTGAAATTGTATCCACTGAAGATTGTTCACCATTTGTCAAACCAACAACATAAACTGATTTCACAACATTATGGCTTTCATCAATAGACATGGTACCAGTTACACCTTCGAAGTCTTTCAAAGCTGCAAGGTTATCTTTCACAGCTGCTGAATCTTTTGCACCTTTCGCTGCTTCTGCTGCCATATAAACTGAGTCATATGCAAGAGCTGAGAACATTGATGGCTCTTCGTTGTATTCTTTCACATATGCATCGTAGAATGCTTGTGCTTTTTCACTTGCTGATGTTACAAATGCTGAAAGGTAGTAAACATTTGAAGCTGCTGAAGCTGTTGCCAATTCAGTAAATTGTGGAGAGTCGAAACCGTCTGAACCAAGGATTGGCTGTTCGATACCAAGACCACGCGCTTGTTTCACAATTGTACCAGTTTCATTGTAATAACCTGGCATGATGATAGCATCGAATTCTTTATCTTTCAATTTTGTCAATGCAGCTTGGAAGTCTTTATCACCAGAAGCAAATGTAATTTCTGAAACAATTTCTCCTGTGTAAGCTTTCTTGAAGGCCTCAGCTACACCTTTACCGTAATCAGATGAGTTGTCAAAGTAAAGAACAACTTTCTTAGCTGACAAGTTTTCAGTAGCGTACTTAGCCATGATTTCACCTTGGTATCCATCTGTAAAGGTTGTACGGAAGAAGTATTCTTGTACCTCACCTTTATCATTTTCAACCAAGTTTGTTTGTGTACCTGAAGGAGAAATCATTGGAACACCTGCTGAAGTCAAAGCTGGAATAGATGCTGCTGAAGCTCCTGATGTAGCAGGGCCGATCACGACGTTTGCACCCTCACTCGCTAAGCTTGTTGCAACAGTTGCAGCTTCAGCGGTTTCAGATTTATTGTCTTTTGTGATAACTTCAATCTTTTTGCCATCAATACCACCAGCAGCATTGATTTCTTTTACTGCAAGGTTGGCACCATTTTCTTCTGTCTGACCATAAGATGAAACAGCACCAGATAACTCCAAGTTATAACCGATTTTAAATGTTTCCCCAACAGTTGAACCAGCTGCGGATGTAGTGGTTGTTGAAACATTGCCACAGGCAGCAAGGAGAGCTGCTGAAGCAAATGTAGCGATTGCTACTGCAAATTTTCTTGTTTTCATGAAAATACCTTAAAACTTTCTTAAATTTAACATGTATCTAATATACAGAATTATCTGAAAATTGTCAATACAAATGATCAAAATTTTTAAAAAAATTAAACTTTTAATAATTCCCCAAATAATTCACAAAAAAAGCCATCATTACTGATGACTCCATATTACCATTATGACGATATGTGAGCTGGCTCTGGCTTATCAATCGGTTCACGCCATAGACTACCTACAAAGTTTTGATCCAATTCTTTAATATACGAAGGAACTAATTTTTTAACAAACTTCTCTTTCTTTAGTTTTGTAATGGCCACATCTAATTTATCTTGATCCATATAGACAAGAACATAGCGTAAGCGTTTGGAGTGATAGACGATATCTCCGTATTGATTTAATTTACGGGCATCACGGTTATAATGTAAATATACTGTTAAACTAATCCGATCTTTCTTCTCAAACATGTCAACTCCTCTAAAATTGATTCTTCCTATATTATACCGCTTTCAATTAAAAATGAAAAGCTCCAACAATCAAGTCGATCGCCGGAGCATGTAAGAATAATTTTTGAGAAACAACTTTACTTAGTCTTTGTATTATCCATAATTTGGTCGATAAAGCCGTATGCCAAGGTTTCTTCAGCAGACATCCAATAGTCACGCTCTGCATCCTTATGGATTTGTTTGACTGTCTTACCTGAATTATCCGCCAAGATTTTTTCTAACTTGTTACGAGTTTTTAAGAGGTGTTCTGCTGCAATTGCCATGTCAGTTTGCTGCGTACCACCACCAGTTCCGCCCATTGGTTGGTGAATCATGTATTCTGCATTAGGAAGCATGAAACGTTTGCCTTTTGTACCACTTGAAGCAATGATTGTTCCCATACTTGCTGCAGTACCCATTACAATTGTCTGTACGTCTGCTTTAATGAAGTTCATTGTATCCACGATGGCAAGACCTGCAGAAACAGAACCCCCTGGTGTATTTACATAGAGATAAATATCTTTTGTTGGATCTTGTGCATCTAGGAAAAGCAATTGGGCAATGATCGAATTGGCCATATTATCCTCAACCTGACCTGTCAACATAATGATACGGTCTTTCAGCAAACGTGAATAAATATCATACGAGCGCTCACCGCGACTAGTTTGTTCAATAACTACTGGAATCATAAATTTACTCCTTTTCGAGATTTTCTTTTCCCATTATATAGGAATAGTCAAAATTGGTCAAATAAAAAACACGATTTAAAACCAGAAAAAAAGAAATCAGCTTAACTGATTTCTTACGGAGATTATTTAGTACCGAAAAGGCGATCACCAGCATCTCCAAGACCTGGAACGATATAGCCTTTATCATTGAGTTTTTCATCCAAGGCTGCTGTAAAGATATCGATATCTGGATGTGCATCTTGAAGTGCTTTCACACCTTCTGGAGCGGATACCAAGGCAACAAATTTAATATTTGAAGCTCCACGTTTTTTCAAGGAATCCACTGCAAGAATTGCTGAACCACCAGTTGCTAACATTGGGTCTACTACCAAGATATGGCGTTGATCAATATCTTCTGGCAATTTCACAAGGTATTCAACTGGTTGTAAGGTTTCTTCATCGCGGTACATACCAATATGACCAACTTTAGCAGCCGGAACCAAGCTAAGCAAACCATCGACCATACCAATACCAGCACGAAGAATTGGCACAATAGCTAATTTCTTACCTGCAATTTGTTTTTGAACTGTTTTTGTAATCGGTGTTTCAATTTCCACATCTTCAAGTGGCAAGTCACGCAACACTTCGTAGCCCATTAACATGGCAATTTCATTGACCAACTCACGGAAATCTTTTGTAGAAGTTGTTGTTCTACGAAGGATAGACAATTTATGCTGAATGAGTGGGTGTGAAATGACTTGGAATTTACCCATGATGATAAAACCTCTCTTTTTTGTTTTTTCTATTTTACCAAAAATTCAAGAAAAAAGCTCGTGAATGTTGAAAATTATCTTATTTTTTGAGAACGATTGCCTCATACGGTCTCAATAATTGTCCAGCCAAAAATGCAGCCTCTTCGTAATTATGCATAAACAGGGAATATCCCTCGCTCGATACTTCGAAGGCTTGCTCATCACTTGTGAAATTTACCAGAATGATGAAATCATCCTGTTCATCATATTTACGGTAAGCCATTACCGAGCTATTCCCGACTTTATCACTTAATTTTTTAATAAACCACTTCAATTGCTTGATATAATTGAATTTTTCAACGATTTTTTAAACCTTTTTCTTGTGTTGTACGGCGTTGTA
>NZ_JAIMDU010000070.1:0-1845 GCF_019794615.1 Streptococcus suis
ATATGGTTTTTGATATTGATAATTTAAAAGGATTTCTTAATGATACCAGTTCATTTGGGTTTATAGCTAAAGAAAATAATAAAATTATAGGATTTGCATATTGCTATACACTTTTAAGACCTGATGGAAAAACAATGTTTTATTTACACTCAATAGGAATGTTACCTAACTATCAAGACAAAGGTTATGGTTCAAAATTATTATCTTTTATTAAGGAATATTCTAAAGAGATTGGTTGTTCTGAAATGTTTTTAATAACTGATAAAGGTAATCCTAGAGCTTGCCATGTATATGAAAAATTAGGTGGTAAAAATGATTATAAAGATGAAATAGTATATGTATATGATTATGAAAAAGGTGATAAATAAATGAATATAGTTGAAAATGAAATATGTATAAGAACTTTAATAGATGATGATTTTCCTTTGATGTTAAAATGGTTAACTGATGAAAGAGTATTAGAATTTTATGGTGGTAGAGATAAAAAATATACATTAGAATCATTAAAAAAACATTATACAGAGCCTTGGGAAGATGAAGTTTTTAGAGTAATTATTGAATATAACAATGTTCCTATTGGATATGGACAAATATATAAAATGTATGATGAGTTATATACTGATTATCATTATCCAAAAACTGATGAGATAGTCTATGGTATGGATCAATTTATAGGAGAGCCAAATTATTGGAGTAAAGGAATTGGTACAAGATATATTAAATTGATTTTTGAATTTTTGAAAAAAGAAAGAAATGCTAATGCAGTTATTTTAGACCCTCATAAAAATAATCCAAGAGCAATAAGGGCATACCAAAAATCTGGTTTTAGAATTATTGAAGATTTGCCAGAACATGAATTACACGAGGGCAAAAAAGAAGATTGTTATTTAATGGAATATAGATATGATGATAATGCCACAAATGTTAAGGCAATGAAATATTTAATTGAGCATTACTTTGATAATTTCAAAGTAGATAGTATTGAAATAATCGGTAGTGGTTATGATAGTGTGGCATATTTAGTTAATAATGAATACATTTTTAAAACAAAATTTAGTACTAATAAGAAAAAAGGTTATGCAAAAGAAAAAGCAATATATAATTTTTTAAATACAAATTTAGAAACTAATGTAAAAATTCCTAATATTGAATATTCGTATATTAGTGATGAATTATCTATACTAGGTTATAAAGAAATTAAAGGAACTTTTTTAACACCAGAAATTTATTCTACTATGTCAGAAGAAGAACAAAATTTGTTAAAACGAGATATTGCCAGTTTTTTAAGACAAATGCACGGTTTAGATTATACAGATATTAGTGAATGTACTATTGATAATAAACAAAATGTATTAGAAGAGTATATATTGTTGCGTGAAACTATTTATAATGATTTAACTGATATAGAAAAAGATTATATAGAAAGTTTTATGGAAAGACTAAATGCAACAACAGTTTTTGAGGGTAAAAAGTGTTTATGCCATAATGATTTTAGTTGTAATCATCTATTGTTAGATGGCAATAATAGATTAACTGGAATAATTGATTTTGGAGATTCTGGAATTATAGATGAATATTGTGATTTTATATACTTACTTGAAGATAGTGAAGAAGAAATAGGAACAAATTTTGGAGAAGATATATTAAGAATGTATGGAAATATAGATATTGAGAAAGCAAAAGAATATCAAGATATAGTTGAAGAATATTATCCTATTGAAACTATTGTTTATGGAATTAAAAATATTAAACAGGAATTTATCGAAAATGGTAGAAAAGAAATTTATAAAAGGACTTATAAAGATTGATTATATAATATATGAAAAGCTATTATAAAAGACATTA
>NZ_JAIMDU010000071.1:0-1477 GCF_019794615.1 Streptococcus suis
AAATTGGCTTTTTTCCCAAAGCTTTGAGGGAGCCAAGTCGACAGCTGTCATTCTGAGTCTTTTGGAAACTGCTAAACGACATGGCCTTGATGCAGAAAAATATATGAACTATCTTCTAGAACACTTACCTAACGAGGAGACACTCGCAAAAAAAGAGGTGCTAGAGGCTTATTTGCCATGGGACAAAAACATTAAGAGAGCTTGTAAATAGAAAAGGCTCCAGGGTCAACATGACTTTGGAGCTTTTTCAATATACTTTGTTATTAGGCGCTTACTTTTGTTCAAAGCAATTCAGCTAAAACATTTGAAGTAACCTTCCAAAAAGTAGAAGAGCAAAATGTGAAGGTATTTAAGGCTACCTGATCAACTTTTAAATTACTTTAGAGTATCAAATCAGAATCCATAGATTAAGATTTATACACCACTCTATAGTCTTATATACTGATCTAAATTCGACCACTGGTCTAATCTACTCCGTCTTTCCCATAAAGGGTGTAGCTGTTGTAGCAAATATGTTCTTCAGGAAACAATTCGCTTAAATGACAAAATTATGTACCATATGCAGCAACGATGTGAGAATTTGCTTAACTAAAAAGATGACCATCAGTGCGGGATGGTCGCACAGTCTGTAGTTTTGTGAGGATGAATTGGTATCAACTACGTCAATCCTAAATGGCCATGATGAAACCGATAGTATATGCTTGAAATACCCACTTTCATTTCTTTCGTTAAGCTTATCTTCTTTACCGATCGTTTTCGATTAGTTTGGTAAGCCGTTTGTGCATAGTCAGTAGAACAGACTTTTTTGTACAGCCCTTTTCGCACTTGTTGTAAAGTTGTCCCACGTTTGACTTCATTATTAATCGTCTGAGGAGCCTTTCCAAGCAATCCTGCAATTTCACGATTGGACATATTTTCATTTTTCCATCGTTCAATCAGGCGACGGTTATCAATTGTCAAATGTTTGCCTTTTGGTGTATAATGATTTTGCATCTCTGTGCCCTTCCTTGTGTTTGTGGTGAACAACAAGTATAGCACAGAGGTGTTTTCTTTTGCCTTAAATTGGATTTCATTTGATAACAGGAACCCTTGAAACTGTTTTGTCAGCTAAACCAAGGCTATTATTAGCCTTGGCTACTTAGCCTAACAGTTTCAAGCCTATTATCAAATGAAATTACCGGCTTACTAAAAGATAGTAAAACAAATATTTTTAAGCAAGGCGAGGTGGCTAACTTCATTATAGAACTTTCATTCCAAAAATAATAAACAATAAAGTGAAAAAAACAGGAAAAACTACTTGACAATGATGTGTAAGATTTGATAGAATAATTGAGTTGTCTCGTAAGACTAGTCAGCTAAACAAACAACGAAAAAAAGTTTGAAAAAGTAGTTGACAATAGTAAGTGAAGATGATAGAATAATTGAGTTGTCTCTTGAGGGGATTGGTTAACAGAGGAACGAAAAAAAGTTTCAAAAA
>NZ_JAIMDU010000072.1:0-1455 GCF_019794615.1 Streptococcus suis
GTTTTCACTTAGATACCATTCTGTCTCGTCTCCTTTACGGCAGAATCCTATTTCCATCCTCTAAACGGTCTACCGCTCATTTTTCACAAACTCTCCTAGAACCAAAAGCTCTGGAACTCCAGCACCTCTACCGAGGATTAGAAATCATTGCCAAAGAGACTGACTTTATTCAAGAACAACTCTATAAAAACTCAGCTGCTCTTTCCTCTCGTAAAACTGATGTCCTCTATTACGACTGTACAAATTTCTATTTCGAAATTGAGGAAGAAGATGAGGAGGGGCAACTGAGACAATATGGCTGTTCTAAGGAACATCGACCAAATCCAATCGTTCAAATGGGCTTATTTATGGATTCTCAAGGAATTCCACTAGCTTTCTCTATAACACCTGGTAATACAAATGAACAGACGACTATGAAACCTTTAGAGAAGAAGATTATCAAGGATTTTGAAAAAGCTCAATTTGTGGTCTGTACAGATGCTGGACTTTCTTCTATTGGTAATAAGCGCTACAATAATATCAGCGGGAGAGCTTTTGTCACAACTCAATCTGTCAAAAAGTTAAAGAAAGAAGACAAAGACTGGGCAACATCTTCTACAGGTTGGCGGTTAATGGGGGATAAGTCTGATACATTCTATGATATTTCTGCACTAGACGAGAGCAACCCAGACCTTCTCTATAGGCAAGTCTTTTACAAAGAATGCCCTTTACCACAAGATGGGCTAGAAGATCAGAGACTGATTGTAACCTTCTCAGCTAAATACAGAGATTACCAAAGAAACATACGCGAACGCCAGATTCAACGTGCTTCAAAATGGATTGGAAAGCCAGCTGACTACAAGAAGAAACAATCTACAGATCCTAAGCGTTTACTCAAAGTAACAGAGACAACAAGGGATGGGGAAATAGCTGAGAAAACGTTTATTGAGTTGGACGAGGAACGTGTTCTTTCTGAAGCAAGATTTGATGGGATATATGCGGTGACGACAAACTTAGACGATTCGATTGAGACCATTGTGTCCATTAATCAGAGACGATGGGAGATTGAAGAATGTTTCCGTATTATGAAACATGAATTGAAAGCTAGACCAGTTTATTTAAGTCGAGAAGATCGCATTTCTGCTCACTTCACAACTTGCTTCCTTGCTCTTATAATCTATCGCTACTTAGAGCTGGCGGTTCAGAAGCAATTCACATGTACGGAACTCATTGAAACCTTACGGTCATACACCTTTAGGTACCTTCCTGGTTTTGGTTACCTGCCAAACTATACTCGGACCGCTATTACTGATGAATTGCATCAGACATTTGGTTTCAGAAGTGATTATCAAATTATTAGCGAAAAAAAGATGAAAAAAATTTTACAAGTGTCAAAATCGAGAAAAAGTACGCATTTTTGATATAAAAAGAAAACCTCTCTAAACCCTTGATATACATAGGGTTAGGGAGGTTTTT
>NZ_JAIMDU010000073.1:0-1350 GCF_019794615.1 Streptococcus suis
ATGAGATCCTGATGAAGATTCGTCTCGAAAAAGTAGAACTCACTTTCTTTCACTCTATCAACCAAGAGATATTGGAAACAATCTTGGATAAGGTACTGTTCTATGACAATCCAACTCAGTGATTTAGGTCAAGTCTACTTGGTTTGCGGGAAAACAGATATGCGTCAAGGGATTGATTCTCTCGCCTACCTTGTCAAAAGTCAATTCAATCTGGATCCCTTTTCAGGTCAGGTCTATCTCTTCTGCGGAGGTCGAAAAGACCGGTTCAAAGCTCTTTACTGGGATGGACAGGGATTTTGGTTATTGTATAAACGTTTTGAAAATGGGAAATTGACCTGGCCAAACAATGAAGAGGAGGTTAAAGCCCTCACTTCCGAACAGGTGGACTGGCTCATGAAAGGTTTTTCTATCAGTCCAAAAATAAATGTTTCAAAAAGTCGTGATTTCTATTGAAATCATGGCTTTTCTTTGTGTATAATAAGACAAAAAGAAGGAGATTGGTTATGTCATCACTAGAAAAAATTATTGAAACACAGTCAAAAACGATAGAGATGATGGCTAATGAACTCACTCTCCTTCGTGAACAGGTTGAGTATCTGAGACAGAAACTCTACGGAAAATCATCAGAGAAGGTTGTGTATCAACCCGGTCAGCTGAGCTTGTTTGGGGAGGAAAGTCTCCCTGAAGAAGAAGCTGACTTACCCAGTTGAAACAGAAACGATTACTTATAAACGCAAGAAAACTAAAGGAGTTCGTCAGGCTATTTTTAGTCAGTTCACTCCAGAGATTGTTCATCACGAACTGCAGGGTGAAGACTGCACTTGTCCAGACTGTCATGGACAGTTGAAAGAGATTGGTTCTACTGTTCAACGACAAGAGTTGGTCTTTATTCCCGCACAATTAAAGCGGATTGACCATGTTCAACACGCATACAAGTGTCAGGCATGTAGTCAGAAGAATCTAAGCGATAAGATTATCAAGGCTCCCGTTCCTAAGGCACCTTTGGCACACAGCTTGGGTTCGGCTTCTATTATCGCCCATACTATTCATCAGAAGTTCAATCTTAAGGTGCCCAATTACCGTCAGGAAGAGGACTGGCATAAGCTTGGTCTGCCAATCAGTCGGAAGGAAATAGCCAACTGGCACATCAAGTCTAGTCAGTATTATTTCGAACCAATTTATGACCTGTTGCACGAGAAATTGTTGGAGCAGCCTATTCTTCATGCGGATGAGACCTCCTACAAGGTCTTAGAAAATGATAGTGAGTTAACCTTCTACTGGACCTTCTTGTCTGGTAAGCATGAGAAAAAGGGTATCACCCTCTATCATCACGACAAACGACGGAGTGGC
>NZ_JAIMDU010000074.1:0-1212 GCF_019794615.1 Streptococcus suis
ATGGCTACTTGACGTTTCTCAAATTCTGCATCAAAGGCTCTATTGGCATTCTCAAGGGCAATTTCAACGGCAACATCCTCACTCCGCTTATTCCCATCAAGGAGATTATTTGCTAGTGTAGTTAGGCTACCGCCAGTTTTAGCTGTTCCAATACTTGCCTTATCATCAAAAGTGATAGAGCGGTAATTCTTAGCTAAAGGATCATAATCATAAGCGATGGCTTTCTTCCTCACATCAATGCCGTGTAGCTTGCTTTTTAAAGTCACTGTATCGCCTAGATGAACAGTTTGACCATCTAACTCAAATGCCTCAATGATGATGGCATCTTTTGGCTTATCAATTCCCTCTAAGCGAAACTTGCTACTAGCCCACTCTATTAACTCCTGTCGAGTTTTGAGATTATTATTGGTATAGGTTACTTCATTGATGAAAGGATAGGAGTTTATCAACGGACTGTCTACTGTGACTTGAAGTACAGTTTCCCTATCCTGCCCCTCTTGTTTAAAGCTTGAAGTGGCATGGATACGAGTGATAATCTGTGTACTTTCTTTGGTTCGTTGATACTTCTTCAAATTGTAGTGAGTAGAGATGACTACCCCACGGTCTTGTCCCCGCTCACCCTTTATAGTTAGGGCAAGGTTATCACGAACCAGTTCACCCTCCCAAGTTCCAAGAATAGAATGTTTACCATCCATCAGGCTGGAGTACAGCGTCTGTTCCTTGTCCGTTGTATAGGTTCTGTTCTTGACAATGTCACTGGTAAATGAAAAATCTCCCAGTGGAGACTTGCTTGCCATGACCATGCTTGATAGAGCTGTTGCACAGGGAACCTGTTCACACCTAAATTGAGATACCAACCTAGTCATGATGTCATCTGATATGTGATAGGCCACAACTTCAAGACTGGTGTCTCCTTCGATTACTTTCTTTATCCGAAACAACTGGTGTCCCAATACTGGAACTGGACTACGAACAAGGTAGTCCTCTTTTAGCTCTCGAAATAGACCGCTGTCTGTGATTGGATAGGTAAAATTCAGGACAAAATCCCCATTCAAGGTTTCTTTAACGCTTGCTTTTATAGTCTCTGGGAGTGGTTTCCCATGCCATTTTGCCGTTCGAACCGTTTTGTCTAATAATGATAGCACTCTATGCCCACCCCCAATTCATTTCTATTGTTAATGATGTGATGCCCGCACCTAAGACAACTCCAAC
>NZ_JAIMDU010000075.1:0-718 GCF_019794615.1 Streptococcus suis
CACGTCGAGTGTGTCGCACTGCTCGTAAAAGCCTAGAAACCTTGGAACGAAAGGGATAATGAAAAGCCTTTGTTGCAAGGCTTTTTGCTTTATGGTGGGTAAGTATCAGAGTGAGAAAATTTTTGGAATGAGTAGAAGTGATAGCTAGAAATTATCAGTTTCTATTTCCATTTACCCTGTGGGTACGTGTTTGTTTCCATTGACAAGGAGTTTGTGGGAATAGAAATGTACCCACCTTGTTTGAATCAAGTGAAGTGTAGTTGAAGGAAATCTGTTGAAAGCAATACTTCATTTTACCGAATAAGTAATAATTTAGGCAACTTCAAATCGATTAAAAAAAACTATTTTAAAGGTTAAGAGTAGACAAAAATTGTCCACTCTTTTTTGTAAACTCAATTTATCAATAAATGAAATGAGGGAATGTAAAATGAAATATTTTGAGGTTGAGTTAGAAAATCCTGATGAATTTTTAAAACTACAAACAGAAGATTTTGTGAAAGCTAATCGCTTGCTACTAAGGAAGATAATCCAGAGCGTTACAGTCTATGAAGAACACTTCGTCATATCCTTTAAATCTGGCATCGAATTGGAAGTATGAGACTCATTCCATAACTTTTATATTGAACATATCATCTTGTTGTGTTATACTATAAATTGAAGTTAAATTAGATGCTAAAAATTTGTAATTAAGAAGGAGGGATTCGTCATGTTGGTATTC
>NZ_JAIMDU010000076.1:0-692 GCF_019794615.1 Streptococcus suis
TTAGCTGAGAAGGTTACAATCAATCTCTGATCTTCTAGACCATCTTGAGGTAAAGGGCATTCTTTGTAAAAGACTTGTCTATAGAGAAGGTCTGGGTTGCTCTCGTCTAGTGCAGAAATATCATAGAATGTTTCAGACTTATCCCCCATCAACCGCCAACCTGTAGAAGATGTTGCCCAGTCTTTGTCTTCTTTCTTTAACTTTTTGACAGATTGAGTTGTGACAAAAGCTCTCCCGCTGATGTTATTGTAGCGCTTATTACCAATAGAAGAAAGTCCAGCATCTGTACAGACCACAAATTGAGCTTTTTCAAAATCCTTGATAATCTTCTTCTCTAAAGGTTTCATAGTCGTCTGTTCATTTGTATTACCAGGTGTTATCGAGAAAGCTAATGGAATTCCTTGAGAATCCATAAATAAGCCCATTTGAACGATTGGATTTGGTCGATGTTCTTTAGAATAGCCATATTGTCTCAATTTCCCCTCCTCATCTTCTTCCTCAATTTCGAAATAGAAATTTGTACAGTCGTAATAGAGAACGTCTGTTTTACGAGAGAAAAGAGCAGCTGAGTTTTTATAGAGTTGTTCTTGAATAAAGTCAGTCTCTTTGGCAATGATTTCTAATCCTCGGTAGAGGTGCTGGAGTTCCAGAGTTTTAGGCTCTAGGAGAGTTTGTGAAAAATGAGCGGTAGA
>NZ_JAIMDU010000078.1:0-651 GCF_019794615.1 Streptococcus suis
AATCGGGAAGACAGGATTCGAACCTGCGACACCTTGGTCCCAAACCAAGTACTCTACCAAGCTGAGCTACTTCCCGATATCATTAAAAATAAAGCTCCCCTAACGTCTCCATTAAGCGAGTGATGCACCCTAGAGGAGTCGAACCTCTAACCGCCTGATTCGTAGTCAGGTACTCTATCCAGTTGAGCTAAGGGTGCTAACTATATATGTAGTCCATGCCGAGGACCGGAATCGAACCGGTACGATGTTGCCATCGCAGGATTTTAAGTCCTGTGCGTCTGCCAGTTCCGCCACCCCGGCTCCTAAAGCGAACGACGGGATTCGAACCCGCGACCCCCACCTTGGCAAGGTGGTGTTCTACCACTGAACTACGTTCGCAATTCTTCTAAATGCCGGCTACATGACTTGAACACGCGACCCTCTGATTACAAATCAGATGCTCTACCAACTGAGCTAAGCCGGCCTATTTCTATTCTTATGCGGGTTAAGGGACTTGAACCCCCACGCCCGAAAGCGCCAGATCCTAAATCTGGTGCGTCTGCCAATTCCGCCAAACCCGCATATGACTCGTGCTGGGCTCGAACCAGCGACCCATTGATTAAAAGTCAATTGCTCTACCAACTGAGCTAACGAGTCTTAAATATGACGCAA
>NZ_JAIMDU010000079.1:0-581 GCF_019794615.1 Streptococcus suis
CAGGCTCAAAGTCATGCAGAGGTTTATGCGGATAGATTAAAGGCTAGCATTGATAATGAACTTACTTCTATTCATCAACAGATGCGGCAACAGGAAGAGGAGCAGCAACGCATAACTCGTGATTTAATGGCAAAGGCTGGGGTAAATAGCAACCTAGCCACAGAAGCCAAACTGAAGGCAGAACAGGCTCAAACTGGGGCAACTGAAGCCCTCAGAAGGTCAGAACAAGCCAAGCTTGATGCCATTCAAGAAGCTAACCGATTGACTTCAACGGAGCGTAGTCAAACAGAGTCAAAGATTGCGACAGCAAAATCACAAGCTATCTCTGAAGCTAGTCGATTGGTTGATGTAGCAAAATCACTATTAGGTGGACAGTTGGCTACAGTAAGTACCAATCTCTCGCAAACCAAGGAAGATATAAAACTTCTTGCGAGTAAGCAACTGGTGGATAGTCTGACTGGTCGAGTAACGGGTGCAGAATCCATGATTCAAGTGCAAGCAGACCAAATTTCTCAGCGAGTAAAGACTAGCGATTTTAACCAAGCAAAACAGAGAATCGAAACTGCAGAGTCAACGATTAC
>NZ_JAIMDU010000008.1:0-69763 GCF_019794615.1 Streptococcus suis
CTCAATCCATCAGTGGAGGAAAATTCTTGAGTTTAAGAGAGTTAAACCAAATATTATTATTAGAAAAAGGAACGGGTTTTGAAAAATACAACAAAGGGAATGATTCGCTATAGATAAAACTTGTATATTTCCGTCAAAAAAAGTAAAATAGAGAGTATACTGAAAAAAACAAAGGAACGAAAAAAATTGAAAAATAAACGTCTACTCATGTTGTCAGGCATGGCCTTATCAACACTTCTTTTCTTATCTGGTTGTGTTCAAACTGATAAAAGCGGAAATCCTACAGGTCTCATTTGGGATTGGTTGGGACAACCAATGTCCAACTTGATTCGCTTCTTTGCAGAAGATCAAGCGCTAGGATTTGGTCTTTCTATTATCATCGTCACCTTATTGGTTCGATTCATCATCCTCCCATTGGGCATTTACCAATCTTGGAAAGCTGCTATCCAATCTGAGAAGATGAATTATCTCAAACCGATTCTAGGCCCAATACAGGAGCGCATGAAAAATGCAAGCTCTCAAGAAGAGCAACTTGCTGCGCAACAAGAGTATTTTGCAACTCAAAAACAATACGGTGTGAGCATGCTCGGCGGAATCGGTTGTTTGCCGATGCTGATTCAAATGCCATTCTTCTCTGCAATCTACTTTGCGGCTCGCCACACACCAGGAATTTCTGAAGCTACTTTCCTTGGTATTAATTTAGGTTCAACTAGCCTGATTTTGACAGTTGTTGCTGGTATTTTATACTATGCCCAATCGCTCTTAATGCAAGTCGGCATGGATGAAGAACAGAAAAAACAAATGAAAACCATGGCTCTGATGAACCCAATTATGATCATGATGTTCTCATTTGGGTCTCCTGCTGGAGTGACTCTCTACTGGGTTGTCGGTGGTCTCTTCGGTATTCTTCAACAAGCTATTACAAACTTTATTTTGAAACCTCGTATTCGTAAACAAGTAGAAGAGGAATTCAAAAATATCACAGTGTCAGCAACTCCTCGTAAAACAAAGGATGTTACTCCAACTGCTTCAGCAGTCATTGAAGGAAAAACAAACAATAAGAAGAAAAATCGTAATGCAGGAAAGCAACGGTCTAGAAAATAAACACTAAAAGATTGGGATTCCCAATCTTTTTTAGTACCTTCGTGAATAAAAAGAGAGAATCTTACGACTCTCTCCACACTATTATTTAGTTTTTTCAACTGCAAGAATTTTCACATCATAGCTACCTGCTGGTGTTTCAATTGTAGCTACATCCCCTGTCTTCTTACCAATCAAGGCTCTGCCAATTGGACTTTCGTTAGAAATTTTATTAGCAAAAGCATCAGCTCCAGCTGCACCGACAATATGGTAAACTTCTTCTTCTGACTCCCCAACTTCTTGAACAGTAACAGTTTTACCAATTGCTACTTCGTCTGCAGCAACAGCATCACTATTTACAATTTCAGCATAGCGAATCTTTGTTTCAATTGTTGAAATTTGACCTTCAACAAAAGCTTGTTCATCTTTTGCTGCCTCGTATTCAGAGTTCTCTGAAAGGTCACCATAAGAACGAGCAATTTTAATGCGTTCCACGATTTCTGGACGTCGAACGAGTTTTAATTCTTCTAACTCTTTTTCTAATTTTTCTTTTTCTTCCAAGGTCATTGGATATGTTTTTTCTGCCATTTTATTTTCCTTTTTCTTTTTTTCAAGAAAACAAAATTATGTGGTAAATCCACATAATTTTGTTTTAGTAAAAGCTAAGTTATTCTAAGTGTGCATTGACGTAATTAGCAACATTTTGATCATGCTCTTCAATCGTCTTTGCAAAGTAAACTGTTCCTGTTGTTACATCAGCTACAAAGTAAAGGTAGTCAGTTGTATTCGCATTAATAACAGCTTCAATTGCTGCCAAACTTGGACTATCAACTGGACCAGGCATCAAGCCTGTATTCCAATAGATATTGTATGGCGAATCAATAGATGTATCAATCGTTGTATCCTCAGCTAGAGTTGTCTCTTCACCAAGTTTTCCTTGTGCATAAAGAATCGCAATATTTGATTGTAAAGGCATTCCAGCATTTAAGCGATTAAAGAATACACTTGCAATGTTACGACGATCTTCGTCAGTTGAACCCTCTTTTTCAACAAGTGAGGCCAAGGTCAAGACTTCGTTTACAGTTAAGTTTTTAGCAGCAATCGCTTCATAATAAGGTTGAAGGCGAGCATCAGTAGTTGAAATCATATGTTCAACCAAATCTTCAATTGTTGTATCGTCATAATAGTCATAAACAGCTGGGAAAAGATAGCCTTCTAATCTATAGATAACACCACTATCTGCTGCAGGTAAACTTGCAAACAACTTCGGATAAGTAGCAACCATACGATCAATAAATTCTTGATTGGTTACCGTTGCCATAAACTCTTCACTAGTGAATGGAGTCTTATCTGATTTGTCGTCTGTTTTAGCATTTAGAGTAACTGCATTAGCTATTTGTGTTAAAGTATAGCCCTCTACAATTAAGACACTACCAGAGGCTTCTTTTTGAGCCGTTGCAGAACCGGTTTCTTGCAATGCTTTCGCAATGTCATCAACAGACATACTTTGTTTTAAATTATAGAAACCACTTTGATAATTATTATAGCTCTTTATTTTTGAATAATAATTAAAAACAGTAGCATTTTTTATTAGATCATTCTCAAAGAGAATGTTTGCAATTTCCTTAGTTGAAGATCCTTCCGGTATTTCTACTTGAATGGATTCAGTTGCCTGTGAATTTACAGGTTCCAAACTTGATTTCACCCAAAAGAAACCAAATGCACATGTTGCTAAGAAAAATACAACAACCAATGACATGATAACAGAAACAATTCGTTTAGCAGCCTTATCCTGTTTCTTACGTTTTTGTTTCTTAGGGCTATGCGTCGTGCGACGACTTGGTTGCACTTCTTCTGAACTTTCCGAATTCGAAATTTGACTATTAACAGCTGCTGGAGCTATCAATGTTGACTCTATCAATGTTGACTCTAATGGAACAATTTCTGTATCTCCAGTTAAGTTTGAAACATCTTCTTTTGGAAAATCAATAAAGGTTTCATCTAAAGAAGGTGAAACAACTAGCTCAACTTCAGGTGTCGTCTCAATCTGATTTGATACCGGTTCAACTTCTTCCTTCTCTTCCTTTTTAAACAACTGGTCGCCTAAAAGTTCTGGATTAGCTGAGATGAAGTTCCGAAGTTCTTCCATATTGCGTTCCACAGTATTTTGAAACTTTTCGTCTGGTTGTTCCCAATCGCTCTGGACATTATTCTGTCCAGATGTGTCTTCATTCTCTGTAACGTTATCTACAGCAGGAGTTTCATCTGCATTACCTTGAATAGCAACTGCATCACTCTCTGAAACTGGGGGTTCTGCCACTTCCTCGACTTCACTTGTCTCAAGAGAAGTTGGAAATACCAGATTGTTTTTTTCAATTAATGTCTCTTTTTCATCATCTTGTTTCGTATCAGAAGCGATAGTCCCGATTTCTTCAACAACCTTTTCTTTGACATCTGATAGTGTATCTACCGGTTGTCCTTGTAGGCGTTTAGCTTTCAATTCTTCGAGTTCGCGTAAAATTTGATCACGAAAACTTGAAGGCTGTGAATTGTTCTCATTTTCTTTTGTCACAATTCCACTCCTTTCACACAGTTACCATACATTATAACTTAAAGCATTTATAAATGCAAGAAATTCTTGCTATTACACCACGCTCTAAGTAAGAAGAAAAACAATCCATATCGTCTACTTATACTTGGATATATTTGTTTTGTTGATTAGAAGCAATGATTTCCGCTTTCTGAAATCGATGTTTTCATTAAACAGGTACACTGTATCACTGAACCTTCCAGTACATATCGTACCAGTTTGTGCCTCCAAACTGAGATTGAGATGGTCCTAAATCGCAAAATTGATTTCCCTCGTAGTATTTTATCAGATACTCCTTACAAGTAAGAGCAATTCCTTCAAATCCTCCTGAAACGGCCACTTCTTTTAAAGCAGCCAATAAAAGTGTTCCAACTCCCTGCCCCTTAAACTGATCAGAGACAACCAGACTAGCAATAGACAAATGATTTCCCACAGGCACCTTGTCCTCCTCTAGATAAAAAATATCATCTGAAACCACTGAAGATGATGTTGGACAAGCCAATAAAAATCCAGCAATTTCACTAGCCTGCTCCATGACTAGACAGGTACTCGGAAGGTATTGAAGGTACCGGCCTAAAACAGTAGCTGAAATCTGCTCCTCAGTTGAAAAATTTGCTTGTTCCAACTGAACAATCTGTTCTAAGTCCGATATTTGGGCAAAACGAATTTCCATAAATTTCCCCTTAAATAGCGGAAAAACAGGGGCTAAAAGCCTCCGTCTTCCACTTTATTGAACGTTATTTGTAAGGTTAGATAAGAGTCTTTCAAATGAGTACTCATATGACTGAATATCTCCTGCTCCCATAAATACATAGACAGCGTTGTCATGATCCAACAGCGGTGATGTATTTTCAACAGTAACTAAACCACCTTTTTTATTGATTTTAGCTGCCAAATCTTCGACCTTGACTTGACCATTATCTGTTTCACGCGCCGAACCATAAATTTGAGCAAGGTAAACTGCATCAGCTCCATTCAAAGCATCTGCAAATTCATCCAATAGAGCAATGGTGCGAGTAAAGGTATGTGGTTGGAAAATGGCAACCAATTCCTTGCTAGGATATTTCTGACGAGCAGCATCAATCGTTGCAATGATTTCAGTTGGATGATGGGCAAAATCATCAATAATGACTGTTTCATTAACCACTTTTTCAGTGAAGCGACGTTTGACTCCACCAAAAGTCTTCAAATGCTCTGCAACCAACTTCAAATCGAAACCAGCGACATACAGGGTAGCAATAACAGCTGTCGCATTCATCACATTATGCTTACCAAATGTCGGAATTTGGAATTCACCCAACTCTTCTTCGCCGTGACGAACCTTAAATTGTGATCCTGTAGTAGAAGGTTTGAGATCATAGGCAATAAAGTCATTATTTTCCTCTAAACCGTAGTAATAGATAGGAGCATTTGCTGTAATTCGACGAAGCTGTTCATCCTCACCATATACAAAGAGACCTTTTTTAACCTGTTTTGCATAATCATTGAAAGCGTTAAATACATCTTCAAGACTTGTAAAGTAATCTGGGTGGTCAAAGTCAATATTTGTGATAATGCTATACTCCGGATTGTAAGGCGCAAAATGACGTTCATATTCATCTGACTCAAATACAAAATACTGAGCATTTGCTGAACCACGGCCAGTACCATCACCAATCAGGAACGAGGTATCCGTAATATTACGCATAACATGCGCTAAGAGCCCTGTTGTTGAGGTCTTACCATGGGCACCTGCAACACCAAGACTTGTAAAGTCTTTCATAAATTCGCCCAAGAATTCATGGTAGCGTTTATAAGTGTATCCCTGCGCATCAGCGTAAGCAATCTCGACATTGTTATCCGGACGGAAAGCATTCCCAGCAATTAACTCAACATCAGCAGTAATATTGTTCTCATCGAATGGCAAAATTGGAATACCTGCTTGTTCCAGTCCTCTTTGGGTAAAGTAATATTTTTCTACGTCACTCCCCTGTACTTTGTGCCCCATTTGATGCAACATCAAAGCGAGTGCACTCATACCAGACCCTTTTATTCCAATAAAATGATAGACTTTAGACATTTCGTTCCTCTTCTATATGTGTTAAATTCAATTCCTGTGCAAGCTGGCGTTCACGCTGAACAGCTCGCTCCGGATAGTTGTATACTTGGCTTTTCCTTAAAAAATCATAGGAATTCTTTTTGACAGCTTGTTCTTGCTCACGATCTTCTTTCTTGAGCGAATAAACCATTGGCATATCTGCCAAGATATAATCCGTCTGTCGTAAATTGTTTGCAAGGCGAGTCAACTTATCAACAGTTTTCCCGTTACCTATATCAGGAGTCGCAATAATCGGACGTGTTTGCGATGGATGAATCGTTACTTTTTCATCCATCAAATAGCTAGCCGATCGTTTTTTCTTCAAGTCTTCTCTAGCCTGTTCACGGGCAATTTGTCCTTGTGTTTTGGCAACTGAGGATTTAGCCTTTAACATCTGCTGTTGTCGATTTTTGCGCGAATAATGACTCGGCTTAGCTTCAAAAAGTGGTGGTAACAATTCCTCTTCTGTATGACTAGTTCGACTTGATTGTACAGTAATAACTGGAGTTCCAGCTGAGGTGAAATCCTTATCTTGGTATGGACCTCTAATATTACTAATTAAATCACTTTCATCATACAAACTCATCATTGGAATTTCGCCAACTAACAACTCATTATCTGCAACTAATGGAAATCTTCTATCTTGTCGAATCATAAGCCGTTCCTTTCAAAGTTATATTATACCACAATTTTGTCAGTTTTCCTTATCCAGAATATGTCTCCCTATTGAATCCCTAAAATATCACGAATATCTTCCGCAGTCAATTGAGCACGGCTTTCATTTCCATCTAAAACAGTTTTCACAAGATTTTTCTTGTTTTCCTGTAATTCTTGAATTTTTTCTTCGATTGTTCCGCGAGTAATCATCCGATAACATTCAACTGCTTCTGTCTGCCCCATTCTATGGGCACGACTAATAGCTTGTGCTTCAACCGCTGGATTCCACCATAAGTCTACTAAAACGACCGTATCCGCTCCTGTCAAATTTAAACCGACACCTCCTGCTTTCAATGAAATAAGAAAGGCATCCCGACTTCCTGCATTAAATGCTTGAGTCATTTCCTGTCGTTGATTTGCAGGAGTTGACCCAGTTAAAGTATAGGATGTCAACCCAATTTCTTCCAGTTGAGATTCAATTTGCTCTAACATATTTCTAAACTGGGAGAAGATGAGTACTCGGCGATTCCCTTCTTTTAATTGAATGAATAGTTCCTTTAAACTGTTTAACTTGCCACTTTCCCCCTTGTAGGAATCCAAAAATAAGCTTGGAGTATCGCAAATTTGCCTTAATCGAGTGATTCCCGACAGTATTTCAATTTTACTTCGATTAATCTGTACATCGTCCACACCAACTATTTTTGACTGCATTTGTTGAAGTTGAGCTAGATAGAGAGCCTTTTGTTCATCAGTTAATTCATTCAGAACATTGACTTCAATTAAATCTGGTAACTCTCTGAGAACATCTTCCTTATGACGCCTCAACACAAATGGTTGTATCGTTCGAGCTAATTCTTTAGCTGTCATCTTACTAAAGGCTTGCTTATTGGGTAACAATCCTGGAAGAACGATTTGGAAAATAGACCATAACTCTGTTAAGTGATTTTCAATCGGTGTTCCAGATAAGGCAAAACAGTTCCCTACTTCAAATTCACGAAGTAATTGAGCAATTTTTGACTGTGCGTTTTTCATGACCTGAGCCTCATCCAAAATGAGGTAATCAAATCGTTCCTGCTTGTATAACTCTACATCCTGCCTAAAGGACGGATAAGATGTCACAACAATCTGATGTTCCGCTGCAATCAACTGTTCTCTTTGTTCTTTCGTTCCATGTACAACAGCTACATCGAGGCTTGGTGCAAAGCGATTGCACTCCTCCAACCAGTTATAAATCAAGCTAGACGGAGCCAAAATAAGAACTTTTGAATCCTTGTCCAGTCGACTGGTCAAGAATGCAATCGTCTGCAAAGTTTTTCCTAACCCCATGTCATCTGCCAAAATCCCACCAAACCCATAGGTATCCAACATAGATAGCCATTTAACGCCTGTCTGTTGATAATCCCTAAGAGAAGTGTTTACCTGCAAATGAGGCATCGGAAAACGATCCGGTTGCGCTAAATAAGTAGCCATTTCCTGAAATTCTTTAGAAAATCTGACCTGCTCAAATTCTGAAAAAGATTGTGCCAATTGATATCCAGCAAAGGCATTAAGGTGAATCTGTCCACCTTGTCCATGTTGAGCACGTAGATTGATAAGGGTTTGACTAATTTTCTTGGTTTCCTCATCAAAAACCAAAACTTTTCCACTGGAACTAGTGTAGTAGTCTTCTTGATTTAATAATGCCTGAATAGCCTGATCAATTTCAATCGGATCAACTCCGGACAAATCAAAAGAAATATCCAAAAGTGAACCATTACGAGTCACCTCTATTTGTGGCTTAGCTTCAATGAGTAAATCTTGAATATCATCTGATAAGACCACTTTCCCCATTTTTTGCAAAGCAGGTACTTGCTGACGGAAAAAAGGATATAACTCTGTTTGACTTAGCGAAGCCCTATAAGCCTTATACGTTCCATGAAAACCAGCCTGGTGAATTGTTTGAAAAACAGCCTCCAAGTGTTGGAAATGGCTCGCAAATGGCAATAGAGCTAATTCCTCTTCACTGCTTACCATTCTACCACCAAAGTTTAGCAGCAATTGCAAGCATAGTCGACCATCTGCTTCCATCTTAATGTAAAACTCTGGCTTAAAATCATGGATCCTAAACCGTTTTGGAGCTGACACACTACCAATCGTTTGCAAGTCTAATAAACTCAGTGCCAAGCGGTCTTGATCGCTAAAATCAACTTGGACTTTCTTTAGACCAGACTCTGTAGGAACCTGTTCTGAAATTTGGCGTATCAATTGTTCCTGCCAGCGATCGACACTGTAAATGATTCCATCTACTAAAAGATACCGTCCATAGAAAAGGGTACGATAGTTTTTTTCATGAACTATCATCTCAATCATATGTGTATGTACAGTGACCTCAAAATGAAACAATCCTGCCTCTTCCGACAAAGGAAAAACAAGCAAGGAATGATAGGTCTGGCTCTGATAGGAAAAAGTGAATTGTTCCAGTTGACCCAGCAATTCCAGCCCTTCTTCAAAATAGGCCTGAGGTAAGCGAAAATGTCTTCCAAAATGTATGAGAATATCTGAGTCCAATCCAACTTTCTCTGGTACCAAATTCCATAGAAAATCTAACAAAGCCTGACTAGGCTCATCAAAATTTTCATACGCAACCAGCTCATAATAATTTTTCCCAATTTGGTAATAACCATTAACCTTTACCAGACGCAAAAATGCACCAATATCTCTTACAATATAAGAACGACTATCTGGCAGACGGGAAATTTTCAAAGTCCAATCAATCTGACGATCAAAAGGCAACAAACTTCCTTCCACAGATAACTGATACTTAATCCCCATTTCTGGCTTTGGACGAAGAATCTCATCTAAAAACAGACCACCAAAATAGGTTCGACGAACGGTTTCTTTATGTTCATCCCCCTCTTCTTTCATGGATTGACTTATATCCTTGCCCGACGTATCATTTTTCAAGAAATACTCCGTGGCAGCTAAATGTTGGCAATAACCCTTGCTCTGGAATAATTGACAGCTACATTGTAAATCGCTATCCTCATCTCCATACACAAAGTGTTCTCCGGCAATATCAAGCTCCATTTTGCCATTCTTACTTTGAAGAACTGTCAATTGTCCAGCCTCGTATAAATCAATTCCTTCTTGGCGAATCCGCCCCGGCATCATACGACCCATTCAAGCTCCTTTACTCATTTCATAAAACAAATCTTTATCATTCCATTATAGCAGATTTTTAGGGAATCTTCTCCGACTAGGCATCAAAAAAACACCAGCTGTAAATCTGATGTTTCTAATGAATAGCTAAATAATAAATCGTTGCTTGCCACATTTTCAAGATTGTTTTTCCGCTTTTCCAAAGCCAAAATAGAGCAAACAACAAGAAAACAATTGCGACTACACCGTGAATCAAGCCTTTTCCTTCCAAGAAAAATATGAAAAAGAAGAAGGTCACACAAGTAAGCAAGGCAAAAAGTAAGACATGAATCAGAACTCCTAACCAACCTAGCCAATAGCGAATTCCAAGGAGAGGGTGTTTCCTTTCATCGAAGTCTGCTAGCCCAGTCAAAAACTCAACTAGCAACTCACCAAAAAATCCCATCTAGCCTTCCTATCTAGCCTGTCGATAATATTTGGTTCGTCGGACGAGGGTTTTAATCGCATGTAGGGATAGGAAGCTAAGGCCAATTGCACATAACAAAAAGAAGATGAAAAGCAAAACCGTAGGCTGTTCAAATCGATTATAGACCATGGTTGAACCACATGTAAAAGCAATAAAATAGGAAATCAAGGTCGCAAAAGCAACCCAAAGACAGGCGACCAAACCCAGCCAATAACGAAAACCGAATGGTTTATACTGACTATCTTCATAGAAAATGAAATAGTAGGCCAAGATCGAAAGCAATAGAAAGAATAATCGCCATATTGGAATTGATATCATACAATTTCCTCCTACTTTCATTCTAGCATATTTGTAAATGCTTGCAAAGAAAAAAGAGGTTGCCCTCTTTATTTCCGTTTCCGTGCAATCAAATGAATCGGTGTTCCTTCAAATACAAAGGCCTTACGGATTTGATTTTCCAAGAAACGCATGTAAGAAAAATGCATGAGTTCTTCTTCATTGACAAAGACCACAAATGTCGGTGGCTTGGTCGCAACTTGTGTCGCGTAGAAAATCTTGAGGCGTTTACCCTTATCAGTCGGTGTTGGATTGATAGCAATAGCATCCATGATGACATCGTTGAGAACAGCCGATGGAATACGGGTATTCTGGCTTTCACTAATGGCTTTAATCATCTCAGGCAACTTATTCAAACGTTGTTTAGTTAAAGCCGATACAAAGATAATCGGTGCATAGGACAAGTATTGGAATTGGTCACGAATGTCGTCTTCCCACTGCTTCATGGTATGGTTGTCTTTTTCAAGCGTATCCCACTTGTTGACCACGATAATCATTCCCTTGCCAGCTTCATGGGCAAAACCTGCGATGCGTTTGTCATACTCACGAATGCCTTCTTCTGCATTGATAACCATCAATATGACATCCGAGCGTTCAATGGCACGCATGGCACGCATAACAGAGTATTTCTCCGTATTTTCATAGACCTTACCAGACTTGCGCATCCCTGCGGTATCAATCATGGTAAATTCTTGACCTTCTGGGTCTGTAAAGTGTGTATCAATGGCATCACGAGTCGTTCCAGCTACTGGAGAAGCAATCACGCGCTCTTCACCCAAAATAGCATTAATCAAGCTGGATTTACCAACATTGGGACGACCAATCAAGCTGAACTTGATAATATCTGGATTTTCTTCTGCTTCCTGAGCTGGTAGGTTTTCAATGATGGCATCTAAGACATCCCCTGTTCCGATACCATGCACAGAAGATACTGGATAAGGATCTCCAAGACCGAGTGAATAGAAATCGTAGATGTCATTCCGCATTTCAGGGTTATCGACTTTATTGACAACCAAAATAACTGGTTTGTTTGTCTTATAAAGGATACGCGATACATACTCATCTGCATCTGTCACACCTTCCTTGCCTGATACAACAAAGACGATGACATCTGCTTCATCCATGGCAATCTCAGCCTGATGTTTGATTTGTTCCATGAAAGGTGCATCCACATCATCAATACCGCCTGTATCGATCAAGGAAAACTTACGATTCAGCCACTCACCAGTAGCATAAATACGGTCACGGGTCACACCTTCCACGTCTTCTACGATAGAAATGCGTTCCCCCGCAATACGGTTAAATAAGGTTGATTTACCAACGTTGGGACGTCCAACGATGGCAATAGTTGGTAGAGCCATAGCTCCTCCTCTTCTAATATAGTCGTTTTCGTTTATCTTTTATTACGTCGACGCATGAGGAAACTTCGTTTCCCTATCTCCAACTTCAAATAATGTCATCATTATTTGAACTCGCTTTGCCGTACTTTGCGTAAGAGGCTTGCTATCGCAAGTCTCATTTCCAGCCTTGTACAGTTCGCTAGACTGTACAAGCTGTCTGCAGCTTTTGACGTGAACTTGGTTCACTTTATCACCAACCTCAAACTGTCTCCCAGATAGTTTGAGCGAGTATAAAAGCAAACAAAAAGAATATAATTTACAATAGTTTATTTTTTTCTAATATAGCCCTCGTTTCAGGCTGCTCTGGCTGACCAAATTGAGCAATTAGGCGCTCAGACCAGGTTTCTGTTTGGCGAGCTCCTGCATATTCAGTCTGTACTAAGTCATATGTTTCAATTGCTTCCACGCCTTGTTCTACATATTCTTCATGGAAAACAATAGCTTCTTTTGCCAAACGTGGTTTAACTGGATGATGCTGAGCAGGCCGCCCTAGAGCAATACAGAAAATGGGATAGGTATAATCCGGCAAATTGAACAGCTCTGCTATTGCCAAAGCCTTATGGCGAATCAGTCCAATAAACACTCCGCCGTAGCCCAAGCTTTCTGCCGCTAATAAGGTATTTTGACCGGCCAAGGAAGCATCAACTGATGAAATCAGGAGATTCTCTGGTCCTTTGGCATCAAAGTCTGAACCATGAAGCTCCGCCGCCTTGCTGGCACGATAGTGGTCCCCCACAAAAACAAGAATTGCCTGAGCTTGAAGAATGGCAGGCTGTGGTACCAAGTCATATAGTGCTTGTTTTTTCGCTTCTGTTTGGACGACAACAATGGAATAGGACTGAAAATTTTTCCAGCTAGAGGCCGCTCGCCCAGCTGCGATGATTGCTTCAAGATCTTCTGCTACAAGAGGCTCCTCCGTAAAACGACGAACAGAGCTATGGTTCAACATTAAATCAATCGTTTCATTCATCGGCGGTTATTTCCTTTCAAATGTAAATCACGTGCTAAATAACGAATCCGCTCCATAACCCGTTTGGCCTGCCAGGTCTCATCACCAGACTTGCCAGATGCAAAATGACGTTCCAAATCATCAAAGGAGAAATTGGAAGTAAAGAAGGTCGGCAGATTTTCCTGCATACGGTACTGAAGAATGACCTGTAAAACATCATCACGCACCCACGGGCTATGTTGCTCCGCTCCGATATCGTCTAATACCAAGACTTGAGCCATCTTGATTTCGTCAATTCGCTCCTTGACAGAACCATCTTTGATGGCATTTTTTATATCGACAACAAAGGTCGGATAATGGAGCATAGTGGTTGATTGAAGATGGGTTTTGGATAACAGATTGGCTAAATAGGCCATCAAATAGCTTTTGCCAATACCGAAGTTACCATAGATATAGAGACCTTTTGGTTTTTCTTCAAAGCGTTTGACAAAATCCGTTATGGCTAACATGACTTCCACACGATTTTCATCATTCTTATCAATATCTGCCACAGTGACATTTTTCAAACTTGCCGGCATATTGATAAGCTGAATTCGGTTCTTGATAGCTTCCAAACGACGGTATTCGACCAATTCTTCTGTTTCGAGATAGGAAACATCCGCATAGCCTTCATTCATCACCAAAACAGGTTGGTAACCTTTGGCGATATAGGCCTCATCTTGTTTTACAAACAAATCACGCTGGCTGATATATTCCAAAAACTTAGAAATGGACAAGGTGATTTCCTGCTGGGTCAATCCTTCTTTTTTGATAAAAGCAGCGACTTCAGCATCACTCACTATCTCTTGATAGAGTTGCTGATAAGATTTTGGGCTTGGGTTTGTTGCCTGCGACAACTTATCTTGAACTGATTTCATCAGCTACCTCCTTTATTTTCCATTTCTTCTAACTCACGATAAAGAGCCGCCAACTTGGCTTGACCTTCTTGTGTTTGTTCTTGTTGAACCTCTTCCTTACTCCACTCAGGTACATTGGTTTTTGTTTCATGTTTTGGTTTGCTTTGTGATTGGCTGGACTTCAAATCCCTGAGATAGACAACCGCTGCCTCTGCACTGCCAATTCCCTTGTAAGAAAAATCATTTCCAAGCTTCATTGCATACTTTTCATTGAGATTGGCAGAGTCAACCTTATTGAAAGTATAGAGAACCAAGATATTAATCACCTCATCAAGCAACCCTATGTTTGCCAAATCCGTTAAGCATTTCCGCTCAGCCATGGTTATAGTTGCTTTGCGCTGATCCTTTAAGATAGACAGAAATACAAGACTGGATTTCGATTTCGCCTCCCGAACAATAGCTTTTTCCTGGCCAGTGAGGTCGTTACTTTCTTTTGGGAATGACTGACGTGACTTTTGCAATCGTTTGGTTGAAATCGTCTGTCCAATAGCTGTTATTTTAGCCTGACGATAGGTTTCCAACCAGGTCCAACCTGCCTGCTCTGCTATGTAACTAAGTGCGATAATATCCTCAGTTTCATCTTGAAAATGCAGTTTATCTTTAGCCATCAGAGCTTTAAATGCTGACCAATCAAAATCACGATTGGATTCAAATGAAAGAGGAACCTGTCCATCCATTGTAAACACTTGTGAAAAATTCTTGGAAATATTTTGTTCCTGTTTTGGAATATGGACAAGTAAGCTATCCACACTAGCTTCCCCAATCTTTTTAGCCAACAAATTCTTATACAAGGGCTTGGCTAAAAAGTTTTTTACAGTTAAAGGAGCCTGTACAGCTATTCCAGTCAACTCATCCGCACGATAGAGTTCCAAAAGCTCCATGGCAGTCAAGACATCTAAGGCCTTTTCCAATCGATTCATACCAAAATCCATATGGTTGAGAATCGAAGCCCATTTATAACGTCCTTGCCCCTGGTCGGAAAAACTATAAAAGTAATAATAAAGCGCTAAAGCATCAAACCCAATGATGGGTTGGTAACATTGACTCAAACTGACAACATCTGGAATGAAGGCATTTGTTTTTATATAGGTAAATAAATCATTTGGCTTCATCTTTTATTCCCGTTTTTACCTTGCTCCCCTTCGAAATCATCTGTTTGAGCAGATTTTCTAATTCACCAACATCCTTGAACGAACGATAGACTGAAGCAAAACGTACATAGGTAATTTCATCTAATTCAACCAATTCTTCCATCACAAAATTACCAATTACGTCACTTTCAATTTCAGCATCACTAATTGAGCGGACCTTTTGTTCTACGCGGTTAACCACTTCATCGATATCACTGGTTGATACAGGGCGCTTTTGGGCAGAACGAATGATTCCATTAAAGATTTTTTCACGAGAAAATTGCTCTCTGGTACCATCTTTTTTAACAACAACTAAGGTTTTTTCCTCAATCCGTTCATATGTGGTAAAACGTTGACCACATTGGTCACACGAGCGACGACGACGAATTGTGTTGCCATCTTCTGCTTGACGGCTGTCTATTACACTTGATTTTAAACTATGACATTTTGGACAACGCATACTCACTCTCCTACAAAAACTTTATCATCTCAGTATAGCATAATTTGAACAAAAACAAAAGAAAGCGAACAAATCACTTTCCTTCAACAATCTGATTTTTCATCTTCAATCGACTATATACCCATTCTTTTACCAATCGATAAACAACTGCAAAGATCGGTGTGAAGAAGACCATGCCTAACAGACCAAATAAATTACCACCTATCAATGCTGCTGCCAAAGTGAACACAGTAGGAAGTCCTACAGACTGCCCCACAACACGGGGGTAGATTACATTCCCTTCAATTAATTGTATGATTTGGAAAAGTACAATAGACCACAGAGCCAGCAATGGATTTTGAACAGCAACAAAGAGAGCACTGATTAGACATGCTGAAAATGGACCAATATATGGCACAAAGGACAATACACCTGCTAAAATTCCAGCCATGCTTGCATAAGGGATTCCTGAAACAGAGTAACTTACAAATACCAAAATCCCGATGATACACGCTTCTACAATCTGACTCATCAAGAATCGATCGTAGGTATCAATAATCACTTCTCCAATATAATTGACTACTTTGACAGCTTTTGCCGGCAGGATAGCTTGTAATAATTTTTGTGTCATAGATAGTAAGTGTTCCTTGCTACCCAAAATGGCTAAGGTAAAGAAGAAAGCCATGACTAAGGTCATTGTATTTGAGAAAATCCCTGTCACATTTGAGACGAGTCCAGAAAGTATCGGCGTCACGAGACTGGATACAAAGGTCAAATTCTTCAATTGATCCAATAGACTCGTAACTTGTTCGCCAATCTGACCAGATAGCAGGCCATTAGACTGTAAAAAAGATGTTAAAGCATTGATCGATTTTGGAACGGCTGTACTGCTTACAGAAACCAATTCCGATACGGTTGTTACAAGCGTTGGTAGAACAATAAGAACCAGTCCTGTGACGATTAAGATGAACGCAATGAGGACACCCAAGATGGCAAGAGCTCGCTTGGATTTTTTTAAAAAAGAAACTTTTTCAATCAAGTCCTCTATTTTTTTCATTGGCACATTTAATATAAAGGCAAGAAGTCCACCAATAAGAAGTGAGTTCATGCTCCCAAGTACCGTTAAGATTCCGCTATAAACTGTTGACCAATTTAAAACTGTTAATAAGACCAGCCCAGAAAAAATGAGCAAAATCAACTGCTCTTTCAATTTCGAATTCATAGATATGTTTCTCCTTATAATCTATATCATTCTAACATAGGTAGAAACAAAAAGAAAGAGCTTTACACTCTCTCTTATCTCTAATCTCTCATGGTATAGCCAACACCACGTACCGTCCGAATATAAGAAGCCTGTCCTGGAACATCTAATTTTCCACGAAGATAACGGATGTAGACATCCACAACATTGGTTTCAGAGGCCGCTTCATACTTCCAGACCCGTTCAAGAAGCTGTTCTCGGCTAACTGGTTCCGGACTATTCATCAATGTCGCCAGCAAATCATATTCTCGACGTGTTAAGTTGATTAACTCATCACCACGAGTAACCGTTCGGTTTTGAAAATCAACTTTTAAATCTCGATAGGCCGCATGCAAATGAACCTGTTTACAATTTGTTTCAATAAAATCTCTACCACGGAAAATATCGGAAATTTGTTCCACCAAGTCACTAATAACAAATGGCTTCACAACGTAAAATACCGCATACGTCAAAACATCTTCCCCATGCTCAGCCACTTCTGTTGGTTCGACAACTACAATCATCACCGTAGCAGGTTTGATTGCAAGAAGCTCCTTAGCCAACTCCTTGCTGGACATATCGGATAATTGGAAACTCATCAAAACCAAATCAAAGTCTGTCTCATGAGCTAGTGATAAAGCTTCTTTCCCTGTTGAAGCATAATCAACGATATACTCCTTCTTCTGAAGCTCCATGGAAACAAAATGTGAAAGATTACGCTCTTTCCCAGCAATCAAAATTTTCTTAGCCATTGTTCATCCTTTTTCTATAGTTGCATGGTTTAGGAATCGAATCATGACTAGAAAGAAGGGCGCTCTCACGCCCATCTATTCTTATTTTGATTCGCTATACCAGTCGTAATGGAAGACACCTTCTTTGTCTTTACGGTTATATGTGTGAGCACCAAAATAGTCACGTTGTGCTTGAATCAAGTTGGCTGGTAAGTTTTCAGCACGATAGCTATCAAAGTATGTAATCGCTGCAGAGAAAGTTGGTACAGGAACTCCTGCTTGAACTGCCAAAGCAACAACATCACGAACAGCCTGTTGGTATTTCGCTGTTACATCAAGGAAGTATTCATCCAAAAGCAAGTTTGCCAAATCTTCATCACGGCCGTATGCATCTGTAATTTTTTGCAAGAAGCGAGCACGAATGATACAACCTGCACGCCAGATTTTTGCGATTTCACCAAATGGTAGGTTCCAGTTGTTTTCTTTAGATGCTACACGCAATTGTGCAAAGCCTTGTGCATAAGACATAATTTTTGAGAAGTAGAGGGCTTGACGGATTTTTTCGACCAATTCAGCCTTATCCCCTTCATAGGCAAATGGAGCTGGTTTTGGAAGTACTTTACTTGCAGCCACACGTTCTTCTTTGTATGTAGAAATATAACGAGCAAATACAGACTCTGTGATCAATGATAATGGCACACCCAAATCAAGTGATGATTGGCTAGTCCATTTACCAGTACCCTTGTTACCAGCAGCATCTAAAATATAATCAACGATTGGTCCATCTTGGCCTTCATCATCTTTGCGTTTCAAGATATCCGCAGTGATTTCAATCAGGTAGCTATCTAATTCACCCTTATTCCACTCAGTGAAAATATCAGCCATTTCATCAACAGACAAGCCGAGCAAATGTTGCATCAAATCATATGATTCAGCAATCAATTGCATATCTCCATACTCGATACCGTTGTGAACCATTTTAACATAATGACCAGC
Organism: Streptococcus suis; assembly: GCF_019794615.1. GTDB lineage: Bacteria > Bacillota > Bacilli > Lactobacillales > Streptococcaceae > Streptococcus > Streptococcus suis_AI. The sequence continues at coordinate 18,186 of NZ_JAIMDU010000008.1, forward strand.
ACCATCCGGACCAATGTATGTAACACATGGCGCACCATCTTCTGGGGCTTTTGCTGAAATTTCTTCTAAGACGTCTGCTACCAACTCATAGGCTTCTTTTTGACCACCAGGCATGATAGAAGGACCCTCAAGGGCACCTTTTTCACCACCAGATACACCTGTTCCGATAAAGTTAATTCCTGAGTTTGCTAATTCTTTAGAACGACGGATTGTGTCTTCATAGAAAGTGTTACCGCCATCAATCAAGATATCGCCTTCATCCAAGTGTGGTAACAATGCTTGGATTGTTGCATCTGTACCAGGTCCAGCTTGAACCATCAACATGATACGGCGAGGTTTTTCAATAGAAGCAACAAAGCTTTCTACATCATAACTAGGTACCAAGTTTTTTCCAGGGTTGCTTGCCACAACATCCTCAGTCTTATCAGCAGAACGGTTATAAATGGCTACTGTATAGCCACGTGATTCAACGTTAAGCGCAAGGTTGCGGCCCATAACAGCCATCCCTACAACACCAAAATTTGCTTTTGTCATTAGTTTACTCCTCTTGTTAGTATCTTTTTCATTATACACCGAAAACCCAAAATTGACAAGAATTTTCTGATAATTTAACCATCCGAAGGCAAGGACTATTCATCCTCTTCAAATAGTCCTTGCAATTGAGCAAAGGGGCTATTGGCCTCTTTCTTTTCTTGTGCTTGCTGCTGGAAGGTTTCTTCTGTCATCAATGTCCATGATTGACCTGACGGCAAATCCTTTTCAGCTTCTTCATCAGGTGACAATACCTTGATTGGAATAGCTAGCAAAATATTATCCGCCACGCTTTCATCGAGGACAATCTGATCATTTTCCACCACTAAAACCATATCTTCATCGATCAAATCTTGTTCTTTGAGAACGGCTTCATTAGCTACAAACAGCTCATTGACCTCTTGAGACTCATGTAAAACCACTGGTTTTAGTGAACGACTAGATGCCAGGGTGATATCATAGGTCATTTGATAATCTAAGAAAAAGAAGCCTGACTCAAATCGAACATTACCAGACACTTGTACAGGTGACAATCCTAGAACTTCACTATTTCGTGCCTGCAATTCTTCATGTAAATCCAGGGTTTTTTCAAAGGAAATTCCATCTGGATTTTTCTGAATATCGTAAATATGAAACATTGTATTCCCCTATTCAGCTAGTTCTGTGATGTAGTTGTAAACTTCTTGTCCAGCAACTGCTCCATTTCCAACTGCAGTTGCAATTTGACGAAGTTGATTTTGGCGAATATCACCGATGGCATAAATACCAGCCTTGCTCGTTTCCATTTTTTCATTTGTAACGACCCAGCCAGCTTCATCCGTAATTCCTAAATCTGCAACCGATTCTGTCATCGGATCCAAACCAACATAGATAAAGACGCCACCAAAATCAAGTTCACTGACTTCTTCTGTTTTTACATTTTTAATAACAACACTTTGCACACGAAGGTCATCACCCTTGATTTCTTCAACGACGCTATCCCAGATGAAATTTATTTTTTCGTTGGCAAATGCACGGTCTTGAATGACCTTTTGAGCTCGAAGTTGGTCTCTTCTGTGAACAATGGTTACTGACTCGGCAAATTGAGTCAAGAATAAAGCTTCTTCTACCGCAGAATCGCCACCTCCGACAACCAAGAGTTTTTGACCCTTAAAGAAAGCACCGTCACAAACTGCACAGTATGAAACACCACGGCTATTGTAAGTATCTTCTCCAGGCACACCAAGCAAGCGATGTTTTGCACCCATAGCCAGAATGATAGACTTGGTTTTCAAAACGCCATCTTCAGTGATAACTTTTTTAATAGGACCATCCTCTTCAATTCGAATCAAGGTTCCAAAAATATGATCCACTCCAAATTTTTCCAGAGGCTCAAACATCTTTTCCGCCAAGGCAGGCCCTGAGATATGGTCATAACCCGGATAGTTTTCGATTTCAGCGGTATTGTTCATCTGTCCGCCATAAATACCACGTTCTAATAAAGCCACTTTTAGATTGCTTCGCCCCGCATAAAGCGCTGCTGTCATCCCGGCTGGGCCTGCACCAATTACAATTGTATCGTACATGATTCTTTCCCTCTATACTTTTATCATCAAAATGATACTGACGACTCCAAAAGCCACAATCGGAATCGTCATAACATTAATCATCAGTAAATCAAATAAAAAGTCGTGTCGTTCTTGTAAGGTCTTATCTACGCCCTTGCTAGCGCGGATTACAAACCAAATAAAACTAATCACAATAACAAAAATCGCTGCAATCAAGAGCCCTTGTAAATAAAAGCTTAAGATATTTTGTAACATTGTATTCCCTCAGTACTCTTAAAAGGTTTGACGTTTTGCCTTCCGTTCCGCACGGCCTTTAGCACGCGCTTCAACCCGTTTGTTCTTCCGACGCTTCTCATCAACAGCCCACTGAATTTTCTTTTTGTAGCCTGGTTTGACTTTTTTCCTTTTCTTCTTGACCAAACCAATCATTTCCAAATCTAGCTTTTCACGAGACTTTTCACGGTTAACACGACGATCACGGTCATAGGTATCAACAAACTCACCATTTTTCATTTCTTTCGGCAAGAATTTGATATTTAGTTTTTCTAATTCTCGAATATCTTCATCATCACTTGGTTGATAAAGGGTAATGGCAATACCTGGTAAACCGTTACGTCCTGTACGACCGACACGGTGTACAAAGAAAGAAAGGTCCTGAGGAATGGCATCATTAATGACATGACTGACACCCTCAATATCTATACCACGAGCAGCCAGGTCGGTCGCCACAATGTATTGATAGTCTAAGTTTTTCACCTGATTCATGATTCGTTTCCGCTCACGTGGTGGAATGTCCCCATGAATCTTTGCAACACGAAGACCGTTTTCTGTCAGATAGCTATGCAATTCATCCGCACGCGTCTTAGTATTCACAAAAATCATTGCCAAATAAGGTTGCATGAGCTTGGTTGCCTCTAAAACCTGAGCATTCCGGTCACGACCCTTTGTCGAAATCAACCAATTTTCAATCGTGTCAGAAATCACAGTGTGGGTCTTGATTTGTTCCATAACTGGGTTAGACAAGTATTTTTTCAAAAATGGCTGCAGTTTTTGCGGAATAGTCGCTGAGAAGACCATAAATTGCAGATCTTTAGGCAAACTTCCAGCAATTTTATCCACTGTTTCTAAGAAGCCCATATCCAGTGTCATATCAGCCTCATCTACTACAAAGATTTTCGCCTTGTGAATAGCAAGATCTCCTGATTGCACCAAATCATAAATCCGCCCCGGTGTTCCAACGACTATGTGAGGTTGCCCAGCTTGGAGCTTGTCAATCTGGCGATTCTTGTCTGTACCACCTACATAATTGCTGACTCGAATTTCGGTCTCAGAATGACTAGCCAGCTGACGAGCTGCCTGATAGATTTGGGTTGACAATTCGCGCGATGGTGCCGTAATAACTGCTTGAACTTGGTCTACTTCTTCATCTAATTTTTGAAATATTGGAATCAAAAAGGTGTGGGTTTTCCCTGATCCTGTCTTTGATTCTCCAATCAAGTCACGCCCTGACAAAACAACCGGTATCAATTTTTCTTGAACCTCTGTCGGCTGGACAAAGTTTATTTCTTTCAATGCCTCTTGAAGATAAGGCTTGAGCTTCATATCTGTAAATTTCATAGTTTCCTCTAATTCAGTCGCAAGAAATATTCAAAACCGTCTTCAGAATCATACTCATGCTCAATGAAAATCAAAATTAGACTCTCCCCAAAAATTCGGGGAACCTTTGGAGGTTGTAAATTGAGCGAACATAGTTCGTGTCGATATGATGCAGATAGAACCCTGTTACTATTTTGTTTTAAGGTAACAGGCTGAAAGGCTCCACTGGAGCCTTTCACTCATCAAATCAAGTCAACTACGTTTGCTTTTGATTTTCAAAGAGTATAAAAGTATGTATTTCTGTTTTCTCTATGCTTTGCAATATGTAAAAATCTACCAAGTCTCATTGAGACAGTAATAACCTTGCGAATGAAGTTCGTTTTTAGATTACCCTCTATTATAGCACAAAAACAGCATTTCTGCTGTTTCTGCTACTCATTGTAAATCTATAAATAAAGTATAGCCAAGGTAATCAAACTCATAACCAGTCCTACCGACCAAAGAAAGGCATCTACCTTCCATTCGCTCCATTTTTCAGCTTTTCCGGTCAATCCTCCAAGCTCCAAATGGTGATGGAAAGGAGTCATACGGAAAATACGGCGACCTTCCCCAAACCGTTTCTTCGTATATTTGAAGTATGAAACCTGCAACATCACTGATGAAGTCTCAAGCACATAAACCAAACCAATAAGGAGGAGGGTCCATTCTTGACGAAGAGCAATCGAAATGGTCGCCAACATACCTCCGAGCGCTAAACTTCCTACGTCCCCCATGAAAATTTTAGCAGGTTTGTGGTTGTAAACAAAGAATCCAAGCAAACCACCAATCATGGTCAAGCAGACTAAAAGAATATCAAACTTCTGCTCTTTATAAGCAATAACAGAATATGCTAATAAACTAATGACAACTGAGATAGAGGCAAGCCCATCAATACCATCGGTCAAGTTGACAGCATTTGAAAAGCCAACCAACCAAAATAGTACAAAAGGAAAATAGAGAACTCCTAGATTTAGCATATAGCCAAATGCGTTTAGTTCACCCCCACCAGCTCCTCGAACATGCACAAAGTAGAAAACAACGCCACCTAGAATTTGCAAGGCAAGCTTTTGTTTAGGGTTCAAGCCTTCATTAATTTTACGGAAAATTTTCAGAAAATCATCCAAGAATCCCACTAAACCATAGAGGGCTAAGATGAATAGAATAGCAATAACGCCACCAGTCAACATGTGAGTCATTGCTGCGAAGATAAAACTAACCAGAATCGCAACTACTAAAAAAACAGTCCCCCCCATGGTCGGTGTTCCTGCCTTGAATTGATGCTGCTTGACATCTTCATGCATCTGTTGTCCTTCAATGCGTTTAGCTTGATAAAAAGTAATAAATCGAGGGATTAAGACTACTGTTGCCAAAAAGGCAACTAATCCCGACATAAGTGCAAATTGCATGTTAGTCTCCTAAAGTAATTGTAATTTTCTTTGTATTCTTCAAAGCAGTTCCAACTTCAACACTTTGATCAACCACTTTTGAACCAGTGCCTGTATAGGTCACCTCAATACCCGTCCATTCTGCAAAAAGGTCCATATTCTCTTTGGTTAAGGCATATAGGTCTGGCATTGTTTCAAATTTATTGGTTAATAAGAGAATCTGTTGATTAGCCGCGACCACGCTTCCTTTCTCCACAGAAACATTCTTGATTTCAGAACCGTTTCCTAGAATAACAGGTTGAACTAACTCCCGACGAAGTTCTTCAGCAGATTCCCCTGGAGATTTACCGATCAGATCCGGTAATTTGTATTCCGTTTCTGTCGTTACTTGTGACAAAGCAGGAGCTGCAGAATCGAGATTCAAGCTATCTTTTAGTAACATTGCCTCTTTTAAAGTCGGATTGACAATATCACGCCACGACATAACATTAAGTGATTCCGGTTGACGAATAGTCACATACATAATAAATTCAGGATCCTCGGCAGGAATCATGGCTACTACTGAGTTGGTATACGCCCCCTTGATATAACCTTGACCGTCTTCGCTGGCAATCTCAGCACTTCCTGATTTCATGGCTATATCATACCCGTCCACTTGTATTGCCGGTCCTTGTAAATCATGTGAGTAAAGTGTTCCAAAAATAGGGTCCGTACCAACATTTATCATGTAACCTAATGTCTCATCTGCCGCCTGTTCAGAAACTGGATTCCCGACTTCTTCTTTAGATGAAAGCCTTGCAGTATCAGTATTCGGATTGTATAGTGCTGAAATAAATTTTGGTTCCAACATTATTCCATTATTTGCAATCGCAGAGAAACTTCGAAGCATTTGCACTTGGTTAGCTGAAATACCCTGACCAAATGTAGACATGGCAATCGTTACAATATTATCCTCAGGAACAAGACCTGGTGCCTCATCCCCCATACCAAATCGTGTTGGGTAACCATAGCGAAATTTAGCAAGATAATTTAGCCATTTTTCATCCCCCATTTCTTGTTGTAACAAAGTCATTCCGACGTTACTTGAGAGTGAAAAACCCTGAGCAAAATTTAACGTAACAGCTGATTGGCCAGCGTTTAAAGTCCAGTCATTGATTTTTGCGTCTGCAATTACGTATTCATTATTTGTGTAATATGCATTTGGATCAAATGTACCATTATCAATTGCAGAAGCTACTGTCAAAACCTTCATGGTTGATCCCGGCTCAAAGGCTTCTTGGTAAAGTAACGAACGCTCTAGCAAACCTTCCTCACCAAGACCTTCTTTGGTATCCGAATCATAACTTGGACGTTGTGTGGTCGCTAAAATTTCTCCTGTCTTGGCAGAAACAAGTGTTGCGTTTGCATACTTACCTTTTGCCGTATCAAAGAATGTATTCATATTGGTTTCTAAGGAGCGTTGTAAATCTGCCGAAATTGTTGTATATACATCTTGGCCATTAACCGTTTCTTGTTCGACCGATTCCGTACCAGGCAGTATCCTACCTTGACTATCTTTTTCATAGATAACCTTACCATCTTGACCTGCAAGGATGTCATTCAAATAATATTCCATCCCACTCATACCTTGAAGACTATGACTGCCATCGTTATTTTCAATTAAGTTAGCCAAGCCGACAAAAATTGAGGCAAAATTTCCATTAGGATACATTCTACCAGGACTGGCATTAAAGGCAATCCCCTTGATACCAGCAGTTTTCATCTCTTCTTGAATTGACGTCATTGTACTATAGGAAATATTTTTACCAAGCGTACCAAAATAGACCTGTTTTAAATCAGGTTGATTCAATTGCTTGTTAACGTAATCCGTCTCCATCCCTAGGTACTTGTTTAAAATATCGGCAACCTTGTGAAACTGAGAAGATTCAACATATAGTATTTCCTGAAATTCAGACACATATTCTTTATCAATAATCGCATAAATGGTATAGGTGGTTGAATCTTCTGCAATTGGAACCCCTGTGCGATCATAAATGGTTCCACGTTTCGCCTGTACAGTAACCTCTTTCTGATGAACTGCTTGCGCTCCTTCAGAAAGATCAACACCAAATTTCGAATCTGTTCCTATAATAATCGCAAAATTAATCAGGAAACTAAAAAATACAAAAATCGACACTATCAGTAAACTTTGTCCTACTCTCCGCCGATTTTTGGAAGGAATATAGCGATTTTTCAAGACATATCGCAAGAGTTTATTGTTTCTTCTGGGCATTACTCTGCTACTCCAATATTATCATTATTAAAAGATAGTCCTGCCTTCTCAGCAATCTCCATCAATCTTGCCGAACGCAGTAATTCGTTGGCAGCTTGTTTTGCATCATCAATTTCAACTTGCTTTTGACTAATTTCTTGGTTGACCTTAGCCATTTCTGATTGAACTTGTAAGAGCCTTGTTTGCAAAAAGACAATCCCAATTGCTAAAATAATTCCCGATAGGATAATGCTGGTATAAAATACTTTTTCAACGCGATCAAATGTTTTTATTTTATCACCAATGACCCTCATGGTAGCTTCTCTACGTGTTTCTTGCAACATAGACTCTCTCCTATTTATGTACTTTCTTAGCTACACGCAGTTTGGCTGAATGCGCTCTATTATTTGCATCTAATTCTTCTTGACTCGGTAAGATAGGCTTACGATTGACCAATTCAAGTGGCGCCTTCAAGTCATCTGGAATAAATGGTAAGCCTTTTGGAACATCAATTGTACTCGCTTCTTTGAAGAGTTGTTTGGTCAAACGATCTTCTAAAGAATGGAAGGTAATAACAGAAATCCGTCCATCCAGAGCCAATAAGTCAATGGCCTGTTGAATCGATTCATCTGCCGCTCCCAATTCATCGTTGACCTCAATCCGAATAGCTTGGAAAATCTGCTTGGCAGGGTGACCCTTTTTCTTTAGCTCTTTCACAGGCTTAGCTGATTTGATTAATTCAGCCAACTCAGTCGTTGTTTCAATCGGCTTGACCGCACGCGCCTGTTCAATCTTACGAGCAATCTGCTTGGAAAATTTATCCTCACCGTATTTAAAGAAAATCCGTACCAAGTCGTGATAGTCATAGTTATTGACCACATCATAAGCCGTCAACTGTCCCTCACGATTCATCCGCATATCAAGCGGAGCATCTTGTTTGTAAGAAAAGCCACGCTCCCGCTCATCCAACTGTGGACTAGATACTCCTAAATCATAACAAATCCCATCAATCTCTGTTACACCTAGCTCCGCCAAGCGAGTCTTGAGATTGCGGAAATTATCCCTGATAAAGGTCACTTGTCCCTTTTCAATGTAGGATGCCAGGCGAATATGGGCATGATCAATAGCAGTCTGATCCTGATCAAAGGCATAGAGATGCCCCCCATCCGTCAACTGACTGAGCAGATACTCACTATGCCCTGCTCCACCCAGCGTTGCATCTACATAAATTCCATTTGGTTTGATGTCTAACATATCTACTGTCTCATGCAAGAGAACAGTTGTGTGATTAAATTCCTTGGTCATATCTTTTCTATTGTACCACAAATTAAAATAAAAAGTTGTTGCAAACTTTTTACAAAAAAACTGTCAAATATAGTTGACAACTTATATGAACAGGTATATACTAACAGTAAAGAAACATGTCACATATAGTTGACATCAAAAGGGAGGTCTCCCACATTTTTTTACACTTGTATGTCGGATATAATTGACAACAATTTAAAAGGATAGTCAACCTATCCTCTCATTTTTAGACAATTGTGTCAGATATAATTGACATAGAAAGGAGGGCACATGAACCGTGTCAAAGATTATCGCCTACTGCTAGGTATTTCTCAGCTGGATCTGGCCAAGGCCATCGGCGTATCCAGGCAAACCATTAACATGATTGAAAACAACAAATACAATCCCTCGCTAGACCTTTGTATCAACCTAGCCAAAGCTTTACAGACCGATCTCAATAGTCTCTTTTGGAATGAATAGAAAGGAAGAAAAACCATGAAAAAGAATATACGTCAAGCTCTTATCTCTACCCTTATTTTTATCCCGCTCTTTGTCCTCTTTCAGCTTTGGGGCAATAGCGGAGCAGAAATCTTGCACACCATCAGCCAAGCAAAATTTTGGCTACAATTGCTGATTGCTGGGACCATCTACTTCTTAGGCTTTGTTTACATCTTACCATTGTTCGATCAAAAATAAGGAGCTGCTTATGAAAAAAGAAACCTTTCAAGATAAATTAATCAAACGATTTTACGGTATCGCAGGGCCCTTGGATGAATTTCGCCAAAAAGAAGCCTTCCGACTAGGCAATACCTGCTTTATCCTGCTCTTTTGGGGCACCATGGCTCTTACCCTACTGGCACTCGCTCTATCCAAACGCTACCCAGAAGTCGTTGCCTATGGCTACACCGTTACTCTGCTCCTAGCCTACCTATCTGCTAGTACCTACATCATGTTTAAACTCCGGCACAGTCAACTGGACAGTTTAGATGTAGAAGAACTGACTACCAAGGAACAAAAGAAATTCAAGGGAGCAAGTATCAAATTCGCCCTCTATTTCACCTGTGGTATGTATATCTGGAACACGGGATTTGATGCCTGGATGGAAGGACTCAATCCACTAGACCATTTATTTGACCTCCGAAAATTCCTAGCAGCCTGTCTAGGTGGAGTTTTCACAGGCATTGCTATCGAAATCATGTTACGCAAGCGCATGAAAAAAGCGGAACAACTAAGTGTCAGCTCTGCTATTTCCAAAAAAGAACCTAAGTGGATCCAAAACATGATACGGCACGTTTATGGTATTCGCGGGCCTTTAGACGAGTACCGACGGACTAAGGCAGATGAGATTGGGGGGATAGCCTTTATCTACCACTTCTACTTCCTAGCTCTTGGAAATGCCATCGCCTACTTCCTAGCCTACCGCTATCCTGTCGAGGTGGCGAGCTACTATCCAATGATCATTGCCTTCTTCAGTATTATCCTAATTGGTATCGTTAATATGCGCACCCTCCATGCTGACCTGCCTCAATATGACGTGGACGAACTGAGCCCTGAGGAAAGACAAGGACAGACCCTCAATCCACTGGTTTGGGGACTGGGAGTTGCCCTGCTATCTAGCCTCTTTGCTGGGCTGGCAGACCTCTTTAGCCTCCAGCTTCCCCTACTGGATTCCATCTTCCACGTAAAATCCCTCCTCTTCGGTGGCATGATGGGCCTCTTTGCCAGTCTAGCCCTATCTGCCCTTGCCTATCTGCAAAAACTGGAAGCAGACACTTCCAAGAAAAAATAAGGAGCAGCCCCAATGAATAAACCTTTTACACCCAAACAAACCTGTCGATTTTTTGTTCTATTTTATGGTTTATTTTCTTCCCTCTTCATCTACTCTTACATGGTCAATGAGCCGATTAGCGGTTCATTCTTGCTCATGCTACCGCCCGTTCAGATTATCAAATCCTATAATACCGCCGAAGAAAAACGCTACTTTATCATCCAAGCCATCTTTGCTCTGTTTACCATGACCTTGACCTATTCCGTGGGCATTTGGCTAGGACATGTCAAACCACTTGTCCTCATCCTTCCTGCTGGATTTGCTCTATCTATTCTTTATCGGATTTATTTCAAAAAGGAGACGCCAGATGAACGTTGACAAACCGAAACTCATTCTTACTTTGATTGTTCTCTTCTATACAGCGATTTTTAGCTTATATATACATAGCTACCTGACTGGAGACAACCCACCAATCTTTATCTTACTGTTCACTATACTTCCAATTTTGAATAGTGATCGGAAAAATACCAGTCCAGAAGCAAATGTTGTCCAAAAAGCTATCTATCTTTATCGTAAACCACTGATCTGGTTTCTCTTTGCAGGTTTTGCCCTAACTTTCTCCATTGGATTTTTCACTGGACAAATCAAACCGCTCCTAGCTGGATTTTGGGGAATGATAGCCATCCTACTCTTCTATAATCAATTGAAAAAGTAATCTGTGTCCAACATTTTACAAAGTAAGTTTTTTTCTATACAATAGATTGTATATGACATTCAAATCCATTCTCAAACAATTCAAATTATTTGACTATCTATTAATTGGACTGACCCTTCTATTATCCTTTGTCCCAGCGATTTTTACATACATGCATTTAACGTCACAGTCAAATGAAACTAAAATCATTGCATATGTTAGGATAAACGGTGAGGTCGTCGATCAATTTGAATTATCAAAAGATACTCCTCATCAAGAAATTACCTATTATCCAAACGAAGGACAATACAATATTATTGAAGTCGATGGCGAACGGATTCGTGACAAAGAGGACAATAGTCCTGACCAGATTGCTGTGATGACTGGCTGGATTAGCCAACCAGGTGAACTTTCCGTTTGTCTGCCTCACAATCTCCTGATTGAAATTAAAGCTGTCGGTGGGGACAACTCTGACGAAGAAGAACTCATTTTACCATTATAATAAATAAGACACAGTCAATAGGCTGTGTCTTATTTATTAAATATAAGGGCTACTAGCAGCGTAAGCACATATACTCCTGAAAAGAGAACAAAACTTTTTACTGCTTCAATAAAAGTTTCGCGTTTCACTTGCTTTTTCAAGAATCGTTCCAAACTATGATAAGCAGGCACTAGACCAAGCAAACCAATCAATGCCCAGAATGGCAAGAAACCTGTCAAACAGTACAACAGCCACAGCAACCATGGTAAACTTGCCAAAACAAAGTATAGTTTCAAAGCATTTTTCTTACCGATGTAGTAGACCAAGGTGTAGCGATGGTTGCGAATATCTTCTTCCAAATCACAGGTGTTGTTAGCCAACATGATATTAGCAATCAAAGTAACTAACGGAATGGACATTAAAATGATTTCCAATATCCTTGTCCAAGAGAATTGTAGAGTCATCCACTGACCGCTCACCTGGCTCGTCAATAGCAAATCTGGTTGCTGAATAAATACCGCGAAAAAGAAAATTCCAAATCCCATAGTTATTCCAGAAAAGACTTCCCCCAGTGGCATTCTCGACAATGGAATAGGACCAAATGTATAAAAGATTCCAATGAGAAAGCATAGCGCCCCCATTGGCAAGAGTAGCCAGCTTGTACGCCAGACAAGCAATAAAGAAATCAGGATGGAAAAAATAAGTAAGGTAAAAATAATACCAATCATTTGCTGAAAATCAAGCGAAAACTTCCCAATCACATTACTTTCTTGACGATAGGCTTCATCTTTTGCCTTATGATAATCCATACTATTGTTTATTGCAGTCGTGCACATATCAAAACTCAGTACTGCCAGGACAAACAACAGCGTATTCAACCAATTAAAAGTCTGATAGCGATAAGCTGCCCATAGAAGCCCCAGTGTCATAGGAAAGACACTGGCGACCTTTGTTTTGATTTCGACAAATTCTAGAAATACGGGTAAACTAAGCCCGTTCTTTGATTTATTCACTGACAAGATGATACTCCTCATTCGTTAATTCAAAGCTATCTTTAAGTCCATCGCTCAGATGAACACCGTGCTCCTTATCAATAAATACCGCTTCTACTCCATCCATTTGGTTGATGAATGCAAGTCCTTTTTCAACACCGAGCAAGAAAAGAGTTGTAGACAAGGCATCTCCTTGAACCGAGGTTTTTGAAAAAACTGTGACTCCTGAAATGTCATTCTCTACAGGATAGCCTGTTTTAGGATCTAAAATATGGTGATATTTTACACCATCTACCTCAATATACCGTTCATAAATACCAGATGTAACGACTGAATCATGTGTCTCTGGCACTGAGCCGACAGTTGTCCCTCGAACTTGATCAGGATCTTGAACGCCAACGTTCCATCCTTTTTGTGTTTTCGGTGAGTCACCCATGACTACAACATTCCCACCAAGGTTGATTATGGCAGTAGTAATCCCTTTACTTTCAAACAACTCTCTCACTTTATCCGCAATATATCCTTTTGAAATAGCCCCAAGTTCTAAAATCATTCCTTTCTTGATATAGACTGTTTGGCTTTCCTTATCCAGAGTGATATCCTTGTAGTTTATATATGGCAAAGCAGCCTGAATTTCTTCATCGCTGGGTTTACGTCCATCTTCATCCCCAATTTTCCAGAGATTAGTCACAGCACCAATTGAAATATCAAATAAACCATCACTCTCTTCACTGGTCTCGATAGCTTTCTCAATTACTTCAAAAGTCCGATTATCTACTTTGACAGCTTCTTTTCCAGCCGCCTGATTGATCCGATAAACATCTGAACCCTCCAGTTTCGTTGACAGCAAACTTTCCATTTCCTTGATATAGGCGATTGCCTCATCCATCACTTCCTCTTGATCATCGTGATAGATACTCAATTGCACTACTGTATGTAGTAGACTTTCGCTACGAGTCAATGGAGTTTTTACAACAGGTAACGTTTCCGTTTTCTTAGCTCCGCATGCTACTAGGAAAAATGCAGCAATATAAATTACAAATAAACGGATTCCCTTTTTCATTAACTCATCCTTTCTAATAGAAAAACACAGTAGCCAGCCTAGGGCTACTGTGCCTATAATTTACTGACAGACGTTACTCAAATGTAAGTGTGATAGTATCTGTATTTCCTTCTTCAGCAGCTTTCAAAAGTGCTTCAGTTGATTTTTTGAAGTTTTCAGAAGTAGTAGTTGCACCTGAAACTACTTCTACATCTGCACTTTGTGCTGCAAGAAGTTCTTCATCAAGTTTATCTGTAGCTTCTGCAGAAGATACACCTGATTTTTCTTTCATTGTTGCATTGTATTCAGCATTTTCTGATTTCAAATTACCATCTTTGTCCTCGTAATCAGCAGTTGAAGCGGTAATTTTACCACCTTCGATAGTGATTTCGTGAACAAATTTCCAACCGCGTTCATCAAATCCTGACTCAGCTTTGTAAGTACCATCTTTCCAAGCTGATGCTGATGAAGATTCAGAAGTAGTTGTTTCTGCTGTTGATGATGATGTTGATTCTTCTTTAGCACCACATGCTACCAAAGTTACAGCAGCACCGAGAACTAACAAACTTTTCAACATCCATTTTGTCTTTTTCATGATAAAACTCCTTTGTTTTATGTTAATAACTATACTATAATGATATAACTTTTTCTTCTATCTGTCTAGTTTAAATTGACAAAAAAATCACAAATTAGAAGTATTTTTTGAATACGTTTTCTATAACTTGAAAAAAAGATTCTTTTTCAGAAATTTGCATTCTATTTGCAAAATTTTTACACTTAGAAAGATAGGAAGCAATTAATTTTTCCGTCTGTTCGATAGCATTTGTATTACTGATAGACTGGGCTAACTGATTCAGAGTGATACTGTCAGGATTATCTATGTAAGCAGTCAAATATTGACGAATTGCTTTATGTTCGCTCATAGCCAACAAAAGTGGTGCAGTGTATATTCCATTCTGAATGTCCTGAAGTCGAGGTTTTCCTGACTCTTGGACATCCAACTGATAGTCAATTAAATCATCTCGGATCTGGAATGCCATACCAAGAGCTTGGCCAGAACGAAAAGCTAATCCACTTTCTTTCTTTGACTGCCCTGGAACAAAAGCACCCAATTGGCAAGACAAACCAAAGAGAAATGCTGTCTTCCCTTGTATTTGTTTGAGATAGGCTTTCATAGTCATTTCTGTATCAAACTGATTCATTAATTGAGATAACTCACCTCTTAAAATAGTTTCCATCAGTTTATCATTGCCTAAATTCATATCTTCCTGAGATAGATCTTGTAACCGTAATCCCTTGGCCAACAAACGGCCTGAATAGGCCAAAAGATAATCACCAGTATAGATTGCAATCCGATTTGAAAATTGCTGATGGACCGTAATAACTCCCCGTCTTTTATCTGCTCCATCAATCACGTCATCATGTATTAGGGTTGCTAGATGTAAAACTTCAAGATAAGCAGCAAAATACAACTTAGATTGATGAATTTGCCCTTCTTTCATCTGTGCAAAGAGCAGACAAAGGCCAGCACGCAAGTATTTACCCGGTGCCTCTACATACTCAACAATCTTTGTTTTTACTGCTGGATGCAGAACCATCATCTCTGATAAGATGATGGTTTTAACCTCTTCAAGCCCCCTTTTAATGTCTGGGTGGGCATCCCAAATTTGATGTACCACTTAACTGTTAAAATTTCCTTTATTTATTATCCTTGATTTTGTAAATATGCTTGGGCTTCCCATAAATGGTCTTATCTAGGAAGCGACCTAACCATGGCATAATCCAATAATCTAATCCAAATGCTCTACCAGAACCATTCATTAATGAGATTGCTGCTGGGATAAACCAAATATTTACCCAGTAGAACATTCCTGATAAACTAAACATCACAACCAAAGCGACTGTTGCAGCAGAGACAATCCATACAAACGCACCTGCAATCAAGGCTAAACCAATACCAATTTCTGCAATAGTCATGAATTTTTGCATAAAGAGCGCAACTTCTTGGTTCGGCATCATGAATTCCATAATTGACGCAAACCAGTCAGGCATTTTTTCTAAAACGGTCATCGGTGTTTCACCATAGGCGTAGCTCAATCCAAAAATTGGTTCTGCTACTTCCGCTGCGGTAGTAGCAGCTTGTGAAGCGCTTGAAACTGTCTCCGCTGCAGAAGCTCCAGAAACTGGATCAGCTAACCATGGGAATGGGAAGACAACTTGATCACCAAACCATGATGTTGTTCCAAATAGTCCAAACCCTTTTTTCACACCTTCATAGAGCCAAACTGATCCATAAAATAAACGCATCGGTACTGACCATAAAAGATTGCCCTTACCAGAAGTATGTCCACCAAAGATGTTCCGTTTATTTTTAATATCAAAGAACTCATGACGCACATAAGATCCCATGTAGAAGAAACTTCGGATAGTAAAGAAGTATAGCAAGTTAACCATATGCTTCACTGCCATAGCAAAGAAACCAGACATATGGTATTTATCCATCAAGAAAGCAACACCATAGCGTGATCCGATAGATACCATAAAACCATCATATTTGCCTTTATAACTGTGCTTTTCTCCGCCGTTAATCGCTGCAATGATATTGCTTGCTGCAGTATGACCAGTTTGTTCAGCTGCTTGAACGATTTGAGGGGTCGGTTTTCCTTCTGATTCTTCAAAGTAAACCAAGTCACCAGCCACATAGACATTTTCTTTGCCTTTGGCTTCCATGAATTCATTGGCAATTAGGCGACCTGCACGCGCTTTTTCAATACCGAATTCACTAGCATCAGAATTTGCTTGAACACCTGCAGTCCAAATAGAGGTGTAGGTTGGAATTTGACGGCCAGATGCCAATGTTAAGCTATCTTCTTGAACACTCGCAACACCATCACCAAGTACTAATTCAACGCCTTTTTTCTCAAGATATTTACGAGCCTTGACTTGCTCTTTTTCAGTAACCATAGCCAAAATATTTGGCGTTGCTTCAACAACCTTGAGTGAGAATTCTTTCGGATCCAACTTGAACTCACGCGCCAAAATTGGTACCCAATCAATTAGCTCACCGATCATCTCAATACCTGTGAAGCCAGCACCGATAACGGTAAAGGTCAGAAGGGCACGTCGTTTTGCTTCATCATGTTCACGCATGGCACGGTAGCAAGCATCAATCATGTGATCATGCAAACGTTCAGCTGCCTCAATTGACCATAAAGTGAAACCATGTTCTTTGACACCTTTGACACCAAAGTCATTCGCCTCACCACCCATAGAAAGAAGCAAATAATCAAATGCCAAGGTTTGGTGTTCAGCAACGACTTGTTTCTTATCGTAGTCAATTTCTACAACTTTATCTGTTACCAACTGAACCTTTGGATATTTTTTAAAGATTCGTTGTAAGTCATACTTAATCGCATTTGCTTCCACACGTCCTGCAGCCACTTCGTGTAACTCAGTCATATAAGTGTGGAAAGAGTTTTTATCAATCAAGGTAACGTTTACATCTGCGTTTTTCTTAAACGTTTTCCCTAACAGTCGAGCAGCGGCAATCCCTGCGTAACCTGCACCGACAATCACAATATTTTTCGTCACAATTAATCCTCCTTGTGAAAATAGAAACAAAAGATGATAGGTTAATTATATCTTATTCCGTCCCGTATTTCAAGCTCTTTTCAATAATTAGTGGTAAATGCGCAGACTTGCACGCTTACAAAAAAAAATGTAAGATAACAAATAAGAAATACGTCTTAGAAAGAAACCTTTCGTAGCAGAAAATGAATACAAACCGTAAAACATTAAACTTTATCACGATGTTAGCAGCCCAGGCTGTTGTTATTTCGGTAGTTGAACGATTAACCCCCACACCTTTCTCTTTTGCCCCTGGCGCTAAACTAGGCCTTGGCAACCTCATCAGCTTGATTGCAATATTTACACTCCCTGCGAAAGATAGTGTAAAAGTGGTTTCGCTACGCTTACTTATTTCAACTTTTCTAGGTGGTACTTTCTCCACTTTTCTCTATAGTTTTGCAGGAGTGACTCTAAGCTATATTGTAATGTTATCTGCAAAACAACTCGGTCCTCGTCGGGTCAGCCCAATTGGCATTTCAATACTGGGTGGCATGATGCACAACGTCGGTCAATTGATTGTTTTCGCTACCATCGCTCGCTCTTTCTATGTATTGAACTACCTTCCGATACTCTCCTTTAGCGGAATACTTTCTGGATTTTTGGTAGGATTGTCCGCCACTTACTTGCTTGAAAAAGTGGGTCCTCTTCGTTACTATCACCAAAAAATATTGGCTGAGTGGAAATAGACTCCTCTTTTCTAACCGAATTCAATTTGTATATTCTGATAGAAAAGCAACTTAAATTTTTCAACCCATTCTACAAAGGCAGCCTAGGGAAGGAACTGCCTTTTTTGTGCATCGCTCAACTATTTGTATACATTTTGAGTCGATCTTAATGATGTTACACACAGATTCGTCTGAAAATTCTGTATGTAACCCTTTTCTTAATCGCTTTTATTAACATGATGAAACACCTTGATACAATTGATTATTTCATCACTATTTTGATTCATTATTTCTTACCTTTTTCAACTATTTGTGCTACAATAGCTTCATATTTAATTATCAAAAGGGAATATCATGTCTTTTTTACCTATCAAGTTGACACCGAGTCAACGAATTATATTCAGTTTTTTGCTGGTAATTCTGATCGGTTCTATCTTACTCAGCTTACCGATTTCACAAGCTGATAGCTCCGTCGCCACCTATTGGGATCATCTTTTTACAGCTGTTTCTATGGTCTGTGTGACAGGCCTGTTCACTCAAGCTGTCTCCGAATCATATTCTACCTTTGGACAGATTATCTGTATGTTGTTGATTCAAATCGGTGGACTTAGTCTTATCGGTTTCATTGGTTTGTTTGCTCTCCGTGGTGGTCGGAAAATGAATTTCATGAATATGGCCACATTACAGGAAGCATTAGCTCGTTCTGATACCAAGCATTTTCGGAGTTTCATCAAATCTGCCTTTGGTTTTACATTAGCAATAGAATCTCTTGGCGCTTTGATTCTATCATTCCAATTTGTTCCAGATTTTGGTTGGCAACGCGGCCTTTTCAGCTCTGCATTTTTAGCAGTTTCAGCTTTCTGTAACGCAGGCTTTGATAACTTTGGTGCTACTAGTATTGTCCGCTATGTTGACAATCCACTAGTCAATCTGACTTTAGCCGCCTTAATTATCATGGGGGGGCTGGGATTTTCAGTTTGGTTTGACTTTCAAACACAGATTGTAACTAAAGGACACTTTAAAAAATTACGTTTTCACACGAAGGTAGTTCTTGCTTTAACCATTACTATTCTATCAATTGGGACACTTCTTACTCTTATTACGGAATGGAACAACCCAGATACTATTGGAAATCTCCCATTTTGGGAAAAATTACTAGTTAGTTTCTTCCAAACTGTTACCATGCGAACCGCTGGTTTTGCAAGTATTGATTATACAAAGGCTGAACCAGTCACACTTCTCATTTATATTTTTCAAATGATGCTTGGTGGCGCACCTGGCGGAACTGCTGGCGGGATAAAGATTACTGCATTTCTTACCATCATTCTCTATGCACGTAGTGAAATTTTAGGTCTGCCTCATACAAATTTTATGTCTCATACTATCGACAATTTAACAATACGAAAAGCATTCGCAACATTTTCTGTCTTTCTAATGATCTTTTTAGCCGGGCTTTTTGCAATTACGGTAACAGATGCGACTCAACCTCTGATCTATCTTATGTTTGAAGTCATGTCAGCTCTAGCAACTGTAGGAGTTACCGCTAACTTAACGCCAAATCTTAGTATGGCTGGTCAGGCCATTATCATGGCTCTCATGTTTTTCGGACGTATCGGACCATTATCCATTTTAGCAAGTCTCTCTGTTCGCCGCATTTCAAAAACAGAAAGCTTGCAGTATGCAAAATCATCATTGTTAGTTTAATAGGGGAAAATTATGTCAACTTACACTATCGGAATTTTAGGTCTCGGCGTTTTCGGGACTACCATTGCCAAAACTCTTCATAAATACGATTGCAATATCATTGCTGTTGATAACCATGAGCATCAAATCAATCAGCTTGAATCCATTTTAACAAGGGGGGTTGTTGGAGATATTACAGACCGCTCTCTTTTAAGGGCCGCAGGTATCGAAAACTGTGATGCTGTCGTTGTTGCGACTGGTAACAATCTCGAGTCAAGTGTCCTCGCGGTTATGCACAGTAAAATGTTAGGCGTGCCTAAAGTCATTGCCAAAGTAAAAGGTACCACTACAAAAGAAGTATTATTGCGCATCGGGGCGGATAAGGTTATCTCGCCTGAAAGAGAGACAGGAATTTCACTGGCTAAACACTTAATTCATCGAAGCACTACCAGTGTCTTTGAATTGGGAGGGAATGCTTCAATTGTTGAATTCAAACCACCAAAAAAATGGTTTGGTAAAACATTGGCAGAGCTGCAATTACGTCAGAATTACAAAATGAACATCATCGGCTACCGTTGTGGTGAGAATCAGGAACTGAATATCCAATTAACACCAGATTATGTTTTCAATGAAGATGAATTGATTACTGCAGTAACCGATCATAACACAATTGACCATTTTGAAGATTTAACCAATTAATATAAAAAAGCCCACTGAAACTGCTATTGCAGACATTAGTGGGCTTATACTCTGCACCTTTTCAGGAGATTTTATGAATGATTTAACCAAAGGAAGACCAATCATTGTTATTTTGCGCTTCACTCTTCCTCTCTTAATCGGTTCTTTTT
This sequence comes from Streptococcus suis, assembly GCF_019794615.1. Lineage (GTDB taxonomy): Bacteria > Bacillota > Bacilli > Lactobacillales > Streptococcaceae > Streptococcus > Streptococcus suis_AI. The sequence continues at coordinate 38,619 of NZ_JAIMDU010000008.1, forward strand.
TTCAACTAGCTTATAATTTTGCCGATTCCATGATTGTCGGCCACACCCTGGGTGAGGAAGCTTTTGCCAGTGTAGGGACGGCCGGTAGCCTTATCTTTCTAATTGTAGGTTTTGCTCAAGGATTGACCAGTGGGCTTGCCATTGTTACCGCACAGCGATTTGGGGCTAAGGATACTGTTGGCCTCCGCCATAGTTTTGTTCACGGACTTTTCTATTCCGTTCTTGTCAGTCTTATTTTAACTGTCCTATCACTCATCTTTCTACGTCCTATTTTAGAATTGCTTCAAACTCCGGTAAATTTAATTGAGCATTCTTATGCATTCATGGTAGCCATATTTGGTGGGATGGTCTTTACTATTTTATATAACTATTTATCCGCTGCCATTCGAAGTTTAGGTGATTCAACCACTCCACTTTTAGCTCTCATACTGGCTTGTATCATCAATATTATACTCGACTTTTTCTTTATCTTGAATGTTGGGTGGGGTGTATTTGGCGCTGGTTTTGCTACCGTAACCGCTCAAGCAGTTTCTGTCCTCTACCTTCTCTTTCATATTAAACGAAAAATTCCTCAGTTTCATCTTACGAAATCTGATTGGAAGTTAGATAAAGATAATTTGAAAAAACATGCACAGGTTGGTTTCCCCATGGGATTTCAGGCAAGTATCATTGCAATTGGAGCTCTTACCCTTCAAGCAATGCTCAATCAGCTTGGAACCCAGGCCATCGCTGCACAAGCCATTGCAAGTAAGACGGACCAATTAGCTATGTTACCTATGATTAATTTAGGTCTGGCCATCTCCACTTTCACAGCCCAAAACTATGGTGCTAAAGAATACAAAAGAATTCTGGAAGGACTCAAACAAGCTCTTTGGATTGATATCGCTTGGTCGATTATCTATGCTATTTTACTAATCATCTTCCATGGTTTCTTCTCCAGTTTGTTTTTGCCAGAGGCAAGTTCAGAAGTTCGCTCTCTCGCATTGAGCTACTTCATAATCAATGGCAGTTGTTATTGGATTTTGGCCATTCTCTTCATTATTCGTAGCTTCGTTCAAGGTTTAGGTAAGGGCTTCATTCCAACCTTAGCCGGATTTGGTGAACTAATTATGCGAGCCGGTGTAGCAATTATCGGGCTCCAATTATTCGGATTCTATGGAGTTGCCGCCGCCAACCCGGCAGCTTGGATAGGAAGTATTTTAGTTCTCATCCCAAGCACAATTATCCTCTCCCGCAAACTAAAAAAAGGAGAGACTGTTTAATCTAAAAAGCGCATGATTTATGTCATGCGTTTTTAAAATAGTATTTTCGTAGAAATTGGATATGAAGGACATTCCAAAGCATAGCGTAGCTGATAGCCACTACAAAAGCTATGCCATATTGCCAATTAAATTCCATCACAAGGCTGACAAAAAGGATGATTCCAAGAAGGAACAATAACAAACTACTTGTCTTTTTCTTATCCCACTTAAAATAAGCCGACAAGGCTTTGTCAGGACAAGCTTGCACTTCCTTGAACCGTTTGAAACTAGCTCCAAGACTGGCTCCTGCCGCCCCTATAATTGCACCAAAATAATAGTGAGGAAGGAGGTAGACCGACAAATAAGCGACTATAACATAGGTAAGTACCAACAAGGTGTACATCAGTTTTTTCATGACAAATCTCCCTATCAATTGTTTCTATACACATTTTAACATATATTTTGTTGTAAATACAAGTCAAAATAATCTACTATGGCAATTGACTTTCCAACTCAATCTCTGCTAAGAGCTTGCCATAATAATCCTGTTCATCAGCCAAGAGCGGGCTGTTAGGCAGCATTTTTTTAGCCTGAGCCAGAGATTTTTTCAAGGCTTTGCTATCTTTCGTAATTCGCTGGTGGTATAGAGCAGCAATGACTTGGTAACTTCCCATAGGGTACTTGAGCAAAGCCTTGACCTGCTTGTCCTGACCCAATTCCCTCGCATCCTCATCTAAACCTTGCAAGAGATAGACTTCTAGCAAAACGAGTTTGCTTGCCTTGCTGATGTGATCATTATCCGATTTTGCTATCAACTTCTCCAATCGCTCTCGTGCTTCTTGAAACTCCCCTTTGAAAATCAGCACTTCCGTCCAGTTTAGATAGTAGGTTTGTGGTATATGCCCAGGCAAGATTGGCAGGTCCGTGACAAAATCACTTAAATTCGCAACAGTTGGGTTCACCATGACTTGAGAGGTGTGTATAAGTGCTTGATAGACCAATCGGCTATACTCAGGATGAGCATGCAACTCCTGAATCTTAGCACCATCCGCCATACCAGAAGGATTGGCATTGAGAGTAAACAAGGATAGATTGAGGAGAATTTGCGATAGAGGCAGACTCCAATACCCTGTCAAGAACCCAATCAAAACAGAAATAAGTATGAGACTGAGATGGACAATCAAGCCACCTGCAAACATCAGAATCGCTCGTGGGTCATCCTCATCTTTTTTGACTCCGATATACTGAGCAGCTGCCCCTTGTACAATCACCGTTTTCTTCCATTTCCAGCCTCGGTCAGTCTTGACCAACAAGCGATTGCCCAAGCCGAGCGCCACCAAGTCAAAACCCGTCAGCCAACCAAAGAAGGCATGCCCCAATTCATGGAGAATGAGGGTCAGGTAAAATGTACTTAGGAACCAGACATAACCTAGACCAAACACCCACAGTCCATGGAAGGAATCATTTTCTGGTAAAAGTTGAGCCATCCCATAGGTTGAGTACATGGCACTCGCAAAACCACAAAGAACTGAAAGTCCAATCACAAACCAATTCCATACTTTCTTCATAGCAAACCTCCTTTTTAATAGTATAACAAAAAAAGACTAGGAAACCTAGTCTTTCACTTGTTTTTTTAGCAATGCAAGTTTAGGAATTTGGGTCATCTAAACTACGGCCATGCAAGCCTTTTTCACGTTGGACTTGACGAAGTTTCTCTGGCGTCACATCGTTGCCTTCTTCATCAACCAGTTTAATCCCCTCAATATGATGACGGATTGCTCGTCGATACCCCTCGATGTATTCTTCCCTAAGCTGAGCCTGTTCAACTTTTTCCTCTGGTGTCAAGGTACCAGCTTTTTTCTTTTTAGCTAATTCATTGATCCGATCGATTTTTGCTTGTTCCATGTATGCCTCCTACTTACTATTTAAGAGATTGAAGACCGCCACAGCACGTGCTTTATCCGCCAAGGCTTTCAAAAGAGCCAAGCGGTTGGCTTTGACTGCTGCGTCATCTGCCATAACCATGGTATTGTCGAAGAAGGCCGCGATGACTGGGCTGAGAGCAAAGAGCTTGTCCAAGTTGCCCGCCATATCTTCTGTCAACTCCAAGCCTGCCACTGCAGCAGCAAGGGCTTTCTCCTGCTCATTTTCAAAGAGTGCCTCGTCAATCGCAGTTGACTCCGCCTTTTCAGCCAAGTTGAAGACCCGTGACAAGTTTTCCACGGCTTCCTTGTAGTCAGCCTCTTTTGATTTTTGGAAAATAGCAGAGCTGGCTGCCAGTTGCAGTCTGACCACAAAGGTTGAGCTGGCAAGTACAGCCTCACGGATGTCTTTCGGAATCGCCTTATCCATCATCTTTTCTACACGGGCACGGATAAAGTCCATCACAGCTGGCTGGTTGTCATAGGTCAAGCTGGCAAAGTTCAAGCTGTAGAGCTCCGCAATCAACTCATCCAATGGAATTTCCCAACCAAATGCTTCCAAGATCCGTACGATACCCTGTGTTGCACGACGAAGAGCGTATGGGTCGTTTGAGCCAGACGGAATCAAGCCAACAGAGAAGAAGGATAGGAGGGTATCAAATTTATCAGCCAGTGCCAAGACCGCACCGACCTTGCTTTCAGGCAATTCGCCTTCTGCTGAGTTTGGCAAGTAGTGCTCACGGATTGCTGCTGCCACCGCAGGTTTTTCCCCTGCAAGAAGGGCATACTTCTCACCCATGATTCCTTGCAGTTCATCAAACTCACCGACCATGCCTGTCAAGAGGTCAAACTTGTAGATGTCCGCCGCACGCGCCACATCTGCTTTTTCATCCGCAGACAAGCCAGCCAAGTCAGCCAATTTTTCTGCGATAACCTTGGTACGTGCCATGTGCTCGTAAAGTGAGCCGATTTTTTCATGGAAAGTCACGACTTTGAGACGTTCCACCAAGTCAGCAATCTTGAGTTTTTGGTCTTCACGCCAGAAGAACTCGCCGTCTTCCAAACGGGCTACCAAGACTTTTTCATTCCCTTTGATGACATTGTCAATATACTGGTCGTTACCGTTGCGGACGGAGATGAAGTTTGGCAAGAGTTTGCCAGCCTTATCACGCACCACGAAGTAACGTTGGTGATTTTTCATAGAAGTGACCAAAACTTCTTCTGGTACTTCCAAATATTTAGTGTCAAAAGAACCCATGAAGGCAGTTGGGTACTCGACCAAGTTGAGAACTTCATTGAGCAGATCCTCATCTATCTCAACTGTCACATTGTGTTTGTCCTCGATAGCCTTGATTTGCTCAACAATCATATTTTGACGCTCTGCGGGGTCTGTAATGACAAACTGTGCACGCAAGTCCGCCTCGTAAGAATCTGCACTTGCAATCTCGGTTTCATTTCCAAGGAAACGATGACCACGGCTGATGCGAGCTGACGAAATGTCCAAGAAGTCCATATCCAATGCCTCGTCATCCAAGAGAACGGTCAAGGTGTGGACAGGGCGGATGTAGGCGAATTTGTTGGAAGCCCAGTTCATGCTGACAGGGAAGGTCATAGCCTTCAAGACCTCTGGAATACCCGCCAAAACTGCCTCAGCTGGCTGGCCAGCTTCGTGTTTGGTCACGTAGACATACTCTTCACCCTTGATCTCGCGGAATTCGATGTCCGCTGTCGTCAGGCCTTTGCCACGGACAAAACCTTCTGCAGCCTTGGTGAAGTTTCCGTCTGCGTCCAAGGCAATCTTCTTAGCAGGTCCCTTGAAATCTTCCGTCAAGTCAGTCTGCTGGTCTGCCAAACCACGCACACGAACAGCCAAACGGCGTGGTGTTGAAAAGACATCGATGCTATCAAAAGCCAAACGGTTGTCTGTCAAAAAAGTCGCTATGCGGTCACGCAACTGGTGCATGGCTGGGGTTACGATGTAGGCAGGAATTTCTTCCAAGCCAAGTTCAACAAGTAAATTCTTTGTCATTATTCTGCGTCCTCCTTCAACAATTCTGCTCGTGTTGCTTCATCTAAAAGTGGGAAGCCTAGTTTCTTCCGCTCTGCCACAAAAGTTTTGGCAACGACACGGGCAAGGTTACGGATACGGGCAATGTAGCCTGCACGCTCGGTTACAGACACAGCTCCACGGGCGTCGAGCAGGTTAAAGGTATGAGAACACTTGAGCACATAGTCAAAGGCTGGGTGAACCAAGCCCTCTTCCAAAGCCCGCTCTGCTTCTTTTTCAAACTTAGTGAAGTTTTCAAGGAGCATATCCTGGTCTGATACTTCAAAGGAGTATTTTGAATGCTCATACTCTGGCTGGATGAAAATTTCACCGTATTTAACGCCGTCTGCCCACTCGATGTCGTAAACGGAATCAACTTCTTGGATATAGGAAGCCAAACGCTCCAATCCATAGGTTACTTCGGCTGTGACTGGACCTGTCGCCAAACCACCAACCTGTTGGAAGTAGGTGAACTGCGTGATTTCCATACCGTCCAACCAGACTTCCCAGCCCAAACCAGCTGAACCTGTTGACGGGTTTTCCCAGTTGTCCTCAACGAAACGGATATCGTGCTCCAAAGGATTGATGCCCAAACGCTCCAAAGACTCCAAGTAGAGTTCTTGGATATTAGATGGCGATGGTTTCATGACCACTTGGAATTGGTGGTGCTGATAGAGACGGTTTGGGTTTTCCCCGTAACGACCATCCGCAGGACGACGACTTGGCTCAACATAAGCCGCATTCCAAGGCTCAGGACCGATCGCACGCAAGAAAGTGTAGGGGCTCATGGTACCCGCACCCTTTTCCGTATCATAAGCCTGCATGAGCAAGCACCCCTGCTCATTCCAAAATTGTTGTAAGGTCAAGATAATCTCTTGAAATGTAAGTTTCTTTGACATATATTTCCTTCTTTCTTTAATTATTAGTCTTTTAGTTTACTTTTAATACTAGGCAACGAGCCGTAGGCATAACTCAATGCTTTCTTGTTTCTAGGCATTGACTGAAACAGTCCCCCAGACTGTTTCAATCAGGCAAGGCGAGTTCAAACAATCCAGTGGAGTGTTTGAAGTTGGAAATAAAGAAACGGAGTTTCCACTTACGTCGAAGTAATAAAAGATAAACTAAATGACGATGTTCTTGCGACGTGAGCCTTCCTATCCAATACCGCTAGGAAAGGCGAACTAGTACAGCGTCTAGCTCAGTCGCCCTAGCGATGATCGTATGGCAATTCGACTGAAAGGAGACTATGCCACTGACGCTGTGGAATGTTAATTTTTTAGACATATATTTCCTTCTTTCTATTATATTTCAAAATTGCTAGTTCTCCACACTCGGTACAGCTTCCACAAAAACAGCCTGCTCTGCTTTGTCCATGTAGGAACAGGTCATGGCTTCGAGGTCAATGACCCACTTGTAAATGCCTGCTTCTGCTGTTTCTTGGCAGAAGGTAGGGAAATCTGTTTGCCCAGCCTGGTGATTGCGTAATATGGTCACAAACTGGTCCAGATTGACTCGGTCCGAAACAGGTATCGTCACTTGATAGCCCGTCTTTTCCAGAGCTTGACCTGCCTGTGAGCGATAGGTAACTTGTCCAGACTGGATATTCACAGTATTTTCCACCATACCCAAGTCCTTAAAATAGGCAATCAGTTTGGGAAAATCAGGCCCAGTAAACTGTTCATGACCGCGATTGATATTTTCTAAGGTGAACATTGGTCTCCTTTCTTTATAGTAGCTGTCTTCCAACTTGAGATGAAAAACAAGAAATACTCGGTCGCAGACAAAAAGAACCACATTCTCTTCCCCTGTCAACTGACATAGGGGCGTTGAGAACGCGGTTCCACCCTAATTTATTACTTCATTTGTATGATTCTGATTGAGTCGGACATGGTCACGACTGGGAAAGCGCCAATTATTTCAAGACTGGCTTGGCTTTCACTCTCCCAAGCTCGCTAGACAGGCTTTTGAAACAACCTTCTTTCATGCTTAGTATTGTAGCAGAAAAATCAGTGTTTGTCTACAATAGCGAGATATGTCATTGCATTCCTACTTGTGAAAACCGAACAACATGTTCGATAAATCATAAACTCAATTGTTCCCAATCACCTGTTTTAGCAATGTCTACTCGTTCACGAATAATTTGTGCGGAACGCTCAAGTAACTCCCATTCACCCTTTGGTAAATCGAGAGCGACTGAGTCTTCAATTCCATTACGTCCAACTAAGGCTGGATAGCCTATATAAGTATCAAAATTTTCCAAATAATGGGATACCGGCAAATTCACTCTGCTATTTGACAAAACTGCCTCAATCAAAGTCTTAGCAGCTGCTGCAATTGCAAAATTGGTATAGCCTTTACCAAAGAATACCGTATGTCCGCCAACACGCGCCTCATCTGCCAGCTGGCTTAATTCATCAGTTGAAACCAGTTGCTGAATTGGCGTTTGATTCACCCGAACTTGACTCCAAGCCGTAAACTGAGAATTTCCATGTTCACCAAGATTATAGCCTGAAACACTGACGGGTGAAACACCAAATTTTTCCCCTACCGCACGCTTCATTCGAGCTGTATCTAGTAGAGTTCCTGTACCGATGACCTTTTCTTTCGGGAAACCTGTGTAAGTTTGATATAGTTGGGTAATCACATCAACTGGATTTGTGATAACGATTAAGATTCCTGAAAAACCAGATGCTACTAATTTCTTAGAAACATCCTTCACTTCCTGACTAGTAAAAGGAAGCTCTGCAAAACGACTATTGGCAGCATTTGCTTGCAATAAAATATTGCCTAAACTAGATACAACAATATCTGCATCGCTTAAGGCTGAATAGTCATTGATGACAAAATCTGCAAAGTAACCTGTATTGGCAACCCGATCTTTCATATCTAGCACATCTGATGCTACTTTTTTTTCGTCCTTATCAATGACCACGTAACTATCAAAGACTTGCCCTGCAATTAAATCATGAAGCAAGGTAGCCCCCACATGTCCAAGACCAATAATTCCAATCTTTCTAGTCATGAGCTGCTTCCTCCACTATTTCTTCCAGCCGTTGCATAGCGGCAACTACTTCATCAGCGGTAATATACTGACGAATGTTTACATAACTTTCAGTCGGTACCGTTGCTAAATCAGCAACCTTTTTCATAGCTGATAAGCGATTCTCTTCAACTCCAAATTGGTCCCAACGGTAAATATAACCATTTTTCTTATAGAAAGGAAGGAGCTTACGAACTTCGTCCTCATCACCCATCAAACATAATTGAACCAAAATTCCATATGCGACTTTTAGCCCATGCGCAATCCGATGTGTTTCATGCAAAACCGTCAACCCATTGTGCAAAGCATGGGCACCAGAAACATAATCACTAGTTTGGCAACCAACATTTGCTGCAACAACATAGACTGTATCAACCATTCGCTTGAAAGCAGGTGTAACCTGTTTCTTATCCACTGCTTCAAGAACAGACTCAGTATCTTGCAAGAGAATATCTTGACTAACCTGTGCAGTTGCCAGGGCTAATTGGACTGTCGCTGGTAAATCCTGTCGCAATTTTCCACGATGGATGGCTTCTAATTCGTACCATTTTGCTAATGTATCTGAAAGTCCACTAATCAAGAACTCTTTGGGAGCATCTACCAGTAAATCATAATCAACGACTGTCATAAATCCAGACCTTTGGCAATAGTCAATCGATTTAAAGGTATGATCAGGGTGGTAGGCAACAAGAAGCGGTGTTGAGCATGCACATGTCGCGACTAGTGTAGGAATCAATACAACTTCTACATTTAATCGATCAGCAACTCCTTTTGTCGTATCCATGACCTTACCACCACCAATGCCAATGATCACATCTGCTTCCAGATGACGAGCTTGAGCTGCTAACCGTTCCATATCCTCATGACTAGCTGTTTGATCATAGAATAGCACTGGCCAGTCCGACTCTTTCCCATAATGTTTGACAAAGGCTGCATAAGATTTTTGACCAGTTATTACGACAGGGTGTTTAAATAGAGAGAGGCGATCAGGTAACTCTTTAAGTGCTCCTTGTGATGCTACATACTGACCCGGTTCACCTCGAACAAGTTTTGCAAATTCCATAGCCAATCCCTTTCTACTCACTATCGATGATTGATTTTCTTAGTGAGGAAGTCTCCAACAAACTGAACAAAGAAAATCATTATCAGAATTAATAAGGTCGCAACAAATGTCACGTCATGGTCAGAACGATTGTATCCATAAGAAATAGCAACATTCCCAAGACCACCCGAACCAATTGCTCCCGCCATTGCTGTATAACCAATCAAGGAAATCAACGTTAAGGTTGTCACACGAATTAAATCTGGAAGACCTTCACGCAAATAAACTCGAATAATGTCCCAAATCGTTGCTCCTGAAGCTTGTGCCGCCTCAATAACCCCACGATCCATCTCAGATAAAACAACCTGTACCTGACGGGCATAGAATGGAAATACTGATAAAGAGAGAGGAACCAGAGCAGCTGTCATACCAATTGATTTCCCAACAATAATTTTAGTAACAGGTGAAATAACCGCTAATAAAATGATAAATGGAATGGCACGAAAGAGAGAGGCTACCTTGTCCAAAATCCAGAAAACATATTTGTTTTCTAATACACCTCTTGGACCTGTTAATACCAGTAATAAACCAGCCAGCAAGCCTAAGAGTCCTCCAAATACAAAGGACCAGAAGGTCATGTAAATGGTAGATTCGATAGCAATTTTCCAACCATATGGGGTATCCCACCCCATTTTTATAACATTTGCAAATGTTGATTCAATCCACGCGTTCATGCAAGGTCTCCTTTCAAAATGTTTACTTCAACATTGGCTTCCCGTACGGCTGTCAACGCGCGTTGAATATTTGCCTGTTCACCAGATAGAATAACCACCAATTCACCTACTGGAATATGATCCAAAATTTCAATATTTCCATAAAGAATATTTGATGAAACTTGGTAGAATTTATATAGATCATTGACAATCGCTGTGTCAGTACTTGCACCTGAGTATTTCAATTGCACCAACACACTATTGTCTGGCAATTGTTTCACGATGCCTTGTTGATGAATCTTCACCAAAGCTTCATCAATTCCTGTTGCTGTTTTGATGAAGTCTTTAGTCAATTCTTGTTTTGGATGAGAGAAAATTTCCAACACAGAACCTTCTTCAATCAAACGCCCATCCTGCATCACAGCTACTCGGTTAGCAATATCTTTGACAATCTGCATTTCATGTGTGATGAGGACGATTGTTAAACCTAATTTTTCATTGAGTTCCTGCAAAAGTGCCAAAATTTGCTTAGTCGTTTTGGGATCCAGTGCAGATGTGGACTCATCAGAAATCAGAATTTTAGGATCATTGGCCAAGGCACGTGCAATCGCTACCCGTTGTTTTTGCCCACCAGATAGTTGAGCTGGATAGTTTTCAGCACGGTCAGCCAAACCAACAAGATCAAGTAATTTCTTTACTTTTTCAGCCTTTTCCTCTTTGGACAACCCTGAGTGTTTAAGGGCAAAGGCCACATTTTCTGCTGCAGTTGATTGGGCCATTAGGTTAAAGTGCTGAAAAATCATACCGATATCACGGCGTTTCTCGCGTAACTGAGCTGGAGTCAATGTTACCTTACCATTTTCAAATAGGATATCCTTATCAACGGTAATAGTTCCACCAGTCGGCACTTGCAAGAGATTAATCACACGAACAAGTGTAGACTTTCCTGCTCCTGAGTATCCAACGATACCATAAATATCCCCTTGGTTAATATGAATACTCACTTCTTTTACTGCTGTAATCTCCCGCTTTTTCTGACGGAAGGTAACATCAATCTTATCTAGTTTAATGATTTCCTTACTCATAGGTTTCTATCAACTCCTCAATAAATTCTACATGTGCAATATAGTCAGCAATCTTAACATTTTCATCACCTGCGTGATCTCTACTCCCTTCATGTCCCAAACCAAAACCAGCAATCGGAACTTCTAGTGCATGAAAAACGGTGTGCATAGGACCAGTTCCAGGGGAGGTTGGTAAAATTGAAACACCATTAGGATAGAATGACTTAGCTAAATCAATGACTTTCAAAATAGCTGGGGCAGACATATCAGAGCGATAAGACTCTTCACCTAGGGTAAAGTTTACCTCAATCTTATCAAACCCTTGGTCCGCTAGATATGCCCGAATGCTCTCCAAAACACCTTCTGGACTTAAGCCTGGAACCAGTCGTACTTCCATTTTTGCACTAGCTTGGGCGGGAATTATTGTTTTAACACCCTGACCATGATAGCCCGCATGAATCCCTTCAATCGTAATTGACGGTTCAAAATACAGTCGTTTCAGGAGTGCTTTTCTCTCCTCAATCAAGAGTGGCAAGTTCAGGCCATAAATTTCATGTAACCCTTCCGCATGAACCAATGCATATTCCTCAACTAAAGCCAATTCACGCTCATTCGGCTCCTGAACTTTCTCATAAATACCAGGAACCTTTATGGTTCCATCTGGTTCCCGTAAACTATTTAATGCTTGTAGCAGGTACCATGCCGCTGAATCAACAACCCCACCAAATGAGGAATGAATATCCAGTGCTGCACTTGTAACGCTCACATCAAATGTCACAATACCCTTATTACCGCCGGAAATTTCTAATTGGTTTTTCTTGTTGCGAATTCCTTGTTCCCAAACGAGTAGCTCTGCTTGACTCAATTGTTCCTTGTATTTGACAAGGTATTTATCCAAATCAACAGATGCTGATTCCTCAGCACCTTCCATGATAAAAAGAATATTTACAGGCAATTCTCCATGCTTGGCTAAATACTTCTTAACAGCTGTCAGGCGTGCAATAATATGACCTTTATCATCATCAACCCCACGACCATACATTGTATCATCTGTGATTGTTAACTCAAACGGCTTGCCATTCAACCAAATCTGATCACTATCTGCTGGAACAGTATCATAGTGATTATAGAAGATGATAGTTCGGGCTTCTGGATGATTTGCTGAGAATTTGGCAAAGACAAATGGAGCAGCGTAAGATTTATCCACTAGAACAGAAGCTCCTGCCTCTTCAAACAGTACCTGAAGATAGTCAGCTACCTCTTCCAATCCAATTTGTTGAGCGAAAATTGATTTTTTACCAATTAAAGTCTGCAAAAGGTTGATATTTTCTTGTACAATCTCATCTTGCCAAAATTTTGCAATCTGTTCTTGTTCTGTTAAATAGCTCATGAACGTCCCTCCCTAAAAATAGGAATAGAAGCTGAAACATTCGTATCAGCTTCCTCTATTCCTTATCAAAAAGTCATCAATTATTGCGCTGCAACTTCGTCCCAGATTGGGAAATCAGTTTCGCCTGAAGCTCGTGTGATAATTTCTGCTACTTCATCTGTGTTGTATGCTTCAATTAACACTTTAATTGCATCAGCCTTGTCTGAATCTTCCCAGCCTTTTTGAGCTGCAATAACATTATACCATACTTCTGTATTAGCACCTTTTTGCTCGATATAAAGAGCTTTATCTGTGTCTAAACCAGCTTCTTTTGCATAGTTATTGTTGATAACTGCACCATCTACAGATTCAAGTGAACGAGCTGTTTGGCTAGCATCCAATTCTGTAATAGTGATGTTTTTAGGATTACTTTTAACATCTGCAAGTGTTGCCAACTCACCATCCGCAACATCCAAATCAATCAACCCAATTGACTCAAGTAAGAAAAGTGCACGACTTTCATTTGTTGCATCATTTGGAACTGCAATTTCCGCACCTTCTGGAATCTGATCTGTTGAAGTATATTTGTCTTTACCACCTTCAACACCAGAATAGAAACGGATTGGACTATAAATTGTATAACCAGCAACTTGCAAATCTTGACCATTTTCTTGGTTCCAGTTATTCAAGAAATAAATGTGTTGGAATGCATTGACATCAATATCACCTTCAGCCAAAGCTTTGTTTGGTTGAGAATAGTCAGTAAACTCAGTCAAGTTAAGTGTTACACCCTTATCTGCAGCCAATTCAGTGATTTTGTCCCACAATTCAGTAGTATAATCATCACGAGTCATGATACCTACATTCAATGTTGTTTCTGCTGAATCTGATGATGAAGTTGAAGATGAACTACCACATGCAGCAAGTACACCTACTGATAAAGCAGCTGTTGCCAAACTAAATAATTTTTTTAATTTCATAAAACATATCTCCTTAAAATTAGAACTGTATCTATCTTAACACAGAAATTCAGTTCTGACCAATTGACTTTTTTTATAGATGGCTATAGGTTTTTACTATAGCAAATACAAATGCAATTATAACAATTGATAATAATAAAAGAGGGAACCACTTCCCTCTTTAAAACACATCTACCAAATAGTGAAATAGCTCTCTGTGCTGTTTACAGTCATTGTACAAAAATTCTGGATGCCACTGTAGACCAAACAGAGCCTGTTTGCCTTTACTTTCATATGCCTCAATCGTACCATCTCTTGGATCCAGACCAGTCGCGACTAATCCGGGTGCCAAGTCTTTGATCCGCTGATGATGAAAGGAATTGATTTGACTTCCTTGAGCAAATAACTTGCCGACACGACTTTGAGGTTTGACTTGCAAACGATGGGAGGTGCCCACCAGATCAGTTTGCCAGTGATTAGCAACTTCTTGCTCCAAGCTACCACCAAGTGCGACATTCAGTAACTGCATCCCACGGCAGACTGCAAAAATCGGTTTTCCCTGACGTAAAGCTTCAGCAATCAAAGCCAACTCAAATTCGTCACGCTCCAATAGATAATCATCACTGTCAATCAAACGTTCCTGCCCATATAGACTTGGGTCAACATGCTGACCTCCTGAAAGGATCAACTTATCAATCATGTCAATGTAATCCTTGGCTAAATCAGGAGTTCCCATAGGAATAACCATTGGTACACCACCAGCCTGACGAACACCGTCTGCCAATTCACGCGCAACTGTCACGTAAACTCGACCAGATTTTGTTGGAAATTCTTGTTCATTTCCTGAAATTCCAATAATCACTTTTCCCATAAAAAGCTCCTTTCATTTATTTCGTTCATTGTAGCACGGCTCACTCGCCATGTCTAATATAGAAGATTTATAGACTGATAAAAATTATTTATCAGCAGCCTGTAATACGAAATGGTCACCACTGATTTCTTTCCATTCGCCTTCCGTAATGAAATCCTTTAGGAGACCTGCCTGTGACAACTTCTGCAATTGAGCTCGTGCCTGATGAGGGTCTAAACTTAAATTGGATTGCAAAAGATAGCGGGTGTAGGGATGTTGGGGATCTTGAAAAATATCCTGCGCAGGTCCAATTTCAACCAAACTACCCTTGTACATGACCGCAATCCTATCAGCAAAATGCCGCACCAAATTTAGGTCATGAGAAATGAAAAGATAGGTTAAACCTAAATCCTCTTGAAGCTGGTTAAGCAAATCCAAAATGGTTGCCTGAATCGAAACATCCAGAGCAGAAGTCGGTTCATCACACACGATAAATTGCGGATTGGATACAACTGCCCGAGCGATTCCAATACGCTGACGTTGGCCTCCACTAAAAGATTTTGGGCGTTTATGTACAGCATCCCCCTGTATCCCTACCCTTTCCAACATTGCTAAAGCCCTCTCTTCTGCCTCCTTCTTTGGTAACAAATAAAGCGGTTCTTTGACAAGTTCTAAAGCTGATAGATAGGGATTGAGGGAGGAGTAAGGATCCTGATAGATCACCTGAAGCGCTTGATTGTTTAGTTCCTCAGCTGTCAAACCAGGAAAGTCTACCTGTCCCTGACTTGCTTTTTCCAGTCCCAAAACAATTTTAGACAGTGTCGATTTACCACTGCCAGATTCACCAACAAGACCGAGTGTCTCACCTTTATAGATGGACAAATCAACACCATTTAGAGCATCGACGCGTTGTTCTTGACCCAACCAATTCTTCTTGGAATAGGTCTTTCTCACATCTGAAACTTGTACCAATACTTCTTTAGCCATTTTTCTCCTCCTTTCTCACCCAATGTTCTGGACCAACTTGAACCAACTGACTATCATCACTATCAGCCGGTACGGGACCATGACTTGCTTCTAAGCGGGCCGCTTTCAGCAAAGATTGCGTATAGGGATGCAAAGACTGGGCAAAAATCGTATCAACAGGTGCATGTTCCACCACCAGGCCATTTCTCATCACATAGACCTGATCACAAATACCAGCAATGACACTAAAATCGTGACTCACAATGACAACTGTCAATCCTAATTGCTCTTGCAATTCTTTCAGCAAAGCCAAGATTTGAGCTTGAATTGTCACATCTAATGCCGTTGTTGGTTCATCAGCAATTAACATGTCTGGCTTGGTCAATAAAGCCATAGCAATCATGATCCTTTGACGCATCCCACCTGAAAACTCAAAAGGAAATTGTTTGAGACGAAGTTCTGGATTAGAAATTCCCACCTTATCCAACATCTCTAAAATGGCCACTTCCCGCTCTTCCTTGGTCAATTTCGACTGAAAACGACGAAGAACTTCCCGTAAATGAAAACCAACGGTCCGTAATGGATTCAAAGAGGTCATTGGATCTTGAAAAATCATAGACAAAGGCAAAACCTTTGGATTACGTACTTGCTTTCCATCCATTTCAAATCGATCATAGCTTGCTTCCAAACCTTTTGGTAAAATCCCCATCAAGGATTTCATTGTCAAACTCTTACCCGAACCAGATTCTCCAACAATTCCAACAATTTTTCCTTTGGGAATGGAGAGATTAATCCCTTTGACGAGAATGGTTTGTTCTTTACTTTTTTGATTGATAATGGTGAGGTTACTGATTTCTACCAAGTGTTTTGACATTAGTACACCTCTCTTTCAAGGCAATCACGTATGAGATCACCGATATTATTAAATGAATAGATGGTCAATAGGATAAAAAGTCCCGGTAAGATTGCCATATGCGGAGCACTCTGTAAGGTAGACTGGGCATTTTGTAAAAGACTACCCCAGGATGCTAAGGGCTGTTGAATCCCCATTCCTAAGAAACTAAGAGCTGATTCTGTCATAATGGCTGACGAAATACTGGTTGATGCCGTTACAATCAAGGTCGGTAAGATGGCTGGCAGGATGTGTCGCCAAATAATCAATGGTTTCTTTAAACCTATAAAGGATGCGTAGCCAACATAATCTGCCACCTTTGCTTTTAAGGTTTCAGCCCGTAACATCCTAGCAATACTCATCCATGAAAAACCACCAATCACAATAATGATTGTGGATAAACCAGGCTTTAAAAAGACACTGAGAACAATCACTAAGACAAGCCAAGGAATGGATGACAGCACATCTACTACCCGCATAATGGCATTATCCCATTTTCCTCCCAGATAGCCTGCTGTGATGCCAACCAAGCTTCCAATGGTCACTGATGCAGCCATTGCCAACAAGCCAACTAAAAGAGAAATCCGTCCCCCATAAATAACACGAATAAAATAATCACGCCCTACTTGATCGGTTCCAAACCAATGCTCACCACTAGGCCCTTGGTTCATTTGACTGACATCCGTTACATTTGGATCAATAGGAATCAAGGGCGCAATAAGAGATAAAATAATCAAGAAAAGAATAAAAAGAAGAGAGAAAAGATAGAGTGGCGAACTCTTCAAAGTCTCCTTGAATTGTTTAAGAATCATTGTCCCTCTCCTCCTTTCCAAATACGTGGATCGACGACAGCATAGAGAATATCTGATAAGAGATTCCCTAGAATAACTAAGGTCGCAGACAAAAGCATGACAGCCATAATCACTGGATAGTCCAAACTCTTAGTAGCCGCAGTCAAATAAGGACCTACACCAGGCCAAGCAAAAATAGTCTCTGTGATAATAGCACCAGTTACCAACATTGGTAAGGCCATCCCAACTTGAGTCACGACAGGGATTAAAACATTGCGGGCCACATGTTTCCCAAAAATTTCAAACCGTTTGGCTTTGAAAGCTTCTTGAACAGTTACATAATCTTTTTCAACCTCTACAATCGCTGACGCTCGAATAAACCGAATCAACTCAGGTAAAAATGCCATGGTCAATGTAAGATAAGGTAAGGCAAAATGAGCTAGAAAATCAAGAACATCTCCTTCCTTTCCCAAAGTGTACATTCCGATAAACGGAAACACCCGCCACTTATAACCAAAGAAATAGATTAAAATCATAGCAAACCAGAAAGTTGGTACCGCAATGCCCACAGATGCAAAGGCATCAATGACTTTATCAGCCCATTTGCCACGTTGGGAAGCAGAAACAAGCCCAAGTGTAATGGCTAAGACAAGAGCCGTCAAATACGCCGGTAAAACCAAGGAAATCGTGTTGGGAATTTTTTCGGCCAAATCTGCCCCAATCGAGTGTTGAGTCATGAGGGAAAAACCCAAATTTCCCGATAAAATTCCCTTCAACCATACAAAATATTGAACTAAAAATGGCTGATCCAAACCATATTTTACCTTCAACAAATCAATTTGTTCTTGACTCATATTTGGTGTTGTCATTGAATCAATGACATCAAAGGGAGCTAACTGAATCAATGAAAACACAATGAAAGAAATCAACAGCAAGAGGGGAATTGCCTGTAAGATTCTTTTTAAAATATAACGAAACATACATCCTCCAAAAACGAGAAAAAGAGGGGAGAAGTTTTCGGCAATTTGCCACTCCTTCTCCTCTTGGGGAGCAAAGGATAATCCCTCTCCCATCCCATATTATACTTATTCAATTGTTAATTTAGACGGATCTTCAAATGTATAAATTGGAATCAATCCAGCTTCTTCAACATTTTTTACACGATTGTTAACCGCCAAAACTTTTTTGTTATCTACGATAGGATAGATGGCAGCTTGATCAGCCAATGTTGCTTGCAAATTATCATAAATTTGCTCACGTTTTGTTTGATCCAATTCAACAGCACCTTGTTCAAATAGACTGTCAACCTCGCTTGACGCCAATTTAAAGTAATTTGAAGCACCACCAGTTTTGAACAAACGAGCATACTGATCAGGGTCATTTCCCATGATGTAGCCACCCAAGAAGAGGTCATATGCTGTAGAACCTTCTTTTTTCAACTCTGTAAAGAGTGCTGTAGAGTCTCCACCTGCCAATTCAACAGTAACACCAATTGCTGCTAATTGTTGTTGAATCAAAGTAGCTTGCAAGGTTTGGGCTGCATCAGATGATGAGTAACCAAGATTCACAGTCAGATTGCTAACACCTGCTTCTGCTAAGAGTTGTTTTGCTTTCTCAATATTTTGTTCATATTTCTCAACATCTTCTGTCACATATGGATTGGCAACAGGTAAGAATGAATAAGGCGTTTCATAATATTTCTTATCAAGATAGGCCGCTTGGTTAAACTCCTCTTTATTCAACGCATAAAGTAAGGCTTGGCGAACTCTCACATCTTTCAATTCTTCAGTTGATGTATTGAGACCAAGATAACCAACACGGTTTTCACTATAAGCATATGTTGTAATGGTATCGGTGCTCAAATCTTTAATATCTGATGGAAGCACAAAGGCCGCATCTACTTCACCAGTTTGGAGTGCTACTTTAGTGGTGTCTGCACTTTCAATGATACGAAGAACGAGATTATCAATTTTAGCCTTACCCTTGTAATAGTACTCATTCGCTGCTAATTTGATGTATTCACCATGTTTGTACTCCACAAACTTGTATGGACCGGTTCCGACAGGTGTCGCTGTTAACTGACTAGCAGAAAAGTCGGCTTCATCCTTGAACACATGTTGAGGAATGATGTAGGTTTCCGTCACAATATTGTCCAAAGCTGGCGCTGAAACAGCTGGAAGAACAAACTTCACAGTGTAATCATCCACCTTCTCGACTGTTACAGGTTGACCATTGATATATAAACCATCTGATCCACCATTTTCTTCTTTAATCTTTTGTTCATAAGTAAAGACAACATCATCAGCTGTAAAATCTTCACCATCTGACCATTTTACATCTTGACGAAGTTTCACTGTGATACTAAGACCATCTTCAGCTACTTCATAAGAATCTGCCAATTCGTTGACATAAGTACCATCAGCCTCTACACGAATAAGTGGAGAATAGATAAAGTTTGTCAAGGTCAATCCCCAACGATCGCTTGTATTAATTGGGTTGGTTGAACTTGGATCTCCATTAATAGCATATGTAAATGTTTCTGTATCAGCTGATGAGCTAGAACTTGATGTAGTCGTTGATGAACCACCGCTTGCGCAAGCTGCCAAGGTTACCACCACAACCGTTGAAAGCAAACCTGCAAGCCATTTCTTTTTCATTACATTTTCCTCCATTTTTCAAAAGTAGTACTAGTCTATCAAGGAATACCCTATTTGACCAATATATAAAATTTATCACGACTTAAAGAAAAACTATGGCCTCTGCTTAGCCACACCATCGTTCTACTAACAAAAACAAGTTATCGTTTTTAGATGATTAATATAAGATAAAAAATTAACCTTGGTCTCTTAAAAAAAGGTATAGCTAAAAACTATAACTTCCTCTAATTTTTTACAATTATACAAGTGTTCTTTTTTTTGTTAGGATAGGTGCATAAAAATATTTTGGAGGAACTACCATGACGACTACCATTATCGGCTTCCCGCGAATAGGAGAACACCGCGAATTAAAATTTATTACTGAAAAATACTTTAGAAATGAAATTCCACAGGAAGAACTTTTGCTTGCTGCTAAAGAATTGCGCGCTAAACATTGGAATATTGTAAAAGAGGCAGGCATAACTGAGATCCCAAGCAACGACTTCTCACACTATGACAATGTTTTGGATGCAGCAGTACTATTCAACATCGTACCTAAAGCAGTACAAAACCTTGATTTGACTGACCTTGAAAAATACTTCGCTCTTGCACGTGGTTATCAAGGTGAAAAAGGGGACGTTCGTGCTAGACCGATGAAAAAATGGTTCAACACCAACTACCACTATATCGTTCCAGCTATTGAAAAAGACACAGAAATCAAACTAGCTAGTCAAAAGATTTTCGATGAATTCCAAGAAGCAAAAGACTTAGGTATCACAACTCGACCAGTTTTGATTGGTCCATTCACACTCTTACAATTAACTGATTTTGAAGAAGGTTTAACCGCTACTGATTTCGCTGATAGCTTAGTTGCAGCCTATGGACAAGTCTTTGAAAAATTGGCAGAACTTGGCGCTGAAAAAATCCAGCTGGACGAACCGAGCTTGGTCAAGGATTTGACTGCAGATGAAAAAGCCCTTTTCCTAAATATCTATCAAACTCTCTTGGCAGACAAAAAAGGCTTGCAAGTCCTCATCCAAACCTACTTCGGTGATGTGCGTGATATTTACACAGAATTGACTAACCTACCAGTCGATGCCATCGGTCTTGACTTTGTAGAAGGTAAGGAAACTGCTGCACTAGTTGCAACAGGCTTCCCAGCTGATAAGACCCTCTACGCTGGTATCGTCAACGGTAAAAATATCTGGCGTAACCATTATGAAAAGAGCTTGGCTATTTTGGATGCTATTCCAGCTGAAAATGTCGTCCTAACAACTTCTTGCTCTCTTCTTCACGTGCCTTTCACAACAGCAAATGAAGAGTTTGAACCCGCAATTCTCAACCACTTTGCCTTTGCAGTTGAAAAATTAAACGAATTGCGTGATTTGGATGCCATCCGTAACGGTCAAGGCGAAGTTGCTCTCGCAGCTAACAAAGAGCTCTTTGCTCTTGAACGTGTGGGGCGCGACACAGTGCTCGCAGACCGTCTTGCAGGACTGACAGACGCAGACTATACACGCCTACCAGTCTTTGCAGAACGTGAAGCCATTCAACGTGAGAAATTGAACTTACCACTTCTACCAACAACAACGATTGGATCTTTCCCTCAAACAAAAGAAATTCGCAGCACACGCTTGGCTTTCCGCAAAGGAAATATCTCAGAAGAAGAATACGATACATTTGTCAAAGCTCAAACAGACGAATGGATTGCATGGCAGGAAGAAGTTGACTTCGATGTCTTGGTTCATGGTGAGTTTGAACGAAACGACATGGTAGAATACTTCGGTGAAAACCTATCTGGTTATCTCTTCAGTAAAAACGGATGGGTCCAATCATATGGTATGCGTGGGGTAAAACCACCAATCATCTGGGGAGATGTGACGCGCTTGAACCCAATCACTGTTAAATGGTCAAGCTATGCACAAAGCCGTACAAACAAACCAGTTAAAGGTATGTTGACAGGGCCAGTAACCATCCTCAACTGGTCATTCCCTCGTGAAGACATTTCTATTAAAGAATCAACTCTTCAAATTGCCCTTGCTATCAAGGAAGAAGTTCTTGACCTTGAAGCAGCGGGTATCAAGATTATCCAAATTGACGAAGCAGCTTTACGTGAAAAATTACCACTTCGTCGTAGCGACTGGTACAGTGAATATTTGGATTGGGCGATTCCAGCTTTCCGATTAGTTCACTCAACTGTTGCACCAGATACGCAAATTCACACTCACATGTGCTATAGCGAATTTACAGACATCATTCCTGCCATCGACAATATGGATGCGGACGTTATCTCCTTTGAAGCCAGCCGTTCAAATCTTGTTATCCTAGATGAACTCAAGGCTAAGAATTTCCAAACTCAGGTAGGTCCTGGTGTCTATGATATCCACTCCCCACGTGTTCCATCTGTAGAAGAAATTTCTCATACGATAGAAGCCATTCTTGCTAAAGTACCAAAAGAAAAAGTGTGGATTAACCCCGACTGCGGTCTTAAAACTCGTGGTGAAAAAGAAACAAAAGCCAGCCTTATCCACTTGACTCAAGCAGCTAAGGCAGCCAGAAAGGAACTCTAATTTATGATTGGTCAAACCCCAAGTCTCTCATTTGAAATTTTTCCTCCAAAACCAGAAGTAGGCAATGAAAAAATTATCCACGCGCTTAATGAGATGCAGGGTTTGGCCCCTCACTTTATTAGTGTGACTTGTAGCAACAACAATTTGAATGTTGAGGAAACAACTGTTAAATTGGCAAACCATGTGCACAATGAGTTACATATTCCAACCATTGCACACTTACCTGCGGCTTATCTAACAAAGGAAAAAGTTCGGTCTGTTCTTCATTCTCTCGACGAAATTGGTGTCCATCAGATTTTAGCCCTGCGTGGAGACATTATCAATGGACTTTCTCCAAAAGAAGATTTCAAATATGCAACTGATTTAGTTTCCTTTATCAAGGAAGAAGCTCCTCAATTTGATATCATCGGAGCTTGCTATCCAGAAGGACATCCTGAATCGCCAAACGCAGTATCAGATATCAAAAACCTAAAAAAGAAAGTGGACGCAGGTTGCTCGACATTAGTAACACAACTCTTCTTCGATAATGAAGCCTTCTACAATTTTCAAGAGAAATGCATTCTAGCAGACATCGAAGTGCCTATTATTGCAGGTATTATGCCTATTATCAACAGGAATCAGGCACTTCGACTCTTGAAAACGTGTGAAAACATACGCTTGCCCCGTAAGTTTAAAGCCATTTTAGAAAAATATGAGCACAATCCTGAATCACTTCGGGCAGCAGGTCTTGCCTATGCTGTGGATCAAATTGTTGATTTGGTCACCAATGATGTGGCTGGTGTCCATCTTTATACAATGAATAATGCTGAGACAGCCAGGACTATTCATGAAGCAACTCATGCCTTATTCAAACATTATAGCTAACGCATTCCCCTTGGACTTTTAAGGGGTTTTCTATTTACAAATTTCCTCATATAGCTAATACAAACCATTTTCATTTCATTTATTTGTCTCAAATTATACTCAATGAAAATCAAAAATAGCCTAGGAAACGAAGCCGATGATAGAACTGGAGTTCATCAAGGCAAGTTGACAACGGATAATTTTGATTTTCGAAGAGTATTAGTCGTAACCCGCTTCTTACATTCTAAATATTTGACAAAAAAACCTGGCTTCTTAGAAACCAGGTTGAGGTATATAAACCATGTTAGATAATGGCCAAAATGATAAAGTTTAAAATAAACAGTGCTGTAGCACCCCAAAGAATTGGGTGAATTTCTTTTGCCTTACCTGTTGAAACTTTTACCAAGCAATAGAAGATGAAGGCTGCTGCAATACCGTAAGAGATAGAGAAGCATAGTGCCATAAAGAAGGCTGCAAAGAAGGCTGGAAGCGCATCTTCAAATCGGCTCCAATCCACATCAAGGAATGAGGATACCATCATGACACCGACAATAATCAAGGCTGGAGATGTCGCTGCCGCTGGTACGATACCAACAAATGGCAAAATAAGAATAGAAAGAAGGAAGAGAACTGCTGTTGTGACAGCTGTCAAACCTGTACGCCCACCTGCTGAGATACCCGCAGCAGACTCAACATAGGTTGTGGTATTTGAAGTACCAAAGATGGCACCAATAGATGTACCAATTGCATCTGCAAAGAGCGCTCTATCCATTTTTGAATTGAAACCTGTGCCATTTTCAAGTGCTTTTTCATCTTCAGCAGAGAAAATACCAGTCTTACGACCTGTACCAATAAACGTACCCAAAGTATCGAATGTATCTGACAAACTAAATGCAAAAATGGTCATCAATACTAATGGTAAGCGGCTTGAATCAGCAAATAGTGAGCCGATTCCTCCAAAGGCTGCAAGGAAAGTTGTCCCTAATTCTCCAAATGCTGAACCAATATGATTATCTGCAAAACTAATAGAAGATAAGTCAACTACACCTGCTGGTATACCTGCTACAGTTGTCGCGATAATACCAATCAAGATAGCACCACGTACATTTTTAATAACCAAAACAGCTGTAAGAATCAGACCAAATACAGTAAGAAGTACACTTGGATCAGTGAAGGTTGAGATAGAAGGAACTACACCACCGCCAGCTAAGACAGAGAAAACACCATTTGAGAATGTTTCTGCTGTTGCATCCGCCGGAGCAACACCATTGACTTTAATGATATCTGAACCAGATGTTAGGAAAGTAATCAAGTTAGAATTTTTGAAACCAAGATAGGCTACAAATACCCCTATACCTCCACCAATAGCATGTTGCAAGCTAACAGGAATCGCCTTTATAATACTTTTACGAACTTTTGTAACTGTGATAAAGATATTAAACAAACCACACAAGAATACCATACCAAGTGCTTCTTGCCATGTGAAGCCCAAACCAATAACTACTGTATAGGTAAAGAAGGCATTCAACCCCATACCTGGTGCTAAAGCATAAGGTACATTTGCAAAAAGTCCCATTACTAATGTAGAGACCGCACTGGCAATAATGGTCGCTAAGAAAACAGCTTGTGTTGGCATACCCGCAACACTCAAAATGCTTGGGTTAACAAATAAAATATATGACATTGCAAAGAATGTCGTAAGCCCTGCCATAATCTC
The DNA here is from genome assembly GCF_019794615.1 of Streptococcus suis. Classification (GTDB taxonomy): domain Bacteria; phylum Bacillota; class Bacilli; order Lactobacillales; family Streptococcaceae; genus Streptococcus; species Streptococcus suis_AI. The sequence goes on from NZ_JAIMDU010000008.1 coordinate 63,281, forward strand.
TGTCGAAACAGTCGTATTATGTTCTTTTAGTTTAAAAAACTTGTCCATTTTTTCATTTTTCTCCTTTATTCACGAACAATAAATTTATTATATCGGAAATAAAATAATATTTCAATAGGAACGAACGCTTTTTCCAGTAATTTTTACAAATTCCTCTTAAATATTTGTTGAAACATTCGTTTTTCGCGAACTATATTTCGTTTTCTACTATTAAATAGCTGAACTGTCAATTTTTTGATTATCTTACTTGTTTTTGATATACTGTCACTTATTAGCTATAAAACGGAGTAATATAAACATTAAATGATGAAGAAAAAAATGATTGCAATTGATTTGGACGGGACACTTTTAAATCAAGAAAGCCAATTATCCGAGTACACAATCTCTACCATAAAAAAAGTAAGAAAACAGGGACACCTAGTTTTAATTGCTACTGGACGCCCCTATCGGATGGCTGAAACATTCTATCAACAACTGGAGTTAGATACACCTATGATTAATTTTAACGGGTCATTGGTACACATTCCAAATCGAAGATGGGAATGGGAAAAGAATGTTTTAATCGATAAAAGCTATCTATTAGAATTTTTAAAATCTGAAGATACATTTGAAGCCGATTTTATTGCTGGTGAGTATAAAAATAAATTCTTTATTACACAAAATCACCTGGACCGAGTTGATCCTAGCTTGATGGGAGTTGAACAAATAACTCCTGATACTCTTATTAAACCTGAATTAATCACTTCCGACCCACATTCAATCCTCATGCAGACAAGAGCAACTGATAAATACGCACTTGCGGAAGAAATGCGGTCTTATTTCAATAATGAATTAGAAATCAATACCTGGGGTGGACCTCTCAATGTATTGGAAACCTGTGCAAAAGGTGTTACTAAGGCTTCAGCTTTGACTTATTTATTGAATTTATTTCAATTTGATGCAAAAGATTTGATTGCATTTGGGGATGAACATAATGATGTAGAAATGCTTGACCTCGCTGGAAAGGCATTTGGCATGAAAAACTGTAGTGATACACTTCGCCCTCATGCTGATCAACTGACTGAATTTGCCAATTTTGAAGATGGTGTCGCAAAAGAATTAGAAAAATTATTTTTATAAAAAATTATAGGCTCTGAAAAGTTGTTTTCAGAGTTTTCATTTTCTATAAATCCCATTAAATTGGGGCTTTATTCAAAAAATGCACACATATAATTTATTTATTTTTTATAGTTTTTCTGAAATTTTCCCAAAACTTTTCCTAAACTTATTTTATATTTGCTTGACAATCTTATGTAAGCGATTTATAATAGACAAGTTCCAAAGAATATGAAAGCCTTTTCTGGTTTTCATAGGATCAAGAAAAAATTTAGGAGGATCAATAATGAGTATTGGAATCATTATTGCAAGTCATGGCGAATTTGCTGCTGGTATTCATCAGTCAGGTTCAATGATCTTTGGCGAACAAGAAAAAGTACAAGTTGTCACTTTTATGCCAAGTGAAGGTCCTGATGATTTATATGCTAAGCTAAATGCTGCCGTGGACGCATTCGATGCCGATGATGAAGTTTTGGTTTTGGCTGACCTTTGGAGTGGTTCACCATTTAACCAAGCAAGCCGCGTAGCTGGTGAAAATCCAGACCGCAAGGTAGTAATCATCACAGGTCTAAACTTGCCAATGCTTATCCAAGCATACACAGAACGTATGATTAATGCTTCTGCTGGTGTGGAAGAAGTTGCGGCAAACATTATTAAGGAAGCTAAGGATGGGGTCAAAGTTCTCCCAGAAGAACTTCAACCAGCTGAAGCTACTCCTGTGGCAACTGCCACTCCTGCTGCACCTCAAGGTGCTATCCCTCCAGGAACTGTTATTGGTGACGGCAAGTTGAAAATCAACTTGGCTCGTATCGATACGCGTCTCTTGCATGGTCAAGTGGCAACTGGTTGGACTCCTGCTTCTAAAGCAGATCGTATTATCGTTGCATCTGATACGGTTGCAAAAGATGAATTGCGCAAACAACTCATCAAACAGGCTGCACCTGGTAACGTAAAAGCGAACGTTGTACCAATCAAGAAATTGATTGAGGTATCAAAAGACCCTCGCTTTGGTAATACACATGCCTTGATTCTTTTCGAAACGCCTCAAGAAGCGCTTGAAGCGATTGAAGGTGGTGTTGAAATCAAAGAATTGAACGTTGGTTCTATGGCTCACTCAACTGGTAAAACAATGGTTAACAACGTATTATCAATGGACAAAGATGACGTTGCAACATTTGAAAAATTGCGTGACCTTGGAGTGAAATTTGACGTTCGTAAAGTACCAAACGATTCGAAAAAAGACTTGTTTGAACTTATCAACAAGGCAAACGTTCAATAACTCGATCTGTTAGTATAGAAAGGATTACAACATGTCAGATATTACATTTATTTCTGCAATTCTCGTTGTCATCGTTGCCTTCTTCGCTGGTCTTGAAGGTATCCTTGACGAATTCCAATTCCATCAACCATTGGTTGCTTGTACCCTTATCGGTCTCGTTACTGGTAACTTGGCTGCAGGTGTTATGCTTGGTGGTTCTCTACAAATGATTGCCCTTGGTTGGGCTAACATTGGTGCAGCTGTTGCTCCTGACGCCGCTCTCGCTTCAGTTGCTGCCGCTATCATCATGATTAAAGGTGGAGACTTCTCAACTGAAGGTATTGCCGTTGCTACTACAACTGCTATCCCTCTTGCAGTAGCTGGTCTTTTCCTTACTATGATTGTACGTACAATCTCAGTTGGTCTTGTACACGGTGCTGATAATGCTGCTAAAAGTGCTAACTTTGCTGCAGTAGAACGTTACCACTTATTTGCTCTCCTTCTCCAAGGTTTGCGTATCGCGATTCCTGCTGCTCTTCTTCTTGCAATTCCTGCAGAAGCTGTTCAATCAGTACTTGAAGCAATGCCAGCATGGTTATCAGGTGGTATGGCCGTTGGTGGTGGTATGGTGGTTGCCGTTGGTTATGCAATGGTTATCAACATGATGGCAACTCGTGAAGTTTGGCCATTCTTCGCACTTGGTTTTGCATTTGCTGCAATTAGCCAATTGACACTTATCGCACTTGGTGTTATCGGTGTTGCAATTGCCTTTATCTACCTTAACTTGTCTAAACAAGGTGGTTCTGGTAACGGTGGTGCTTCATCTAACGATCCAATCGGCGATATTCTTGAAGACTACTAAGAGAAGGGAGATTTAACCATGTCAGAAAAAATTCAACTTTCCGTAAGCGATCGTAAAAAAGTTTGGTGGCGTTCAACCTTCCTTCAAGGTTCTTGGAACTACGAGCGTATGCAAAACTTAGGTTGGGCATATGCAATGATTCCAGCTATCAAAAAACTCTACACTAAAAAAGAAGACCAAGCTGCTGCCCTTGAGCGCCACTTGGAATTCTTCAACACACACCCATATGTTGCTTCTCCAATCCTTGGTGTAACACTTGCCCTAGAAGAAGAACGTGCTAATGGTGCTGAAATCGATGACACAGCAATCCAAGGTGTGAAAATCGGTATGATGGGACCTCTTGCAGGTATCGGTGACCCAGTTTTCTGGTTTACTGTTCGTCCGATTCTTGGTGCCCTTGGTGCTTCACTTGCAATGACTGGTAACATCGTAGGTCCACTTCTATTCTTTATCGGATGGAATGCTATCCGTATGGCCTTCCTCTGGTATACTCAAGAATTTGGTTACAAAGCTGGTAGTGAAATCACTAAAGACATGTCTGGTGGTATCCTTCAAGACATCACTAAAGGTGCTTCAATCCTTGGTATGTTCATCCTTGCCGTGCTTGTTCAACGTTGGGTATCTATCAACTTCACCGTTGACCTTCCTGCAAAACAATTGTCAGAAGGTGCTTACATCGTCTTCCCAGAAGGCACTGTAACTGGTACTGAACTTCAAGGTATCTTGGGTGACGCCCTTAGCGGACTTAGCCTTTACCCAACTCAAGCACAAACATTGCAAGGTCAGTTGAACAGCTTGATTCCTGGTTTGATGGGACTTCTCCTTACTTTCCTCTGCATGCACTTGCTTAAGAAGAAAGTAACACCAATCACAATGATTATCGGTCTCTTCATCGTAGGTATTCTTGCTCGTTTCTTCGGAATTATGTAATCAATTACCCCGCAAATGCGGGGTTTTATGGTATAATGAATATCTAAGAAGGGAGCACTATGGCACAATCACAAAACACTAGCGTTGAGCTACAAACCACAGGGGTTTCCTACATGGGATTTGGTGGTAAGGTTGGCAAATTTTTACTTGGTGACAAGGCTCTAGAATTCTATCCTGATAGCAACGTTGAGCGCTATATCCAGATTCCTTGGTCAGAGATGACTAGCATTGGTGCAAATGTTTCTGGAAAAACAATCAGTCGACATTTTGAAATTTACACCGAAAAAAGTCGCTTCCTGTTTGCTTCCAAAGACTCTGGTAAGATTCTCAAAGTTGCTCGTGAGCATATCGGTAATGAGAAAGTTGTAAAATTACCAACTCTCATTCAAACAATTGGAAGAAAAATTTCTAATCTATTTGCCAAAAAATAGAAAATCAAGTATAATAAGACAAACGGATAAGTAATTAGTCTAGCTTTTCAGAAAGTCTGCGGTTGCTGTGAGCAGATAAGTAAAATTAATGAAATTCTACCGTTATGAAATTATCAAAATACAATCAAGTGCACAGAATGTGAAGCTGGATGGAACCGCGGTACTCATCGCTCCAGCATCCCTCATTCTGTGTTTTTTATTTTAAAGGAGACATCTATGCTAGATATAAAACGTATTCGTACAGATTTTGACGGAGTAGCAGCTAAATTAGCAACACGAGGTGTGGCTGCTGAAAGCTTGGCAAATATCAAGGAATTGGATGCAAAACGCCGTGAAATCTTGGTTACTGTAGAAGAATTAAAAGCTGAACGTAACACAGTTTCAGCAGAAATTGCCCAAGCAAAACGTAACAAAGAAAATGCAGATGATAAGATTGCTGCTATGCAAAAATTGTCTGCAGATGTGAAAAATTTAGATGCAGAACTTTTGGAAATTGATGAAAAACTAAATGCCATCCTTGCAGTTCTTCCAAATACTCCTCATGATTCTGTTCCAGTTGGGGCAGACGAAGAGGAAAACGTGGAAGTTCGCCGTTGGGGAACTCCCCGTGAATTTACTTTCGAGCCAAAAGCTCACTGGGATTTGGGTGAAGACCTTGACATTCTGGACTGGGAACGTGGTGCAAAAGTAACTGGTGCCCGCTTCCTTTTCTACAAGAACTTAGGTGCTCGTTTGGAGCGTGCCCTTTATAACTTCATGTTGGATGAGCATATCGCAGAAGGCTACCAAGAAATTATCACGCCTTACATGGTTAACCATGACTCAATGTATGGTACCGGTCAATATCCAAAATTTAAAGAAGATACGTTTGAATTGACTGATACTAACTATGTCCTCATTCCAACTGCGGAGGTACCATTGACCAACTACTACCGCAACGAGATTTTGGAAGAAAAAGACCTGCCAATCTACTTCACAGCTATGAGCCCATCTTTCCGCTCTGAAGCAGGTTCTGCTGGTCGTGATACCCGCGGTCTTATCCGCCTCCACCAATTCCACAAGGTTGAAATGGTCAAATTTGCCACACCAGAGCAATCTTATGATGAATTGGAAAAAATGACAGCAAACGCAGAGAATATCCTTCAAAAATTAGGCTTGCCTTACCGTGTTTTGGCCCTCTGTACAGGCGATATGGGCTTCTCAGCAGCCAAAACCTATGACTTAGAAGTCTGGATTCCTGCCCAAAACGCCTACCGCGAAATCTCAAGCTGTTCAAATACCGAGGATTTCCAAGCCCGTCGTGCCCAAATCCGCTACCGCGATGCTGCTGACGGCAAGGTTAAATTGCTCCACACCCTCAACGGTTCTGGTTTAGCAGTTGGTCGTACAGTGGCTGCCATCCTTGAAAACTACCAAAATGAAGACGGCTCTGTTACTATTCCAGAAGTACTCCGTCCATACATGGGTGGGGTAGAAATTATTAAACCGTAGGAGTGAGATATGAAGCCAAAGAAATGGTATAAAGATAAAAGTCGTAAAGAAATTGCTGGTGTTATCGCTGGACTATATGACTATTTTGACCTGTATGAAAACTATGGTTGGAAGTTAGAAAACGTTCGTTTGGTGGTCATTATATTAGCTATTGTGACCAACCTACCCTTTCTAACTGCCTACATCATTCTGGCTATACTTTTACCAGACAAGTCTGAACTGTAAGCGCCTAATAACAAAGTATATTGAAAAAGGCTCCAAAGTCATGTTGACCCTGGAGCCTTTTTTCTATTTACAAGCTCTCTTAATTTGTAAGCGCCCAATAACAAAGTATATTGAAAAAGGCTCCAAAGTCCTGTCGACTCTGGAACCTTTTTCTATTTACATGCTCTTTTAATTTTTTCCTTCCATGGCAA
>NZ_JAIMDU010000080.1:0-544 GCF_019794615.1 Streptococcus suis
ATTGTCAGTTACCAACTTGTCCCATAGTAAGTTCTACCTTATTTTTTTGTCTCAGTCTAATTTCCAGCTTTTGTGTTAGACTAGAACTTACTTTGAGAAGTTAGCAAAAATAAAAAAGTGAAAAAAACAGGAAAAACTACTTGACAATGATGGATAAGATTTGATAGAATAATTGAGTTGTCTCGTAAGACTAGTCAGCTAAAAAACAACGAAAAATTTTTTTAAAAAAGTAGTTGACAATAGTAAGTGAAGATGATAGAATAATTGAGTTGTCTCTTGAGGGGATTGGTTAACAGAGGAACGAAAAAAAGTTTCAAAAAAGTGTTGACAAGCCCTTGAAGAAATGATAAACTAAGATAGTTGTCGCAAGGACGCGACAATGGCAAGACCTTTGAAAATTAAAGAAGACGAACCAAACGTGCAGGGTGATTTATCTAAGGATAAATCGTCAATGACAAAACAAAAACAATAAAACGGAAAGCTAGCAATAGCTTGAGTTTGAATCAAAACTTTTAATGAGAGTTTGATCCTGGCTCAGGACGAA
>NZ_JAIMDU010000009.1:0-61684 GCF_019794615.1 Streptococcus suis
CCTTTTTGTGCGCCCTAAATACAAAAACTATTCCCGTCTTGTCATCAACTGCTCAGACGGGAATAGTTTCTTTAGCTGCTTAAATGCTTAACTTAATGACATTGGGCGAGAAAGGATGTTCTCTTTTTCACCGAAGGTTTGGATAAGCAGACAATGATTGACTATATTCACTCCTTAATGTTAGGCGACGAAATTGTGTCTATTTCTGCTTATGCAATCTATTGGGGTAAATACTCTGAAGATAGCTATTTACAAACGGCCTACCACAAGCAGTTGGCTAAGTCACCTTTTTACAAGCAGGTAACCATACGAAATTCAAAAACATTTTCAGCCATATCAAACTATTTGGAGTATAAAACTAAATAATAAATCGTCATTTATTTGTAATATTTTCGACATCTTTTCCGGTCAAAATATTGGTAAAATGAAATCATGATGAGGAGGTGTCATATGAAAAAGTTTTGCTACAAATCTTTATTGTCTTTAGCAGGAGTCCTTGTTGCGCTAACAGTTGCATCGAGTGTAGAGGCTGCCAGTCATGTAGTGGCAGAGGGAGATTCCATGTTTTCTATTGCGGAGCAGTATGGGATTGATCCATATCAGCTAGCAGAGGCCAATGCGATGGAAATTAATGGACTAATTACCCCAGGTCAAATGTTGGATATTCCTGGTGTAACTCAAGCAGAAAATGTGGAACTCGACCAATCAACTGCTACAAGTCAGTTAGATTATGTGGTTCAAGAAGGCGATTCTTTTTATGGGATTGCTGAAGCTTTTTCATTGGACCTTAATGAATTGTTGTCACAGAATCAATTAACACTGGAGAGTTCATTGCATCCAGGACAGATTTTGATGTTAAGACAGACCCTATGGACTCAATCAGCTGATACAAGCAGAAATAGCTATTATCTACCAGGCTATGAGTATGAGCCGGGCATTAACTACCCTGTAGGTCAATGTACTTGGGGAGTACAGAAAGTTGCTCCTTGGGCAGGTGACTGGTGGGGGGATGCCGCATCATGGGGAGCCAATGCGGCGCGTGATGGTTTCCGTACTGGATCTGTACCCGAAGTTGGAGCAATCATTTCATGGAATGATGGAAACTTAGGACATGTTGCGTATGTAACGGCCGTGAATGAGTTGGGTCAAATTCAAGTTCTTGAAGCGAACTATCATGGTCAGCAGTGGGTGGATAATTTCCGCGGTTGGTTCTATCCAACGGATACTGTTGGTGAAATCACTTATATTTACAATTATTAGAAGAACAGTCCCTTCTCTCAAATTGCATTTTGGGAGGGGATTTTTTTATGAACTGGTTCTGTATCCTTCCGAAAATCTGCTGTGCATCCTTCCGCAGATTTACTATCCTTCCGCAGCACTTAGAAGATTTTTAGACATAGTAAAAAGGACCTGCATTTGAATGTAGGGTCCTATTTTTTGGTATAATAGTAGTATATTTTTTGATTATTCTAGGAGAAATTATGGTCGATATAAAAGGGAAACTCCCTCTGTTTCAAGCAAATGATGTCAACATCAGTAAGGATGTCAGTTTGGTCTGGTCTATTGCAAACACCCTACGTGGAGCTTACCGAGCGGATAAATACCGAGATGTCATCATTCCCATGTTTGTATTGGCTCGCTTGGAAGCTGCCCTTTTACCGACCAAGGAAAAAGTGTTAGTTCAATATCAGTCAAATCCCTCGACGCCAGAGAAAATATTTGAGTCTATCACGGGTTATAAATATTACAATACCAGCAAGCATACACTGAAGAACTTGTTGAACGAACCTGATGCAATCAAGGATAATTTTTTGGATTACCTAGATGGTTATTCCAAACGAGTCAAGGATATTATTGAGAATTTGAAATTTAAGGAGCAGGTGGATACCTTGGCAAGTACAGGGCGTCTCTTTACAGTAGTGAAGAAATTCTCGGAACTTGATTTATCACCAAGTTCCATTGATTCTATGCGGATGGGCTATATGTTTGAGGATATTATCCGCCGCTTTTCTGAAAACGAGGAGGCAGGTTCTCACTACACACCACGGGAAGTCATTGCTCTTATGGTCAACCTGCTCTTGATGGAGGCAGATGAAGAGCTTTTTGTTGACAATAAAGAGATTAAGGTTTTAGATATGGCGGCAGGTACAGGTGGTATGCTGGCAACTGCCAAAAGCTATATTCAACAGCTCAATTCCAAGGTCAACGTTCGCTTGTTTGGTCAGGAGTATCTAGCTGAAACCTACGGTATTGGCAAGGCGGATATGCTGATTCGTCAGGAAGAGTCGGATTACTTTGTTAAGGCGGATACGCTCAAGGATCCAGATCCATTTTATGACAAGAAGATGAACTTTGTCATTGCCAACCCTCCTTTTGGTCAGTCTTGGGGAGGTAAGGATGCGGATGACGGAGTGGAGCAAGCGGTCAAGGAGGATCAGGCTCTCTTTGAGTCGACAGAAGGCAGGGAAGGTCGTTTCGTCAACACCCCTACCACAGGTGATGCTCAGTTGCTCTTCCACCTACACGCTTTGGCTAAGTTGGAGGAAAATGGCAGAGCTGCTATCATTTCAAACGGTTCACCCCTATTCTCAGGTGGAACGACATCTGGGGAAAGCCAAATCCGCCGTTATATCTTAGAAAATGATTTGTTAGAAGCGATTATCGCTCTACCAGGGCAATTTTTCTACAATACTGGAATCGGGATTTACATCTGGCTTTACAATAAACATAAGAGTCCAGAAAGACAAGGCAAGGTCCAGTTTATTGATGCGACCAATGAATTTGTTCCACTGCGGAAATCGCTGGGGCAAAAACGCCGTGAACTGTCACAGGACAATATCAAGGATATTCTCAAGTGGTACTATGACTTTGAGGAAAATGACCGTGTGAAAATCTTTGACAGCAAGGAATTTCTTTATAAAGAATACCTGGTCATGCAGCCCCTACAACGTCGTGGAGAAATTACAGAGAAAAGTCTGGAAAGTGTCCAGTCGGTCCAGTTTTTTGCCAAGCTCTTTGATGAGTACAAGTACCAAGAATTACTGGAAATGGAGCCACGCACAGCCAAACAGGATAAGGAACTGCAAAAACTAGAAGAAGGTAGGGAAAAGCAAGAGGAAATCCTCCAAGCCCTCCGTCAAGGTCTGTCGGAAGCTACCTATCCAAACTTTGAGACCTTTACAGCCACACTGAAAGAACTCTTGGCAGAAGTCAAGCTGACCCCAGCCAATCTCAACACTCTAGCCCTTGCTATGAGTGAGATGGATAAGACTGCTGAGGTTATCACAACCAAGAAGAAAGACAAGCTGGGTGAGATTGCGGACGGTATCGTCTATGACAAGACTACTAAGGATTCTGAGATTGTCAAGCTCTCGGAAGAAGTGGAAGCTTATTTTGAACGGGAAGTCTATCCCCATGTCCCAGATGCTCACTACTGGTGGGAGGAAAACAAGCTGGGAGCAGAAATCCCCTTTACCCGCTACTTCTACCAATATCAAGCCCCAGAAAAGGCAGAAGACCTGCTCAAACAATTCTATGATCTAGAAGACCAACTACAAGCACTCTTGGAGGACCTCAAACATGACTAGGATGAAAGATAGCGGTAATCCGTGGATAAGAGAGATTCCCGGTGACTGGTTTGAAAAGAAGTTAAGATATCTGGTCGAACTTCGTGGGGAGAAATCTGTTACAACTGACTACAAAAAGTATGTTGGCCTAGAAAATATTATGTCCCAAACAGGGCAATATGTTCAGACAGGAATAGAAGTGGACCTAACTGAAAATCTTACTTTTGAAGTTGGTGATATTTTATTTGGGAAATTGAGACCTTATTTGAGAAAATATTGGAGAGCGGAATTTTCAGGAACAGCCAGTTCAGAGTTTGTCATTATCAAGGGAAGTTCTTTGAATTTAAACTTTTTGTTTTGGGCGATCCAAAGTGATAGTTTTATTAATGATGTTGACTCTTCAACGTATGGAAGTAAGATGCCAAGAGCCAGCTGGGAATATATGAAAAATATCAAGTTGCCCTTTCCAGAAAGTATAGAAGAACAATCAAAAATTGCTGACTTCCTTGATAAAAAAGTCGCTCAGCTGGATAAGGTCAAAAACCTTCTGGAGGAGCAAATCAAGACCTTGGAAGACTACCGCCAAAGCCTGATTTACGAAACCGTCACAAAAGGACTGGATAAAACCGTTTCCTTTAAAGAAGTTGATAATAAATGGATAAGTGTTATTCCAAGTGATTGGGAAGAAAGAAAATTGAGATATCTTGCTCAGACTAGGAACGAAAAAATTTTAACGGAAAATTCAGATTCATACGTAGGGTTGGAAAATATTACTCCTAGAACGGGATTATATATTGAAACAGAATCAGAGGTAGATTTAACTGAAAATATCAGTTTTAAACAAGGGGATATTTTATTTGGGAAATTGAGACCATATTTGCGAAAATTTTGGAAAGCTGAATTTGATGGGACTGCTAGTTCAGAGTTTATAATATTTAAAGATTCTATACTGGATCTTGAATTTTTATATTGGGCAATTCAAAGTGATAGTTTTGTGAATGATGTTAATTCATCAACCTATGGGAGTAAAATGCCAAGAGCAAGTTGGGAATATATAAAGGAGATTAAAATTCCTTTTCCAGTATCTCAAAATGAACAGAAGTCTATAGTAAAATTTCTTAATGAAAAAGTGGTTCAAATCAACCAAATGATTGCTATCAAAAAAGAACAAATTGAAAACATCAACAAACAACGTCAAACACTGATTTATGATTACGTGACAGGGAAAAGGAGGGTGTGAGGATGTATGATGATTCATTAACTAGACAGTCGTTACCTTCAGAAAGATATAGATTATTATTAGGAACCGCACTTAGCGTATTCAGTTCTAATAATGGTTTTGTGATCGAAAATATTTTAAATACAGACTTAACATATTCATGGTGTGAATTGATTGATAAAGAATCGGGAAGACTGATACCGATTATAGCAACAACTATTACTAAAAAAGTTGGAGATGAAATCGCTATTTTATTTTCAGAAATTATTGAAATGAGAAATCGTATTATACATGGTTTCAGGATTACATCATCTAATGACGAACAAGTAATAGCAACAAAGTGTAAAAAATCGGGAGTACAATTTGAGATAACTGAAGAATATCTAATGACATTCATAAAACTCAATGAGGAGCTGTCAGATAGACTTCATGCTTACCGAGGTTACTAGTAAAGTTTAAAAGGAGAATAGCGATTGACTAAAATTTATCATTATACATCGTTAGATACATTACTATATATTTTAAAGTACAAAACATTACGCTTTACCAGTTTGGGGCGGGTGGATGATTTATATGAGTCAAAAACTAGCGATTATGGTTTCTTAGCAGAATATTGTTATGTTTCTTGTTGGACAAAAATACAAGAAGAATCAATCCCTCAGTGGAGTATGTACTCTAGAGATATGACTGGTATTCGAATAGGCATTGAATTTGATAGTGTAGATGATATTTTTGATTTAATTGAGTATAAATTTGATGATAAAGAGGATAAAATTTCTAGTTCGCTTATCCCAGAAAAAATGGAAATAATGGGAAGTAATCCACCGTATAAACCAATTTACAAAGAAGTGATTTATACAGATGACGAGAGCTTTCTAATTCCGAATGTCTATTCAAGGTATGAATATGATGAAAAGAATTATGAAGAGAGGGTTGATTACACCCAAATTGGGATTTTCAAACCAACAGCATGGGATTTTCAAAAGGAAACTAGGTTCAAGGTAATGTTGACTCCCTGGACAATTAAAGATCATATGGAGATATTAGATAGGCGCGATATGGAAGCTCATCTAAAAATGATGAGTAGAGCAAGAGAAGAAAAGCCCTTACTGTCACACATTGACATTAAACTGAATGAAAGTATATTTGAAAAACTCTCGGTACTGACAGGTCCTAAGTGCTCAGATGCTCAGAAAGAAATGTTGCAAATGATTCTAGATAAATACGCACCAAATGTAAAATACACTGAAAGTATTTTACAAATTCAATAATTAAGACCTATCCTTCCTTTCTCCTCTAGCCTTCCAAACCGTATTAGAATAAGCACCAGTTAAATTAGGAGCTCTGACTGCCAAATAGGACCTCGTTTGACTATTTTTCCTAGTTAGGTTATAATGAGAATAGAAAAGGGTAGTTGCACTCACAACTACCCAATGCAGAACCGTTTAAGACGGTGACTAGTTTTATAATTACTAAAAAATAATCGTCAACCGGTCAAAGTTTAGACGGTTATTTTTTATTGCTCATTTTTACGATGATAATCACTAAGCCAATAAGGGAAAGTAGGAAACTACCGAATCCCAGCATCAGTTGCATCGTCTCGTAAACGGACAACAATCTGCTCCTTTCTGTTAGATTTTGATGAGTTGCCCATAGGCACCACCTACCTTTCAGAAATTAGAGCCACCGTCTTTGAGAAGTTATTATGCTTCAGAAACATAAAACCTCCCCTCCCATTTGGGAAACTCTTCTGCATAAATAATTATAGCATACCTATATAGGAAATAGATGAATTTTTGATGATTGATTATTCTGTCAAAATTATTACGCTATCCCTTTCCTTCCGAAAATCTGCTAAACATCCTTCCGTTTGTCGTCTATCCTTCCGAACTGTGCTATAATAGTAATAGGAACAAGACTGTTTCGGTTAGAAGGGAGAGGTGTACTATGTATATTTCTGTCAAGCAGGCGGCGGAGATTTGGGGGATTTCAGACCGCCGTGTTCGTGACTTGTGTAGTCAGGGAAAGGTGAAGGGGGCTATCCGTGAGGGACGTTTTTGGAAGATTCCCCAAGATACCCCAAAGCCAGTTGATGGTCGTTATAAAAGGGTGGAAAGCCTCCTGCCCTTGATTGATGAAAAGATGGAAAGGTTAGCGACGCTTCGTCCCTTGACCAGAGGAGAGGTTGAGCGGCTCAATGAAGAATTTACAGTGGAGTTCACTTATAATTCTAATGCCATTGAGGGCAATACCCTGACTCTGCGTGAAACGGACATGGTTTTGCGTGGGTTGACCATTGACCAGAAACCCTTGAAGGATCACCTTGAGGCTATTGGTCATAGGGAGGCCTTTGAATACGTGCAGACCTTGGTGGCAGAAGATACGCCCTTGACGGAGCAGGTTGTAAAGGATATTCATTATCTGGTTTTGTCCGATAAGAAGGATGATAGGGGTGTCTATCGAAAGGTGCCCGTCCGTATCATGGGTGCTGCAAACGAACCTGCCCAGCCATTTATGATTCGTCCCTTGATGGAGCAGTGGCTGGTGGACTATGCTCAAAGTCAGGAAAACATCGTAACCAAGATGGCTCGTTTTCACATTGCCTTTGAAAGTATTCATCCCTTTATTGATGGAAATGGTCGTACTGGTCGGCTCTTGGTCAACTTGGAGCTGATGAAGGCTGGCTACCCTCCCATTGATATTAAATTTTCAGACCGATTAGCCTATTATCAAGCCTTTGATGACTTCCATGCTAAGGGAAGCTTGTCAGCAATGGAAGATTTGTTTGCCCGCTATTTGAACGAGAGATTGGATATGTATCTGTCTATCCTCTCCCTCGATGATGTAGAGTAAGTACAAGGAAGAATAAGGAATACCTATGGCTCATTTTGACCTTACAGAACGTTATGATTTTCAGCAGTGGATTATCACGGATTTAGAAATAGAAAATGGTTTTACTCACAGACCGCAGAGCAAGTATAATCAACGCTTGGCAATGGATACAGACATCTTGTGGGAGTTTCTGCGAGCAACCCAAGAAGACGAGATGGACTATCTCTTGAAGAAGTTGGACAAAGAGGTTATTCTCAACTTGATTAACCAAGAAATTATCAAGGGAGGTCTTCTCTTCGCCTTGAAGTCAGGGGTTTATATTGAAAATAAACAACTAAAACTGGTCTATCCCAAGCCTGCCACTTCCTTTAATGCCAAGGCAGTCAAGCGGTATGAGCAAAATCGTTTTACAGTTATGGAAGAGGTTGTCTACAAGGATAAGGAACGTGTAGACTTGGTTATCTTTCTGAACGGCCTAGCTATTTTTGCGATTGAGTTGAAGCTTAATTCCAGCGGTCAATCGGTAGATGATGCCGTTCGTCAGTTAAAAAAGCGAGATAGCAAAAATCGCTTGTTTAAGTTTAATGCGGGCGTTTTAGCTTCTTTCGCAGTAGATACCTTGGAAGTCTACATGACGACCGAAATCAAGGGGCAAGATACCTATTTCCTTCCCTTCAATATGGGGAAAGGTGAAGGGGTTGACCAGGGGGCTGGAAATCCGCACAATGAGTCTGGTCCAGACACAGCCTATTTTTGGAAGGAAGTGCTAACAAAGGATAGTATTCTTCAGTTGATTGAACGCTTTATCTTTTTGAAGGTTGATCGGGATAAAAAAGGCAAGAAAACGCTGATTTTCCCGCGTTACCAGCAAAGACGGGCAGTAAACCGTGTCCTAGAGGATATGAAGGTCAATCACACCGATAGAAATTACCTGATTCAACACTCGGCAGGGTCTGGCAAGACCAATACGATTGCTTGGTTGGCACATAGTTTGGTCAGTCTGCACGACCAAGAAGACCGAAATATTGTGGATACGGTCTTGATTGTGACAGACAGGATTGTTGTAGACAGACAACTACAGGACGCTGTTCAGGCTATCCAGCATCAGCCTGGGGTTATCAAGGTGATGGATGACAAGGCGACTTCCAGTGACTTGGCGGATGCCTTGGCTGGAAATACCAAGATTATCGCAACAACCATTCATAAATTCGCCCAAATCAATAAGTCTGATTGGATGACAGCTGGTCCAACTGCCCAGAAAAGATTTGCCATTCTGATTGATGAAGCCCACAGTTCGACGACGGGTTCCTATATGAGTGCTGTCAGTCAAGTTTTGACAGAAACAGATGTTGAAGACGGGACGATTGAAGAGGTACAGGAAGTTTCAGTGGCGGATGCCATCGAACAAGAAATCGCTCGGACAGGAAAGCAAGATAACATTTCGATTATCGCTTTTACAGCTACACCTAAAGCCACAACTCTCCAGTTGTTTGGAAAAACCCTACCAGATGGTTCAAAAGGTCCTTTTGATGTCTACTCTATGAAACAAGCTATCCAGGAAGGCTTTATTCTGGATGTCTTGAATAACTATACTACTTACAAGACTTACTATAAATTGAACAAGGCTGTTGAGGAGGATCCTCAGTTTAAAACAGGTCTTGCCAAGAGAAAGATTGCCAAGTTTATCGAGTTATCGGATGAAAATATTGACCAGAAAGTTGAAATCATCATGGACCATTTCATCAGTCATGACATTATGGCTGAGTTGGGCGGTCAAGGTAAAGCTATGATTGTTACATCGGGTCGTGAAGCAGCAGTCAAGTATCAAAAGTCCTTTAAACGTTATTTCAAAGAGCATCATATCACCAGTATTGGAGCTTTAGTTGCTTTTTCAGGTAAGGTGAGTATGGATGATCAGGATTATACTGAGGCTCTGATGAACGGAATTGCGGAAGACAAGCTTAAAGAGAGATTTGATACAGATGATTATCAGGTCTTGATTGTGGCCAATAAATACCAAACAGGTTTTGACCAACCGAAATTGGTGGCTATGTATGTAGATAAAAAGTTACGAGATGTAGCAGCTGTACAAACTCTATCTCGCCTCAATCGTATTGTGGGAGGCTACAATAAGAAAACTTTTGTACTAGACTTTAAAAATACCTATGAGGATATAAACAAGGCTTTTGCTCCTTACTATAAGGAAACGATTTTATCAGAAACTATTACGCCAAGTGATGTATTTGACTTGGTGCGTAAGATAGACGAATATGGCATTCTTGACAGTGATGTTATCCATGAGTTTAATCAATTCCTTTATCAAGAGAAACGCTCTAGTCGGGACAAACAAAAAATGACAGCATTGTTGAATAAAGGTTACAGTCGTGTTCAGGAATTTGATGAAAAGGAGCAGCTGGAAATCAAAAAAGTTTTCCGAGGTTTTCTTCGAATGTACACTTTCCTGATTCAAGCGACTGCCTATCAAAATGAGGTTTTGCATGAACGTTATAACTATATTCAAGCACTTGTTAAGGAAATTGATGTAACACTCGGAGGGACAGATTTTACCATTGCGGATAAGATCGTAGTTGACTACATGAAGCATAAGCAAACAGGTGTCCATACCGTAGCTGACTTGGAAGGGGAATACACTCTTTCGCTTAATAAACCTAAAATCGGACCTATTGATGAAGAACAGGAAAAACGTCTTTCAGAGATTATTGATGAAATCAATGAGCAACTTGATTTGACGATTGACCCTCAAATCGGTGTTAGCGGAGCAGTTTCTATTCGTGAACTCATGAAGAAAAATGAGAAACTCAAGCAGTCTGCTAAGGTAAATTCTCGTGAAGATTTCGAGTTTTCTTTTGAGGATGAGATTGACAATGCTTTGACTGAGGGTTATATGCAAAATCAAGATTTTTTTGGAGTCCTGCTTAATAACGATGATTTTAAAAAGAGAATTGCCAAGCTTTTTATAGACGATGTTTATAGAAGTTTGAAGGATGACAAATGATGATCCCTGTTGAACAGGGATTTTTTTATGAACTGGTTCTGTATCCTTCCGAAAATCTGCGGTGCATCCTTCCGAAGATTTACTATCCTTCCGCAGCACTTAGAAGATTTTTAGACATAGTAAAAAGGACCTGCATGTGCAAGTCCTTTCGTGTTTGTTTGATTAAGCTTGACCTGAAACTTCAGCAGCGTGGTCATCCATTGAAAGAACTTCGTGGAAGACACGTTGAGTCAATTCAGTTTTTTGCTCTTTAGTGAGGTATTTAGTGTTTACGCAGTATCCAGAGATACGAACGATAACATCTTCACCAGCCATGATTTTTTCATAAACGTCGTTCAAGTCCATAACGTTCAAGTTAACGTGTTGACCACCTTGTTCAAAGTAACCATCAAGGATTGTTACCAAGTTGTTTACTTGCTCGTCGAATGTTTTACCAAGTGCTTTTGGAGAAACTTGAGTAGTCAATGAGATACCGTCGTTGGCATGTTTGAAGTTGAGTTTAGAAAGGGTGTTCAAGTTTTGCAACCAACCACCACGAGCTTTAGAAGTTGGGTTGGCACCTGGTGGGAAGAATTCTACCTTAGTAGTGTTCACAGAACCATCTTCATTGAGGAATACACCACGGTGAACTGGAGAGTTACCAGTTTGTTTAGAGTAAGCAACGTTTGAAGTGATTGTCAAGATAGACACAGTAGCTTCAGCATTCTTGTACAATTTATGTTTGTTCAAACGAGTGAAGAATGCTTCCATAAGCCATTTCGCAATATCATCTACACGGTCATCGTCTTCACCATAGCGTGGGAAGTCACCAGTTACTTCGTAGTCGTAGATAAATCCATCTTCATCACGGATTGGTTTAACTTGTGCATATTTGATTGCTGACAATGAGTCAACAGTGTTTGCGAAACCACAGATACCAAAGCCCATGTTAGCACGAAGGTGAGTTGGCAAGAATGCCATTTGAACTGCTTCGTAGTTGTATTTATCTGTCATGAAGTGGATGATATTCATGGCATCAACATATGTATCTGTCAACCAGTCAAGGGCAATTTCAAAGTTCTTAACCACTTGGTCGTAGTCAAATACTTCAGATGTATTTGGTTCAACACCGTCGAATACTTTGTAATCTTTGTGAACATCATCGTAACCGTTGTTCCAGCTTGAAAGAAGGGCTTTAAGGACGTTTACGCGAGCACCAAAGTATTGAATGTTGTGGCGTTGGTCTTCGCTTTCTGGATCAAGAGGAGATACACAGCAAGAGATACATGACATTTCACCATAACCATCTTTCGCCATTGTTGTTACACCTTCATATTGGATAGAAGAGTGTTTGTGGCTCATTGCCATACAGTAACGACGGAATGAATATGGAAGTTTGTCTGACCAAAGAACTGTCAAGTTTGGTTCTGGAGAGTTACCGATGTTGTCAAGTGTGTTCAAGAAACGGTAGTCCATCTTTGTAACACGGTGACGACCATCGTTACCCATACCTGCCATAGATGTTGTCAAGAATGTTGGGTCACCAGAGTAGATTTCGTCGAATGCTTTTGTACGAGCAAATTTCACTGTACGAAGTTTCAATACGAAGTCATCAACAAATTCTTGGATTTCAGATTCAGTAAATGTACCACGAGCCAAGTCACGTTCAGCGTAGATGTCAAGAACGATTGGAACACGACCAAGTGAAGTAGCAGCACCATTGATAACACGACATACAGCCATGAAAGCAATGTTTGTCCATTGGATAGCTTCTTTAGTGTTCATTGCAGGTTTGCGAACGTCTACACCGTATGAGTCACCCAAACGTACAACTTGTTGCAAAGCTTGGTATTGAAGGTTGATTTCTTCACGAAGGCGGATTGACTCTTCATCGATTTCAGTAATGGCATTCCAGTCAGCTACTTTTTCTTCCATCAAGTAGTCTGCACCGTAAAGTGCCAAACGAGCGTACATACCGATGATACGACCACGTGAGTATGCATCTGGAAGACCAGAAACGTGGTGTGAGTGGCGAGCACGGCGAATGTCAGCTGTGTAAGCACGGAAGATACCATCGTTTACAGTTGTAGCGTGTTTTGTATAGATTTCATGAAGGAGTGGGTCTGGAGTATAGCCGTTTTCGATCAAAGTTGTTTCAGCCATACGAATACCACCACGTGGCATGAAGTTAAGTTTGAAGAGCTCATCATTTTGGATACCAAAGATGAGTTCGTTTTCTTTATCGATGAAACCTGCTGGAATATCAGCGATAGAAGTCGCACGGTCGATATCCATTGGGAAACGAGTATCTTCGTAACCAGCTTTTGTTTCTTCAATAATTTTCTTGATATGAAGTGAACGCTCAGTTGGGCCTGCAAGGAAGCTTTCATCTCCATCATATGGAGTGTAGTTGGCTTGAACGAAGCGAGTTACACTTGCTTTATCTTGCCAATCTGTACCTTTGAAGCCTTCCCAGGCTTGGGCGAAAATGTCTTCAGTAACATTTTTTGTTTTTACTTTTGTTGACATGAGGGTTCTCCTTTTGAACATTTCGGTTAATACCGGTATGGTCTTATTATAGCACTTGAAAGCACTTACTTCAAGGTTCAGACTCGTGAAAGTTTGTGAAAATTCTTTCAATCGTTTTCATGTAGATATAGGTACGTGCAAGATGTTTAAATAGAGTCATTTGGATAATCTGTTCAGAGTAGCTTTCTTTTCATTAGCAGCTGATTGCGGTATAATCTAAATTGTAAAGGAGTAACCATGTTAGTATTTCCCTTAATCAATGATTTATCTAGAAAAATTATTCATGTAGACATGGATGCTTTTTTTGCTGCCATTGAGGTAAGGGACAATCCTGAGTTGAAAGGAAAGCCTGTTATTATTGGGGCAGACCCTAGGCTGTCTGGCGGAAGAGGCGTAGTGTCGACTTGTAATTATGAGGCGCGTGCCTTTGGGATTCATTCGGCTATGTCCTCAAAAGAAGCCTATGAACGTTGTCCGCAGGCTATTTTTATTTCTGGTCATTATGAAAAATACCAAGAAGTTGGGCGACAGGTTCGAGAAATCTTTCATCGCTATACTGATTTGGTGGAGCCCATGTCCATTGATGAGGCCTATCTAGATGTGACGGAAAATAAGTTAGGCCTTAGCTCGGCAGTTAAAATCGCCAAACTCATCCAATACGACATATGGAATGAGTTGCATCTGACAGCTTCAGCTGGTGTTTCCTATAACAAATTTTTGGCAAAAATTGCTTCGGATATGGAAAAACCACATGGATTGACCTTGATTTTACCAGAAGAGGCTGTGGGTGTATTGGCATCCTTGCCGATTGAAAAATTTCATGGTGTTGGGAAGAAAACTGTAGAACGACTTCATGATATGGGGGTCTACACAGGGCAGGATCTGTTAGATGTACCAGAGATGGTTTTGATTGATACATTCGGTCGTTTCGGGTTTGACCTCTATCGTAAGGCGAGGGGAATTTCCAATTCTCCTGTTAAGGTGGATCGAGTGCGCAAATCTATTGGTAAGGAAAGAACCTATCGGAAATTACTTTATCGAGATGAGGATGTACTGAAAGAGTTAACCAGTCTTTGTCAACGGGTTGCTAGTAGCTTGGAGCGTAATGAAAAAAAGGGCCGAACAATTGTGTTAAAGGTGCGTTATGGTGATTTTTCTACACTGACCAAACGCCATAGTCTTGATGAATACACCGACCAGTTAGATATCATTGAAAAAGAGGTTCGCCAATTGATTGAAGAGATTGGACAAGTTGAAAAAGGTATCCGGTTGTTAGGAGTGACAGTCACAAACTTTCAGGCTTGAGTTCTGATTCGGACTGTGATAGACTGAGAAAAAGGAGAAAAGATGCAAATTTCAAGTAGATTTACCATTGCTAGCCATATCTTAGTTTTGCTAGCTTTAGAGGGGGAGAAGGAAAAACAGACTAGTGCCAGTATTGCTGGAAGTGTTGGTGTTAATCCTGTTGTTATCCGAAATATTTTATCCCAGTTAAAAGAAGCTAACTTAGTGGAAGTGGCACGCGGTGTCGGTGGGGCACATTTGGCTAAAAAACCAGAACAAATCACCCTATTGCATGTCTATCAGGCTGTTGAATTATTCGGAGAAAAGGGGCAATTATTTGCTTTTCATGAGCAACCTAATCCCTCTTGTCGAGTAGGGAGGAAAATCCATCCCCTCTTAGATCATCGTTTAGAAGATGCGCAGGCAGCTTTGGAAAGAGAAGTTGCACAGTCGACCATTGCTGATTTACTGGCGGAACTATAATTATATTTAATGAAAAGATCATCAGTTTGATGATTTTTTTAATTTATACTCTTCGAAAATCAAAATTATCCGTTGTCAACTTGCCTTGATGAACTCCAGTTCTATCATCGGCTTCGTTTCCTAGGCTATTTTTGATTTTCATTGAGTATTAATCAGTTTGATGATTTTTTTAATTTAAAAAGTTGTAATTATTGAAATTACAACAAACTTGCGTTATACTATCGTTGTAAACAAAAACATTACAGCTAATCGTGAGGTAACTATTATGAAAATTGCTATTATTGCTGCAAATGGGAAATCAGGTCAAGCTATTGCAAAGGAAGCAGTAGAACGTGGTCACCAGGTGACGGCTATTGTCCGTTCTGAAAACAAGAGTGTGGCTCAAGAAGTGATCCAAAAAGACGCTTTGGATTTGACCAAGGAAGACTTGGCGGGATTTGATGTAGTAGTCAATGCCTTTGGTGCTTGGACGCCAGAAACTCTACCAGGACATTCTCAATTGGCCAATCATTTAGTTTCATTGTTAAACGACACTCCAACACGTTTGCTGATTGTAGGTGGTGCAGGCAGTCTTTATTTAGATGAGAGCCAGACAGCTATGCTGAAAGATACTCCAGATTTCCCTGCGGAATACCTGCCAATCGCTGAGGCTATGGGTGCTGGTCTAGACATTTACCGCCAGGCAACAGCTATCAATTGGACCTATATCAGCCCTGCAGCCGATTTTGATGCGGAAGGTCCAAAGACAGGTACCTATACCCTTGTTGGCGAGGTTTTCCAAGTCAATGCCCAAGGTGAAAGCTATATTAGTTATACCGACTATGCGGTGGCTTTGGTTGATATTGCTGAAAAAGGTGGATACAAGCAAGAACGTATTTCGGTATTTGCATAAAATAAAGGACCTTAAAAAGATAGTTCTCTTCGGAATTATCTTTTTATTTTTCGTTTATATATAGTATAATAATATAAAAATAGAAAAGGAGACCGCCATGATTCACTTGATTTGTCCCAATCCAGCTTTGGACCGTACGCTACTTGTTGAAAAAATTGAAAGGAATATTCCCCTGAGACCGACTGAAGTGAGGGATTATCCTGGTGGAAAAAGCTTCAACGTGGCCTATGCCCTCCGTGAAAACGGTGTGACAGACTACATCATTCATACTATTTTGGGAGGACAAATTGGTCGCTATATTCAGGAGCTTAATGCTGATAGTGGAAATGCTCTGCGCGTGGTTGAAAATAGCCAGAATACTCGGACGTGTAATATCTATGTTGAAACTAGTACAGGCGATGTAGTACTATTTTATGAAAAAGGTTTTGAACTAACAGAGGATTTGCTCAACCAATTCACTCAGCAGATTGAAAATAGCCTGCAAGCTGGCGACATCCTAGTCTTTTCAGGCAGTCTGATGAAGGGGATGCCGGATGACTATATTCAGCAGTTTATTGAAAAATACCCAGAGGTTCTGACCATAGTGGACACCAGTGGACCTGCTTTACGTGCAGCTTATCAAGCTCGCCCAGCCCTTATCAAAATCAATAATGAAGAGCTTAAAGAAATATATCCAGAGTTAGATGAGGAAAGTCCTGAGGATATTTTACGAATTCTGAAAGATGTAACCCCTCATGAGAACATCATTATTACCATGGGAGGCAGAGGTAGTCTGGCAAAAATTGGTCAACGCTTCTTTCGTATCCAGTCACCAAAGAAAGAAACACGCAATCCCATTGCGGCAGGGGATTTCTACCTAGGCTTGCTTGTCAAGGGAATTAGTCAAAATCAAGATCCAGAAATCTTTTTGAAAGAAGCGGCAGCCTTTGCGACAGCTAATTGTTTGAATTATTTTCCAGAGGTATTGTCTGAACAGTTTGAAGCGATCTTTGATCAGATAATTTTTGAAGAGGTTTAGAAACTAAACTTCTCATCCATTTTGAAATGACTCCAAACTTATAATCATCTTTCTAAATTATTTGAATTGATTTTACTATCCTAAATAAGAAATAATATGCAATTTGCATATATAAAAGGAGATTTTCTGCTATCGATGAATATCAAGTAATCTGGACTGAGAAAAAATGAAAAAAGTTGACAATTAGAAGAACTTCTCATTTATTCTGTAATGATCATACTTGTGGAAATATTAATAGGGATGTTTATATTCAAAAAATAAAGCATTATAGCAGATCAAAAAACAAAGATTTAAATGCATCAAAATATTTGACAAGAAAACTCTCCAAGGTATATAATGATATAGAAAGTTATACTTGTGTGGAATGCTTAATGTTTTTATTGAAAAAATTACTTCATTTTAGGTGTTAATAATAATGTAAATAATTTTTTTAAAAGGAAGGTGGCATCATATGTCAGCGAAAAAAACATGTCTATTTAAGGCAACTTCAGTTGGCTTACTGTCTTTAGCAGCCCTTGCTGTTGTTGGAGCTGTAAATGTATCAGCTGAAGAAGTCGAAGTTGCAAATATTACAGCACATGGAACAGGTGCTTATGCTGATCCAGTTCCGGCTTTTAATCTAGATACTGGAGAATTAACTGCAAAGGGTAGCAGTGTTTTAAATTCTGATTACAAGCCTGAGTTAGATACAAGTACAGTTGATATTCATGTGAATGGTGAAGGAGTAACAGCGGAGTTACCTGAAGTTAAACTTGGTTTTGAAAATGGAGAGCCTTATGTATATGCAAATGGCGAGGGAGTAACTTCAAGTTCCGAATTACCAACTTTAGATCCAAGTACGGTTGATATTCATGTGAATGGTGAAGGAGTAACAGCACCAGTATTGGATGAGGTTGCAATTGCATTGGATGAAAATGGTTTGTACTTTAAAAATACACCTATTGAAGCCCCAACTGCGGAAGCTTTACCAACTGTTAAAATTGGTGGTAAAGATGGTGACTATTATCTCTACACAAATGGTCCAGGTACTACAGCTGAAGAGCTTCCTTCTATAGACCCTTCTACATTGAGTACTGCTGAAGTGCCAACAGAAACTCCTTCTGAAACTTCGACAGAAAAATCAACGGAAAACCCATCTGATAAGCAAGAAGAAGTAGTCGATAAAAAAGTAGAAAAACCTGCTGTTAAGGCAGATAAGGCTACTGAAACAAAGACTGCAGAAGCAAAAACTGCTAAAGCTTCACTTCCAGAAACCGGTGATGCAGTAACCTTACTGTCATTATTTGGTGGTTTGGGGCTTCTGGGATCTGCAGCGCTTTTGAAAAAAAGAAAATAATGCATAGGAGGGTCGTGAGGCCCTCTTTTCTGATGTTATGAGAAGTATTATACTCTTCGAAAATCAAAAGTAACCTAGTTTCAACTATTTGGGAGATAGTTGAAGGTTGGAAGTATAGAGAAGTGTGTTTGCGACGTTAGGCCGATGATAAAGCTCTATTACTTTTTCATTTCGATGAAACGTCTGAGGCTGGGGAAAAAGCCCAGGGCCACTTCACAGAGTTCGTGTCAACATCTCAGCGCAGTGGTTGATTGCTCTAACAATCTGGGAGATTGTTAGAGGTAGGAAATAAAACAAATGAAGTTTGTGTCTTAACAGTCCAGTGGACTATTTTAGCCCGAGCCAACTGCTTGGAAGTGAGGGGAATTCTTTTTAGATTGGTCGAGTTCTGTCCCACTCCCATCAGCAACTTTGAGAAGTGGCTTTGGACTTGAGCCTAGCTACTTCATTTTTTATTTCAATACAGTCATTCCTTGACAAGAACTTTGGTAAACGAAAGGCTTTCAGTCAATTAAAAGTAATAGGAATTAAAGATGAGGGGTGGAAGGTCGAACTCTGAGAAGCGGGTACAGGGCTATTTGCCTATCCACTTAATCTCCAATTGTCCCATAACTTTTTGAGATATCCTAATTTTGATGTACATTAAGCATCAGAATCATGTTGGGATCTGTTATTGGAGCACATAAAAAACAGGCTTAGCCTGTTTTTTATGTGCTCCATTGATTCATGAGGGATATTTATTCAATCTTGCTAAGTACAGTATAGATATGAGGTTCTGATATGAAATCATATGTAGCTTCTACTTCTGGATCTGCAGGATTTCCCCACATAATGACTTTGAATTGTCCATCCTCTAGGATAAATCCCGGTGCGATACGGCCCCCTAATCCAGTGATTCCTGGAAGGAGGGCAGAATACTCGCCTTCGGCACCGCGAATAATATAGTGGTTTGGAGAGTATTCTACCAAATCGGTAATATATGCAGTATATGTTTGAATGAGGTAGTCGCCTTCTTCGTCTTCGCTTAGACGAAAATCTTCATAAGTAGTTATGGTACCATCAGAGTTGACAGTAACTTCTATATTCCGTGCTTGAAGACTAGTCCCTTGCCATTTTCCAACTAATTCATTTGGAATACCTGTAGCTGGCAATGTCTGTAGCTGTGTCTGGGTAGTTTGGCTACTTAGTACGTTTTCTTGTGTTTGTGAACTGTGTGTTTGTTCACTTTGTTGAGATTGTCCTGCTGAAGTACTTGTTTCGGCTGTAGCTTCTATTGAGGTAGAGCTCGAGAGGGTGTCGCTGGTTTTTGTTGTAAGCTCTACACTTTTACTTGATGAAGGAGTTACCTGGCTTTCTTGCGTTTTTGATGCGCAAGCTGTTAAAAGGCAGGTTACAGAAAGCAACAATACTGAGTAGTTGAATATCTTTTTCATTTGACTGACCTCCGTTTATACATTCCATTTATAAATAGAGTATAGCAAATAAAAACAAGTCCGTCAACATAATTTTGTAATATTTGTAATATTTTTGTAACAAAAGAAATATATTTGTTACTTAGAGCTGAAAAACTCCTCGATATCTGTTTGCTGGATACCAATCATGGGATCGATGGTTAGCAGGTTGTCCACAGTCAGAATAAATTCTCTGGGTTGGGGACTTGCTTTTTCTGGCTGGTCTTGGTCAAGAAGGGACAATTGCTGGCTGTTTTTTGTTACTGGCTCTGTTTGTTTTGGCTTATCCGATTGAGCAGGTGGCTGGGTTGGCGTGGCTATGGATGTTTTACTTTCATTGTTTTCAGTCAGGCTTTCCTTGCTGTCCTGCTCTGCTATTTCCCCTTGGAAACGTGGGACCAGGTAGGTTTTGCGAAGGGTGCCGGCGTTTTTGACGGCGTAGTCGAAGGCGGAGATTTCGCCTAGGAGGATGAGCTTGCTCTTGGAGCGGGTGATGGCGGTGTAGACCAGGTTGCGCTGGAGCATGCGGTGGCTGGTGCGGGTGATGGGAAGGATGACAACCTGAAACTCGCTACCTTGGGACTTGTGGATGGACATGGCATAGGCCAGGGTAATTTTGTACCACTCATTGCGGGGATAGGTGACCTCGCTACCATCGAAGTTGATGGTAATCTCGTCCTGCTTGGAGTCGGTATACTTGGCAGGCAGAAGGTCGGTGATGTAGCCCAAATCACCATTGAAGACATTGGCCTCGGCATCGTTGACTAGGTGGATGACTCGGTCGCCTTGGCGGAAGGCTTGCTCGTTGTGGAGGAATTCCAGCTCTCCGTCTTCTAGGGGATTGAGCAGGGCCTGGGTCATGGTGTTAAGTTGGTCAATGCCTGCGGCCCCACGGTACATGGGGGCGAGGATTTGTACCTCGTTTGCAGGGATACCTGACTTGATAGCTGCGCCGACAATGCGTTCAATCAGGGCTGGAATTTGTTCGTTTTGCGCTTCAAAATAGGAGCGGTCAGCCTTTTTCTCACGGAAATCGCTAGGTAGAGCTCCTTGGCGGATTTGGCTGGCTAGGGTAACAATAGTCGAATCATCGGATTGACGGTAGATGCGTTCCAGAGTGATGCTCGGAAGCTTGTCAATTTTCAAGAGGTCAGCTAGGACCTGACCGGGACTGACAGATGGTAATTGCTCCGCATCTCCGACAATCAGAACTTGGGTCTGGGAGGAGATGTTCTGGAAGAGCTGGTTTGCCAACCAAGTATCTACCATAGAAAACTCATCCACGATGATAAAGTCGGCCTCCAAATAATCATCACGGTAGGATTCTTCTTGTCCTTCTACCAGACCGAGATGGCGGTGGATGGTGGCGGAAGGCAAACCTGTCAATTCATTCATCCGTCTGGCTGCTCGTCCAGTTGGAGCGGCTAGGAGGACAGGGCATTCTTCTCGGTTGCGAGTCAGGTCAATCTTATGCAAGATGGCATAGACCGCGATAATACCGTTGATAACCGTTGTTTTTCCAGTCCCTGGTCCGCCGGTCAGAATGAAAAGCGGATTTGTAATGGCTTGAACGATGGCTTCTTTTTGAATGTCATCGTAGGTCAGGGAAGACATGCTTTCAAGCTCTGCTATGGCAGCCTCAACGTCTGCGCGTGGGAAGGGCTTGAAACCATTTTTCCCCATCAGGCGGGTCAGGTTTTTATGGATACCATGTTCGGCAAAGTAGAGGCTGTTGTCAAAAATCTTTGTGCCTTCTTGCTGTACCTTGTCGTCTGCAATCAGTCCCGTCAACTCGTGGGCAACTGCGGCAGGGTCCAGCTCTGTATGGCGGGATTTTTCCAGCAGTTCAAGGGTAGCTTCCAGCAAGTCTCTGGCCTCCACATAGGTATCGCCTGTTTCCATGGAGCGATGAATGAGACTAAAGAGCATGCCAGCTCGAAAGCGTTGGGGTGAATCACTGGCAATTCCCAGGTTTTCCGCAATCCTATCGGCAATGGTGAAACCGAGCCCTTGGACGTCTTCAACCAGTTGATAGGGATTTTCTTCAATCATCTGGAGTGTTTTTTCCTTATACTGGTCTTGGATTTGAAAGGCCAATTTATTGGGAATGCCATACTCGGCTAGTTTTGCCAAGATCAACTCGGTTCCATAATTGAGGCGGAGTTTTTCGACAAATGCCTGCCTGTTCTTGCTTGATAGGCCTGTGATTTGGGTCAATTTTTCTGGTTCAGCTAAAATCTTATCAATGGTATCTTCGCCATAGAGCTCAACGATTTTTTCAGCCGTTTTGCGTCCAATTCCCTTGAAATGGTCACTGGAGAAATATTTGACAAGTCCGGCAGAAGTGGGCTTGCTGCGTTCGTAACGCGAAATTTGCAGCTGTTGACCATACTTGGGATGGGTGACCAGATTGCCATAGAAACGATAGTCTTCTCCTTCGATGACATCGGCAATCGTTCCGGTCACAATAATTTCGTAGTCGTCATATTCTGCGTCAGTTTCCTCGATTTCAAGGAGAAGGATTTTATAAAAATTACTAGGATTTTCAAAAATAATCCGGTCAATAGTACCGGTAAAATAAACTTCATTCATAGAAAATAGTTCCTAAAATAGTGAAAAGGGAGTGGGAAAGAACTCGCATAGACCAAAAAGAGTTCCCCTCACTTCCAAATATGCAGGTTCGGGCTAAAATAGTCCACTGGACTATTTTACTCCCAACCCGCACAGCTCCAACAGTCAGAGTAGTGACTGTTGGAGGTTGGAAATGAAGCGAACCCGTTCGCATCAGCCATATAGGTCAGATTTTGAGTGTAAAACACGAATAAATCTGCCAATCAACCACTGCGCTGGGATGTTGACACGAACTCTGAGAAGTGGTACTGTGCTTTTTGCTCCAAACTTGTTTTTGTTATACTCATTGAAAATCAAAAATAGCCTAGAAACGAAGCCGATGATAGAACTCTGTTACTGTCTTGTTTCAAGGTAACAGGCTGAAAAGCTCCACCGGAGCTTTTCACTTATCAAGGCTCTTGACAACGGATAATTTTGATTTTCGAAGAGTATTAATCGACAGTCCCAATACGGTTGAGAGGCCACATCCGAAAGACAACTTCTCCTTTGATGTTTTCACGGGAAAATGTTCCTACACTACGGCTATCAAGTGAGACAAGGCGGTCATCTCCCATCAGGTAGTATTGTCCTTCTGGGACTGTCACGGTAAAGTCTACGTAACCATTGGCATCCTGTGTAAAGGCCTCGGCAGATTGTGCAACGGCCTGGAATTGTTTGTTGTAAGAATAGACTTCTTGAAGTTTATCTTTCTGGAATGCAGTGAGATATTCATCTAAGTAAGGCTCGTCCACTTTTTGGTCGTTAACATAGAGGACATCGTTTTCGTAGCGAATGGTATCTCCAGGCATACCGATTACACGTTTGACAATTAATTTTTCGTCACCATTACTGTCTGTCTCGCTAGCAACAACAATATCGAAACGGTCGATTGATGTTGTTTTCAACATAATCAATTTTTCTTGGTGTTGAAGCGTCGGGTCCATGGAATGCCCGTCAACTGAAACTGGATTCCAGATATAATATCGACTGGCGAACACAGCTACGATAAATAAGATAAAGAATCCCCATTCGGCAATGAATTTCATGAATGGAGAACGATTGGTACCTTTTCTAATTCCCATGAATTTATTTTCCTTATTTCAATAATTTTTGTGCTTTTTGCGTATTGGCAAAGTGGAGTTTGGCAGTTTGGTTGAGACCAGCCATACCATATTGTTTTAAGATGCTTGCTGCGACTTGGTCGGATTTACTGCCAGCTCCAGACGGTAGTTGCATCCCAACTAGTTGACCAAGCTGGACAAGATTTTCTAAAAACATAGCTCTAGCAATAATAGAAGATACTGCCACAGCCAGATACTTGCCCTCAGCCTTTTCTTCTAGAGTGACGGGGTTGGCAAATTGATTGGCTTCCTTCTTCAAGTACTTTTGATAATTTTGACTGGAAGTAAAAGCGTCAATGACAATCTTCTCAGGCTGGACACCCTTTTGTAAGAGTAGGAAAATAGCCTGATTGTGTAGGGCAACTTTGACAGATACTGCATTATAGCCTTGCTCGATGACTTCGTTGTATTTTTTTGGTGACAATAGCAGAGCTTGGTGGGGGATTTTCTCTTTTAAGAGAGGGGCGATTTGGCAGATTTTTTGGTCTGTCATTTTCTTGGAATCATCCACACCAAGCGACTTGAGAAAGGCATGGTCTTCTGGGCGGACAAAACTTGCAACGACTGCCAAACCTCCAAAATAAGACCCGTTTCCAACCTCATCTGTCCCAATCATGGGCAGGTTTTGACCAGGTATGGTCGTCTGTCCAGACTTTTCTGGCTCATAGCCCCAGAGCCCTGCTTCCTGCTCTGCCATTTCCCCCTGAAAAACGACTTTTCCAGAAGTGTAGATGGACAGGCTGGCACCGGTCAGTTTGAAAAATGCTTCTATGTAAGGATTTTTGCTGGTCTGCCGATAGCGGTCATAGTGAGCCATCATGGCTTGTTTTTGCTGGGCAGATGCCTTTAGTACAACGGTATTCATGTTCTTATTGTAACACAAATGCTAGTTAGAGTGTGCAGAAAAGGGTGGAATTTACTATAATGGGAAAAGAAAGAGAGGATGTATAATGACTGAAAAAATGCAGTATAAATGGGCGACTCTGGGAACAGGTGTCATTGCCAACGAATTGGTTCAGGCCTTGCAGGCTATGGGAGGAAATCTTTATTCGGTGGCTAACCGTACCTATGAAAAGGGTGTGGAATTTGCGCAAAAATATGGCATCGAGAAAGTTTACCAGGAAATCGATGATGTGTTTGAGGATCCTGAAGTAGACATTATCTATATTTCTACACCGCACAATACCCATATCAATTATTTGAGAAAGGCCTTGAAGGCTGGAAAGCATGTCCTCTGTGAAAAGTCTATTACGCTTAATTCAGAAGAATTAGCAGAAGCCATTCAACTGGCAGAAGAAAATCAGGTTATCCTGGCAGAAGCCATGACCATTTTCCATATGCCAATCTATCGTCAGTTGAGCCAAGTGGTTGCCAGTGGCAAGCTTGGGGATTTGAAGATGATTCAGATGAACTTTGGCAGCTACAAGGAATACGACATGACCAACCGCTTTTTCAATAAAAACTTGGCAGGCGGTGCCCTCTTGGATATTGGTGTCTACGCTCTGTCATTTGTCCGTTGGTTTATGACTGAAAAGCCTAGCCAGGTCTTGTCCCAGGTAAAATTGGCTCCGACAGGTGTGGACGAGCAGGTAGGGATTTTGCTCAGCAATGATGTAGGGGAAATGGCGACCATCGCCCTGACCCTCCATGCCAAACAGCCAAAACGTGGAACGATTGCCTATGACAAGGGCTATATCGAACTCTACGAGTATCCTCGTGGTCAGAAGGCAGTCATTACCTACACAGAAGATGGTAGTCAAGAGGTAATCGAAGCGGGCGAGACAGCCAAGGCTCTTTCTTATGAAGTGGCGGATATGGAAAAAGCTGTCGCAGGCATCGAAAATACCATGCACCTAGCCTACACCCAAGATGTCATGGACATTATGACCCAACTCCGCAAAGAATGGGGCTTGGTTTATCCTGAAGAGGTGTAGTAACGAATTCGAATCTGTATTTTGGTTCAGGCCAGTAAACGGGAGCCTCATAAATAGTTTCTGATTAGCCATTTGCTGGTATTACTTTTTCAGAAAATGGGGAGGTCAATCTAGAAATATACAAATACACAGAAATCTTGTGTAGTAATCATATAATCAAACGCATAAAATCAATGTTACAGGCAACATGATTCTATGCGTTTTTGTGAATTGTAGAATTCTTACTTCTTTAGTGAATAATTTGTAAACGACCATTGATAAGAATTTACAAAGAAATTACAATCTATACTTAGATATTTTACGTAATTTTCATTGGAATTTGATGAAAATGGGTTAGACTAATTTTGGACTTAAGTCTGAATAATACCAAGGAGTTTTAAATGAAAAAGAAATCTACCTATCTTCAATGTGCAAGGATCTTGTTGGCTACTTCAGTGCTTCTTTTAGCAGCTTGCAGTAACCAAGCAAGTGTAAAATTAGATACTGAAGCTGTTAATGATGCAGCTTTAGCTGAGCAGACAGCGAATGGAAAAACAGTAGCCCTTTATGATACTAGTAGGGCTAAAACAGAGGATTATTCCAAGGTAAATGAAAATCAGGCCAAGTATGTTTTTCTTTTCATCGGAGATGGAATGGGGGTTACTCCGGTAACAGCTGCAGAGAATTATCTAGGCTATACCCAGACCAATAAGGGAGGAATTTACCCAGATAGGATGAATTTTACAGAGATGCCAGTTGTTGGTATGAAGACTCAATTCGACTGCCACTCTTTTATTCCAGACTCAGCTTCAACAGCGACTGCGTTTGGGACAGGAATAAAAACTCAAACGGATACGGTGGGGCTTTCTGGAGACTTTAGTCAATCTGCAGATTCAGTGGCAGAAAAGGCTAAGCGAGCAGGTAAAGCTGTCGGTATCATTTCCTCCGTGACTTTAAACCATGCAACACCTGCTGCATTTTATGCTAATGTAGAATCACGTAATTCATATTATGATATTGGCTTGCAAATGGCAGAGACAGACTTTGATTTTTTTGGTGGAGGTTCTCTCAAGCATCGAACAGGGAAGGAAAAAGATCAAAAAGACCTATATACCATTTTAGAAGAACATGGCTATACTATCGCAGATACCAAACAAGAAGCTGAGCAAATTACAGCAGATTCAAAGAAAGTGTATATGGTAGCTGAGGACTTGCAGGATGATGGTGCCATGACATATGCTATTGACCAAAACAGTGATAGCCAAACCTTGAAAGATATCGTGGACAAAGGTATTGAAGTACTGTCAAATGATCCAGAAGGTTTCTTTATGATGGCAGAATCAGGGAAAATAGACTGGGCAGAGCATGCCAATGACGCAGTGACCACAATGGAAGAGGTCATTCAGTTTCAAGAAGCAATCCAGTCTGCAGTGGATTTTTACAATGAACATCCAGACGATACCTTGATTGTGGTAACTGCAGACCATTCTACAGGTGGTTTCACCATAGGAAATGGTTCTACTGGGTATGAGACCTATTTTGACCTCTTAACAAATCAAAAAGGTTCACAAGTTGCTTTCCAAGAGAAGGTAAAAAGTGCTCTTGAGACCAATCCAAATCTTTCATTTGAAGAATTTGCATCTCAGATTACAGCATTCTTCGGTCTAGTTCTTGATCCTGATGCTCCAGCAGAAATAGGTACAGAAGCAACAGTTGAAGCCTATAAGGCGCAACAGGAGAGCAATCGCTTGATTTGCTCGCAAGAGGAATACCAGGAACTCAAAACTACTTTTGAAGAAAGTAAGAAGGCAAGTGAGGAACAAAAAGTCCAGTATGGTGGCTATGATCCAGTTTCCATTACAGCTACCCATATTTTAGATAAAAAAGCGGGATTAGCTTGGACAACGACGGCCCATGCGGGTGAAAAAGTACCAGTCTATGCTATGGGTTCTGGGGCCTATATGTTTGACGGGGAATTTGATGATACGGATGTCGCAGTTCGCTTGGGAGAAGCAATGGGCTTTAATGGAGAGGTAGCAGGTCCGAAAGACCAGATGGAAACAGAAACCAAGAAACCTGTTGGTGTTGGCCTCATTCCTCCTGCTTCAGGAAATGAATAATGTTAGCTTATGCTCAAGCACAGGCTACTAGTCAGACTCGGGATCAACATTTTAGTGGAGTGCTTGATTAGTCTGGAGAATTAAACAGCTTTAGGGGAATTGTTTCAGTTAATTACCTTGAAATTTACAAGCGACCAGAGAAAGTCCGGACCTAGATACTAGGAAGTGAGGGGAACACTCTTGGTCTGGGCGAGTTCAGTCCTTATTCCAAAATCTCTTCGTTTCTTAAGTTCATGTGACAATTTCATGACAGAATCTGTTCCTAGATTACAGAGTGAAAACATTTTGTTAAAAGACAAATTTGTGCCTTGTTTTTTAGTTTTGATTTAGGTAATATAGTACCATCAGAAAAGTAAAGGAATAGAAAATGAAACGTAAGAGAACGAATAAACCACAATATATGCGTCGCAAGAGAAAAACACCTGTTTTGGAGGCAAATAAGAAGGTACTTTACACATCTTCGTTGGCCTTATCATTATTTGCTACTGGACTTACAGCTCCTGCTGTTCTTGCTTTGGACTGGACTCCTCGTAGCGTAAGTGAAATTAGCCAAGAAATCGAAGATAAAGGTGGAAAATTAACCTATACTGTAAAATATGGTGATACCCTAAGTGCGATTGCCGAGGCTATGAATATTGATTTGGATATTTTAGCTCAGATTAACCAAATTGCAGATGTGAATTTGATTTTCCCTGATACAGTTTTGACTACTACGGTTGATCAAAATCATCAAGTAACGCAAATTGAAATTCAAGCACCAGTACAAGAAGAGGTTGCTGAAAATACTGTGCAAGCAACAGTCAATATTGCGGCTAATGAAATTACAGTAGATGATACAGTTATCCCACTCGAATCAACAGAGACACCTACTTCATCTGTTTCAGTAGAGGAAGCACCAGTCACAGAAGCTAAAGCTGCTGAAACCCCAGTAGAGGAAGCTCCAGTTGCAGAAACTCCGGCTGCTGAAACTCCAGTAGAGGAAGCACCAGTCACAGAAGCACCAGTTGCTGAAACCCCAGTAGAGGAAGCACCAGTCACAGAAACTCCGGCTGCTGAAACCCCAGTAGAGGAAGCACCTGTCGCAGAAACTCCAGTTGCTGAAACCCCAGTAGTAGAAGCCCCTGTGACTCCTACACCAGCCACGTCAACTGCAACAACAGTTGCTACGGTTTCGACAACTTCATCAAGCACTAGTTCATATGATGTTGGACTCCAACCTCAGGTTGCAGCATTTCGAGCTGAAGTAGCTAATGCCTTTGGGATTACGTCATTCTCAGGTTACCGTGCGGGTGACACAGGGGATCATGGTAAAGGATTGGCAATTGACTTTATGGTTCCTCAAAGTTCGGCTTTGGGTGATCAGGTCGCTGCATATGCTGTGGCTAATTTAGCATCGAAAAATATTAGTTATATCATTTGGAAACAACGTTTCTACTCACCTTATGCTAGTATTTATGGACCAGCATATACATGGAACCTCATGCCAGATCGTGGAAGTATTACGGAAAACCACTATGATCATGTTCATGTGTCATTTAATGGATAGTTATAAAACACATCTGTGAACATATTTAATTGTCAATAAAGTTATTGAAATTGATTACATTATAAAACGCATAAAATCAATGTTTATTTAACAGGATTTTATGCGTTTTTTTGTGTGATGAGAAACTCCAATATTTTTAAAATTATTAAAATAGTCTGACGTTTATTGTATGTTTCTGTCATTATTATATAGAGGTTTTAATACAGTGCACAATATAACAAGAGAATATCCTAAACAAGCTATGGGTGAAACATCAATTCCGTACTCTCCTCCGAACCAAAAAGAATTTTCTTGAAATTGGATGATAGAGGTTGAAAAATTCCACAAGGCATGAACACAGAAACTCGTAATAATTGTGCCTGTTTGAAAAGTGGCTAGTGAGAATAAAATACCAACCAATGTTCCTGCGAATATCAATTGTATAGCAGTTACAAGATTGACTGCACCATTTAGCAAGTGAGCAATTCCAAAAAAGACAGACGGTCCTAGAATTGCAACTTTTCGTGAAAAAGTTTGTTCTAACAGATACATCATGATACCTCGAAAACATAATTCTTCAACGATTGGTGCTGCAATGGCTCCCATTAAGATAGTTGTTGAGAAATCATCAGTTATTGATATTTTTCCGCCTAGTAAAAATAATATTAATATTACAGAGAGCGGAAGTAGAATAGCAGAGATAATCCAAAATCGACCTGGATTAGCAAGGTTTAGTCGAAAATTTCCTAAAGTAATCCCGAGACGAGAGGCTAGCCACTTGGTAAATATATAATAAATAAATATGTAAAGCCCTGCCGAAAGTACAGTTGTTAATATATTGTTCCCAAATACCAGTCGCGGAATGGAAGCAATCAGGCCACTGGTCATCATGCCCCAAAATGCAAGTGCACAAAGACCGATACTTCTTAGTTTAGTAAGGGATTTCATTCTTTTGTCCTCCAAGCTTTGTAGAAAGATTTGATGCGATTGAAAGGATAGTGTCGTTGATAATAGGACACTTCATCTTTTCAAAAATTTCTTTTAAGAATAAGAGTTTTCTGCAAAATTCATCGGCAGTCAATTCAGAGATTCGTAGACCGATTACGAGATTGAAATAAATGACCAATAATTCAGTCATTTCTTCTGGAAAATTAGTTGGAATACTCCCGTCCACTATTCCTTGGTCCATCACTTCTTGAAATTTAGGAATAAGAAGCTTGTAGGAGAGATCATATTGTTGAGCTAAAATACTGGGACTTTTTAAGGTTATTTGTGATGCCTGTAAAAATGATAATTTTTCAAAGTCTGATAGAGAAACTTTGAGTGCATATTGAATTTTCTCAATAGCGGAATCTCCTTGCCATTCTGTCGAAAATAATTCTTCATCGGCCCCACCTATTAATGCATCGAGAATGGCTTCTTTAGAGGAAAAGTGGTGATAAACTGCTCCTTTCGTCATACCGCCCAACTGAGCAATAATATCGGAAAGACTTGTTTTGTCATAACCTTTGTCTAAAAATAATTTTTTTGCAACGTCAAGAATTCGTTGCCTGCTTTCTTCTGGGTATTTATTTTTTGCCATAAATTTCTCCAAACATTATACATACCATCGGTATGTATAATGTATCATAGAACTCCCTATTTTACAATAGAGAGTTTCAAACCCTTATTTCCCCCAAATTGCTACTGCTTGATAAGGTTTGAGAGTTATTGTTTTGCCTAGATTACTATCAGGGTAGTTGCTAATCAGGACGGTTCCCTTTACGTAGTTGTCCATTAGTTCTATTTCAACCTCTTCTGGGAAGAAATTGTTTAGAACGAGCAGTTTTTCTCCATTTAACAAGCGCTCGAAGGCATAAACCTTGTTACTTTCATGATAGGCAGCTCGGTAATCACCTTCGGAAATGATAGGGAGTTCTTTTCGGAGTCGAATCAACTCTTGGTAGAAGGTGAAGATTGGGCCATTTTTTTCATTTTCAACGTTTATCGTTGGGTAGGATTTGCCAGCTTTTAGCCAAGGTGTAGCTGTTGAAAATCCGGCATTTTCGCTAGCATCCCATTGCATAGGTGTGCGAGAATTATCACGGGATTTTGCTTGAATAATTTTAAAGGCTTGTTCTGGACTCTTGCCTTGATCCAAAAGCATTTGGTAGGCATTGATAGATTCCACGTCAATATAATCATCCATGCTATTGTAATCAGGGTCAATCATGCCGATTTCTTCTCCCATATAGATGTAAGGAGTTCCTCGAGAAAGATGGATGGATGCAGCTAACATCGTCGCTCCTTCATTGCGGAAGTTTTCTATATCCACAAAGCGATTGAGGGCGCGTGGTTGATCGTGATTGTTGTAGAAAAGTGCGTTCCAGCCATTTCCGACTGACATCTCTTCGCCCCAAGTGTGGAAGAGGCGTTTGAGTTCCTCAAAGTCAAAGTCCTTTATGGTCCACTTTTGACCATCTTTGTAATCCACTTTCAGGTGGTGGAAGTTGAAGGCCATGGACAACTCTTCACGCTCAGGTGCTGTATATAATATACAGTTGTCAATGGTAGTCGCTGACATTTCACCGACTGTCATAAACCCTTCTTCACTACCGAAGGTTGCATTGTTCATCATTTTGAGATAGTCGTGGGTGATGGGCCGGTCTGTGTAGGCTGGTTTTCCATCATTAATAGGACAGTCTTCTAAGACTTCGTCTTTACCAATCAAGTTAATTACATCGAATCGGAAGCCTTTAACGCCTTTGTCTTTCCAGAAATTGACCACCTTAAAGAGTTCTTCACGGACATGGGGATTCCGCCAGTTGAGGTCCGCTTGGGTGACGTCAAAAAGGTGCAGATAGTATTTTCCAGTGTCTCCGAAAGGAGCCCAGGCATTTCCACCAAACTTAGAAACCCAGTCAGTGGGTTGGTCTCTCAAGATAAAGAAGTCCTGGTAGTATTTGTCGCCAGCCAAGGCTTTTTGGAACCATTCGTGGTCTGTTGAGCAGTGGTTAAGGACCATATCCAGCATGAATTCAATACCTAATTCCTGACCAACGGCTACCATCTCTTCAAAGTCCTCCATTGTACCAAAATCAGGGTTTACTGCGGTATAGTCTGATATATCATAGCCGTTATCTCGTTGTGGACTTGGATAGAAAGGGTTGAGCCAAATCATATCAATGCCTAGCTCTTTTAGATAAGGAAGTTTTTCGATAATCCCCCGTAGATCTCCGACACCATTTCCAGTTGTGTCCTTGTAAGATTTTGGGTAGATTTGATAAACTACTTTACGCTTGTCTATTGTCATTTCGCTCTCTCTTTCTTGTTTTTCTTGGTTAATAAGCAATGATAGGAGGTGCAAGCTATCTTGCGCCCTCCTAGAAGATTAATTATTTGTAATTGTCAGAATGGTCTCGCCTTGTGTGATTGTACGAGGAAGATTTCCGATAACTTGTGTGTCAAAGTCAGTTTGATTTGTCACAACGATAGGTGTTTCAGCGACTAGACCAGCAGCATTGATGACTGCGATGTCGAAGTCAATTAGAAGGTCGCCAGCTTTCACTTTGTCACCTTGTTTGACATGGGCTGTAAAGCCTTTTCCTTCTAAACCAACAGTATCCATACCGATGTGCATCAGCAGTTCAACACCAGTTGAAGTTGTAATACCAATCGCGTGGAAAGTTGGGAAGAGTACAGAGACCTCCCCGTCTACAGGAGCGAAAAGCTTGCCTTCACTCGGGTCAATTACAATTCCTTTTCCCATCACACCAGATGAAAATACTGGATCAGTAGCTTGTGATAAGTCTTTTGCTTCACCAGTTAGCGGACTAATAAGCTGGATTGGTGTGTCAGCAACAGTCGAAGGAGCAGAAGCAACTTCTTGTGCAGCTTGCAGTTTTTCGTCTTCTGCTTTAGTTAAAATACCTGCTTTACGGAAGAAGAGAGTTAATACAAATGGTACTGCAATCGCCACAGCCATCGCAAAAGTAAATGGTAACCAGTAAGGACCTTGGATTGAAAGGATGCCAGGCAGTCCCCCAACACCAATTGCGTTTGCTTGGACATTGAAAGTAACTGAAACTAGAGCCGCAAGACCGGAACCAATCATACCAGCGACAAATGGATATACATATTTAACGTTTACACCAAAGAGAGCAGGTTCGGTTACACCGAGGTAGGCAGAAATAGTTGCTGGTAGAGAAATCTCTGCTTCACGCTCATTTTTACGATTTCTCCAATAGTAAGCGAGAACCGCAGAACCTTGTGCAATGTTTGAAAGAGCAATCATTGGCCAAAGACCAGTACCGCCAGTATCAGCTACCAATTGAGTATCAATTGCATTCGTCATGTGGTGGAGTCCAGTGATAACCAATGGAGCATAAAGAGTACCAAAAATTAAACCAAAGAGCCATTTTACAGGACCAGTCAATCCAGCTAAAACAATTGTCGAAATCCATTGACCGATTGTCCAGCCAATTGGTCCTAGGACAGTATGTGCTAGAATAATTGCAGGAATAAGAGAAAGGAACGGCACAAGAATCATAGAAACAACTTCTGGAATGCGTTTACGCCAGAAAATTTCTAGATAAGAGAGTGATAGACCTGCAAGTAAGGCTGGGATAACCTGAGCTTGGTAACCGATACGGTTGATTGTGAAACTACCAAAATTCCATACCCAATCACTAGCAATAGTTGCTGCATCTGTACTTGGTACAGCGTAAGCATTCAGTAATTGAGGAGAAACCAAACAGATACCAAGTACAATACCGAGAATTTGGGTTGTTCCCATTTTACGAGAAACAGACCAAGTAATTCCTACAGGTAAGAAGTGGAAGATTGCCTCACCAGGTAACCATAAGAAATGATTGACACCACTCCAAAATTGAGAAACATCTACAATCGTATTATAACGTGGAGAACCGTCTGGCATGAATTGCTTGACTCCATCAATAACTTGTTGGCCCAACCATTCCATCTGAACGCCTTCTAAGAGGTTACGGAAACCAAGGATAAGACCACCTACGATAATAGCTGGAATAATTGGTGTGAAAATTTCAGCTAACATCGTCATGACACGTTGAATGGCATTTTGATTGCTTTTAGCCGCTGATTTAGCCGCTTCTTTAGATACGCCTTCAATACCAGATACGGCGGTGAAATCATTATAGAAAACCGGCACATCGTTGCCAATGATAACTTGGAATTGACCTGCGTTTGTAAATGTACCTTTTACGGTAGGGATGATTTCAATTGTTTTAACATCTGCTTTGCTTTCATCAGCTAAAACAAAACGCATACGAGTTGCACAGTGTGTTACTGCGGTGACATTTTCTTTTCCGCCTATGGCTTTCAAGAGTTCCTGGGCTTCATGTTGATATTTTCCCATAGTATTTCCTTCTAGATAGCTAAAGAGCTACCAACCTAAATTTTTTCTATATATAAATTAGAAAACTACCAATTTATATAAAAATCTCCGGTATTTGTACGGACAACTACCTTTGCAAGAGATATTGTATACGATTTCATAAAATAATGCAAGCGTTTTTACTCATTTTTTTAAAAAATCTGTTATAATATTCTAGTTGTATGATGTAAAACAGACTAATATAGGAGTATCTCATGAAAAAATATCAAGAAATTTATAATGACTTGAAAGAAAAAATACGAACAAATGTCTACCCTGCTGAAACATCTTTACCAACTGAACAACAACTACAAGAGATGTATGATGTTAGCCGTGACACTGTTCGAAAAGCATTGGCTATTTTAACGGAGCGGGGCATGATTCAAAAGGTTCAAGGAAGAGGTTCACTTGTTTTGAAACAAGAATTATTGAATTTTCCTGTATCTGGGCTCACTTCTTATCAAGAACTATCGGATGCCTTGCAATTACAATCAGTGACGGAAGTTATTGATTTAGAATTGGTTACTGTCAATAGTAATTTGTCTCAATTAACAGGATTTGAACCATTTAGCAAAGTATGGAAAATTGTACGTACACGTTCAATAGATGGAAAAGTTTCTGTTGTAGATACTGATTATTTATCTGCTGCAATTGTGCATTTTATGGATAAAGAGACAGCTAAAGGGTCTATATATGAATACTTGGAAAATACTTTAGAATTGGACATTGCTTACGCTCAGAAAGAAATTACAGTTGAACCAACAAGTTGGGAAGAACGTGAATTGATGCAAACTCAAGATGATTATCTTGTTCTGATAAAATCCAGAGTATATTTAAGTGATACGCAACAATTTCAATATACAGAAAGTAAGCATAAAATAGATAAATTCCGTTTTGTGGACTTTGCTCGTCGAAAACGCTCACTCTAATATGATATTCGCAAAATTCCTCATTTTAGGATATAATAATCATTGAGGTGTAATATGGCAAATTTGAATCGATATAAATTTACTTTTGGTGAGAAACAGCTAACGTTAACAACCGAACATGATAACCTTTTTATGGAGGAAATCGAGCGAGTTGTTCAAGAAAAATATCAAGCGATAAAAGAAAAGATGCCGACTGCTGATTCGGAAACTTTAGCCTTGCTTTTGGCAATCAATGCTCTCTCTGTCCAATTGACTCGTGAAATAGCCTTTGAAAAAACAGAGGCTGAGTTAGCAAGTCTAAAAGCGAAGGAAAAGGTGACCAAAGAAAATATGACCTTGGTTGATTTAGATGAACTAGAGGACAAAGCATGATTTCAATAGCAATAATTCTTGTCCTAGCCTGGAGCTTTTACATTGGTTATAGTCGGGGATTGGTCTTACAAGCTTTTTATTGTCTAGGTAGTATCATTGCGATGATGATTGCAACTGCTACATATAAAAAGTTATTTTCCTTCCTTTACCTATGGGTTCCTTTCGCAAATGCAACTCAAGGTAGTTCAACTTATTATTTTGATGAAAAGTATTTATTCAATTTAGATAAGGTTTTTTATGCTGGGTTAGCTTTTCTACTTATTTACATTTTGGTCTATATCTTGGTCCGATTCCTTGGTATTTTCGTCCACCTTTTAGAGGGGTTCAATCCGGATACTCAATTAACCAATCTTATTAGTGGTTTCTTAGCGGTTTTGGTTACCTTTGTTTCTCTGCAAATTGTGATGGTTTTATTGTCTACTATTCCACTTACAGTGGTGCAAGAGAAGCTTCACAGTAGTTTTCTTGCCAATTTCATGATTCAATACACGCCATTCACTAGTAGTTTTTTAAAATCTCTCTGGTTGAGTAATATTACAGGGTAAGGGAGACCTTATCCTTTTTATCATCATTTATACTCTTCGAAAATCAAAATCAGACGTCGTTGATTTGATGAGTGTCAAGCTCCAGTGGAGTTTGACAGCCTGTTCCCTTGAAATATAAAAGGAACAGAGTTCTATCTGTATCAGAGCGAAACGAACTACGTTCGCCTATTTCCAACCTCTAAATATTCCCCAAGCCTTTTTTGTAGCGAACTTTGTTCGCCTTATCTCCAACCTCCAAAGGTTCCCCGAACCTTTGGAGCAAGTCTGATTTGAATTTTCATTGAGTATGAGTTGACTGTTATTCTTTTAATGAAAGAGAGTGGGAAAGACTATATTTTATCTAATATTGTTTTGATAATGAGATAAAGCGAATGAAAAGATTAAGTAGGAACATATGAATAATAAGATTATAGAAACCCTTGAATTTCACAAGGTAAGACAAAAAATTGAGCCTTATCTCTTGACGGAACAGGGCTTTGAAGAATTACGCCAGTTGGAGCCCATGGTGGAAGTCCATCGTATCCAACAGGCCTTTGACGAGTTGACAGACATAGCGCAGATTTTTGTGGAAAATCCCAATTTCAGTCTGGCTACTACTAGTGACATCGGTCCAGCCATGCGTCGTTTGGAATTGGATACAGACCTCAATATCGCTGAGCTATTAGCTGTTAAAAAGGTTTTGGAAGTTTCTAAGTCTCTCTTGGATTTTTATGGAAATCTGGAAAATGTCAGCCT
The DNA here is from genome assembly GCF_019794615.1 of Streptococcus suis. Lineage (GTDB taxonomy): Bacteria > Bacillota > Bacilli > Lactobacillales > Streptococcaceae > Streptococcus > Streptococcus suis_AI. The sequence goes on from NZ_JAIMDU010000009.1 coordinate 36,865, forward strand.
TAGCCAGCTGGATAAACTCTTTGAAAAGATTGAGCTTTTTCCACATTTACAAGGCTCCCTCCAGTCTATCAATGATGCTGGTTTTGTAGAGGATTTTGCTTCAGAAAAGTTGGGTCGCATTCGTAGAAAAATCCGTGAAACCGAAGACCAAGTACGTCAGGTCATGCAGGATATTTTAAAAAACAAGAGCGACATGCTGTCTGATAGCATTTTGGCAAGCCGTAATGGACGCAATGTCCTTCCTGTCAAAAATACCTATCGTAATAAGATTGCAGGGGTTGTCCATGACATTTCTGCTTCGGGTTCGACCGTTTATATTGAGCCTCGGGCAGTGGTGACCCTGAACGAAGAAATCAGTCATCTGCATGCAGAAGAACGCCATGAGCTTAATCGAATTTTGCAGGAAATGTCAGATATGCTTCGACCTCATAGTGGTATTCTCCGAAATAATGCTTGGATCATCGGTCATCTTGATTTCGTCCGTGCTAAACATGTCTTTGCGCGTGATCATCAAGCGATTGTACCAATTTTGTCAGAAAAACAAGACATAGCATTACTGAATGTTCGACACCCGCTCATTGCTGAGCCTGTACCAAATGACCTGTATTTTGGTAGTCAGTTGACGGCTATCGTGATAACAGGTCCCAACACAGGTGGTAAGACCATCATGCTCAAGACCTTGGGATTAACGCACCTTATGGCTCAGTCTGGATTGCCTATTTTGGCTGATAAGGGCAGTCGGGTAGCTATCTTCAAAGAAATTTTTGCGGATATTGGTGATGAACAGTCGATTGAGCAGAGTTTATCAACCTTCTCCAGTCACATGACCCACACGGTGCAGATTTTAGCGGAGGCGGATCAAGATTCCCTCATTCTCTTTGACGAGTTGGGAGCTGGGACCGATCCGCAGGAAGGTGCGTCTTTGGCAATGGCTATTTTGGATGACCTTCGTCTGCGGGGGATCAAGACCATGGCAACCACTCACTACCCTGAGCTCAAGGCTTATGGGATCGAAACCCCTGGTATTGAAAATGCCAGCATGGAGTTTGATAGCAATAGCTTGCGTCCGACCTATAAGTTTATGCAGGGTGTTCCTGGTCGCTCCAATGCCTTTGAAATTGCTCGCCGTCTAGGTCTGTCTGATATTATTATCCAGTCAGCCCAGTCTTGGACTGATACAGATAGCGATGTGAATCGCATTATCGAGAAATTGGAAAGCCAAACAGTTGAAAGCCGTCGTCGCCTAGACAAGATTCGTGATGTTGAGCAAGAAAATTATAAGATGAACCGAGCCCTCCGCAAGCTCTATGACGAGCTGACTCGTGAGCGGGAAAACGAGCTCAACAAGGCACGTTTGGAAGCCAAGGAAATTGTAGATATGGCATTGGCAGAAAGCGAGGACATTCTTAAAAATCTTCATGCTGCAGCCAGTCTTAAGCCCCACCAGATTATCGAAGCCAAGGCAGAGCTGAAAAAGTTGGCGCCTGAAGTGGTGGATCTGTCTAAGAACAAAGTCTTGAAAAAAGCTAAAATTCAGAGGGAAGCCAAGGTGGGCGATGACATTATCGTTACAGCTTATGGACAACGTGGGACCTTGACCAATCAGCTTAAAGATGGACGTTGGGAAGCTCAGGTTGGCTTGATTAAGATGACCTTGGCCAAAGATGAGTTTGAGTTAGTCAAGGCGGAGAAGGCAGAGCAGCCTAAGAAACGCCAGGTTCACACAGTCAAACGCGCCAATGTACGAGGACCAAAAGCTCGCTTAGATCTCCGTGGTAAACGCTACGAAGAGGCTATGATGGAGTTGGATGAATTTATCGACCAAGCCCTTCTCAACAATTTGGCACAAGTCGATATTGTTCATGGTATTGGGACAGGGGTTATCCGAGAAGGGGTGACCAAGTACCTCCGCCGAAACAAGCAAGTCAAGGAGTTCGGCTACGCCCCACAAAATGCAGGTGGCTCAGGCTGTACCATTGTGACGTTTAAGTAGCAATCAACCGATGGGAGATTCTTATGATTATCAGAAAATATCAAACCAGTGATGAAAAAGGTTGGGTTTACTGTAAGGCGCTCAGCTACCTCTTCTCTCCATTCTTTGATGATAGGGAAACAGAGAAGCCCGAACTAATGACAGACGTTTATGATTATCGTGTAGAATGGGTGGTTGAAGTAGATAGCTCAAACGGTTTGGGGAACCGTTTGAGGTTGGAGATGGGACTTGCGTAGCAAGTTTCTGCTATTAAGTTGGTCTAATCGACATCGATATTTACACGGAAGAGTGCAGCCAGTCTTATATTTACGCACCAAGTAAGCGAACAGCTTATTTTACTAACCTAGCAGTCCACCCTGATTTTCAAGGGCAGGGCATTGCCCAGGCGCTTTATGAAAAAGCAGAGCAGGAATTGCGTGAACAGGCTGTCGAGAAATTAGCCATTTTTACCCGAGAGGGAGATGCAGCCAATCACTTGTATCAGAAGTGGGGTGGCTCAAACGGTTTGGGGAACCGTTTGAGGTTGGAGATAGGACTTGCGTAGCAAGTTTCAACTGTATGGTTTGTTCAGATTACCTAGTCATCGGTACCCCAAAAGACACACCTTATGTCTGTTTTGGTGTAGATCTTCCCAATGCCAAATTGGCCTTTACAGATGAAGCAGGGCAAGCTCTTCCTTATTATTTAAGAGAGGGTGTCTATGTAGTTAGTGAGGAAGCAGACTTGGATCTCTTTGACATAGAAGATGTTTATCAAGAATTAACCTATGTGGTGGATTTAACAGAAAAAAGTTGAAATATTTTCAACTTTTTTCTATTTTTGTAAATGAATCTGGGACGTGATTTCCTCTGGTCTAGTTTGGCTTGACCAATACGTTTTTCCAAGTCACTATTTTCTAGATACATCTATCTCCCCCTTTTTCTCGTAGCAAAAATTCGCTTTCTATTTTCTTTTGGTGTAGAATAAAAGTACAAAAAATAGAAACGGAGAATTGTATGGTTCAAGTTGTTACAGATGCAAACTTTGAAGTTGAAACACAAGAAGGCGTAGTCCTTGTTGACTTTTGGGCACCATGGTGTGGTCCTTGTCGTATGCAAGCACCAATCTTAGAACAATTAGATGGTGAAGTGGACGAAGACGAATTACGTATTTATAAAATGGATGTAGATGAAAATCCAAACACAGCTCGTCAGTTTGGTATCATGTCTATCCCAACACTTTTGTTCAAAAAAGATGGACAAGTTGTAAAACAAGTTGCTGGTGTTCACACCAAAGACCAAATCAAAGCAATCTTGGCAGAGATTGGTTAATCATGTAGGTTGAGGAAACTCAACCTTTTTCTGCATCGAAAGGAATCTCACATGAAAGAAATTTATCTAGCAGGCGGTTGTTTCTGGGGAATGGAAGGCTACTTTTCCCAGATCGAAGGTATTCTTGACACCAGCGTTGGCTATGCCAATGGACAGGTGGAGACGACCAATTATCAACTCCTCAAACAAACAGACCACGCAGAGACGCTCTATCTAGCCTATGATGAGACTCGTATCCATTTGCGGGAAATTCTCCTCTACTATTTCCGCGTCATTGATCCCTTCTCTGTCAATCAGCAGGGGCCTGACAAGGGTCGCCAGTATCGGACTGGTATCTATTACACCGATGAGGCTGATTTGCCGACCATCGAGCAGGTCATGACGGAGCAGTCCCAACTCTTTGGCGGACGCCCCCTAGCCGTTGAAGTGGAGCCACTCGCGCATTACATCCCCGCCGAAGACTACCATCAGGATTATCTCAAGAAAAATCCCCAAGGGTACTGCCATATCGATCTTGGGCAGGCAAAAATCCCTCTGATTGATGTTGCAGACTACCAAAAGCCAGACCAGCAAGTCTTAAAAGACAGCTTGACCGATCTCCAGTATCAAGTCACTCAAGAAGCTGCGACGGAAAAACCCTTCGAAAATGAGTTTTGGAATAGTGACCAAGCTGGCATCTACGTCGATATTACGACTGGTGAGCCCCTCTTTCTCTCGACAGACAAATTCGATTCAGGCTGCGGCTGGCCCTCCTTTACCAAACCAATTAGCAAAGAAGTTGCGACTTATTTCCAAGATAAGTCCCATGGCATGAACCGTATCGAAGTCCGCAGTCGGGCTGGTCATGCTCATTTAGGTCATGTCTTTGATGACGGACCGCGTGATAAAGGCGGTCTCCGTTACTGTATCAACTCAGCAGCCCTTCGTTTCATACCGAAAGAGGAAATGGAAGAAGCAGGATATGGACTGTTTTTAGATATTCTTTCTTAATTTTCTGAAAATACTATTGATTTTTTCTTAAAATAGGTTTAAAATATAGGCAAGATAAAAGTGAATAACCGGTTGATAGTGAATAGGAAGGATGCTGACTGTTCACAGGACGGAACTCTGGAGAGACCATCATGGCACCGAAGGGGCAAGGTAGATTATCTACTGAAACTCTCAGGTAAAAGGACAGAGCGTATAAATGTAGGGTTTTCCTATATTTTTCGCGTTACATCTAGAGGTTGAATTATTCAGCCTCTTTTCGTTTTTCCAAAAGCTTTATCTAGACCTATTTTTTTCGGAGGAATCATGTTAGAACTATTTAAGGCCATCAACAACTTTGTATGGGGACCGCCACTGCTATTGCTTTTAGTAGGTACAGGTGTTTATTTCACCATTCGTTTAGGATTGTTTCAACTAAGTAAACTACCCACAGCTTTTCGCTTGATTTTCTCAAGTGACCAGTCGGGTCAAGGGGATGTGTCGAGTTTTGCGGCATTGTGTACGGCTCTTGCAGCGACTGTCGGGACAGGAAATATTGTCGGGGTGGCAACTGCTATTACTACAGGTGGTCCTGGAGCCCTTTTCTGGATGTGGGTGGCGGCCTTCTTTGGTATGGCAACGAAGTATGCGGAAGGATTTCTAGCAATCAAGTACAGAACTAGGGATGCTGAGGGTCATGCAGCTGGAGGGCCTATGCATTATATCACCTTGGGGATGGGACAGAAATGGAAACCCCTAGCAATCTTCTTTGCTATTTCTGGTGTTTTGGTTGCTCTTTTGGGGATAGGGACATTTTCACAGGTCAATTCCATCACTTCTTCATTAGAAGCGAGTTTTGGTTTGTCTCCGCAACTTATTAGTGTCCTCCTGGCCATTCTAGTAGCTGTCATCATTTTTGGTGGCATCGAGACGATTTCCCAAGTATCAACCAAAGTCGTTCCATTCATGGCCATTCTCTACATTTTGGCAACCGTTATTATTTTAGCGACACATGTAGAACTGCTCATTCCTGCTTTGAAGTTGGTCTTTGGATCAGCTATCACTCCTGCAGCTGCTTTGGGCGGTTTTGCAGGGGCAACGGTCAAGGAAGCAATTCAGCGAGGGATTGCGCGCGGTGTTTTTTCAAATGAATCGGGTCTAGGTTCTGCTCCTATCGCAGCCGCAGCAGCCAAATCAGACAATGCCGTTGAGCAAGGTTTGATTTCTATGACAGGCACCTTTATTGATACGATTATCATCTGTAGTTTAACTGGTTTATCAATCTTGGTAACTGGACAGTGGACTGTAGAAGGCCTTGAGGGGGCCCCACTGACTCAAGCAGCCTTTGCAACTGTTTTTGGAAATCCAGGGACCATTGCCTTGACTGTTAGCTTGGTTCTCTTTGCATTTACTACAATTTTAGGCTGGTCTTACTATGGCGAGCGCTGTATCGAATTTCTTTTCGGGACAAAATCCATCTTACCTTATCGTCTAGTCTTCATATTGATGGTAGCTCTCGGTGGCTTCATGAAGTTGGATTTGATTTGGACGATTGCTGATATAGTCAATGGCCTGATGGCCCTACCTAATTTGATTGCCTTGCTGGCTCTTTCTCCTGTAATTATCACGGAGACGCGCCAGTATTTTGCGAAGAAGAAATCAGATAAGACAGTCGCATGACTGTCTTTTTCTTTGGTAGATAGATCGAGAAATACGACGGATTATTTCTTTTTGGTTTTAGCAACTTTCTCTTTTTATGGGAAATGTTTTTTTTTAGAAAATATAGGAAAAATATGTATGAAAATGATAAAGTGATAGTGCAAGTGTGCTGATATGGTAGATGAAGGTTATTTTCTGTTGATTCTTAGTGTAGAACGGTCTTTTACTGAGATGGAGGGAACAGTTATCTGATAAATGTTTGTTATCGGAGCTATTTTGTTCCCCTTATCATCGGATAAATCGTTGGTTGACAAAATTTAGAAGTAGCGAGTAACTTATCGTCTCTAGTGCTCTCGTAAGAATAAGTGCAAATAGGATAAGTGTTAATTAACGGATTGTGAAAAATATTAGGAATTATTATATTTTGGAGGTATATATGAAAAAGATTTCATTAACTATCGTTGCATTGCTTTCTCTGGCGATGCTTGCTGCTTGCAATGGTCGTCAAACGGAAGAAATAGTCTCAGAACCTTCAACGGAAGAAGTTATTGAAGAAACCACAGAATCATCTGAAATTTCTTCAACAGAAGAGGTAGTGGACGATTCCGAAGCTGATGATGGAACTATTGTCTATGATGGCACTATTGTTGACAATACAGACCATCCGGAATATGACCCTTATTATAATGAATATATTGGTTCAACCAAGGGAGATTTCACAGAAAAACTCGACCGTGAATATTCTAGGGAGGATGACAGACACTATTTTGAGTTCTGGATAATCTACAATTCATCAGTACACAAGTGTTTCTTAGGTGTATGGATGATAGATGGGGTTCCTTATTATTTAAAGGATGAATTCTATTATGATTCTAAGCTAGAATTGAAGGAATATGTTTTTAGTAAAGATGCTGTATGGGACCTCAGCCATGTTGTTATCACAGACACCGAGGAAGAATATCAGACTATGTTAAATCGGATAACCCCAGACCTAAACCTTCCATCATTAATAGATGAGAATTGGAACTCTCGTTACTAACTCATCAACAAACCCCTCGTTCGAGGGGTTTAACCTTTTTCAGATTAAATTATTTTTTCGAAATTATCAAATATCGCTCGCGACCAATACCTTCGGAGTGCGTTTCAATATCAGAATAATCTTGTGCAACTTTATGAACAATGCGACGATCGGCGGCGTTCAAGTTCACTTTAAAATCTTGTCCACTCTCTCGGACTTTCGAAATCCAACCTTCAGCTTTCGCAGCAATTCTATCTGCGCGCTGGCGTTTGTAATCGGCGACATCCACATTCACTCGAACCATCTCAGCATTTCGAATTGTTAAAGCTGAAGCGATCAAATGTTGAATCGATCGCAAATTATCCGCGTTTCGACCAATCAAAATCGAATTCAATTCACTCGACGGAACAGAAAGTTGAATAACCTCATCTTCATAAGTCGAATAAACCGCCAAGTTTACTCCATAAAAACTCAAAATATCTTCTAAAAATTTCTGCGCAAAAACAATCGATTCTTCGCGATTCATTATTTTTTCCTCCTGTTATCTTTGGCTTTAATTCGCCGAACATTGTCCGACGGCTTTGGTTTTTCGACGATTTGAGCTGGTTTTGCGTTTTTGATTTTTTTCGAAATGGCTTCTAACCAATTATTTAAAACTACAGGACCCCACTTTTTAATGTATATTAGAGGAAAAATAGGGAGGTTCATGAGATGATGATTAAACCAATGGAAACGGAATGTGGAATTCAGGGTAAAGCATATGTGTATTGGAAGTCCTGGCAGGAGGCTTATGCTGGATTGTTACCTCGGGAATTTTTAAAGGATGTCTATACTTTGGAACGCTATCAAGGTTGGGCAGTTCGCTTTCCTAAAAATATCCTAGTAGCAATTGTTGATGAAAAGGTTATTGGTTTTGCCAGTTATGTCTCATCTAATCAGAAGGATTTGCAAGGATCAGGGGAGTTCTACGCCCTCTATGTTTTGACGGACTATGATGATCAGAAGATTGGCTATCAGCTTTTGCAGGCGGCTGTGGAAAAATTGCAGAGCTACGAAACTATTTCCTTCTGGGTACTGGAGGGGAACGCATGAGCCATTTCTTTCTATGAAAAAGTGGGCTTCCGATTTGACGGAGTTAAAAAGATAGTCAATTTAGGTGTAGAAAAGCTAGAATACCGCATGGTGTGGAGACGGAAGGCTTGAATGAACTATTTTTAGTTAGGGGTAAATCAATACCTGAATACTGTTGTTAGAATAACGAATGTAGACCAGTTGATTTACTAATTTTGTTTGGAATTGGATAGGAAAAAATTAGAAACTTTCTCTTATTAAGAGAAATGTTTTTTTTTAGAAAATAAAGGAAAAATATGTATGAAAATGATACAATAACGCAGTATATGTATGCTAATAGATATCAAATTAATCGTTTCTATTAGAATATGCTCATCATTACCGAAAAGGAGGGCGACAGGTAGTCGTTGAATGATATGAAAAAGAATAAGAAGTTTGCAAAATTGGGTATCAAGTTGATGGCCTCAACGGTACTTGTGGGTTGTGGGGTAGTGCTACCAGCAGCTACTTTAGATTCTGAGAATACTATTGCCTATGCAGAAACCTATACGAATACATCTAATGATCTTATTGGTGTAGTAGTATGGCATCATGCTCACAACACAGATGGAAGTTCGTTCCGTTTAAATGGTGATGGGGATTATATTGAGGTTCAGCCTGGAGAAGAAATTACGTCTTCTACACCAGAATACGAAGGTTATACACTGTCTCATACGACCTATTCTCCACCCACATGGGATGGTGGTGATGGTATTCTGAGTTATGTGTATAAACAAAATGAAGTGGTTGAGCAGCCAAAACCGGCAGAAGATACGAAACAGGAGCCTATTTCAGTAGCAGTAGTTGCAATTTCTGAAGCTGACGGTCCATTATCCGACTATTATATTACCATCAACCCTGGAGAAACAAAGACTGTAACTCCACCAACAGTCGACGGATACAAGCTCGATAAATTCACTGCCCCAACTTACGAGCTTACTTATGACGATGCTTCACGTTTAGTGAGTTCTGCCGGATTTGCATGGGTTCAATTTTGGATGGAAAAAGATACTTTTAATCCAGAACCAATTCCAAAACAACAGGAACTCCCCTATACGGTTGAATGGTATGTAGATGGTCAATACTATGATGGATATACAGATAGAATTAAACCTGGAGAGTTATATGAAAGATGGGTTGCTGATAAAGGTGGTATTCCAGTATGGAGTGATTTCGCAGATTTGGCAGAAAATAGTCCGCAGTACTATGAAATTACTTATGAGAAAGTAGCGGCTGGTGAAAACTATTATCGCTTTGACTTGGTGAGTAAGGATAAGGAACCAACTCCAGAACCAGAAGTACCGAATAAACCAATTGAAGAAGAAAATGCAAAACAAATTACAGTATCTCATTATGAAACTCTGGATGATTCTGGTAGTAACCTAAAAATGCTAGATACCACAACTTATACTCTAAAACCAGGAGAATCAATATCCGTTGGAGCAAAACAATTCCCGGGATACCGTCTGGTTGATGGGATGAGTAGTATAGTTCGTTACGAAGATTTAGTCAACACAACTGACAATAATTGGAATTTTATATATGTTTTAGATTCTGTAGAAGAACCTACAAATGGTAACAACTCTACCGATACCAATACAGTAAATTATACTATCCAATTAGTAGACCAAGACGGTCAAGTTCTCCAAACCATTCAACAGAGCGGAGTTGAAGGAACGGAAGTGACATTTGATTTTCCAGTAATATCAGGTTATAGAGTAGGTAAGACTGAGGGCTTTGACTCATGGACGTATGGGAAAGGTGGTACTTTCAGACTAGTTGCGAATAAGACTGTTAAGGTATACTATGACAAAGCTCCTTCTATTGACTCCTTAATTAGACCTGAGCAACGTGTGGAATATCAGCAAGTTTTTGACACCTTCCATGCCACTGTCTTGAAAGCTTTTGAAGTCTATAAGAAAGAGTTGGGAGTTGATGATATTACTTATGAAGCGAATGATTTAGATAGAATATTTGCGGACAGAAATTTATCTGTACTCCATTCGGAATTAGTATTGGAGCAACCTTTATTTGATAAACCAGTAGGCAAAGTATTGACAGATCAAGATATTATCAATGCTATTGGTTGGGGACCCGAATACTGGGATTATCAAATCTCTTACCGTAAGGAAATTACCCAGAAACTTGAACAAGCAATGGCTAACATTGCTGCATCAAAAGCAGAACCAACTGTCCCTGTAGACCAACCAATTACGATTAAGGTTGTCTACCGAGAAACACAGATTGAACCAGGTCAAAAAATTACTCCTTTCAAGGAGGAGACATTTACCATTACTCCTGGTGAGAGTGTCACTCTGGCACCGAAAACTTTTGATGGTTGGAAGCTTGTTGTGGGTTCAGAGCAAACTGTGACCTACGAGCAGGCTAAACGTAAGAATTTATACTATTTTGAATATGTTATGGATTCTGGGAACACTCAGGGAGGCAATTCAGTTGACATCCCATCTGAGCAACCAGTTGGAGAACCTATTAGTGTAACATTCCGTTTCGTTGATACCGAAGGTAATATTATCCATCAAGATATAAGCTGGAGCGTTTCTAATGGCGGAACTCCGGCTATAAACGAAGCTCCAGCAATCGATGGATATGAGTTGGTTGATCCTACCCAAGCAGAGATGCTCGTGACGTATGAGCAGGCGAAGGAGAACGGAGTTTATATCATTAGATATACTAAGAAGATAACCCCACCGTCTGATAAGTCTAATGGTAGCACAGTCACAGCTCCAAAAGATAAAGAAAAAGATTCAACATCTAATTCTAATATTTCGGTTGGTGGAGATAAGCAACCAACGGATAATAAGAAAACGGAGCAGTTAGCAGTAGATACAAAAGAAAAAGCAGCTACATCAGCTACGGATTCTAAGAAAGAGGAGAAATCTTCATCAGGCACCAAAACCTTGCCAAATACAGGACAAGCAACATCGGCATCAGAAATGACAGGTTTTATGATGCTAGGGTTGGCAGGTTTAGCATTTGCGATTAAAAAACGTAGAAGAAATGGCTAACCTCTTTGAATAATCACCATTATTCGTGGATTCCTCATAATAAAAAGTACAGGACATCAAGTCTCTGTACTTTTTTCTATATCTGGTAAGAAATCTAGCCAATATTCATTCCAAGGTTTCACAATATAGGCATAGCCTGATGATGGGAAAGTCCAATCTATGTTTTCAAAATAGGCCAATGTAGCATTTGGTTCAATATGATGAATGTTTGAGACATGCTTGTTGTAACTACCAAATGTTTTCATTGTCAAAGATAGTTTTCGTTTCTCGATTGTTCGAATACAGACGGAAACTTTAAATCGCTTGGCTGGAGCATGCAGACGAAAACTGCCAAATCTCACTGGAAAGCTTGCAAAATATTTAGTCTGCAACTCTACTTTATATGTATTTGCTGGTTCAATATTTTCTAGTAAAATAGAACGCTTATAGGGAAAGCTGTGATTATCACTGTCGAGAGTTTCATCAATTACCTGAGTAGCATCAGTGTAGTCCTTTCCATTAATTTTCAGACTAACAAAGTGGAGATTGCTTCGCAGTGTGGGAGTTGAATATAAAAAATTAACCAGATACTTGTCTTTATATTTGTGAACGGGATTGGGAAGTGGAGCCTCAAAGGTACGAGTTACCAATACCTTAAACAATTTTGTTTCGATGTCTGGATAAATAATGACATCTCGTTCATAACTCTTATAATATTGCCCAAGTTGAATACACTCTTCCACATCACTATTAAAATGAAGTATCTCTTGAGATGGAAAATCTACAGAAGGAGTGGTGTCAATATTTGAAACATAAAGGAGGGAGAAGAGGATTGTTGTAGAAATATACTGGGCATATAGTTTTTTAGAGAACAGTTGGTTTAATGTTTGCTCTTGTTGATAGCGAATATCATCGGTGCAGGTAGGGATGAGCGAGGAAATTTCACCTTGCTTTGCTTGTTCAAATAGTGCTGTTGCAATCGCTGTGGCAGGGATATCCGGATGGTGATTAATTTTGTCTGCAAATGTCTCCGCAAGTTCAGTAAATGGCTGCTTGGCAATGAATTTACGAATTTTATTAGGAATATTTTTTCTGCCATTAAAGTATTTTGAACAATCGGAAGTATTTACATAAAATTCCTCATCTGCCTTACCGGGAACCCCAATGACTTGGAAAATACTATTGACGGTAGCTTCTTGTTTTACCCACCCAGTAGTTTTATTATTTGTTTTATTTATGGATAAGATAGTCTGTAAGATTTCGCTAAAAGTTAAATGTCTCATACCCACTTACCTTCTTTTTCATAGAATCCTATATTAAGTTTACCAAAAATAACCATATAAATCATGTATTTATATGCTGGAAACTTTCTTTTTGAAAAATGGAAAGTTGTCCGTTTTATAGATAATTTTGCTTATTTAAAAAACAACATTCATTTTTTAAAAAAGCAAGGACAATTATGCAAGGAAATGATAATGTTGTAGTATTATTTGCGATACTTTTCTAGGAATGTGTATCAGTGCTTATATTTTTCAAAGTATCTGTTTATATTTTTAAGGAAAATTTTTTAGCAATGCGGTTATTATTTATTATGAGGAGTGAATAATGGTAAGAGAAACTTTTGATGATTATAATATCTCTGATCAAAACTTGATTTTCAATGAGGAGGAGGCAATTTCAGAGGTAGAAACCGGTACTGTATTTGAGAAGACTTTAGAGACAAGTTTAAGTAGTTTGTCGTTAAAAGATATAATGTTAGAAGTTTTATCGAATCAAACTATCATTAAGGATAGAGTTGAAGACATCCTAAATTCACAATTTTCGAGTGGTGATAAGGAAGATATCAACAAATTGATAGATTCTATACTTATTTCACAAAATGAGCAAATCACTGATTTAGGAAATAAGTTATCTCAGCTGCTTAGTTCAAATCTAAAAACTCAACAGAATTTTGCTAAATTACTTAGATTACAAGAAATAAATTCAAATCTTCACGATGAATTATCATTGTATAAATCAGGATTGTTTGAGGAAATAAAATTGCCGATTTTTCGGTCCATTTGGAAAGTTAGAAAAAATTTAGTAGATGAACTGACAAGTTACAAAAAGAAAAAAGGAATTGAAAATGAAGATTTTGTTGCTATTCTTGAGAGTGCTATAGAAGATATTGACGAATTATTAGAAAGTAACCAATTACATATATTTACAGGTGAAGTTGGAGATGTATTTAATACCATATCTGACAAAAAATATAATGATGTTTACACATCTCAGAAAGAGTTACACCTAACTGTGGCAATGGTTCGAAATTCAGGTCTTGAGAAGGGAAGTATAGTCATCGAAAAGCAAGTTGTAGATGTCTATAAATATGCAGAAACAGCGACGGAGGAGAAATAAATGGAAAAGATAGTTTTTGGTATTGATTTAGGTACAACTTATTCAGCGGTTTCATATGTTGATTCTTATGACAAACCAGTTATATTAAAAAATAGGAATGGTAAAGATATTACACCAAGTGCAATATACTTTGCAGAAGATGGCAATATTGTAGTAGGTCAAGCTGCTAAAGAAGAAGCCGAAATGGATCCTATTGGTTACGTTGAATTTTTTAAGCGTTATATGGGTACTTCTTTCGAAGAATTGCCAAATAATGTGAAGGAAAAATTTACCATTGGATCCAAAAAATATCGTCCTGAAGAGTTATCCTCACTGGTGTTAAAAGAACTGAAACGCTCAGTTGATGAATCTTCCTTAGGGGTTGAGATGGAACAAGTTGTTATTACTGTCCCAGCCTATTTTAATGAGGCTCAGCGAATGGCTACGAAAACTGCAGGGGAATTGGCGGGGTTACAAGTGTTAGAAATAATCAAAGAACCTCTAGCGGCTGCTTTTGACTATACGCAAAGTAACGGTGAAGATAATAAGACATTTTTAATCTATGATTTAGGTGGGGGGACTTTTGATGCGACAATCATGTCTATTTCTGATCAAGAGGTTATAGAGGTTGCGTCTGAAGGAGACAGTCAGTTAGGCGGTAAGGACTGGGATCAACGTATTTTTGAATTCTTATATGAGAAATTTATGGAAGTACACCCAGATTATAAATTTACTCCAGGGGATGAGAAACAACTTCTTTTAAAGTCAGAGGAAGTTAAAGTAAAGTTAACTAATTCAGATACAACAAAGGCAAAATTGAACTTTGATGGTGAAAAAGCTCAGCCAGTGATTACTCGTCAAGATTTCGAAGAAATGACAGAGGATTTGTTAGAACGAACATTAGAAATTACGGATCAATTAATTGAAATTGCAAGTGGAAAAGGTTTTAGTATAGATACAATTCTATTAGTGGGCGGATCTACTCGGATGCCAATGATAAAAGAAGCACTTCAATTGAAATATGGTTTGGAGCCTAAAACACATGATCCAGATCAAGCAGTAGCTAAAGGTGCTGCTATTTGGGCTGTGTTTGCTTATATAAAAGGTCAAAGAATTGTTGAACAGTTAGCCTCTGGTGAACTACATGAGGATGACTTGACTAAGGAGCAACAAGAGGTATTAAGGAATAAAGATAGTTTTTATGATAAATTAAACACGTCTGTTGCAAGTTTTGGAAACTTAAACGACAAGGAAATTGTAACCGCTGCAACAAAAACTTATGGGGTCAAATTATTTCATGGCAATGAATTGAAAATACAAAATATTATTATAAAAAATAGTCCACTTATAGGTGGATATATTACAGGAACTATAGGGGCTGGGACACGGTATGAATCACAATCTGAAGTCTTAATTGAGATAATCGAATCTGATGAGATGAAGGATGTTGTAGATTATAAAGATTATATGGCGGAACAAATGATAGGAGAGTTACTATTAACTATGCCTGCTGGGTTACCTATTGGAAGTCCTATTGAAGTGACATTAACATTAAATGATCAAGGTATAATTAATGCATACGCCAAAGAATTAACCGATGGTCGGGAAGCAAGTGCAGAGATCCAAATCAAGGGACTAATGACAGGTGAAGAGATTGAAGAAGCAATCGAACATATTAATACAATGAATATCGTTGATGAAATTTAATGATATTACATAGCAGTTTTTTCTCCTTTAAGGTGTGATAGTTGTAGTCAATCTTTGAGAGTTGTTAACTTTGATAGTACATAAGACAAGTTATTAAAGGTGACTTTCCAAATAAAAATGCAGTCACCAAAGTGAAAGATGTTTATTGAAATAATTTTTCCAATGTTGCCCATGTAGTTCTATTAGGGATTATTTCTTTATGCTGGGAGCATTGGACTAGGAGGAAAGATTGGGATAATGGAAAATATTTGTCAATTAGTCGACTACTATTTATACTGTAATCTCGGTTATGTGTTGGATAGAGAAAAGGCTTTGGATAGGTGCATGTCCTTACCGTTTCAAAAAGAAACAGTAGTGTTAAGAGAATTTATAAAAAATGCAACAGATAATCAATACATATCGTTTATAGGAAATGCTTATTCTAAATCTTTTCATCAATTGGAAGTCTCTCTGATTCAGGCTAGCAATTTTTCTATCCAACCGTTGAGTCAAAGTGACTTAAATAAATTGCTTTCTATTAATTTTCAGGGTCAAATAAGTAATACAGCTCTTCATAAAATGATAACTAATCTAAAGATTAGACTAGAAGGAACTAAGAAAAGTAAGGCAGAACTGGATGCAGAGCGTGAAGAAAAAGAAATTAGGGCAGAGAGTGTTTTAAAAGAATATAAGGTACCTCAATTTCAAAAACGTTTAAATCGAAATGATTTACAGAATTTTTTAGATGTATATGATTTTTTAAACTATCGAAATCACATTAAGATAAAAGACTTAGAATTTCCAGCAACTCAGTTTTCAAAAGAAAGTAGCTTTAATGAAATTCGTACTAGGTTAGATTATCTTCGAGCTCAAATTAATGGTAAATCTGATAACACGACTTTTAAAATATACGATAATCTTTTAATTGAGCTAGATAAATATTTTATTAATTCAAAATCAAAAGAAAAATATGATACAGCAATATCATTCGATGGAATCCGAAAAATAATAAAAAAAGATTGTTTGGAAAATGAAGCATTAAAGATTATCTTTAATTGGTCAAATTTTTCTAATAATAAAGAAGAAGTAGAGTGTTTTGTCTCTTCTTTATTTATGATACAAACAGGGAAAGAATTAGAAGTAAGTAAACTTGAAAAAATCGATTACTTTCATTGTATTTGTGGGAGAATGATTCCAGATGATCAAAGGAAGTGTTGTCCCATTTGTCGAAGTCGGAATAAAAAGTTTAATTCAGTTGAGTTAGATGAGTATTTATTAGATGTTTTTCTAAAATTAGGCATGTTTGAAACTGCTAGAATAAGCGATATTAATCGCCAAAAGGTTCAAAATGCAAAAAATAATACGTTTGAGTCATTTTATGAGTCATTTTCGCGTAAGTATTATTACGATGCTTTAGTTAAGCTGGAAACTATTTCGAATAAATATGAGATGTTTGAAAATATAGTTCGGCAAGAAGAATTGACTGCAAAACAGGCAGTCAGAAAAACTGAAGAATTAGTAAAAATTTTAACTCAAAATATTAGTAGTAGAGATAATATTCAAGAAACGTTACTTGAAATATATAGAACTACTGCAGATTACCCTAGAATTGAACAACTTTGTCAGGAATGTATCGGAACTAGTTTTTCACAATTTATTAAGTCAGTTGAACTTCTGAAATTTAATATGGATAATCTGAGCGTGGTATTAACGGATAGATTTGGAATGGGTTACGATTTAAGGCTGAAATTAGATACAGAGATATTGTCTGAAATTTCTAGAATACAAAATTTTCAAGTAATTTTAGTTGAAGGTAATGTGAGTAGTCCAGAAGATGGTAAACGATTACGACCGTTTTATTTAGATAGTTCACAGGAATTATTTAAAAAGAAAATTAGATTATTATCTTCTGAAATTCAATCTAAAGAATATACATTATTCTTTAGCAATGGGGAATCTTATTCAAGTCCCAAGTACTTCGAAGTAACGTAAGACCTAATTTTTTAGATAATATTTTAAGAAAGAGAATCATATGAAAGATAAAGTACAGTTTATTTGTCCAAAATGTTACTGTGAAAATAGGATTAAAGATATTACTTACTACTCCCCTTCAAAGATGAGAGTATTTAGGCCTGTAATTGTTGGGGCAGGTATAGAGTTTCCATTAAAAGATGTAGTAACTGATCAGCTTTGTGAAGGTGAAAGTATTAAATTTTCTACAGTGGTGAGTGAAAACAATATCAATTCTATGGGAATTTTCTCTGAAGACGGGAAGCCTTTGATTGCAATTTGTAAAAATTGTTTTGAAAATAGCGAACATACAGAAATCCCTGAAGAAATATTTAGAGGGAATTATAAGACTTTTGTTATTGCAGGAAGCAAAGGTGTGGGAAAAACCGAGTTGTTTACATTAATGACAGATGATATTCAAAGATATGGTCATAAGTATTTTGAAGGAGATGCTGTCAGTTATATTGAATCAAGTGAAGAAAAATCAAAGCGTAGGCAACGAATAGAAAGTTTGAAAAGGAATGGTCGATTAGATGGAACTGCAAATGATAGCAGAGAGAGTATTATATTTAAAGTAAAGCGTTCTTCATCCAAAGAGGAGGTTTATTCAATTTATGATGCAGCAGGAGAAAAATTTGATGACTACTCAAGTAGTACACTCGCAAGTCATGCTTACTTTAATAATGCAAAAGGGATTTTTCTTCTAATTGATATTTTACAACTCTCAGGGGTAAAGTCGCGAGTTAGTCCCGAACTTAGATCTGAGTATTCGGGAATTCGAAATCAAGATGTGACCTCGATTGTTTCGAATTTGACAAAAATAATTCGCTCATCAAGAAGTATTTCTCAAGGTGCAAAAATTTCGATACCGATAGCCGTCATACTGACAAAAGTGGATGTTATTTTGAAAGACTTTTCAGATATTTTTGATGAAGAGTTTATAAAAATCGGTTTCACAAAAGATAAAAGTATTGAGAGAATTGAACTCATTAATAACGTTACAGAGAATTTTTTGAATAATATTGGAGAAGTAGCACTTTTGAGTCAATTAAGAAGTGAGTATAGCAATATTAAGTTTTTTATTCTATCTTCCAGAGGATTGAATTTTGAGGTTGGAGAAGATGAGGATATTGACTCTTTTCTTGTGGAGTTGCCACTAATATGGCTTATGAAAGGCAATGAACACAACAGTCTGAAATCAAGATTTATGGCATGGTTAGGAGGACAGTGATGGGGCATCAGTTAATCTATACAGTTGCAAGATTTGGAGTCAAAGGCCAAGGTCATTGTATTTATAGTTATGATAAACATTTTCCACAGGATAAGCTAAGAGATACGAGTTATTTTTCCAAGTTTAAATTACCGAATACTGTAAATGTATCGGATATTACAGATGCTTCGAAAGAAGAGGTATCATTACCGTACAGTTTTGCATATTTTTTTGATGGGAAGTATAACTTCTTTTCAAAGAGATATTTAGGAAAAGAGTACTTAATTAGTAATGCAAGACCAGGTAATTTTTTGAATCATTGGGTAATCCTTGATGAACTAAGACAATATCCTATCGAAAAATTTGAAAGTCCAACTTTTCGGACTTCAATGGACGTTGAAGAGGTTGATAATACAAAAATTCCAGATTATTTATCTGATAATATAGAGTTGCTAAATGGTTCACTTCAATTAGATATTGTAAGAGAGTTTATTAAATTAGAGAATAATAAAGAGATACTGTCACGGTTACTATCCGCTGTATTGGATGAGCAAATAAATAATCAAAACAAAACAGTTATTATCATAGATGAATTTGAGAATATTCCACTTTGGATTGCAGCTATTCTCTATTCACTTCCATTAACTTTGGCAAAACAGCTCAGTTTTTCGACTTTCGAATACTCTCCAAATGAATCTTTTATTCAGAATAAACGTTTTGATATTGTAGGAGTAATTCCTGAAGGAACTGACTTTCGTCCAAATAATTCAATGTTTTTTCATGTTTTTGATATGCAGAAAGAAGTATTTCCGACTACCTCTCGTGCAAATTACAGATATTCTGATTGGGCTGTTGCTACTTTGCTAGATAACACGAATGGCTTGGCGAGTTTCGAAAAATTACTAATCGAAAATTTCAACTATCTAAGTATGAATAAAGA
Source organism: Streptococcus suis (assembly GCF_019794615.1). GTDB lineage: Bacteria > Bacillota > Bacilli > Lactobacillales > Streptococcaceae > Streptococcus > Streptococcus suis_AI. Next base: position 56,148 of record NZ_JAIMDU010000009.1, read on the forward strand.
TATTGATACCATTTTATCCTACTATGAATACCTAAACAATAAACCTAATCTGGCTACTTTTAAAGACTCAATGTCAGCGATTTCTGTTTATGGAAAGCCACATACACAATTTAAATTTTTTGAGCAACTCTTAGCAAGTCCTATATTATCAGACGTTTTGACTACGAATTATCGGAAAGATATAGTATCTCATATTAGAAATAAGAATAAAGAGTCAAAAATCTCTCTTTTTAATGATTATTTATTATTGTTGAAATCATCTGAGAGGGATGATCAATATGACTCCTATTTAATAAAGGAACTTTGTGACGACTTTATATTGTTTAGTCAACAGTTAAAGTTAAAGATACTAAATAATGTAAATGACATTGAGTTATTTCAAAACCTGTTTAAGTCGTATTTAATTTCTAATATTAACGAGGCATTATTATCGGTTAAATATTTAGATGTTACACGCCAGAAAAAAATAGAAACTATCTTAATGCAGTTTGATGAATACAATTTAATATTCGTTGAACAAGCAATTAATGATCAGTGGGACTCTAGTTTAACTAATAAACTTATTCATGCATATGTTGATCAACTATGTGAAATAAATAATGACAGTTTGATTACTTTAATAATAAATTGGTACTCTACACATGTACATTTCGAGTTGCCAACTCAGCTATATTTATCATATGTGAGGAAAGCTTTGTTACTAGCAAAATCTCAAAAAGAAAGGCTTTCTATTTTAAGAAAAACAATTCAGAAATTACAAAGTGAGACTCTACCGCATGAAATACTTGATAAATTTTGCACGGATATTTTAGATTGTTTGATTAAGGATGTAAAATCACCTGCTGATATTGAAAGCTATTATAAAATTATATCTACTATTTGTAATGTTGATTCTCACTTGGTGACTTGTCTTTTAGACCAAATTAATAGAGGGCACAATGAACTTTTTTTTGTATATTTACAATTTTTCCATAAAAATAAGGACTTTTCAGAGGAACAAACATTGGCTTTTGTAAGTAATAAAAAACTCAAAAGAAACTTTGAAGAAATAGATAGAAAAATTAAGCAAGATAAAATTCAGGTTTCAAATAAATTTTATAGGTATTTTGTTTCCTTGAAAAATATTAATTCTGAAGCGAATAAATTCAAACTTTTTTCAATCTTTGGGAGGTAAGAATGGGGCTTGGATGGGGTTTGTTATGGGGGACAGCAAAATTAAGTAGTTCACTAGCCCATAAGTTAAATGATAATATTAATGACTTAAAATCTAAGACTTCTTTTAGTGCTAAGAAATCTGGATATGCTTTATTTGGAGATAAAATTGGTTATGATAGCGAAGGGGTGCGAGATTATAGAGCACTATTACTACCCAAGTACGTTTCAAATAATGATAAGCAAATCTTAGCACAAGGAGAATACCAGCTGGGGAAGATAAAAAATCCACGAACTCAGGAAAAAATCCCTTTTTCAATTTTTGGAGAACATATATTCACTCATCAATTATTAATTGCACCGTCTGGGAGCGGGAAAACTTACGGGGTGATTGTTCCAGCAGTTTTATCGCTTTTAGAAAATCATTTTAGGGTGGTTGTGAATGATGTTAAAGGGGATATGTTAAAACTAATAGTTGAAGCAAAGAAAAAATCTAATATCTCTCAAAAGTTTAAGGTCAGATCTTGGAATCCATTTGATTCACAAAGCTCGCACCATTGGAATCCACTAGATGAAGTGAAAGATAGTAGAGATACGTTGTTAGTTCAGGCTATAGCAGATTCATTATTGGGGAGCAATGATAATCAAGGTATTGAAAATAAACACTTTGTAGAACGTGACAAACGTTGGTTGCAAGGGTTAATTATGCTTGTGAAGAAAAATGCTGAGCCCGAAAATTGCAACTTAACATATATTTATAAACTACTTACAATAAACCAAGCAATTTTATCTGATTTGATAATGGCTGAAGAGGACCTATCTATAAAAGGAAAACTACGAGATTTGCTTGATATTGAGAGTACCCTTTATTTGAGCGGTCTTGCTTCTAAATTATCTATTTTTGCAGAAAGAGATACAGCAATTGTTACAAGAGATAGTGATTTTTCTTTAGACGAGTTGTTAACTACTGAAGGTTTACTGGTGCTACATTCTCCGATAAGTCGTGGAGAGGTAGCGTGGAAACTAAGTGCATTGTTCTATGGTATGATGAAAGTAAAAATATGTTCCACTGGAAAAACATCAGTTTTGATTAGTTGGATGATGGATGAGGCAGCTTTTATTGCTCCTAAAATTGCTCTTTCTGAGTCTTTGGCACAGCTTCGTTCATTTGGTGTAAGTATTACAATTGCAATTCAAAGCATTTCTCAATTTGGTGATGATATCTCCTTTTCAAAATATTCTTCAAATTGTTCTTCAAAGATACTTCTCCAACATACTGATAGAGTATCTGCGACATTTCTTTCTAAAGAGATAGGCACAAAAACGGTTAAACAAGTTTCTAAAAGTATTGGGATGCATTCAACCCATAATATAAATTATCAAATCTCAGAAGTACCAATATTATCGGAGACTGATATTATGCACTTTCCTTCAGAATTTGGTTTTTATACTGGAATTTTTTATAACCCCAAGATACTAAAGGAACCGCTTTTGATAGATTTTGAGAGGTAAATATGTCTCTAAAAGAAATGAACAACACTGAAAAAGTAATGTTTGGAGTTGAAGTAGGCGTGGCTGTATTAGGTGTACATAAAAATTTATTACAACCACTTAAAATAGATACTGTTCTTGTTTCTAATGCAAACAATCAAGCTTGTTTAGAAATAAAAGATGGTAAATCGATGGAGCAGATTGATAACTTACTAGGTCAATTATCGGATGTAACTGATAAAAATAATTCTGAAATCTATCGAAGTTCACCTTATAAAAAAAAGGATTATTCTGAGAAAAGGTATAAATAAGATGGAAAACAATAGGCGAAAAATGAATGTTGAACATTATGGACAGGCAAGTAGTTGGCTTGTGGAAAATAATCCAAAATTGAATCACCATCAAATTAAAAAAAGGGAGGACGTTACAACTAGTATTAAAACAAAACAGAAATTAGGACAATTAGCTTTTAACTCTCAAAAACTTAATAATAGGAATCGAAACAGACAATTAGGGAGAGTGGCTATAAATAGTATTCAACAAACTCATCGTGTCAAAGAGCGATAATCGATAATCTATGGAGGTATTTTTTATAATGAATAATGGGTTAATTAACACACAAGGGACACATATTCAAATAGCTAAAAAGCTATTTTATATCATTTTAATTATTATTATCTTGGTGAGCGGGACTATCTTTTATTTTGTAAATAAAACTAAAAACGAAAAGTTTGCCAATCTAGCATACGATTTTAAAAGCATTAAAGTCTTGTCAAAAGACGGAAATAATCAATGGACAATGCAAACATTATCTGATTATTATTTAGCTAATGTACCAAGCGTAGATAATATAGAGGTAGAAAAGAAAGTAGCGACAGATTTTGACTACATATTATCTAGAAAATCTTTAGATGAATATAATAAATTTTCTGATACTTCCTTTACTGAATCATACTTACTTGATAATGTTGGGGAGAATTGGCAGGATTCAGAGGAATATAAATTTATAATGACAAAGGTAGCTAGTGAAACACTATCTGCGAAAGAATATGCACGTTTCATTTGGTATAATAAAAACAAAGTTGCAATAACAGATAATTATAAACTACATGCTTCAGAACAAGTTGAGGAATAGTCAGATATAGTTCGATTTTTTGAGAATTATTAAGACATCAACAGAATTAATCAATAAAAGCGATAATAGCACATTTGAATAGCAGGCAGTGGCTAACACTGTCTTTTTTGCGTTTTTATTGTCATTTCTGCTATAATGAGTTTATGAATGATTTTATTACAAAGTACTTGTCTCAGTTTAATGTTGAGGCGATTGTGACTGCTAGCTTGAACAAGATTTTGTCTCTTATTTTACTGTTCATTACATTTTATATTCTGAAGAAAATCGCTAAAGCTTCAGTTAAAAAAGTGCTGGTACCGTCTCTAAAGATTTCAAATCATGAGCAAGGACGCCAAAAGACAATCAGTCGATTAGTGGAAAGCAGTTTAAACTATCTCCTTTATTTTATTCTGCTTTACTGGGTACTCAGTATTTTAGGCTTACCTGTCTCAAGTTTGTTGGCAGGTGCAGGGATTGCAGGGGTTGCTGTTGGACTGGGAGCACAAGGATTTCTTTCAGACTTGGTGAATGGATTCTTTATCTTGATTGAACGACAGTTTGATGTAGGGGATGTTGTCAAGTTGACAAATGGTCCAATTACTATTTCTGGTACTGTTGTTAGCATGGGGATTCGGACAACGAAAGTGCGTGATGCGGATGGAACCCTACATTTTATTCCAAATCGTAATATTTTAGTTGTCAGCAATCAGTCGCGTGGGGAAATGCGTGCACAAATTGATATCCCTTTGAAATTTAATACAGATCTAGAACAAGTTTACCGTATTATAGAGGAAGTCAATAGTCGCGAGTTAAGCAATTTTGAACAGATTACCAATATCAGCATTTTAGGGCCGAAAACAACGGTAACAGGACAATTTGTTTTTCGTGTCAACTTGTTTGTTACAAATGGTCAACAAACAGTTGCCTATCATCGATTTTTTGGTTTATACCAAGATGCACTAAGGCAAGCAGGTATCGAATTGCCATCAGAGAACCAAGCGTAAGCTGAAGAGGAGGAGAAGATTGAAAGACTTTGTTATTGAAGATGGACAAATGTACTATCGAAAGAAACCTTTATACCGACAACCACTTTTTTGGACAACAATTATAGGGCTGGTACTAACCTTTGTATTAGGGGTTACATGTGTTATTTTGACTTTAGGGCTCAGTGTATCACAAAGTCAAGGGACGACCTATCCAGATTATTTAGACGAGACTTTGACATATGAAGAGTACCAGATAGGTGATAAAGTTAATTTTTCAGATGGTCTGGATGTAACAGTGACATCGATGGGAAAAGATGACAGCGTAAGCTTAGTGGATGATTATTATAGTTCAGCATACGTTGTCGAGATGGAGGTTGAGAATACAACAGATGAAAGAGTGTATTTTGACGAATATTATTTCAACCTTATCGATCCAACGACTCAAATACCTTTTGCATTAGACTTAAGTACATATGATGTCAATTTGGTTGAAAAGTTAGAACCAGGTGAGAAAATAAATGTAAAACTCATTTATGGTGTAGATGACGAGACAAGTTTTGGTTTCGTTTATGAAGAGGCCATGTGGACAGATTTGATTTCTGAAGGAATCTAATAGAAAAAATCCCGAATTGATTTTTGCAATTCGGGATTTCGATTATAGTTATTCTGTTGGTTGGAGGCTATCACAAAGTAAGCGCCCCATAACAAGGTACCTATCCAATCATTCACTCCTCCAGTATACTGTAATAAAAAAACTGGAGGATTTTTTTATGTCACAACCCATTGTCCCATTG